>JASJPG010000001.1:0-12634 GCA_031426815.1 Hydrogenophilaceae bacterium
ACCGTGCTGTGTGTGCGCCTTCACGGGCGCACTAGGAGCGCCTTCCAAGGCGCGAAGTCCGGAACAATCGTGCCTTGGAAGGCGCTCCTACGCGTGGTTTCGCCGCTCACCCGGCGGGTGAATCTACCCCGCATCCACCCAGATCTGGCCGTCTTCCAATTTGGCGGGATAGGTGGCGAGCGGACACTCGGCCGGTTCGTTGAGCGGCTTGCCGCTGGCCAGATCGAAGTAGCTGCCGTGCAGCGAGCATTTGATCGAACGGCCTTTGACGCAGCCGAACCAGAGCGAGTAGTCCTCGTGACTGCACATTTCGTCGATGCAGTAATAGCCGCCCTCGGCGTTGACCAGCAACAGCGCCTTGCCCGCCGGCGCGATGCGCTTCATCTGGCCGACGCCGAGTTCGCCTTCCTTGGCCACCACGGTCCAGGTCATTGCTTCGCCCCCTTCATTTGACACGACTCGCGGCGCGGCCGGAATCCAGCGCCGCCCGCACCCGCACGGCAGCTGCCTGGAGATTCTCGGCGCGGCCGACGTGGTGCAGGATCAACGCGGCGCCGAGCACCAGGGAATCGTAGGTCGCGCCCTTCTCGCCGCGCAATGCCGCCATGCCTGCTTCAGCCGCTGCCTGCGCTGTGGCCGGCGTGTCCAGCGCGATGAAGGCGTCGTCGCCAGGTTTCACGGCTTTCGGCAAATGGTCCGGCAGCGGCACGGCGCGGGCGGTCTGCTCGATGCCCAGCTCGGTCGGGTCAAAATCCACTTCCAGGCCGTCACCGGTAGCTTCGTAGCGGAAATATTTGCCGGCCTGGCGCAGCGAGGGAATCACGCCGCCCTCAACACCGCGGATCAACAGCGCACTGTCGAAGCCGGCATGGCGCGCCAACATGGCGTACACCGGCGGATAGGGTTTATGCACGAAGCCGGTAACCAGATGCGTCTTCTTGCGGCCCAGGATCGGCTTGGCCACCACTTCCACGGTGGTCAGCGCCGGTCGTTTGACGATGCGCGCGCGCAGTGCGGTCAGATCGTGCAGCGCCGGGCTGAAGCTGGCCTGATCGATGTAGCTCCAGCCCACGGCCGGATCGGCCAGGCGGCGCGCCACTGCGGCCGGCTTCAGGTCGACATCGACGCCGAGGGCGCGATAGACGTGGCGCGCGGTGACGCCGAATTTCGGACCGACCGACTCGACGCTGTGGCTCACCACGGCGACGCCCAGTTCCGCCAGCAACGGCGCCAGGAACGGCGCGGCGGGCAGGCAGCGGTTGTAGCCGTCGTAGGGATCGGCGATGTCGACCACCTCGTCCACCTCGGCGGTGACATGCTCGGTCGAGGCCAGCACGGCATCGAGGATGCCCAGGTTCTCTTCCTCGGTTTCCCGCTTCATGCGCAGCGCGATCAGGAAAATCGCCGCCTGCACCGGGTCGACCTGGTTGTCGATGATGGACTGCATGCCCAGGCGCGCTTCTTCGCGGGAAATGTTCTTGGACAACTCCGGGCCGGTGGCGATGCGCTGGATGATGGAACGCATCAATTGCTGCTGCGAGGTGGGGGTGTTCATAAGCAACTCCTGAAATAGAGCGCGCAGGATAGGGAGGGCATGGCTATTCGGTCAACCCTGTACCGCATGTCGGGATCGCAGGCGATCTG
Organism: Hydrogenophilaceae bacterium; assembly: GCA_031426815.1. Lineage (GTDB taxonomy): Bacteria > Pseudomonadota > Gammaproteobacteria > Burkholderiales > Thiobacillaceae > PFJX01. The sequence goes on from JASJPG010000001.1 coordinate 1,645, forward strand.
GCAAGACTCGGCATGAACCGAATGCCGCCGAGCTGTTCCAACACTCTATTAGAAGCCATTCTCATTTGAACGTGAGGTTGCGTTATGACCCGTGACAAATCGATCAGCTGGAAACCGACGGAACTGCTGCGGCATCTGGAACAAGGCAGCCGCTTCTCCATCCTGGACGTACGCAATCCGGACGAGTTCGATGCCTGGAAGATCGAGGGCAAGGAAGCGATCCAGACCGTCAACATCCCCTATTTCGAACTGCTCGACCTGGAGCACGAAGACGAGGAAATCGCCGCGGCGGTGGCCCGCGCGGTGCCGGAGCGGCTGCACGACAGCTTGCCGCGAGGCGAGCCGATCCTGGCGGTGTGCGCCAATGGCAATACTTCGAGCCACGTGGCCGAAGGGCTGCGCCGCCTCGGCTATCCGGCGGTCAACCTGGAGGGCGGCATGGCAGCCTGGGGCGGCCACTATGAAATCCGCGCGGTGGAGGAGACGCCGCGCCTGACTCTGCTGCAGATCAGCCGTCCGGCCCGCGGCTGCCTCAGCTACCTGCTGGCCAGCGGCGGCGAGGCGATGACGGTCGATGCCAGCTGCCACATCGAGGTCTATACCCGCATCGCCGCCGAACGCGGCTGGCGCATCGCGACGGTGCTCGACACCCATCTGCAGGCCGACCATCTCAGCGGCGGCGCGGCCATGGCGAAAGCGCTGGGCGTGGATTACTGGCTGCACCCCTACGACAGCATCCATCCCGAAGACCTGCTGCCGGCGACCTTCCCGTTCCGTTACCTGGCGGGCGAAACGGTCTTCACGCTGGGCGCGGTGCAGGTGCGCGCACTGCATCTCCCCGGCCACACCCTGGGCATGGTCAATCTGCTGGTGGACGAGCGCTATCTGCTGACCGGCGACACCCTGTTCATCGACTCGATCGGCCGACCCGACCTGGGCGGCCGCGCCGAGACCTGGGCGCCGCTGCTGTACCGTTCGTTGCAACGGCTGCTGGCCTTGCCCGACCGCACCGTTGTGCTGCCGGGCCACTTCAGCCACATGCACGAGGCGGACGCCGCGGGCTGCTACCGCGCCCCGCTCGGCGCGCTGCGCGAGCGCCACGAGGGTTTGCGCATCCTGGCCCGCGGGCTGCCCGCGTTCAGTGCCTACATACTGGAAAACCTGCCGGAACATCCGCCCAGCTACGACGAGATCCGGCGCGTCAACACCGGCCTGCTCCAGGTCAGCGACGCCAAGGCCATCGAACTGGAGTTGGGGCGCAACCGCTGCGCCCTCGCGCGGCACACCTAAATCGGCGCGGCTTCAGTGCTGCCGCGCGTACTGCAGAATCAGCTGGATCAAGGCGTTCGGGTCAAGCGGCTTGGCGATATGGGCGCGCATGCCGGCAGCCAGGCAGGCGGCTTTTTCCTCGGCGAATGCATGCGCGGTCTGGCCGATGACGGGCAGGTCGGGGGCAATTGCGAGGATGCGGCGGGTTGCCTCGTGGCCGCCCATTTCCGGCATCTGGATGTCCATCAGGACGATGTCGAAGGCATCGCCGCCGAGTTGCACCACCTTGTCCACGGCTTCGCGACCGTTGCCGACCAGGGTGACATGCGCCCCGTCGCTGCTCAGGATGTCCTCGATTACTTCCTGATTCACCGCATTGTCTTCGGCGACCAGGATATTCATGCCGGACAGCGGCAGCAACGTGTCGCGCATCCATACGGGCGACCGCGCCGGCAGCGCCTGCAGGGTCTCGGTGCAGGGCAGACGCACTTCGAAACGGCTGCCTTCGCCCGCGACGCTGTCGACCCGGATGCTGCCGCCCATCAGCTGCACCAGGCGATGCGTGATGGCCAGGCCGAGGCCGGTGCCGCCGAAGCGGCGCGTGGTGGAACCGTCGGCCTGTTCGAACGGACGGAACAGGCGTTCGATCTCGTCCTGCGTCATGCCGATGCCGCTATCGCCGATCCGCAAGAGCAGATTCTCGCCTTCGCGCGCCACCTCCAGCGTGACGCTGCCGGTCTGGGTGAACTTGATCGCGTTGGACAACAGATTCATCAGGATCTGGCCCAGGCGCAGCGGGTCGCCCAGGCAGGTCACCGGCAGATCCGGCGCTTTCCTGATCTTGAAGGAGAGGCCCTTGGCCTTGGCGCGTTCATGCATCAAGGTGGCGACTTCGCGCAACACTTCGACCGGCTGCATCGGCACCGCTTCGATCTTGAGTTTGCCGGCCTCGATTTTGGAGAAGTCGAGCACGTCATTGACGATGCCGAGCAGCAGCTTGCCCGACTGCACGATCTTGGCGAAGGTCTCGCTCGCGCTGCCGCGTCCGGCGCTGTCGCGCATGCCGATCTGGGCCAGGCCGAGCACACCGTTCAGCGGCGTGCGGATTTCATGGCTCATGTTGGCGAGGAATTCGCTCTTGACCCGCGCCAGCCGTTCGGCCTCGGCCAGCGCCCGATCGCGCGCGGCATCGAGCGCCTTGCGCTGGCGGATGTCGGAAAAGCTGACCACGGCGCCGACGATGCGGCCGTCTTTCAACATCGGCTGGGTGGCCGTCGCCACCGGCAGCGGCGTGCCGTCGGCGCACCAGAACAGATCGTCGTCGTTGCGTTCCGCCAGCCCTTGTTGCAACGCCGCCAACATCGGACAGGTTTCACCCGGGTAAGGCGAACCGTCGGCATGCGTGTGATGCAGGACGGCATGCACCGCGCGGCCGAGCAGCGCATCCGGCGCATAACCGAGCATGCGGCTGGCGGCCGGGTTGATGAAGTTGATGCGGCCGCCGGTATCGATGCCATAGAGGCCATTGGCGCTGGCGTCCAGGATCAGCCGGCTGCGCTGTTCCAGCGCCTGCAGTTCCGCCGTGCGCTGCGCCACCAGGCCCTCCAGGCGATTGCGGTAGGTTTCCAGCTCGGCCTCGATGCGCTGGCGCTCGGTGGTGTCCTTGAAGACCACCACGGCGCCGATCGCCTCGCCGTGTTCGCGGATCTGCGTGGTGAAGTACTCGACCGGAAAATGGCTGCCGTCCTGGCGCCAGAAATGATCGCTTTCGACATGACGCGCCTGGCCGTCGAGCAGCGTCCGCTGCGTCGGACAGTGTTCGCGCGGATAAGGGGTGCCGTCTGCATGGCTATGGTGCGTCAGCATGTGGACCGGCTCGCCGATGATTTCATCGGCGCTAAAACCCAGCATGGCCAGTGCCGCCGGATTGATGAACGTGGCGCAACCGAGACGATCGATGCCGAAGATGCCTTCGCCGACCGACTCCAGCAGCAGCCGATTGTGGCGTCCCAGACTGTCGGCCTGTGCCAGCGCGGCTTTGGTCTGATCGAGCGCCGCACGCATGCGCTGGCCGCGCTCGAGATGGAAGATGCGCAGGATGTAGGCCACCGAAAAGGCCACCGTGACCGCACAGGCGGCGCGCAACAATTGCACCGGGATACCGCTGACCGCCAGGAAGCTGTCCTGATTGAGCCACGCCGCCGGCGCCCAGTCGGCGCGCGGCACCACCAGACCGCCGAACACGGCATAGACAATGAAGGCGCCGCCGGCGGCCATGCAGGCACGCCTGACCGGACGGAATTCGTCCGTTTCCAGGCTGGGTTGAATGCGGTTGCTGCAATACAGCAGGAAACCGGCGCCGGCCAACATGGCGGCGGAAAATCCATAGAGATAGCGCGACCAGATGACCAGATCGAGCAGAAAGTCATCGCCCCACCCGCTGCCCGCCGCGACAGCGGCCAGCAAAACGAAATGCAGCCGCGCCGACAGCCAGGTCCGAAGCAAACCGCCCGGCTTGAGCAGGGCAGCCGCGACCAGACGGCGGCCGAACTCGTACAACAGCAGATAGGACGCGAGCAACGCGAACGGGCGCAACGCGGCAAGCGCGGGATTGTCGCCACGCACCACGCGCCACAGGTCCATCCACTCCAGCGCGCCATGCACGAAAGCGAAAGCCGCCAGCCAGCCGCTCAGGCGGGAGAGTTCGAAGCGGCTGTCGTGCTTGGGCCAGATCACCAGCACCAGGCCGAGTGCCAGGAAAGCGAGTCCGTAGATCAGGAAGACGATGTCCATGTCAGTTCCGTACGGCCGGTTGTTTCATGCGCCACCGCCACTCGTAGGAGCGCCTTCCAAGGCGCGATTGTTCCGGGCTTCGCGCCTTGGAAGGCGCTGCTACGACACCGGCAACTGCGCGAAATAGGTTCATGTCAGTCGGGCAACTGCGCACGCGCGGCACGCAAGGTTTCCAGCGCCAGTTCGAAATCGAACACTTCGACCTGGTGTTGCAGTCGTTCGCCGAGACCGCCCAGCACGGCGCGCAATTCGGGCGCACATTCGCGCATCAGCGGCATGGCTTGCGAATCGCCGTCCGCCAGCAAGGCGGCGAGGCGATCCAGATGTTCGCGCAGTCGCGCCGGATCGACCGGCACCGCGTTAGCGTCATGGCCTGGCAGCGTCGCATCAAGCATGCTGCGCACAGCGACGATGAAGGCCTGCTGCGCTTGTGCGAAGGCCTCGATGCGGGCATCGATTTCCGACGGCGGGCGGCCTTCGCCCAACGCGGCATCGAGCTCTTCGGCCAAGCGCTGCAAGACACCGGCGCCGATGGTCCCGGCCGCGCCCTTGAGCGAATGCGCCAGGCGTTTGGCCTGGACGCCATCGCCGTTGGCCAGGCTGTTGCGCAGACGCGCCATATCGGTCTCGTGGTGTTCGACGAACAGGCGCAACAAAGCGGCGTATTTCTCCGGATTGCCGCGCGTCATGCGCAGGCCGGCCTTGGCATCCAGACCGGCGATGGAGGAAAAATCGGTGGCGAAATCCGCCCCGGCAACCGCGCCGGCACGGGATGGACGCACCGCAAGTTTGCGCGGCAGCCATTTCGCCAGGGCTGCAAACAGGGCATCCGGATCCACCGGCTTGGCGACATGGTCGTTCATGCCGGCATCCAGGCAGCGTTGCCGGTCTTCGCTGAACGCATTGGCGGTCATCGCCAGGATCGGCACCTTATCCAGACCGGGCAAGGCGCGAATCGCCCGCGTGGCTTCGAGGCCGTCCATCACCGGCATCTGCATGTCCATCAGGATCAGGTCGTAGGGCTCGGCGGCCTGCCGCACCTTGTCCAGGCCGATCTGGCCGTTTTCCGCGAGATCGGCTTCAAGGCCGGCTTCGCGCAGCAGCTCCAGCGCGACTTCCTGGTTGATCGGGTTGTCTTCGCACAGCAACAGACGCGCACCGGCGAAATCGGCACCGGCACGGACCATGCCCTTCGGCGCGGCAATTTCGCTGCCGGCATCGAACAGCGGCATCAGGTTGTCGTACAGCGTCGATGGCGTCACCGGCTTGATCAGTACCGCATGGAAGCCGACTTCACGCGCGGCTGCTCGCAGTTCCGGCTCGTCGTAGGCCGTCACCAGCATGCGCTCGGGCAGGCTTGCCAGCGCCATGGCCTGCAGCCGACGCGCGGTCTGCATGCCGTCGAGGCCGGGCATGCGCCAATCCAGCACCACCAGTTCGTAAGGCTCGCCGGCGCGGTCGGCGGCGGCGATGCGCTCCAGCGCCGCCTCGCCCGATTCCACGACATCGACGCGCTGCCCCAGGCTGCGCAGCATTTCGCCGAGAACTTCGCGCGCTTCCGGTGTGTCGTCGGCCAGCAAGACCTTGCGCCCGGCCAGGTGGACATGCGACGTGGGCATGCCAGCTTGCGCAGCACGTCCGAGCCGCGCGGTAAACCAGAACACGCTGCCCTGCCCGAGCCGGCTGTCGACCCCGACCGTGCCGTGCATCATCTCGGCCAGACGCCGGGTGATGGCGAGGCCGAGGCCGGTGCCGCCGTAACGGCGGGTGGTGGAAGCATCCACCTGCTCGAAGGTCTGGAACAGCCGCGGCAGCGCCTCCGCGGGAATGCCGATGCCGCTATCGCGCACTTCGAAACGCAGCAGCAAATCCGTCTCGCTGGTCTCCAGCGCGACGACGCGCAAGGTGATGGCCCCCGTTTCGGTGAACTTGACGGCATTGGCGGCGTAATTGAGCAGTGCCTGCGTCAGCCGGGTGGGATCGCCGCGCAGCCAGCGCGGCATATTCGGCGCGATGTCGACGACCAGTTCCAGGTTCTTCAGCCGCACCTTGTCCAGCACCTGATTGGCGACGCCGCCGAGCAGGCTGTCGAGATCGAAATCGGTGCTCTCCAGGCTGAATTTGCCGGCCTCGATCTTGGAAATATCGAGCACGTCGTTGATCACCGACAGCAGGTGGTGCGCCGAATCGGCAATCTTGCGCAACTTGTCGTGCTGTTCGTCATTACAGTTGCCGCCCTGCAGCAGATGCGTCAGACCGACGATGGCATTCATCGGCGTGCGGATTTCATGGCTCATGTTGGCCAGGAACGCGCTCTTCGCCAGATTAGCCGCTTCGGCTTCCAGCTTGGCTTCGACCAACTGGTGCGTGCGTTCCGCGATCAGTTCCTCCAGATGGTGGCGGTAGCGTTCCAGCTCCTCGCCGGTGCGCCGCTTTTCGCTGATGTCTTCCTTCACCGCCAGAAAATGGGTCGTGCGCCCATCCGGCTGGCGGATCGGCACGATCGTGGCCATTTCGTAATAGATTTCGCCGCTCTTGCGCCGATTGACGAACTCGCCCTTCCAGACTTCGCCTTTGTTCAGGCTTTCCTTGAGGGCTGTGTAAGTCGAGCGTTCGGTCTGGCCGGATTGCAGGATGCGCGGGGTCTTGCCGTACGCCTCCTCACGGCTGAAACCGGTGGCGTCGACGAAAGCCTGGTTGACATATTCGATGTGCTCATCGAGGTCGGTGATGACGATGCTGCTCGGGCTTTGCTCGACCGCCAGGGAGAGCTTGCGCAATTGCTGCTCGACCAGAACGCGCTCGCTGACGTCCTGCACCGTACCGAAGGAGTACTGCGGGCTGCCGTCGGCGGCGTAGTGGGTTTCGCAGCGTTCATGCACGTATTTGATGCGCCCATCCTGCATCTGCAGGCGGTGCACGATGTCGTAGGGCGTCCGGTTGGCGACGGAATCCCGATAGGCCTGATTGACCCGGTCGCGATCATCAGGGTGGATGGCTTCGAGAAACGCCGGGTAAGTCGCCTCGAAAAGTTCGGGATCGATCTCGAAGATGCGGAATATCTCGTCCGACCACCACAAACCGTTGCTGACCAGATTGAGATCCCAGCTGCCGATATGCGCGACGCGCTGGGCATCGCGCAGACGCGCTTCGGACTGGCGCAGCGCGGTTTCCGCCGACTTCTGGTCTTCCAGCATGCTGAGCAGCGCCAGGCGGGAATCGTCCGCGCGCGCCAGCAGGCCGGCCATTTCCACCTGGGCGCCGCGCGCCGCCATTTCGGCGGCTTCGAGGCGGGACTCGTTTTTCTCCAGCGCCGCCAGCATGCGGTTGAAATCCTCGCCCAGGCTGCCGATTTCATCCTTGCGCTGGAAGGCGAGCTGGAAACCGCGCTCCCCTGCCGCGACTCGGCCAACCCCCTGCACGAGATGGCGCAGGCCGCGCGTCAGACCCTGCGCAATCGCGATGGCGAGCAAGGCGCCCAGCGCAATACCGACGAGCGTGAACAGGATGCCGTCGCGCTGCATATGGCGCAGGTTATCGGCGACCTCCTCACGGCCCAGGCCGACCCGCGCCCAGCCAAGCAAACGACCGCCGGCGAGAACCGGCGCCGCCAGATCGATGACATGATCGTCGCTGGCCAGAATCGTCAGATGCATGGGCGCATTCCGCAACAGCCGGCTACGCGCATCGGTCAGGTAAAGGCCAACCCGGGCCGGCTCGCTGTGCGCCAGCACACGGCCGTCCGGGCTGAGCAACATGGCGTAGCGCACGTTGGTTTCGCGTGCCACCGAGCGGATCACTTCCTGCAGCCCCATCACATCGTTGGCCATCACCCAGGAGGTACTGCTCACCGCCAGCGTGTTGGCCAGGCCGCCGGCCTGAACCTGGCTGTTGTGCTCAAGAAACTCGCCTTGCCGATACACCTGATAAGTCACGAACAGGCTCATCAACAGGGTCAACAGCAGCACCATGCCGAGCACCAGTTGCTGGCGGATGGAAAGTTCGCGCAGGCGTCGGCGCAGGGGGTTCATGGTTGTTCCGGCAAAGGCCGCACGGTCTGGCTGAAATGGGCGACGAAATCGCGCACCGGCTGGTAAGTCGCCGCGTTTGCCGGCTCGAAGCGGGATAGCGGCATCCGTTCCAGCACTGCACGCCCGGCAGCGTTGTCATGCAGCGAAAACAGGATGGCGGCGACCTTGTTCAACAACGCCGGCGGGAAATCGTCGCGCGCCACCAGGCCATTGTTGGGCAGCGATTGTGTGCTCCATTTCACCTGGAGTTGCGCGGCCCGCTCCGGATGGTCCTTCTGAAAAGCGATCCAGGGCGGCGGCCAGGTCGCGCCGGCAGCGGCATCGCCCAGGTAGACGTTCATGATCGAGGACTCCTGCGAACCGACATAGCGCGGCACGTAGGCGTCGATCGGCAGGCCGCGCACCTGCAGAAAATGCTGCGGCAGCATGGTCGCGGCCAACGCAGTCTTGGCCGGAAAACTGACCACCTTGCCGTGCAGATCGGCGACTGTACGGATGCCACTGTCGCGGCGCAGCAGCAGGATGCCGCGAAAATTGGCGTCATCGCCCATCTTGCCGAACACCCGATAGCCGTGGCGCAAGGCGTTGACGGTCTGATAAGGATTCGGCAGCGCCAGATCGAACTGACGGGCATACAGTTTCTTGTCGAATTCCTCGTAGTTGCGCGAGGCTTCCAGGATGAAATGGGCTTCCGGTATGCCGGCATTGAGGCGGTCGACGAGCGGGCCGTAGACCGCGAACAAGCGCTCCGGGTTATGCAGCGGGTGCACGGCGAAGCGATATTCCGGGCGCGTCGGCGCGCTGCTCGGCGATGCGCCGAATTCCGGCTGATAGGCCGCCTGGCGTTCGCCGTCACCACAACCGCCGAGCAGGAAGGCGGCCGGCAACAGCCAGCGGGCCAGGCGCGGACCGCTTTTCATTGGCTGTCTCGCAGGATTTGCCCATCGCCCAGGCCGCGCGTTTCGGCGCTCGGATAATTCGGCGGCTGCCCGAGTTTGGCGAGCAGCGCGTTCACTTCCCGCTTCAGTTCCAGGATGCGCATCTCGCGCCCCAGCGTGGCATCCTGCCAGCGGCGCAATTCCTCCACCTGAGCGGCAAGTTGTTCCTGGTACTGGTGATTGGCGGTGATGTCGCGGGCGATGCCGAGCACACCGATGAGCGCCCCCGCGCTATCGTGCATCGGCGTCTTGATGGTTTCCAGCAGCGCCTTGTGCCCGTCGTCGGCGAAGGTAATCCATTCCTCGTTGACGGTGGGACCGCCGGCCAGCATGGCGTTGCGATCATGCGCGCGGAAAAAATCCGCCAGTTCCCGCGCGACGAAGTCGTAATCGGTCTTGCCGACGATATCGGCTTCCTTGGCGCCGAAAAACCGCTCGAACATGGGATTGCAGGCGAGATAGACGCCATCGGCATCTTTCAGCCAGATCAGGTCGGGAATGGTGCTGACCAGCGTACGCAGGCGTATCCGTTCCTCCTCCAGTTGCCGCGGCGAAGGGTCGGGCGCGATCGGGTTCATCGCGGGCTACTCCGCGCCGGCATCGCGGTAACGCTCGGCGATGTCGACGAATTCATCGAAAACCACCAGAAAGGCATCGACCACATCCGGGTCGAAATGGCTGCCGCGATGGCCGACGATGATTTCGCGCGCCTGTTCATACGGCATCGGCGGCTTGTAGACGCGGCGCGAAATGAGGGCGTCGAACACATCGGCCAACGCCATCAGGCGCGCCGGAATCGGAATTTCAGCGCCGACGAGGCCGTCCGGATAGCCGCTGCCATCCCATTTCTCGTGATGCCAGTGGGCAATTTCCTTGGCGATGGCGAGGAACGCCACCGGTTTGACCGCATCCCGCTCGGCCTGCTCGATCGCCTCCGAACCGAGACGGGCGTGTGTCTTCATGATCTCCCACTCCTCCGCCGTCAGCTTGCCCGGCTTGAGCAGAATGTGGTCGGGAATGCCGACCTTGCCGATGTCGTGCAACGGTGCCGACTTGGCCAATTGGTCGATGTATTCGGCCGTCAGCAGTGCGGCAAAACCCGGATGCGCGCGCAAGTGCAGCGCCAGCGCCCGCACATAGGATTGGGTGCGGTGGATATGGTTGCCGGTTTCCGGGTCGCGCGTTTCCGCCAGCCGGGCCAGGGCGTGGATGCTGACATCCTGGATCAGCAGAATTTCGCTCAGCCGCGCCGCCACCTCGGCTTCCAGCACCTGGTTCTTGTTCTGCAACCAGTCGCGCGCCTCCTTCAGTTCCAGTTGTGCCTTGACCCGCGCCAGCACGATGGGCGGACGGATCGGCTTGGTGATGTAGTCGACGGCGCCGAGATCGAAGCCGCGCTGCTCGTCTTCCATCGCGGTCATCGCGGTAACGAAGATGACCGGCACATCGGCCGTGGCGGGGCTTTGCCGCAGTTGCTGCAGGACGCTGTAACCATCCATGTCCGGCATCATCACATCGAGCAGGATCAGGTCGGGCCGCGGCTGCGAGCGGGCCAGACGCAACGCGCGCGGTCCGGTATTGGCGACCAGCACGCGATACGCGGGCGCCAGCAGTTCGGACAACACCGCCAGATTTTCCGGCGTGTCGTCCACCACCAGCAGGGTGGGAATACGGGCTGAATCGGGTTGAGGGAAGGCGACCATGGATACCGTACGTAGTGAAGGTGTCGTGGGGGTCAACGCGTTCTTCGTAGGGTGGCTTGGAAGCCGCTCCTACGAAAGCAGCGCAAGGATTCAGGTTTTTTCTTATCGGCCAGCACGGGAAAACATTTAGCCGGAAACCTAAGCTGCTCATTTGGATATCGCTCGAAAGCCGCGACACCACTCGTAGGAGCGCCTTCCAAGGCGCGATTGTTCCCGGACTTCGCGCCTTGGAAGGCGCTCCTACGCAGCGTGGCCT
>JASJPG010000002.1:0-34583 GCA_031426815.1 Hydrogenophilaceae bacterium
TTTCCTGGCTCTTGGGAATCCGGGGTTCATAGGGGGTTTCTCACCAGCCTGTTAGAGCCGGCCGAAAGCAACCCTTCGTATATGTGTTGTGGGACTCTGCAAAACGTGTAGGCGGTGGAACCTTGGACAAAACGAATTTTCATCTGCTGAGTGTCCGGATCGTAACCAACGGCGCTAATTGCGCTGGAACTTACGCGGTGCATTTCCATGTGTATTCCCCTAACGTAATGTCAATAGGAAAAATAAGTTGTGTTTTGCCGCAATCCCTTGCACGCAAAATACGTAGTCCATTGTTTGCATTGCCTTTCCCCCCGTTTTTCGCACCTATTCAAATGAAAATTACGTCATCCGTGCGTTTGCCTCTGTTCTTGGCGCCGCCTTCTGGTTTGCATGCAGTTTAAGCAATCTACCCCACGGGTTGCACGGTAAATCTGGTAGGCCAGCGGAGCTTCTCTTCACTGCGGACTTCGGTGGATTTCTGACGGACAGGTACGGGCGACGGCTGAGGTCGTTGGCGGCGGGGAAGTTGGCGATGTGCGTTTTGTTGACAGCTGCTAAATCCCCCCTAGCCCCCCCTTTTTCAAAGGGGGGAACCGGGTAAGCGAATCATCAATGGCGGCATGCTGGTCGGCCGACTTTTCGGGCTAGCAAAATCCGGCCTTCGCTACAAATCAGGTTGTAGCGTTGTTTTCCAGTTCGGAAAAGTTGCTGATCTTCACCGCGCCATCAGGAAATCGCGCGACAACTTCCAACTGTCCGCCCATGGCTTCAATGTGGCTGCGCAGCGTGGATAAATACATGTCCGTGCGCTTCTCCAGTTTGGCGATAGAAGGCTGCTGGACGTGCAGGACGTCGGCCAGCATTTTTTGCGAGAGTCCGCGCGCTTGGCGCAGTTCGTTGAGTGGCATTTCGGCCAGCATGGCTTGAGCTTTGACTTCTGCCTGGGCTTGGGCCGCGGGCGACATGCGCGAGCGAAGTTCTGAAAATTTCTTAGCCATCGATCTGCCCTTCCTTTCGAAGTTGCTCCAGATGTTCGTCATAGAGTCGGTCGGCGATGGGGACATGCACGTCGTACCAACGGTCGTCACCCGTCTTGTCCCCACCGATCAGCAGGATGGCGGATCGCTTTGGATCGAATGCGTAGAGGGTTCGCAGTGGCCTGCCCCCTTGCTGCGTGCGAAGTTCTCGCATGTGACTGTGCTTTGACCCATTGATTCCGCTGCTGTGTGGAAAGCCCAATGTCGGCCCTCGCTCTTCAAGCAAGCGCACTGAGGCGGCAAGGGCGACCTGCTCCTCTTCGGATAGCTGGTTCCACCAGCCGCCAAACTCATCAGTGTATTCGACGTCCCAACTCATGGCGGCACTATAGCCCCGGCGAAATATTCCATCAACGGAATATTTTCAGCAGAAGTAACAGGCTTTGCGCACCTGACAAACCGCTTGTGTCGATGTTGGTGACGCCGTCTACATCAACACTGGCAACCCGCCGTTCATGTCGACCCGCGCCGTTCCCACGCGTTTCAGATGCGCGGCCAGCGCCGCGTCCATGCTGGACAGGTGCAGGCTGAACCATTCTTCCAGGCCTTGTTTGACGAAGGCGCGCGGCAGCATGAGGCGGCCGCGTTGTACGGCGCGATTCATCTGGACCAGGTCGCCGTAGATGCGGTGATGTTCGCTTTCGTGCTCGTTCAGCGCGGGGAAGCGGGAGATTCGCATCAGGCGGCCTTCGTTGGTGAAGTGCAGGCGGCAGTGTTCGAGCAGTTTTTCGAACAGCGCGGCGAAGTCGGTGTCGTCGCATTCCGCCAGCATGTTGACCAGCGCGGTGAACTCGCGGTGGGTGGCGTCCATCTCGGCGACGCCGAGGGCATGGACCTTGTCATCCCAGGCCAGCATCAGGCGGCCTCCAGCACCAGTTCGGAGCGGCTTGCGGCGAGCAGGTCGGCGCTGCCGGCGGTGACCAGTTCCATGCTCAACTTGGTCAGGAAGCGCTTTTCCTTGTCGTTGGCCTGCGGCATCAGCGCCCAGCCGGCGGGCTTGGCGGCGCCGAACTGGATATCGGACAGCACCATGCGTTCGGTGTCGCGGTTCAGCGGCAGACCGAGCAGCAGGTAGCGTTTGCCCTGGCGCATGCGTTTGACGAAGGCGGGGATGCCGAAGCCGCCCATCAGTTCGGTGACGTAATCGACGAAATCGGCGTCGGAGGCGATGTAATGCGATTCTGGCAACGGCGTGCCGAGCGGTTTGAACAGCACCGGCAGGGTGACATCGACGTCGCCCTGTTCGATGGCTTTGTAGCTGGTGCCGAGTTTGCCGATCTTGCCGCTGCCGTCGTGCTGATACAGCTTGAAGCGGTAGTCGGTGCCGCCGATGCGCGACAGGCCGACGATCAGGGTATGCGGGCGGTCGGCATAGGCTTGCTGCATCAGGGTGTCGCGGTTGGTGTCGACGACATAAGGCAGGTTCTGCGCGGCCAGCCAGGTGTGCAGCGTGGAAGGGCTCCAGACGGTGTCGCGGTAGGTGCGGTCGAGAAACTTGGAGACCGCCGAGCGGCCGCGCTTCAGCTCGATGTTCATCGCGGCGCGGGGAAACTCGTACATCAGCTTCGGCGCCATCGGTTTGCCGTCGTTCATCGCCAGGATCAGGCTGTCCGAGTCGGCCGGGATGGCGCGCCCGCTGGTCAGCTCGACGACGCCATCGAGGGCGCGCGCGCCGAGATAGGGGACGACGCTGCCGTCGGCCAGGCCGGTGAGGATGTCAGCGAAAATGTTGGAGTTGTCTATTGCCATGGAACGCTCCTCGTTGTGAATGGAATAACCATTGCAAGAAGCGGGCCGCTGCCAGAACCGCGCAACCATGCGGCTTGGCGAGCAGACGGGCATGTCGGATTTGCGCCAAAGGCGGGGCTTTGTCAGGTTTTCTCGTAGCGGAAGTGATGGGCTACGGTCACTCCCCCCTTTGCAAAGGGGGGCTGGGGGGGATTTATGAGACAGCCGCATAGGCCACCGCCGTCAAATCCCCCTCGATCCCCCTTTTCAAAGGGGGAAGCAAACCCGTCCAACGGCCTGGAGCAGCGGAGGTGATGGGCCCGCTGCGCTTGGCCCATCCTACGGGTCACGACGTGCTACCCGTAGGTGCGAATAAATTCGCACCTACATCAATCCGCTACCACGCGAACCTCGTACACCCCGCCGATCACGCCGAACTCCGCCTCGCCGCCTAACGTGCCGGGCAGCAAGCCGTGGAAGAACATCACCTTGGCCAGTGGCACCCGCACTTCCAGAATGTTGTCGCCGAACTCGCAGGCGCGTTCGCGTTCGCGGGTGAAGGAATTGAGGCTGTTGAGCAGCACGATGCGACTATCTTCCGGCTGCGAGGCACTGGCCAATGCTTCGCTGGCCAACTCCTCGTAGTTGCCCATGCGGTTGACGCCGCGATACAGCGTCACATGCGTTTCGCCCGGCTGCCTACGCGCCAGTTCGTACTGGCAATAGCTGTACAGCAGGTCGAACTGCGCCTCCAGGCTGTTGGTGTTGTAGAGGCCGCCGCTGCGCTGCTCCAGGTAATGCCGGTAGGTGTCGCCGGAGAAATCGCGGATCGGCCCGCCGTGATGGCGTGGCAGCAGGCCGAAGCGCGATTCCACCCAGCCCTTCAGCACCGCGCCTTCGCGCCCGTCGGCATCGAACGCCCAACCGCGCAGGACTTTCAGGTAACTGGCCTTGGCCCGACCGCGCGGCCAGGCCGGGTTGTAGCCGGCTTCTTCCGGATGCTCCAGGCTGAACGCGGCATCCATGTGCGCCATGAACACTTCGGCGCGCTCGCCGGCGTCGTCCAGCCCGGCCAGGCGCTGGAACAGGCCGCGGTGCAGTTCATCCACGCCATCCAGCTTCAAGGCCGTCGGATGGCGCTGAAAAGTCAGGCTGCCGAGGATCGCCGCCGGCAGGTTGCAGCGATTGATCGGTAGGCGCACGGTGCGCGGCAGGCTGGGTTGCATGCGCGGATTGTGTCTGAGTCGGGAGGGATATAGCCAGACCCCGGTTCGGCCAGGATGTTGCGGCAATGCCGGTACCGTTCGGCGACCCGGGCGAAGATCTTTATGTGCGTCAGCTTGTCCAATTTTTCCCTGATTCATCCCCCGGCATGCGGCCTATACGCAGCCGGGATATCGACCGCAGACCGCGCCACGATGAGGGCGACCGCGCGGCGCCGTTTCCTCAAACCCGATACGTAAAGGTGATCCGATGAAAAACAAAGTGCTATTCGCTCTGACCAGCCACGACCGCAAAGGCGACACCGGCAAACCCACCGGCTTCTACGCGCCCGAAGCCGCCCATCCCTGGGCCGAACTTCACCTGGCCGGCTTCCAGGTCGATTTCGTCAGCCCCAAGGGCGGCAAGGCGCCGATGGAAGGCGGCGAACTCGACGACGCCGTGCTGCGCAGCTTCCTGGCCGATGCCGAAGTACCTGGCAAGCTGGCCGCCACAGCGCGCCCGGAAGAGATCGACCCGGCCGATTACGCCGCCATCCTGTTCGTCGGCGGCCACGGCACCATGTGGGACTTCCCCGACGACGCTGGTCTGGCCCGTATCGCGCTGGCGATCCATGCCGCCGGCGGCGTCGTCGGCGCGGTGTGTCACGGCCCGGCGGCGCTGGTCAACCTGAAGCTGGCTGACGGCCGTTATCTGGTCGCCGGCAAGCGGGTCGCCGCCTTCACCGACGACGAGGAACGCGCCACCGGACTGGCCGACGTGGTGCCGTTCCTGCTCGCCAGCAGGCTCGCCCAACGCGGCGCGACGCACGTGCCGGCGCCGAACTGGCAGGCCAACGTGATCGTCGACGGCCGCTTGGTCACCGGCCAGAACCCGGCCTCGGCAGCCGGAGTCGGGAGGGAAATGGCGCGGTTGCTCGCTCAGGCGGCGCAGTAACGGCGGGTTGGCGAAGTAACCGGCCCGCCGAAGAAACACCGTTGGGTGTGCCATGGGCTCCGTTTGAGGCTGGATGGCGCGCACGGCGCAGCCTACTGGACATGTAACCTGGGCATCTCGCCCGCCCTCAAATGTCGCCGTATCGCTCGACTTGGCAAATCGATCAGCCGCCCGTCGTAACGCCTCCGCCGGCGGCGAGCGCCCGTTTCCGCTCGGCGGTGTAAGCCCACCAAGGCTGCGCCGCGCCGCCGTCCATGAAGCGGACGACAGAGAGGAACACGTCGAGGACGCAGGGATCCTGGCGAAATCCGGTGAGCGTGCAGAGGCGACCGTAGAGCACATAGGCATCCTGGCCGGTGAGGTCGGCGGGCGTCCGGATGCCAAGGCTGCGCAGATCCCGCGCCATGGCCGGGCCGATGTTGGGCAGGTCTTCCAGGCGCTGAAGGCGGTCACGGCTGACCTTGGCCGGGTTCATGTCAGGCACTCCAGGCCGAAGGTTGTCGCGAGCAGGCCGGGCAGTTCGGTGGCGTCGATCTGCCGCGTCGTCGTCACGCCGTGACTCATCGTCTTCAGCCGGTCGTCGAACAGAATGACGCGGCCTTCCGGCGTCTGCCGCATGACGATGCGATGCTGCGTGAACAGCGTGTCCGGGTGGGTCGAGTTGAGCCAGTTGGCGGGCAGGAAGTCGATCCACTCGTGCGGCGACAGGTCGAAGCCGTACTGGTTGGCCCAGTCGCCCTCCACTTTCGCACGCAGCTGGAATTCGTGTTCGTTCGCGCGCAGCAACTGGAAGGTGTCGGCGTCCTGGCGCACCTCGCCGGTCTCGTTCAGGCGCATCGGTGCGCGCAGGCCGTAGCTGCCGAAGCCGGTGTCGCACAGCCATTCCTCGCCGTCGAACTTGGCCAGGATGGCCATGTGGGTGCGCGGCCGGCGCGCCGGGTAAGTCATCGGCCGGCAGCCGACAAAGCGGTATTCCACGCCGAGCGCGGTCAGCGCCATGGCGAACAGGCCGTTCACCTCGTAGCAATAGCCGCCGCGGCGACGCTCGACGAGCTTGGCGACGATGTCTTCCGGCTGCAGCGAAATGGCCTTGCCGGCCTGCACGTCGAGATTCTCGAATGGCACGCTGTGCAATTGGCAGCGCATGATTTCCGCCACCGAGGCCAGGTCGGCGCGGACTTCGCCGCGATGGCCGATGCGTTCGAGATAGCGGCTGAGATTGAAGTTTTCGGCTTGCATGGCGGTTCAGTCTGAAGTGTTCCGAGTGACCAAACTTTAGCCTGTCGGGAACGACTGCGGCCATACAGTTCGCTGCTGACTGGCCCGATACAGCCGCCGCAATCATGCCCGCCGTCGGCGCCGACCGGGAAGCCGCCGAAGCCCGTGACGACCGTACCTGGAGCCGCGAAGCACTGGACCGCAAGACCCGTTCCCTGTGCAGCATCGGCATCCTCACCGCGTGGCGCCAAGACCCGAATCGGCTTGAGGAAAGCCCCGGCGTTGGCCTCTACGCTTCGGCCAGATCTTTTATTTTGCATACTGTTTTCCAGTTGCGATCCGTCATCGGAACACCGAGTAATTTCTCGGCGCTTGCCGCGAGCTTGGATCTGCCCACCCCTTCCGGCGCATGGAGATAGAACACCTTATCGCGGAGAAGAAACCGCTCGCTGGCCTTTTTCAGGCTGTCGAGTTTCTTCAGGTCGGGATTCCTGGGCGTGGACGCCAGAAAGCCCAGATGCAAGCTGCTTGGCTCGGCCTCGGCTTCGGGGAAAGGGTTATTCGCCATTGCCGAATTGATCGCTTCGAGTCCGAGCAGGAGAACGTGGGGTTCAAAGCCATAACGCTGTTTGATTTCAGCGGCCAATCGTCCGGAGAATAGCGGGGCGTCGTTGCTCTGGAATACCGCATTGCCGCTTTGGATGTAAGTTCTGACTTCTTTCGCGCCCATCTCTTCGAGAAGAACAACCAGCTCCTTCATCGGCAAGGTGTTGCGCCCGCCAACGTTGATGGCTCTGAAAAGCGCAATGTAAGTGTTCATGCGGCCACCGGGTGTTTGAACCATTTTGACAATTCGCTCCGCCGCCCACGACCGGTTGCCGGCTCATCGGTAACGGTAAACGCCGAACGACCAGTGCCTGGCGGGAGTCAGGACAGGACCGTCCCAGCCCTTGCGCTTGAGTTGTCCGGCAATCAGCCAGTTCAACGAGCCATGCCCGACGAACATCACCTTGCCGTGTTTGGCCGCCAGTTCCATCAGGCGTTCGGCGCAGCCGCGTGCCCGCGCACGGGCAACCTCGACGGACTCGGCGCCGTGCGCGTATCCGGCCAGCCACAGCAGCCGGAACAGAACCGCCCAGGCGCCCGGCGGCAAGCGTGCTACGCGCCAGTCAGCGTGAGGCAGGCCCAGTTCCCGGAACATCCCATCGCGATGGGCTGCCAGGCCAAGCGCCGCGGCGGATTCGAATGAACGCGGGAGATCGCTGCAGAGTGCATAGGCGCACTTTTTCGCCTGCATCAACGCATCTTGTGGCGGCAGGGAAGATGGGTCGAGGCCGGCATTGCCATAGGCTGAAATCCAGCGCCCGAACCCGGCGGCGTTCATGCGCTGTCGCGTATCGATCCGGGGCCGGCCATGCCGCAGCAAGACAATTTCCATGCTCCGTTCCAGCGAGTCTAAGTGGCCCGGCTCACGACCGCCCGGTCAGGTAGGCCAGCAGGCTTGCCACGAGGGCATTGTTGGCGGCGTAGGTCGCCGCCGGTTCGGCCAAGACGCTGGCCGCGTCCTGGATGTACGGCGCATCCACCAGTTCGTCGCGGCCGTGTTCCAGCATGGTCACGGCGCTTTCGGGCGTGGTTTCCAGGTGGAACTGCAGACCGACGACATTGCGACCAAGCTGGAAAGCCTGGTTCTCGCAAACCGCGCTGCGCGCCAGACGCACGGCCCCGGCCGGCAAGTCGAAGGTTTCGCCGTGCCAGTGGAAGACGCGGGCCTCGGCGGGAAAAAGGAACACGTCGGCTGGGCCGTCTTCCGCCCGCACCGGGAACCAACCGATCTCCTTCACCGGATTGCGATAGACCGGCGCGCCCAGCGCGTTGGCGATGAGCTGGGCGCCCAGGCAGACGCCCAGCATCGGCACGCCGCGCGCCACCACGTCGCGGACGAAAGCCTTCTCCGCCACCAGCCAGGGCAACTCGGCCTCGTCGTTGACGCTCATCGGACCGCCCATGGCGATGACCAGATCGAGGCCGGCCGGATCGGGCAAGCCGGGGTTTTCAAATTCGGCGCGTTCATAAAACCGCGTGTAGCCGACCTCGGCCCCCTGCCCGGCCAGCCAGCCGGCCATGCCGCCGATGTCTTCGAAGGGGACGTGTTGCAGAACGTGGACTTTCATTTCTTGAGCCTCCTTTTCGGTTTGATCGATTTAGCTATGAAAGCTGCCCCTGGATCAAGCCTCGGGCGGGCGCGGCCATCCCGGATAAACCCCGTCTCACTGCAAACGCTGGCCGAAGCGCTCCAGACGCAGCAGCCAGTTGCCCTTGATATCCGCCGAAACCAGGATGCGTTTGGCCTGGCCGATCAACAGATGCCGGGGGACGAAGCCGAAGTAGCGCGAATCGGCGCTGTTGTCGCGGTTGTCGCCCAGCATCAGGTAATGCCCGGCCGGTACGGTGACCGGGCCGAAGCTGTTGCGGGCGGGCACGCCGGACAGCAACTGGATGCGCCTCGCATCGGCGCCCAGCGTTTCGGTCAGCCGGACAGCGCGCAGGACGCCGGTTTCGCTCGTTTCCCGCGCCAGTTCGGGGGCGTCGTACGCGGCCGCCAAACCATTGAAGAACAGCGCCTCGGCGCGCATTTCTACCGTGTCACCGGGCAGCCCGACGATGCGTTTGATCATGCGATTGCCGTCCTTCGGGGACGAGAACGTGACGATGTCGCCGCGTTTCGGGGCGGCGATGGCCGCGACGACGATGTCGCTCAGCGGCAGCTTCACGTCGTAGGCCAGACGATCCACCAACACCACATCGCCTTCCAGCAGATTGGGCCGCATCGAGCCGGACGGGATCGGGTTCCAGTCCGCGACGGCGGTGCGGAACAAGCCGAAGCCAATCAATAAAAGGATGTAGCCGCGATGTTTCTTGAACCCGATTTTCATGCTGTTCTCCCTGTCGAAAAATGAAATGGCCTGGTCAGTCACTGGCGCCGCTCAGCGAGCCGGCGCGTCTTTTAGCGCATCGCGCTCGCGCCGGTATTGTTCGTAGTCCGGATTGCGGCTGGCGGGCTGGGCGGCGGTCGGGTCGGGCACGGCTTCCCGCTGCTGGCGCACGCCTTCGTACAGGTTGTGCGACCAGTCCGTAGCGCAGCCGCCGATGCCAAGGATCAGCAACAGGGACAGCGTGGTTTTCATGGCGCCTTGCGCTCCAGTGTCATATGCAACTCGCCGGGACCGGGATGCTGGTATGACGGCAGGGTCACGCTCAGATTGACGCCGACCAGCCGGTCGGCGCGCTGCCAATGTTGGGCGTCTTCGCTGGCCCAGTTTTTGTGCAGATAAAGGTCGTGCTTGAGGCTGGCGCTGACCTTTTGTTCCAGGTTGGCAGCAAGCAGGCTGCCGTCGGCCCGGATGTTCAGGTCGATGGGTTGGCCGGCGGGCAGCTTGTAGATGAAGTCGCCGGCCGGCGCTTTGTCCGGGTAAGTCACCGTCGGCATGGCGGCGAGTTTGTCGGCGGCGGGCGGTGTCAGGCCGACGCAGGCAGTCAGCGTGGCCAGGGTCGTTGCGGCGAAAACGTATCGGAAGTTCATGATTACTCCTTGAGAAATCGGTTCAGGAACGGCCCGCGAGGAGCGGGGATAACTCGCTCGCCTGCGTGCCGCCGGCGGACAGCGCCATCAGCGCCGACAGGCGGATGACATATTCGTTGAGGGCCGCGCGGCCTGCGGGGGTCAGCCCATAGACGGTCTGGGCGCGGCCGCCACCGGCCGCCTCGCCGGTGGCGACGCCGGTCGCCACATAACCGGCTTCGACCAGTTTGGCGAGGTGGGCGCCGAGGTTGCCGTCGGTCACCCCCAGCACCCGTTTCAGTTCCGAAAAAGTGGCTTCGCCGCGACCGGACAAAAAGGCGACCAGTTGTGTGCGTGCCGGCTGGTGCAGCAGCGGGTCGAGCGTGGGCAGGGGCGTACTCATGGTTGATCTCCTTTGAATTCGGCGCCATCGAAGCGGGCGTGGGCGCGCACCTCGGGCGCATCGCCGTCGAGGCGCGGGGTGAGTCGGTCGATCATCAGGCGCAGGATGCCGTCGCGGACGGCATGCCAGTCGCCGTTGCCGATGCGGTAGCGGCCGTCCGGCTGGCCGTCGATCAAAGCAATTTCGACCGGCTGGGTCAGCGTCATTTCCAAGCCGGCCTGCGGCGCAATGCTGAGGATCGGACTGTCCAGATCGACCCGCAGCGGGATGTGGCTGCCCGCCGGCAGACGCAGCACCTGTTCGCCGGCGGCGGGGATAGACGTGGTGGAAAAACGCGTCAGCAGCAAGGGCGGCGTCACCACCACCAGCAACCAGAAGCCCAGCGCCAGGAAGCTGCGCGGCAGGCCGCCCGCGCCGAATCTCGCGTTCAACCAGCCGGCCAGCGGCATGCCGATGGCGAAGCAGGAGGCCGCCAGCCAGTGCGTCGCGCCATAAGGCAGGCCGGCAGCCAACCCGGCGACGCCGAGCAGGAGGGTGGCCAGCCCGATCCATTCGATCAGCGGCCGCGAGAACAGGCCGAACAGGTAGATGCCGAGGCCGAGCAGGACGATCCACTGTGCGTAGATCATGCCGCCACCGCCATAGAAGAACATGGCGAAGGAGCCCAGCGTGCCCATACCCAACAACATCCACCAGGCGCGGGTGATCTGCGCCTGGGCAAACGGCAGGGTCTCGTCGCGGCGCATGCGGGCGCGTTGCGTCCAGCGGTGGTCGAGCCAGGCCATGCCGCCCAGCCAGGCGCTGAGCCAGAGCAGCAGCGCCACGGCGCGTTGGGAAAGGTCGGGAAATCGCTCGGCGGTGATGATGTATTCAGTCGCGCCAGCGATGAAGCCGCCGACGCCGCCGATCAGCAGCAGGCTGTGCCGTTCCAGGTGCACGCTGCGATGCCCTGCCGCCAGCATGGACTGGATGGCCTGAAACTGTTCGTGGTGAGGGGTCATGTCCGCATTCGAGTTAACTCTGTGATGCAGAGCTTATAACTCTGAATAGCAGAGTGTCAATCTATGGACATGACTCCAGCTTCTATACCAGGCATCCGCTGCTCAGGTTTTGTAGGATGGGCCAAGCGTAGCGGGCCCATCCTACAGTCAGGAATCCGGCCTTCGCCGTTATGGATGCAAATGCGCGCCAGTAAGCGACGCGCACAGAATGCTCGGGTCTTTGCTCCCACTGGCAGCCATGACTTCGAGTTCATGCAGCACTTTCGCGCTGGCGGTTTCCATTCGACTCAGCGATTCGACGCCGGCGGCGACATTGCCGGCCTTGAACTGCTCGACGGCTTCGACACCGTAGCGATGCACACTGACATGCGGCAGTTCCAGCTCGACGTAGCCAGGCAGTTTGGAAAAACAATGTTGACCGTCGCCGTCGTAATACCACTTGCCCAGGCGGCATTCCTTATGGCTGGCGAAATCCTTCGAGGTTTTGTCGGAAAGCCCCATGTAGACCTTGTAGACCTCCATCTTGAACACCAAGTGATCCAGCTTCGCGGTCTCGACGAAACTGCGCAGCGCGGTGGCGGAAATGGTGCCGATCATGGTGTGGGACATTTCCATCAGGTTCTTCATGCCGGCATAGGCCTGTTCGCCTTCCTTGCTGAAGGCCTGGGTGTGGCTCGGGTCGACCTGAACCCGCGCACGCACCGAACTGGCTTCGTCCTGCACCGTCTGCACCAGCGTGGAAATCTCCTCGGTGGCCTTGCGCGTACGTTCGGCCAGTTTGCGCACTTCATCGGCCACCACGGCGAAACCGCGGCCCTGCTCGCCGGCGCGAGCGGCTTCGATGGCGGCGTTGAGGGCAAGCAGATTGGTCTGGTTGGCGATCTCGCGAATCAGATTGCCGATGCCGCCGATCTCGCCGGTGCGCTCGTGCAATTCCGCCACGGCCTGGGAGGTGTCGTGCAGGCGTTGCACGAAGCTGGTCAGATTGCTCGACATCCGTTCGATCAAACCGAGGTTGTCGCCGACCGAATGGACATTGCTCACCACCTGCTCCGTCTCGAGCTTCATCGCGTTGGCCAGCGAGGCCAGCGAGGTTTGCGACAGTTTGAGCGAATCGCTGAAGGTGCCGAGATGCTCGGTCAGGCTGCTCATACGGAGCACTTCGTCGGTCAGCCGCTGCCGGTCGGCGCCCAACGTGTTGTTGTGGTCATGGGTATGTGCCAGTTGCTGGCGCAACGAGGCATTTTCCCGTTCCAGCTCTTCGACACGCTGCAGCGATTGCTCCGTGCGGGAGCGATTCATGAACACCATGGCAGTTTCCTTCTAATAGGCGACCGTGACACGCACCTCTCTCCCACAGAACCGAGTCTGGCCCCCAAAGAGATGCGCCTTGATGAGCGACCGAAACGCCCTGTAGCCAAGCCCGAACCACGACGTTTTGGTCAATTCCTGCTTAATCGAAAGCAGCCGGCAAATCTGTCCAAAACGTTCAGCCAGTATAGTCATTAGTAGTAACGTCCTGCACAAAGCCATGCGCTCGACATGGATGTTATGGCGTACAACCCATAGGTCAATACAGTGAATTCTTTAGTACTGATTTATCTCCACCACACCCCGGATTACCGCAAATCTGGGGTGATGGAAGTGGGTCGATTCCGCTGGATTCAGGTCGTCCATAGATTGAAACAGTCACTCCCAAAAAACCTTGACTTGCTACAGTAATAATAGAAATCGAACGGTAGCCACACCCCGCAAGAGAACCGAAAACAGGCCCAATCGCATGGCACCCGAGACCGGTAGCACCGCTGTCGTCATGATCGTGGACGACAACCCCAACAATCTGAAAGTCCTCGGCAGCATGCTGCAGCAGGCGGATTACAAGGTGCGTCCCGCGTTGTCCGGCGAAATGGCGTTGCGTGCGCTGCATACCGGCCTGCCGGATTTGATCCTGCTCGATATCCGCATGCCGACGCTGGACGGCTACGAGGTATGCCGCCGCATCAAGGCCGATCCGGCACTCAGCGACGTGCCGGTAATCTTCATCAGCGCGCTGCAGGACATGGAGGACAAGGTGCATGCCTTCCAGGCCGGCGGCGTCGACTACATCGTCAAACCGTTCCAGCTCGAAGAAGTGTTGGTACGCGTGCGTACCCACCTCGAACTCGCCCAGGCCCGGCGCGAACTGCGCACATTGAATAGCCAGCTCGAACAGCGGGTTGCCGAGCGCACCCGGCAACTCGAAGCCTCCAACGAAAAAATCCTTTTTTCGATGCAGGAGGAACAGGTACTCGGCAAGTTGCTGGCGCTGGGCTTGCAACACACCTCGGCGGCGGAATTCCTCGAAGCCGCCATGGAAGTGCTCGGTACACAGGTGGAATGGTCGGGCGAAGGCGCGTTTTCCCGCTTGATCCTGAATCGCGACAGCGAACGGATCATGCAGCTTGGTCTCGACAGCGGCCCGCCGCGTCTACGCATGCGCTTGCTCGAGGGCGAGCGCTTCCGGCACGCCGTGGAAATCGCCATCCTGGATGCCACCGCCCCGCTCGAACTGGATACGCCCGAAGCCGCGCCGCCCCGCTTCGCCCTTCCCATCGAGGCGGAGGGCGAACGCCTGGGGCTACTGGTGCAGCATGTGCCGGCCAGCCGAACGGCGCCCCATCGCTGGAGCGATTTTCTGACGCGCGTCACCGGCGTAATCAGCATGGGCGTGGAGCGTCGCCTGTCCGACAACCAGATCGAATACCTGGCCTATCACGACGCGCTGACTAGCCTGCCCAATCGCCGCCTGCTGTCCGACCGGCTCACGCTGGAACTGGCGCGCGCCCAGCGCCGCGGCGATATCGGCGCGGTGCTGTTTCTCGATCTGGACCGCTTCAAGACGATCAACGACGCCCTCGGCCACGCCATCGGCGATCTTTACCTGAGCCAGGTCAGCCACCTGTTCCAGAGCGTGCTGCGCACCGAGGACACGCTGTCGCGCTGGGGGGGCGACGAATTCCTGGTATTGCTGCCGTCCCTCGCCACCGACGCCCAGGAAGCCGCCCGCCGCGCCCATGTCGTGGCGAGCCAACTCACTGCACAACTGGCGGAAGCGATTCACATCGAAGGACACGAGCTGCAGCTCGACGCCAGCATCGGCATCACGCTGTACCCCACGGACGGCGCCACCAGCGACGAACTGCTCAGCCATGCCGACACGGCCATGTACCAGGCCAAACAGGCGGGCCGCAACACCATCTGCTTCTATGAAGCGCGCATGCAGGCCCTCGCCGAACAGCGCCTGCATCTGGAAAAAGACCTGCGCCGCGCACTCGAACAGGAAGAGTTCACCGTGCTCTACCAGGCGCAGACCGATGCCGCCGGCAACCTGCGCGGCTGCGAGGCGCTGGTGCGCTGGAATCATCCCGAACGCGGCCTGGTCAGCCCGGCCGAGTTCATTCCGGTGTGCGAAGACTCCGGCCTGATCGTGCCGCTCGGCGCCTGGGTGCTGCGTCAGGCGCTGGAACAACAGGTGCGCTGGCAGGCCGACCCGACCGTGGCGCCACGCCTGGGCATGGTTTCGGTCAATGTCAGTTCGCGCCAACTGCATCAGGCCGACTTCGTCGAGCAGGTGGAAGCCGTGCTGGCGGCCACCGGCGCCGACCCGTGCACGCTGGAACTGGAAGTCACCGAAAGCATGTTGCTGGTCGACGTCGACGCCAGCATCGCCAAGATGAGCCGCCTCAAGACGCACGGCATCCGTTTCGCGGTCGACGACTTCGGCACCGGCTATTCCTCGCTGGCCTATCTGAAGCAGCTGCCGCTGGATCGCCTGAAGATCGATCAATCCTTCGTGCGCGACGTGCACAAGGACCATCAGGATGCCGCCATCGTCGGCACCATCATCGCCATGGCGCAACACCTTCAGCTCGGCATCATCGCCGAAGGGGTGGAGACCGAGGCGGAATGGGTCTTCCTGCGCGCGGCCGGCTGCCCCGCCTTCCAGGGCTACCTGTTCGGCCGCCCGCTGCCGGCGGAGGCCATCGGCAAATTGGCGCTGCAAGCCGAATCGGGATAGCTGCCATGATTGCCACTGCGCACCTGCAACGCTCCGCCCTGGTTGCCGCTGCCTATTTCCTGGGCGGCTATCTGGGTCTGGCGCTGCCCTATGTCGGCAGCCAGATCAGTCTGATCTGGCCGGCCAGCGGCATTGCCGTCGCCGCTCTGGCGATCTGGGGACTACGGTTATGGCCGGCGGTGTTCCTCGGCGCCTTCCTGGTCAATCTGGTGGTCGGCGGCAACCTTGCCAGCGCCATCGCCATCGCCGTCGGCAACGCCCTGGCGCCGTTGGCCGCCGCCCTGCTGTTGCGCCGGTTCGACTTCCAACCGGCGCTGGAGCGACGCCACGACATCCCCGTCTTCCTGGTCGCCGGCGCCTTGCTGCCGATGCTGCTCAGCGCCAGCGGCGGCGTCCTCTCGCTCTGGCTGGCCGGCGCCCTGCCGGCGGAACAGCTCGGCAAAGCCTGGCTGGCCTGGTGGTTGGGTGACAGCCTGGGCGTGCTGCTGTTTGCGCCGCCGCTGCTGACCTTCTGCGGCAGCGACTGGCGCCGCAAGCTGCCGCGCGATGCGCAAACGTTGATCGCCCTGGCCGTGCTCATGGCCAGCGGCTTGCTCCTGTTCAGTCGGTTGCCGCCCCTGGCGGCCTTGTTTCTGCCACTGCTGCCGCTGCTCTGGCTGGCCATGCGCCGGGACAACTGGATTACCAGCAGCGCCGTCCTCGCCTTCGCCCTGCTCGCCATCCTGGGCACCGCCCATGGCCGCGGCCCGTTCGTCGCGGACTCGGCCGAAGCGAGTCTGCTCCTGCTCTGGATCTACCTGACCGGCATTACGCTGTTGAACCTGCTGATCACCGCGCTGGCGTTCGGCTACCGCCAGGTCGAACAGGCCTTGCGCGAACGGGAGCACCGCCTGACCGAGGCACAGCGCCTCGCCCATCTGGGCAGTTGGGAACTGGACCTGAGCACTAACCGGCTGGAATGGTCGGCGGAGATCTTTCGCATCTTCGAAATCGACCCGGCACGTTTCGGCGCCAGCTACGGGGCTTTCCTCGCCGCCATCCACCCGGACGACCGCGACGCGGTCAACCGTGCCTACACCGATTCCCTGGCGACTCGCCAGCCGTACGAAATCGGCCACCGCCTGCGCATGCCGGATGGCCGCATCAAGTACGTGCACGAACGTTGCGAGACCGACTACGGCGACGACGGCAAACCGTTGCGCTCGCTCGGCACGGTGCAAGACATCTCCGCACAGCATCTGGCCGAAGAGGAACTGGTTCGCCACCGCCAACACCTGGAAGAGCAGGTGGCCGCACGCACGCGCGAACTGGAGATCGCCCGCGACGCGGCCGAGACGGCGAATCGGGCCAAGAGCGTGTTTCTGTCCAACATGTCGCACGAGTTGCGCACGCCGCTCAACGCCATCCTCGGCTTCGCCCAGATCATGGAACGGGATCGCGACCTGCATGCCGAACAACGCAGCAATCTCGCCGCCATCAACCGCAGCGGCCGCCACCTGCTCAGCCTGATCAACGATGTGCTGGAGATTTCCCGCATCGAGGCCGGCCGCACCACCATTCGCGCGCGCCCGTTCGACCTTGCCGAGACGCTGGCCACGGTGGAGGAAATGGCGCGGGTACGCGCCCTGGCCAAGGGCCTCGCCTTCAACGTGCAACGGGCGGACAACCTACCCTGCTGTGTCGAGGGCGACGCCGAACGGCTGCGCCAGGTCCTGCTCAATCTGCTCACCAATGCGATCAAATTCTCCGAGGAGGGCGAAATCGGCCTCCGCATCGAGCCAGCCGGCCCGGACCGGCTGCGCTTCCAGGTTGTCGACCACGGCCCCGGCATCGCCCTGGAAGAACAACAGCGCATCTTCGAACCGTTCTACCAGACCGCCCTCGGCGTCGCCCGCGGCGAGGGCGCCGGCCTGGGGCTGGCGATCAGCCGGGAATACGTTCACCTGATGGGCGGCGACTTGACGGTGGAGAGCACCCTCGGCGCCGGCAGCGTGTTCCAGTTCGAGGCACGTCTGCCCGCAGTGACCAAGGAACGCCTGGCGGCAGAGCGGACCTGCCGTGTGCTCGGCCTGAGCGAGGGCGAAGCGACGCGGCGGATCCTGGTGGTGGAAGACAATGCCGACAACCGCGACCTGCTCGAACAACTGTTGCGCAAGACCGGCTTCAGCGTCGAACTGGCGCGTGACGGGCGCGAAGCGGTCGAACTGTTCCTGTCCTGGCATCCGCACTTCATCTGGATGGATATGCGCATGCCGGTCATGGACGGCTACGCGGCCAGCCGCCGCATCCGCGCCCTGCCCGGCGGCGCCGCGGTCAGGATCGCTGCCCTCACCGCCAGCGCCTTTGCGGAAGACCGCGGCGCCATCCTGGCGGCCGGGTGCGACGAAGTCGTCGCCAAACCCCTGGTCGAAACCCGTATCTTCGAAGTCATGGCGCGCCTGTTGGACATCCGTTACCGCTACGAAACCGATACTGCTGCGGACGCAGCCGCCCGCGCGTCCGACGACGCAACACTCGGCGGCCTCGCCGAACTGCCCGCCGATCTGGGCCTGGCCCTGCACGCCGCCGCCGTAGCACTCGATCTGGACGCCATCCAGGCAGTCGTCGCCCGCATCGCAGCGCAGCAACCGGTGCTGGCGAATACGCTGCACGGCATGATCGAAGCCTATCGCTTCGATGCCATCGTCTGCGCCCTGGATGCCGCCACGCCGACCCAGCCGGAGGTAGCGGCATGAGGCTGCATCTGCCGCTATGGATGCGTCTGGCCGCAGTGCTGGTTATCGCGTTGCTGGCGGCCTGCCAGCGCAGCGAAGAAACGACCTACACGCCCCACTATGCGGACCAGCCGGGGCGACTGGTGCAACCGGTCTACCTGTTCGGCGTGCATCCGCTGCATAACCCGAAACGCCTGTTCGAGGTCTACCAGCCGCTGGTCGATTACCTGAACCGCCATCTCGGCAGCGGCAAGATCAAGCTGGAAGCCTCGCGTGACTATGCCGCCTACGACGCCAAACTGGCCGCCGGCTATTTCCACCTGGCCCTGCCCAATCCCTACCAGACCCTGGTCGCCGGCGAGCACGGCTACCGCGTGTTCGGCAAGATGGGCGACGACCACGACTTCCGCGGCATCATCCTGGTGCGCAAGGACAGCGGCATCCGCAACGTGGCCGACCTGAAGGGCAAGGCGGTGAGCTACCCGGCGCCCACCGCGCTGGCGGCGACCATGCTGCCGCAGTGGTATCTGCACACGCACGGACTCGATGTGATGCACGACATCGAGAACCGCTACGTCGGCTCGCAGGAGTCTTCCATCATGAACGTCTATCGCGGCAGCACCGCCGCCGGCGCCACCTGGCCGCCGCCGTGGCGGGCGTTGAGCCGGGAACGGCCGGAACTGGCCGCCGCCTTGCAGGTGATCTGGCAAACCGACAATCTGCCCAACAACGGCCTGGTCGCCCGCAGCGACCTGCCGCCCGGGTGGGTGGCACAAGTCGGCCGGCTGCTGTTCGCCTTGCACCAAAACGAAGAAGGACGCCGCCTGCTCGCCGCCATGGAGCTGTCGCGCTTCGAGCCGGCCGACGCCGCCACCTACCGACCGGTGCGCGCTTTTCTGGGCAAATTCGAAGCCCAGGTGCGGCCGCTCGTGGAGCGCAAATAATGACCGCATTGGGCGCATCGCTCCGCCGTTTCCTGACCGGCTCGATCCGCCGCCAACTGATGCTCGGCATCGTCCTGGTCCACACCGTGCTGATGACCCTGTTCGTGTTCGACCTGGTCGGCCGCCAACGCGATTTCCTGCATCAGCAGACCCTGGAACGGGCCGCCAGCCTGGCCAGCGCGACGGCGGCATCAGGGACGCAATGGGTGCTCGCCAACGACCTGATCGGCATGGAGGAACTGGTGCAGGGTCTCGCCTCCTACCCCGATCTGCGCTACGCCATGATCCTCGACCCGGCCGGCCGCGTGCTGGCGCACAGCCAGCCCGGCATCGCCGGACGCTACATCGACGATCCGCTCAGCCTGGGCTTGCTGTCCGCCCCGCCCGCGTCGCAAGTCCTGCTCGACAACGCCGACATGGTCGATGTCGCGATGCCGATCCTGCGCGGCAACAGCCCGATCGGCTGGGCCCGCATCGGTCTCGGTCAGGATCGCCAGGCCGCCAGCCTGAGCGAAGTCACCCGCGAAGGCATGGCCTACACCGCCACTGCCATCCTGATCGGCACCCTGTTCGCCTGGTTCATGGCGCGCGGGTTGACGCGCGGCCTGGGCGACCTGCACCGGGTTGCCGATGCGGTGCGGGCAGGCCGCCACGATCAGCGCGCCAAACTGCGCCGGCATGACGAGCTCGGCCAATTGGGCGAAAGCTTCGACCGCATGATCGACGAACTGGCGGAAAACCAGGCCCGCCTGCGCGCCAGCCAGGAAGCGCTGCGCGGCAGCCGCCGCCTGCTCGACTCGGTGATCGAGAACATCCCCAACATGATTTTTTTGAAACACGCCAGGAACCTGCGTTTCGCACTGCTCAACAAGGCGGCGGAAGCGTTGCTCGGCATCAAGCGCGAAGAAATGCTGGGCAAGAACGATTACGACCTGTTCCCGCGCGAACAGGCCGAAATCTTCGCTCACAAGGACCGCGAGGTGCTGGCCGCATCCAGCAGCGTCGACATCGCCGAAGAAGCCATCGAAACCCGGCATCACGGCCGCCGCCTGCTGCACACCCATAAGCTCGCGCTGTGCGACGAAACCGGCCAGCCCGAATATCTGCTCGGCATCGCGGAGGACGTTACCGAGCATCAACGCAACCTCGACGAACTGGCGCACTACCGGGTGCATCTGGAAAACCTGGTGGCCGAGCGCACCGCCGCGCTGGTCGAAAGCGAAACGCGCTACCGCACCGTGGCCCAATTCACCAGCGACTGGGAAACCTGGCTGGGCGAGGACGGCCGCTATCGCTACGTTTCGCCGTCGTGCGAACAGATCACCGGCTACCGCGCCGAAGAGTTCCTCGACGAACCCGAGCTGATGCAGCGCATCCTGCTGATCGACGATCTGCCGCGGGTCGGCGGGCATTTCCGCGGCGGCGCCGGACCCGGCGAGCCGTGTACGCTGGAGTTCCGCATCCGTCGCCGCGACGACCGCATCATCTGGATCGAGCACGTCTGCCGGCCGGTGCATGACGAACAGGGGCATTTCCTCGGTCGCCGCGCCAGCAATCGCGACATCAGCGAACACAAGCAACTGGCGCTGGACCTGGCCCTGGCGCGCGACCAGGCGGAAGCCGCCAACCGGGCCAAGAGCCTGTTCCTGGCCAACATGTCGCACGAACTGCGCACGCCGATGAACGCCATACTCGGCTTCACCCAGTTGATGGCGCGCGACAGCGGCCTGTCCCCCGAGCAACGGCACAACCTGGCCACCATCAAGCGCAGCGGCCACCACCTGCTCGACCTGATCAACGACGTGCTGGAAATCTCCCGCATCGAAGCCGGCCGCACGGCGATCCAGAACACGCCGTTCGATCTCGACGACACGCTGCGCGCCATCGAGGAAATGACCCGCGTGCGGGCCGATGCCAAAGGCCTCGCCTTCAGCGTCGAACGCCCCGCCGCGCTGCCCCGCTACGTTAACGGCGACGCACCGCGCCTGCGCCAGGTGCTGCTCAATCTGCTCTCCAACGCGGTCAAATTCAGCGACCGTGGCAGCGTCAGCCTGCGCATCGAGCAACTCGGCGAGGATCGTTTGCGCTTCGAAGTGAGCGACAGCGGTCCCGGCATCCCGGCGGCAGAACAGGACAAGATTTTCCAGGCCTTCTATCAGACCGCCGACGGTGCTGCCAAGGGTGACGGCACCGGCCTCGGGCTGACGATCAGCCGCGAATTCGTGCGCCTGATGCAGGGCGAACTGGGCTTGCGCAGCCAGGTGGGACAGGGCAGCACCTTCTTCTTCACGCTGCCGCTGCCGGCAGTCGGCGGCGAGCATGCCGACGTCGAACTGCCGCACCGGGTGGCACGACTGCGTCCCGGCCAGGGTGCGCTCGACGTGCTGGTGGCGGAAGACAACGTCGACAACCGCGAACTGCTGCTGCGCCTGCTGCAACGGGTCGGCTTCCAGACCCGCTCTGCCGACAACGGCGAGGAAGCCATCGCCCGCTTCCTGGAACGGCGCCCCGACTTCATCTGGATGGACATGCGCATGCCGCTGCTGGACGGCTACGAAGCGACCCGCCGCATCCGCGCCCTGCCCGGCGGCAGCGAAATCAAGATCGCCGCGCTCACCGCCAGCGCCTTCCAGGAAAACCGCGAGGAAATCCTCGCCGCCGGTTGCGACGACATGGTGGCCAAACCGCTCGACGAGGCATTGCTGTTCGCGACCATGGCGCGCCTGCTGGGGGTCGTCTTCGAATATGAAAGCGAAGCGCCCGCAAGCGCGCCGGCGCGCGCCTTGTCCAGCGCCCTGCCGCCGCTGCCGGACGCGCTGACGACGGCACTGCACAGTGCCGCGGAAAGCCTCGATGTCGAAGCCGCGCGCGCATCGATCGAACGCATCAATGGCATCGACCCGGACACGGCCGCACGCCTGCACAAACTGCTCGACGAATTCCGCTTCGAAGACATCTTGCGTCTGCTCGCAGGCGCGGCGGCCAAGGCCAAGCCGCCGTCGGGGCGCTTGTCGCATTCGCCATGATGGTTATTGCGGGACTTGGCAAGCGGATCGAGGTTATTCTGGCAGGAATAATTCCCCTACCGCTCAAGCCATAGATGCGCCCTCTTTACCCGGCAACCCGATTCCCGAATCTCCGCCTGGGCCTTGTCCGCGCCTGGATCTGGCTGTGGTTGTCGTTTTTCGGGTGCTCCCTCGCCGCCGCGGCCGAGGCGCCGGTCACTCTCGGCGTACTCGCCTTTCGGCCCAAGCCGGAAACCCTGACCCGCTGGCAAGCCACCGCCGACTACCTGGCCACGTCAACCGGTCGCAGCTTCGTTCTGCAGGCAATGACCTACCCGGAACTGGAAGCGGCAATCAGCCAGCGCAAGGTGGATTTCGTGCTGACCAATCCCGGCCACTATGTCCTGATGACCAAGCGCAACGGCCTGTCGTCGCCGCTGGCCACCCTGATCGACCTGGACAACTATCAGCCGCTGACCCAATTCGGCGGGGTCATCGTCACCCGCGCCGGGCGCAAAGACATCGCCAAACTGGCCGATCTCAAGGGCAAAACCATCGCCGCGCCCGACACCGGCTCCTTCGGCGGCTACCAGACGCAGGCCTACGAACTGGCGCGGGCCGGGATCAGCCTGGCGGGGGAAACCAATCTTCTGATTACCGGCATGCCGCACGACAGGGCGCTGTTCGCGCTGATGGAAGGCCGCGCCGATGCCGCCTTCGTGCGCACCGGCGTGGTCGAGGCGTTGATCGTGGCCGGCCGCATCGATGCCAGCCAGGTTGCGGTGCTGAACCGGCGCCGCTCGCTCGGCTTCCCCTTCCTGCTGTCGACCCGGCTCTACCCGGAATGGCCCATCGCCGCGATGCCCGGTGTCGACGAGCACCTCGCCCAGGAAGTTTCCAAGGCCCTGTTCTCGCTGCACGAAACGCACCCGGCCGCCCGCCAGGGGCATTACCACGGCTGGGCGATTCCGGCCGACTACGAGCCGGTGCGCGCTTTGCTGCAGGAACTACGCCTGCCGCCCTTCAACCAGACACCCATGTTCACCTGGCAGGACATTGTCGACAAGCATTGGCTGGGATTCGCCCTGGTCGGCGGCAGCGGCGGCGCCATCGTCGTATTGCTGTTCATGCTGGCGGCGCGGCAAAAGCAAATGCGGCTGCAGGAACAGCGCTTGTCCGAGGAACGCCAGCAACTGCTCGCCGCGTTGGGCGAAGGTGTCTACGGGGTCGACCCGGAAGGTCGCTGCTGCTTCGCCAATCCGGCCGCACAGAGCATGCTCGGCTTCAGCGAAGCCGAATTGCTCGGCCAGGATCAGCACCGTCTGATCCACCACCATCGCGCGGATGGCACACCGTATGCGCACGCCCTCTGCCCGATCTTCCTCACCCTGCAGGACGGTCAGGTCCGCCGCGGCGAAGAATGGTTCTTCCGCAAGGATGGCAGCGGCTTCCCGGTCGAGATGACGGCCGCGCCGACCGAACGCGCCGGCAAACGCGTCGGCGCGGTGGTGGTATTCCACGACATCAGCCAGCGCCAGGTCGCCCAGGCGCGTGACCGACTGCTGGTTTCGGCGCTGGAAGCGGTCGCCAGCGGCATCGTGATCACCGATCCCAAGGCAAATATCGAATGGGTCAATCCGGCCTTCGAGGCGCTGACCGGCTTCAGCCGCGTCGAAGTCACCGGCAAGCGACCGGCCGAACTGGTGAAATCCGGCCGCCAGGATCAGCCCTTCTACGATGTGATGTGGCAAACCATTCTGGCCGGCCGGACCTGGCACGGCGAAATCGTCAACAAGCGGCGTGACGGCAGCCAGTACGATGAGGAGCTGATCATCACGCCGGTCCTCGACGAATCCGGCGAGATACGCCATTTCGTCGGCATCAAACAAGACATCAGCGAACGCAAACGCCTGGAAGAAGAGTTGCAGAACCTGGCCTCCACCGACCCGCTCACCGGGCTGCCCAACCGGCGCCACTTCCTCGCCCAACTGCAACTGGAAGTCGCCCGCCAGCAACGCTTCCACGAAACTCCGGCGACCTTGCTGATGCTCGACCTGGACCACTTCAAGCGGGTCAACGATACGCATGGACATGCCGCCGGCGACGCGGTATTGCGCCGCTTCGCCGAACTGATCCGCGCCAGCCTGCGCAAGACCGACCTGGCCGGACGCCTGGGCGGCGAGGAATTCGCCATCCTGCTCTATGGCAGCGATCGCGTCAGTGCGACGGATTACGCCGAGCGCCTGCGCCAACAGATTGCCGCCGAAAACATCGCTTTCGACGGCACAACGCTGCGAATCAACGTCAGCATCGGCGTAACCGCACTGTGCGCGGCCGACACTTGCACCGACACCGCCCTGGCGCGTGCCGACAAGGCGCTTTACCAGGCCAAGGAGAACGGGCGCAACCGGGTCGAATTGGTGTAAGGACTATCGCGCCTTGGAAGGCGCTCCTACCGATGGCGCACTAAACTTTGCCGCCCGCGCGCCGTTATGCAGCCATGTTTTCCCTTCTTCGCACCTTGTCCGGCAAGGTCCTGCTTATTCTGGCCGCCCTGCTGCTCGCGGCCGGCCTCGCCACGGCGGGCGACACGCTGCGCATCCTGGCCTGGCCGGGTTATGCCGACGCCGATCTGGTGCGCGTGTTCGAGCGACGCCACAAGGTCCGTGTCGAAGTCACACTGATCAGCACCGACGATGCCCTGCGCGAGAAACTGAACGCCAACCAAGCCGGCGATTTCGATGTCTTCGCCGCCAACACGGCGGAACTCCAGGGCTACATCGAGCAAGGCCTGGTGCAGCCGCTCGACCTGGCGCGCATTCCGCGTACGCGCGCGCAATTGCCCCGCTTCCGCGACCTGACCGGCATTCCGGGCATCAGCCGCAACGGCCGGATTTATGCGATTCCCTACACCTACTCGGAAATGGGCCTGATCTACGACCGCGCCGGGGTCAAGGGCTCCCCCGCGGAAACCCCCGACTCCCTCGCCGTCCTGGCCGATCCGCGCTACCGCGGGCGGGTGCTGCTGTACGACGGCAGCACCCACAACTTCACGCTGGCCGCCCTGATGCTGGGCATCGAGAACCCGTTCCAGCTGTCGAACGCCGATTTCAAACGCGTCACTCGGCAACTCATCGCACTACGCCGCAACGCGCTGGCGTTCTACTCGTTGCCGGAGGAATCGGTCGAACTGTTTCGCCAGGACGGCGGCGTACTGCTGTTCGCCAATTACGGTACGCAGCAGGTCAAGCTGCTGCGCGCCGCCGGCGCCGATATCGGCTATGTCATTCCGAAGAAAGGCACGCTGGCCTGGCTGGATTGCTGGGCGGTCACACGCGGCGCGCGCAACCCGAAACTGGCCGCGGCATGGATCGATTACAGCCTGGAAAAGTCGGTCAGCAACGCCCTGAGCGAACGCCAGGGCCTCGCCAACACACTCTTCGTCCCGCCTGCCGAGCGGGAACGCAAGCTGATCTGGCTGCAGCCGGTGGAGGATGCGTTGCGGCGCACCGCGCTGTGGAAGCGCATCGTCTCCGGCGATCTGCCGGACAAATTCGAGCTGCCCGACTGAGATGCAAACGACGCACTCACTCGGTCTGCGCCTCAAGTTCGGCATCCTGCTGGCGGTATTCGGCATTCTCGCTTCCGGCGTCACCGGCTATTACTTCTACACAGCCAGCCGCGCCATGCTGGTCCGCGTCGCCGAACATGACATGCAGACCTCCGCGCAGGTGCTGGGCAGGCGTTTCACCGTCGCGCTGCGCGAGGTGGCGAGCAATGTCCGTCTGCTCGCCGAATTGCCCGCCGCCAACCGCAGCGCCGTGTCGGAAGTCGAGCGCGGAGCGTTGGCGGACAGCTTCGCCGCGATGCTGGCGGTGCATCCTGAATACTTCCAGATCCGACTGATCAGTGCGGAAAACCATGGCATCGAACGGGTGCGAGTGGACCGCGACGGCAATGGCCTGACCCGGGTGAAGGCAGCGGATATGCAGGAGAAAGCGCATTTCCCCTACGTGTTCCGTACCCTGCGACTGGCGCGCGGACAGATTCACCTGTCCAAGATCGGCATCAACCACGAACAGGGCGCCCACTCCGGCCAGGACAAACCCACCCTGCGCGTGGCCACCCCGCTGATTTCGGCAACCGGCAAGACGCTCGGGCTGATCGTCGTCAACGTCGATCTGAACGGCCTGTTCGCGCTGCTGAAAGAGGATTTGCCGTCGGATTTCCAGCTTTATCTCGCCAACGAATGGGGCGATTTCCTGTTGCATCCCGACCCCGCCCTGACCTTCGGTTTCGACAGCGGCCGGCGCATCCTGATGCAGGACAGTTTCGAGCAGTCGAGAGCACTGTTCGAAGGCCGCGCCGAAGCCGCCGTCGCCACGTTGTTCGCCCCCCCGGCAGCCGATCCGGCGACCAGCACGGCATTGCCGGCGCAGAACGGCGGCCTCGTCGCCGCGTTCCACAGGCTGCATTTCGGCGACATCTCCGCCGACCAGTTCGTCGTCATCGGCCTGGCGCAACCGCTCGCCAAAGTGCTTGGCGAAACGCACGCCCTGGGCGTCAGGACCGTGCTGATCGTGCTGATGTTCAGCGTCCTGGCGATCCTGCTGTCGTATGCCGTATCGCGCTTGATGACGCGGCCGCTGAACATGATCGTGCGGGCGGTGGAGCAGTTCTCGCGCGAACACGTCATGGGCGAACTGCCGCTCGGCCGCAACGACGAAATCGGCCTGCTGGCGCGCAGCTTCAACGTCATGCAGATCGAGATCAAGGCGCATCTGGCCGAGCTGTACGAGAGCAAGCGACAACTCGACCATCTGGCCCGCCACGACACGCTGACCGGCCTGCCCAACCGCATGATGTTCTTCGACACGCTGGAACACGAAATGGCCACCATGCGGCGCGTCGGCAAACAGCTGGCGGTGTGCTTCGTCGACCTGGACCGCTTCAAGGAGATCAACGACAGCCTCAGCCACACGGTCGGCGACGAGGTGCTGCGCACGACCGCGCGCCGCCTCAAGGGCATGTTGCGCGAAGCGGACAGCGTCGCCCGCCTCGGCGGCGACGAGTTCATGATCCTGCTGAACAGTCTGGAAGATGTGCAGCACGTTGCCGTCATCGCGGAAAAACTGATCGATTGCATCTCCGCGCCCATCCACCTCGGCCCGCACGACTTGCAGGTCAGCGCCAGCATCGGCATCAGCCTGTTCCCCAGCGATGCGACGCTGAGCGACGATCTGGTGCACAAAGCGGATCTGGCCATGTACGAAGCCAAGCGCGCCGGGCGCAATGCCTGGCGTTTCTATGCGGCGGAGATGGATCTGGCGTAGCCGGGCTTTGTGCGAATGAATTCGCACCTACGTGCGGTCGGTCTGCATCCTCTCGCCACAGGCTAGAATTTCCCCATCAAAAAAAGGGAGAACACCTCATGGCACGCAATACCACCCAGCAACGCGAACACTTCCAGGCCTTGATCCGCCGCGCCGAGGCGTTGGGCGAGGCCGATCCCGCCGCTTATCGCCAGCGCATCATGCTGCTGGCGCTGCTTGGCTACGCAGTCTTGTTCGGCGTCCTGTTCCTGCTGCTGGCGCTGATCGCCGGCAGCGTCTGGGCCGCCCTGGCCAGTTCCGCGCTGTTGCTGTTGTTGCTCAAGAAGAAGCTGATCTTCGTGCTGGGCTACCTGGTCTACGCCATCGCCCGCGCCCTCTGGGTCAAGATCGAACCGCCGCAAGGCTACGAGCTGTCGCTCCAACGCCATCCGGAACTGGCCGCCGTGCTGGATGAACTGGGCCAGCAGCTCGCCACGCCGCCGATCCATCGCGTCGTCGTAACGGAGGATTTCAACGCCGGCATCAGCCAGACGCCGCGGCTGGGCGTGTTCGGCTGGCATCGCAACACCCTGGTGCTCGGTCTGCAATTGCTGCTCGCCCTCTCGCCCGAGCAGGCCAAGGCCGTGCTGGCGCACGAACTCGGCCACCTGTCCGGCAATCACAGCCGCTTTGCCGCCTGGATCTACCGGGTGCGGCAGACCTGGTTCCGCGTCATGCAGGCCTTCGACCAGGCCGAGAACTGGGGCAGCCGCGGTCTGGCGCGATTTTTCGACTGGTACGCGCCGCACTTCAACGCCTACAGCTTCACGCTGGCGCGCGCCAACGAATACGAAGCGGACGCCCTCTCCGCCCGCCTCACCTCGCGCGAGACCGCCGCCGCCGCCCTGGTCACCAGCCATGTCGGCGCGGACTTTCTCGGCCGCGCCTACTGGCAGCCCTTCCTGGCCCGTGCCGACGTGGAAGCGCAGCCCGCCGGCGATCCGTTTCAGGGCATGGCGCGCTTCCTGCGCACCCAACCGGCCGACCAACGCCCGCTGCTGGCCGATCTGGGCAAGGCGCTGGGCGTCGAAACCGGCTACGCCGACACCCACCCTGCCTTGAAGGACCGCCTGGATGCGCTGGGCATTGCGCCGAACCCGCCGCAACCACTGGCACGCAGCGCGGCCCAGTCCTGGCTGGGCAAGCGTTATGACGCGGTGTTGGCCGATTTCGACCGCGACTGGTTGCAACGCAACGGTGAGGCCTGGGCGGAACGCTTTCGCAACGCCGAAGAAATCCGCACCAAGCTGGCCGAGCTGAATGCCAGGCCAGCGGACCGGTTGAGCCAGGCAGAATGCTGGCAACGCGCCGCCTGGAGCGAACAGCAGGGCGACGACGCGCTGCCCTTGTACCGGGCTTATGCCGCCGCCTATCCAGACGACCCGGACGCCGACCTGGTGATCGGCCGCCTGCTGCTGGATGCCGACGACGCGGCCGGCCTGGTCCATATCGAACGCGCGACGCAACGCTTCAATCTGACGCTGGCCGCCTGCAACGCCGCCTATGCCTATTGCCTGCGCAACGGCGACAAGGCCGAGGCCGAAGCCTGGCTGCGCCGCGGCGAAGCGCACATCGATCTGGAAACCGCCGCCCGCCAGGAACGCGCCGCGGTCAACCCGAAGGACGAATTGATCGACTCCGGCCTGGATGCCGACCAGCTCGGCCAACTGGCGCGGCAACTGGAAAACCTGGGCGGCGTCAAACACGCCTGGATCTGCCGCAAAGCTGTGAAAATCCTGCCCGAGGAAGGCGTTTACGTGCTCGCCTTCAAGGCCAGTGGCTGGTTCCCACGCGAAAGCAAACGGGTGGCGAAACTGATCGAAAACTTCGCCGGCCCCGGCCCGACCTTCATCGTCATGCAAGGCGGCAAGACGGGGAAACTGGCGAAACGGGTGATCAAGAGCGGCCAACAGGTGATGTAGGCGGTTGGCCCGGATTGCCGGTGACTTCGTAGGATGGGCGAAGCGCAGCGGATGCCTTGGTGGCGGGTTTTGCCGCTTAGGCATCCGGCGTGCCAAGTACTGGTGTAGCGCGCCCATCAGCCGTTGCGGGTTGATGGGCGCGCTGCGCTTCGCCCATCCTACGGCCTCGACGCATCGGTCAGTACCGGCCGACCCGGATCGCCAACGGCCAGGTTGCCTGGACAAGCCAAGCTGGATCTCGCCGGGAGCCCATCAGGCCGTGTACTGCATATAATCATCGCCGACCTGACTCCGTCAGCCCCACCCATTACTTATATGAAGCCACCATGTCTGACGCCACCCAGGAATTGCAAAACGAGGTCGCCGGTCTCATCGTCACCGCCCTGAACCTCGACATCAGCCTGGAAGAGATCAAGCCCGACGCGCCCCTTTACGGCGAGGGATTGGGGCTGGACTCGATCGACATTCTGGAAGTGGCCCTGGCTGTTTCCAAGCGTTTCGGTTATCAGCTGCGCTCCGATAACGCAGATAACGCCCGCATCTTCAGTTCCCTCGCCAGCCTGACCGAGCACATCGCGGCGAACAGAACAAAATGAGTTTCACCCTGGCACGTGCGGTCCGCTGGACCTTCATCGCCGCCGTGATCATCGCGTATTCGGTGCTGGCGCATTACAGCGCAAGTACCGCGACCACCACCACCCACCCGTCCCTTGGGGTGGCCGTCGCCCTGACCCCCGCCATCGGCATCCTGCTGTTGCTGGCCTGG
This sequence comes from Hydrogenophilaceae bacterium, assembly GCA_031426815.1. Lineage (GTDB taxonomy): Bacteria > Pseudomonadota > Gammaproteobacteria > Burkholderiales > Thiobacillaceae > PFJX01. Next base: position 29,887 of record JASJPG010000002.1, read on the forward strand.
CGCTCGCCCAGGCGATTGGGCGCGTTGCTTGCTGTGTGCGCCGGGGTGGGTTTGTTGCTTTGGGAATTCTGGGGCACGCTGGAACGGAATTTCAGCAGGGTCTATTTTCTCCAGCACGCCGGCACCAATGTCATGCTGGCGACGGTATTCGGCGTCACCCTGGCACGCGGGCGACAACCCTTATGTACCCGTTTTGCTGAGGTTGTCCACGGCGGACTCACTGCCGAGTTGGTGCGCTATACGCGCCAGGTCACTCTGGCCTGGACGTTGTTTTTCCTGACGGAAAGCCTGGTTTCGACGCTCCTGTTTCTGTTCGCCCCCATCGGGGTCTGGTCGATCTTCGCCAATTTCCTCACCTTGCCGCTGGTTCTGCTGATGTTTGCCGCCGAGTATCTGGTCCGTCTGCACAAGCTGCCGCAACTGGAGAAACACAGCATCATGGACGGCATCCTCGCTTACTGGAAAACACCGGTCGCGCCGTTGCCCAGCCCGCCGGGCACATCCCCCCACCCCCGATAGGCGGTTTGCTGTCCGTGTCGACCTTGCCGCTCATTGCCCATTGCCACCTCGACGCCGTCGTGGCTTGGCGCGGCAGCACGCTGATAAGCGCCAGGCAGTTTCTCAGCGAGGTTGACCACGTTGCCGGCCAATTGCCGCCGGGGCGGCAGGTGCTCAACCTGTGCGCCGACCGCTACCATTTCACCGTCGCCCTGGCGGCTTGCATCGTCAGCGACCGGATCAGCCTCCTCCCCTCCAGCCAGACCCCGGAGATGGTCCGGCAGATGCAGCGCTATGCGGCGGAGGTCTTCTGCATCACCGATCAGGATGACAACGACGGCGAACTGCCGGTGTTTCGCTACCCGAAATCAATTGCGAGGCCGCTTGAGACCCCGGTCATTCCGCACATCGACAGCGACCAGATCATCGCCGAGATCTTCACCTCGGGCTCCACCGGCATGCCGATTCCTCATGTCAAGCGCTGGGGCAGCATGGTAAGCAGCGTTCGCGCGGGGGCAGAACGTTTGGGCGTCACTCCCGAGTACAGCCTTGTCGGCACCGTACCGCCGCAACACATGTACGGCCTCGAATTCACCGTGCTGATGCCCTTGCAAAGCGGCGCTGCCCTGCATGCCGGCCACCCCTTCTACCCCGCAGACATTTGTGCGGCGCTGGCAGATCTGCCCAGACCGCGCATGTTGATCACCACGCCCTACCACCTGCGGATACTGCTGGCAGAAGCGTCCGCCCTGCCGCCGGTGGACCTGCTGCTGTCGGCCACCGCGCCCCTGTCGCAAAACCTGGCCGCTACTGCGGAGACCCGCCTCTCGGCTCCCTTGTTCGAGATTTACGGCTGCACCGAAACCGGGCAACTCGCTTCCCGCCGCACTTCGGCCGGCCCAACCTGGCAGACCTTGCCAGGCATCCACCTCCATCGAGACGGGGAGGCGGTCTGGGCCGAGGGCGGGCACATCGAGGCCGCGACCAGGCTGAACGACGACATCGAACTGGCGGGGGATGCGACCCGCGATGCGACTTTTTTCCTGCTCCACGGCCGCCATGCCGATCTCGTCAACATCGCCGGCAAACGGACCTCCCTGGGCTATCTCAATCACCAGCTCAACGCCATCCCCGGCGTGCGGGACGGGGTTTTTCTGCTGCCGCCGGAAGACGCTTCTGACGCCCCGGAAAGCGTCCACCGCCTGATCGCTCTGGTAGTGGCGCCGGAATTGACGCCCGCCGCCCTGTTGCGGGCGCTACGCGAACGCATCGACGCCGTGTTTCTGCCGCGGCCGCTGCTGTTCGTCGACGCCCTGCCGCGCAACGCCACCGGCAAGCTCACCAGCCACGCAACGCAGGCGTTTCTGGCGACCTTGCGGACGCAAACCGCAACCCCCGTTTCATCATGACCAAACCGTCTCTGCCCTTAATCATCGCCGCCGATCACGCTGCCTATGCAGGCCATTTCCCTGGTCGTCCGATCCTGCCCGGCGTGGTGTTGCTGGACGCGGCTCTGCATGCCCTGGCCGCGCTGCGTGGACAGGAGGTGGCCAGCGGCGAGATCAAGTCGGCGAAGTTTCTCAGCCCGGTCAGCCCGGGCGAGGCCCTGCGTGTCGACTATGCTGCCACCACAGCGGACGTGTTCCGGTTCGAAGTGGTGGCGACAGGCGTTAACACAGCGTTTGCCGATGAACGGGTGGTGGCGAGCGGCGTCTTCTCCTTCACATCGATTGCGTCAACCGCCGGAGAGGCCAGGTCGTGAGGGCGTCCGATGTTTCCGGCCAGGCCGAATGGGTCAAGCGACCGGAGCGCGGCAGCCTGGTCCTGCTGCGCGCGATGACCTGGCTATCCCTGACACTGGGGCGCCGCTTGGGCCGGATTGTGCTGTTCGCCACCAGTCTCTACTTTCTGTTGTTTGCGCCGGTTGCCCGCCATGCCTCGCGCGCCTATCTGCAACGCGCCCTGGGACGCGCGCCGCGCCTGGCCGAGCTGTTCCGGCACTTTCACAGTTTCGCCACCTGCCTGCATGACCGGATCTATCTGCTCAACGACCGCTTCGATCTGTTCGATATCCAGGTCTCCGGGGAGGCCGCCATCGACGAGGTGCTGGCTGGCGGACGCGGCGCCATTCTGATGGGCGCTCACCTGGGCAGTTTCGAAGTGGTGCGCGCCATCGGCCGGCAAAAACCCGGCCTCAGGGTGACCATGGTCATGTACAAAGAAAATGCCCACAAAATCAATGCCACCCTGGCCGCCATCAACCCCGCTGCCGTGCCGGACATCATTCCGCTCGGCCAGCTCGATTCGATGCTGCAAGTGCAGACCCGACTGGACGAAGGCGGGGTGCTGGGCGTGCTGGCTGATCGTACCCTGGCCCAGGACCCCAGCCTGCCGCTGCCGTTCCTCGGCCAAACCGCCGCGTTTCCGCTCGGCCCCATGCGTCTGGCTGCCATCCTGAAGCGTCCGGTGCTGTTCATGAGTGGCCTATATCTGGGTGGCAACCGCTATGCCATCCATTTCGAGCCCTTGGCCGATTTCACTGGCATCGAGCGCAAAGAGCGAGACACCGCCATCCGCCAGGCGGTAGCGGCCTATGCCGACTGCCTGGAGCGACACTGTCGCGCGGCGCCGTTCAATTGGTTCAATTTCTTCGATTTCTGGCGGCCACCGGCGGACGCGACATGACCCGTATCCTGCACAGTTTGACCAGAACAGCGGTTGTCGCCAGTGTCCTGCTCGCCGTCAGCCTGTCCACGCAAGCCGCCCAATTCAGCCTCAACCAGCTCATGGCCGCGTTGGCCAGCAACCCGCACGGCACGGCCAGCTTCACCGAGAAAAAATACATCTCCATCCTGGACCAGCCGGTCGAGTCGTCGGGCGAACTCCTGTTCATTGCACCCGCCCGCCTGGAGAAACGCACCCTCAAGCCGAAGAGCGAAATCCTGGTGCTGGACGGCGATGTGCTCACCATCGAACGGCGGCGCAAGAAACATGTCCTGCAACTCAAGGACTACCCGGAGGTGGCGGGCATGATCGAGAGCATTCGCGCCACACTGGCCGGCGACCGCAAGGCGCTGGAACGGATCTATCACCTGACCCTGCAGGGCAACAACGCGCGTTGGACCCTGCTGCTGATCCCGCTGAATGCCAAGCTGGGTGGGGTGGTCGCCCGCATCCGGGTGGAAGGAACGCAGGACGAGGTCCGCACGGTGGAGATCCTGCAGTCCGACGGCGACCGCTCGGAGATGAGCATCCGGAAGAGCGCCTTGCCATGAGTTGGCGTGCCATGAGCCGACGGGGAAGCATCGCGATCGCCATCTGGCTGGCCTTTCTGCTCGCCTGCATCTGGCTGGTGAGCCGGGCCAGCTTCACGGCTGATTTGTCTGCCTTTTTACCGAGCAGCCCGACGCAGGAACAGCAGATCCTGGTTGACCAGATCAAATCCGGTGCCGCCTCTCGCCTGATCCTGATCGGCATCGAAGGCGGCGACCAGGCAGCCCGTGCCCACGCTTCCCGCAACCTGGCCGCCCGCCTGCGCGCCGATTCCCGCTTCCTGCACATTGCCAACGGCGAGATGCCGGGACTGGCACGCGACCGTCAGATATTGTTGGAAAACCGTTATCTGTTGAGCCCAGCGGTGAATAGCGAGCGCTTCACGGTGGACGGCTTGCATGCCGGCATGGCGGAAAGCATCGACCTGCTTGCCACTTCTGCCGGGCTATTCAGCAAGGCCCTGTTACCGCGCGACCCAAGCGGCGAGTTCATGCAACTACTCGACGCCATGGGCAGCCGCCAGCGACCGCAAATGGCCGACGGCGTCTGGGTTTCCCGCGACGCTCCGCGTGCCCTGCTGCTGGCCCGCACCCGCGCCGATGGCGCCGACACCGACGCACAGGAACAGGCAGTCGCGGCGATCCGCGCGGCCTTCCAAGCGGTGGCCGGGCCGCAGATGCAGCTTGCCCTGACCGGTCCCGGACCATTTTCCGTGGCGGCCCGCGCCACGATCAAGGGCGAGGTGGCCACCCTGTCCGGCCTCGGCGCATTGATCATCATCGGCATTCTGTTGCTGGTCTACCGTTCCCCCACGGCCCTGCTGCTCGGCCTGCTGCCCGTGCTGTCCGGCGCCCTTGCCGGGGTCGCCGCGGTCAGCCTCGGCTTCGGCGTCATCCATGGCGTCACGCTCGGCTTCGGCACCGCTC
>JASJPG010000003.1:0-15270 GCA_031426815.1 Hydrogenophilaceae bacterium
CCGGATTTCGCGCCTTGGAAGGCGCTCCTACGACACCGGCAACTGCGCGAAATAGTCCCACTTTTTGCCCGCCCGCACGCCCAAAATGCGAAAGATCTGTGGATAAGCTGTGGATAAACGGCGCCTAAACGGTGCATAAGCTGTGCATAAAAAAAGCGGTTGACGGCACGGCGCTCGACACTAGAATTAGCGAAAAGCAGGTAATTAAACACTAGATTTAGTGTTTTCTAATAAACCTTGTCCTCACCCCAGAATGCCGCGCCAGCACCGGCATCAGACACGCAGGAGACGCACCGATGCAGCTTTCCACCGATTACCAGACCCCTGGCGGCACCATCCAGATCAACGATGTTCAGGCGCCGGAATTGCCGACGACGCCCGCCTACCCGGACCACAAAATCATCCGCCGCAACGGCGCTGTGGTCGCATTCGAACCCAACAAGATTGCCATTGCGCTGACCAAGGCGTTCATCGCGGTGAATGGTGGCCAGGCGGCGGCCAGCGCGCGCATCCGCGACGTGGTGGAAAACCTCACCGGCGGCGTCGTCAACGCCTTGATTCGCCGCCAGCCCAACGGCGGCACCTTCCACATCGAGGACATCCAGGATCAGGTCGAACTGGCGCTGATGCGCTCCGGCGAACACGAAGTCGCCCGCGCCTACGTGCTGTATCGGGAAAAGCGCAACGAAGAACGCGCCAAACAAAAACATCAACAGGTGCAGGAGCACACGTTGTTCTGCCTGGAAAATGGTCAACGCAGCCCGCTCGACCTGGGCCATCTGACCGAAGTCATCACCGCTGCCTGCGAAGGCCTCGGCCAAACCAATCCGCAGGCCATCCTGCAAGCCACGTTGCGCGACATCTACGATGGCGTACCGATGGACGAAGTGCGCCGCTCGCTGATCCTATCGGCGCGGTCGCTGATCGAGAAAGACCCGGAATACAACTACGTCACCTCGCGCCTGCTGATGCATTCCATCCGCCGCGAGGTTTTGGGCGAAGAAGTCGGCCAGCACGAAGTCGGCGCGCGCTATGCCGACTATTTCCAGTCCTACATCAAGCTGGGCATCGAAGCCGAACTGCTCGACGAGCGTCTGCTCCAGTTCGACCTGCCGCGCCTGGCCGCCGCGCTCGACGCCGATTGCGACCTTCAGTTCCAGTACCTCGGCCTGCAGACCCTGTACGACCGCTATTTCCTGCACATCGACGAACGCCGCATCGAACTGCCGCAAGCCTTCTTCATGCGCGTCGCGATGGGCCTCTCGATCAACGAAATCGACCGCGAAAGCCGCGCGCTGGAGTTCTACGCGGTGCTGTCGAAGTTCGACTACATGAGCAGCACACCGACCCTGTTCAATGCCGGCACCCGTCATTCGCAGCTCTCCAGCTGCTACCTGACCACCGTGCCGGACGATCTCGACGGCATCTATCAGGCGATCAAGGAAAACGCGCTGCTGCAGAAGTACGCCGGCGGCCTCGGCAACGACTGGACCCGCGTGCGTTCGCTCGGCGCCTACATCAAGGGCACCAACGGCAAATCGCAGGGCGTCGTGCCGTTCCTCAAGGTCGCCAATGACACCGCCGTCGCGGTTAACCAGGGCGGCAAGCGCAAGGGCGCGGTGTGCGCCTTCCTGGAAACCTGGCACATGGACATCGAGGAATTCCTCGAACTGCGCAAGAACACCGGCGACGACCGCCGCCGCACGCACGACATGAACACCTCCAACTGGGTGCCGGACCTGTTCATGAAACGGGTCATGGAAAACGCCGAGTGGACTTTGTTCAGCCCGTCCGACACGCCCGACCTGCACGATCTCTACGGCCAGGCCTTCGAAGCCGCCTACGTCCGTTACGAAGAAAAAGCCGCGCGCGGCGAGATCAAGGTCTTCAAGAAAGTCGCCGCCATCGGCCTCTGGCGCAAGATGATTTCCATGCTGTTCGAAACCGGCCATCCCTGGATCACCTTCAAAGACGCCTGCAACGTGCGCTACACCAACCAGCACGTCGGCGTCGTGCACAGCTCCAACCTGTGTACCGAAATCACGCTGCACACCAACGACAACGAAATCGCCGTGTGCAACCTGGGCTCGGTCAATCTGGCCAACCATATCAAGGACGGCGGCCTCGACCACGACAAGCTGAAGCGGACCATCCGCACCGCCATGCGCATGCTCGACAACGTCATCGACATCAACTTCTACAACGTCGGCAAGGCGCGCAACTCAAACCTGAAACACCGCCCGGTCGGCCTCGGCACCATGGCCTTCCAGGACGCACTGCACCTGCTGCGCATCCCCTACGCCAGCGTCGAAGCCGTCGAATTCGCCGACCACGCGCAGGAAGCCGTCGCCTACTATGCCTATTCCGCCTCCGCCGATCTGGCCGAAGAGCGCGGCCGCTATTCCAGCTTCAACGGTTCGCTGTGGAGCCAGGGCATCCTGCCGCAGGATTCGCTGAAACTGCTGGCCGAAGAACGCGGCGGTTATCTGGAAGCCGACTTCTCCGAAACGCTGGACTGGAACGCCCTGCGCAGCCGCATCATGACGGTCGGTATGCGCAACTCCAACTGCCTCGCCATCGCCCCCACCGCCACCATCGCCAACATCGTCGGCGTCTCCGCCAGCATCGAGCCGACATACCAGAACCTGTTCGTCAAATCCAACCTGTCCGGCGAATTCACCGTGGTCAACCAGTACCTGGTGCGCGACCTGAAGGCGCTCAACCTGTGGGACGAAGTCATGGTCGGCGACATCAAGTACTTCGACGGCAGCCTGGCCAAAATCGACCGTATTCCGGCCGACCTTCGCAGCCTCTACGCCACCGCCTTCGAAGTCGACCCGGTCTGGCTGATTGAAGCCGGCGCCCGCCGCCAGAAATGGATCGACCAGGCGCAAAGCCTCAACCTGTATTTCAGTGGCGCCAGCGGCAAGAAGCTGGACGAAACCTACAAACTGGCCTGGATACGTGGCCTGAAAACCACCTACTACCTGCGCTCGATGGGTGCGACCGCCGCCGAGAAATCGACCGGCAAAGGCGGCGAACTGAACGCGGTGTCGGCGCATGGCGCTGGCGGTGGGTACGTGGCCTCACCCAGCCTGCCGGAACCGGAAATCGTCGGCCGCGCCTGCACGCTGCGGCCGGGCGATGCGGGGTTCGAGGAATGCGAGGCGTGTCAGTAAGGCAACCTCAAAGTAGCGCAACTTGTAATCTACAGCATTACAATCGGACACCATGATTCGCAACATCCGGCACAAAGGCCTGCTGCGTTTTTTTACAGCCAGCGAGACGAAAGGAATCAACGCCAAGCAGGCGTCGCGAATCAGGCGGCTGCTGGACAGGCTGGACGCGGCAAGCAAACCGGAAGACATGAACCTTCCCGGCTTCGGCTTCCACGGCCTGTCCGGCTTCAACCCCAAGCGCTATGCCGTAAGCGTGTCGGGAAATTGGCGCATCACTTTCGCATTCGAGAGCGAGGATGCTGTAGACGTTGATCTGGAGGACTACCACTAATGAGCCTGCGCGACCCTAACCGCAAACCCACCCACCCCGGTGAACTGCTGCGCGAAGACATCCTGCCCGCCCTTGGCCTCACCCAGACCGAACTGGCCCAGCGCCTCGCCGTCAGCCGCCTTACCATTTCAGAATTGATCCACGAAAAACGCGCCCTCTCGGCCGACTTGGCCATACGCGTCGCCAAACTCACCGGCACCACCCCGGAAAGCTGGCTGCGCATGCAGGAGGCATTGGACCTGTGGCAATTAGCCCGTGAAAAAGGCGATAGCTACGCACGGATTGAATGTATCGCGGCATGACGATGAAAATGCCCAACCACGCCATCCCAAGAGAAGCGAGCCACGCGCCCTCGTCCTTTGCCAACGAGCCTCGCGTCTTTGGGCGTGGAAAGAGACTTTTCATACGCAAGCGTCAGGCCTGGTTCAAGGAACATGCACCAGGCTCCTTTCAACTCAACGGAAGCAGCGCGCCATGAACGCCCAAGCCCTAGCACGTGAAGCCACCGCCCTCTTCAGCCTGCCCAACGTGGCGTTACGCGCCAGCGCCGCCATGGATGCCCCGGGCGGATCCGCCCAGGATCTGGTGAACATCATCGAAACGGATGTGGGCCTGACCGCCACCGTGCTGCGGCTGGCCAATTCCGTCCTGTTCAACCACTTCGGGAAAGTCGAAAGCCTCAACCACGCTGTCGCCATCGTCGGCCACAAGGCTTTGCGCGATCTGGTGCTGGCCAGTTCCGCCGTGAACACCTTCAAAGGTATCCCGGCGGAATTCGTCGACATGGAAACCTTCTGGGACAACAGCATCACCTGCGGCGTGCTGTCCCAGCAGATCGCCCGTCGCCTCGGCGTACCGGAAGCCGAAGCCATGTTTGTCTACGGCCTGCTGCATGGCGTCGGGCGGCTGGTGTTCTACTCAAGACGGCCCGGCGACTACCGTGTAGTGCTCAGTTACGCCCATAGCGGCGAGCACGAACTCACCGCCGCCGAACGCGACGTCTTCGGCTTTACATACGCCCAACTCGGCGCGGCGCTGCTATCCGCCTGGGGCCTGCCGCAGCGCTTGTGCACGGCAATCGAATACCAGCTCAATCCCGACGAAGCCCCGGTATTCAAGAAGGAAGCCGCCATCGTCCATCTCGCCAACGAGATCACCGCCAACCTGGCCCCCTGCATCAAATCGCAAGACCAGCCCGAGCCGAACAGCAAATCCACCCTGTTGTACGCCGCGAAACTGGGGCTCGGCGAGGAAGCGCTGGAGGAAATCCGCACCGCAACCCTCGCCGCCAGCCTGGAGATCATCGAAATCATCTACCCCAACCCGACGATGTATTGAAACTGCAAAGGAACAGCGCCTTGAACTTGATGATCAGCGTGATGGATTCCATAGCGTTCCGACAAGGGCTTCGCACCTTGCAGACCCGGACTAGACCGGACTAAGCTGAGACATCCATACACCGGAGCACTTCAATGCAAACCGTCAACATCCATGAAGCCAAAACGCATCTTTCTCGATTCATCGACCAAGCCGCCGCCGGTGAGGAAATCCTCATCGCCCGTGCCGGCAAGCCGATTGCGCGACTGGTTCCACTGGAAACGGATAGCGACAAGCCGCGCGTCCTGGGCCTGGGAAAAGGCCAATTCAGCCTGCCTGAGAACTTCTCCCAGCTACACAAAGATGCCATCCAGCAAATGTTCGAGGCCGGCGAATAACCATGTCTGCGCAGAAATTCCTGCTGGATACCAACATCCTGCTGACTGCCCTGATCAAACCGGAAGCGCTCGACATGGAAATCCAGGCGCTGCTGCAAAACCCGAAAAACAGCATTCTGTTCAGCACCGCAAGCATCTGGGAAATTGCCATCAAACGCTCGCTGGGGCGAGACGACTTCAACTTCATGCCAGAAGACATCCAAAACCTTGCGATAAACACCGGCTTCACCGAACTACCGATCCAATCGAATCACTGTTTCAAGCTGGTCGATATGCCCTGGCACCATCGCGATCAATTCGACCGCTTGCTGGTTTCCCAAGCGCAAACGATTCCAGCCTATTTGCTGACCAGCGACGCGCTTCTGGCGAACTACTCGGAGTTGGTCAGGGTGGTGGCAATCAATTCAACCCAGGCTAAGTAACGCAATGAACCAAGATGCAACCGATCACGACGACCTGCCCGCTGAAATCGACTTCTCCGGCGCGGAGCGCGGCAAGTTCTACCAAGCAAAATCAACGTTGAATTTCCCCGCTGATCCAGAAACCCAAGTGCATACCACACAATAAAAGAGGTAACGACATGGGCATCACTTACGCGGACATCAACGTCGAGAATCTTTTCAACAAGAGACGAGTCAAATCGCTGGTCGATTCCAGCTCGGTCTTCTTTACGTTGCCGGAACACCTGGCGCTGCAGCTTGGTTTTGACACAACAGAAGTCAGCACACGCGAAATCATTCTGGCCGACGGCACGCGCAAGGCTGTCCCGATGATCGGTCCGCTGCGTATTCACTTCGCCGACCGCTACTGCGACCTCTCCGCCCTGGTCATGGGCGATGAGCCCTTGTTCGGCGCGGTGCCGATGGAAATGATGGATCTGGTTTTGCACCTGGCAACACAAACGCTGACCGTTAATCCCGCCAGCCCTTATGTGCCGGTGGCGTTGGCGAAGTGAGGGAATATTGTGAGCCTGGTCCCTTTAATTAATATATTAAAAATGTCAGGCACCCAAAAATCTGGTGTCTTCGTGTTTTTCGCCTTACTGATTTGCGTGGTTATCTTGCACAATCCTATGCAAGGCTATAACGACACCCAATACTACGAAAATTATATAATTCGCTATCCAACAATTGATGAACTCGCACAATGCGATAAATTGAAAAAAGAAGACAGGGATAGATCTATCAATGACCCAACTGGAGCAAAAGCTTTAAATGATGCTTTTATGGCGACTAAAGAAGAAACAGATAAACATCTTAATGACATCAGATTACTCAGGCTGTGCGATGAAGGTGAAACGCAACTTGTTACTAAAGTGTTGCCGTTTTCTGAATGGTCTTCAAGGAATCCCGTTATCCATTGGTTTGGCTCATTACCACACTTAATCGAGGTTGTTCTTGCATTAATTATATTATGTGCGACATGGATTGTGCTTTTTCGATCCAAGGTGTAATTGGCGTAATTGCATGGCGTGGCACGCATGGAATTAAAACATGAATCGTAATCGGGGACAGACCACGGTTATTATAAGCACCCTATATCACTTAAAGTTGGATATCCAGAAATGGGAAAGCTAGAAGTCATTGAACAAGAAGTTGCAACACTCTCCGCAGCCGAATTAAGCCAATTCCGTGACTGGTTTGCGCAATTTGATAACGCAGTCTGGGATCGGCAGTTTGATGAGGATGCTGCTACTGGGAAATTGGATAACCTAGCCCTCCAAGCGTTGTCAGCTCGTGGTGTCAGCAAGTCGAAGCCGTTGCGAAACATTTAATGGGTCAAACATAAACTGCTCACCGCTCTGTGAGGTTGCCATGTATTGGGATGTCACCACTGTAAAACCGCTTGCCGACTACTGTATTCAGGTCGAAATCGCGGATGGCCGCAAAGGTATTTTTGATTTGAAACCCTATCTGGACCACGGCGTTTTCCGCGAATTACGCGACGTGAATTATTTCAACCAGGTCGGCATTTTATTTGGCGCAGTAACCTGGCCGCATGATCAGGATATTGCGCCGGAAACTTTGCTTTCTGAAATGCAATTGATCCAACCTACAGAACAGAACCCGTTTGAAATGCATTAGCCGCCTAGCGTTGAACCCCTCATATCATGACCCCCAACATCGACCACCTCACCGAAGCCGAATTGATTGACCTCAACCGTCGCATCGTCGAGCGCTTGAAATTCCTGTCGCAGATGCGCGCGCATGCGCGGATGCTGGATTTCAGCGTCGGCGACCGGGTGAGTTTTCAGCCGGATGGGCGCCCTGTCCTGTTCGGCATTCTGACCCGCTACAACAAGAAGACCGTGACCGTGATAACCGAAGGCGGCGAGCACTGGACCGTGTCGCCGCATCTGTTGCGCAAGGTCGTGGACGTTGCCCCGGATTCGCCTGCCGGGCAATCAGCCCTGTCTTTTAGTCACCCCTGATCAACCCGTCGCCGCCTACACACCCGCGCCGCCCTACCGCACACCCAAGGAGCCAAAACATGCTGAACTTCGAAGACGATTTCACCCCCGCCGCCAACCCCGCTCCGCGCGCCATGCCGCCGGGGATGTCCGGCTTTCCGCCGGTCATGTCCTCTGCCATGCCGCAATTGCAGCCGGTGGCACAGGGTTTGAATCAAGGCATCGAGCTTAAAGCCCCCGCCAATGTGCAACCCGCCCGCCCCGCACCTGCACCTGCTGCCGATGACATCGCGCACCGCCGCGTGCGCGTCGAGGACAAGCTGATCATCAACGCCAAGGCGGACGTGAATCAATTGGTGCCGTTCAAGTACAAGTGGGCCTGGGAAAAGTACATCGCCGCTTGCGCGAACCACTGGATGCCGCAGGAAGTGAACATGAACCGCGACATCGCCACCTGGAAAGACCCCAACGGGTTGTCCGACGACGAGCGTCACATCATCAAGCGCAACCTGGGTTTCTTCGTCACCGCCGACAGCCTCGCCGCCAACAACATCGTGCTCGGCACCTATCGCCAGATCACCGCGCCGGAGTGCCGCCAGTATTTGCTGCGCCAGGCGTTCGAGGAGGCCATCCACACCCACGCCTATCAGTACATCGTGGAAAGCCTGGGGCTGGACGAGGGCGAAATCTTCAACGCCTATCACGAGGTCAGCAGCATCCAGGCAAAGGATGAATTCCTGCTGCCTTACATCGACGTGTTGTCCAACCCGACCTTCAAGACCGGCACGCACGAAACCGACCAAGCCTTCCTGAAGAGCCTGATCGCTTTCGCCTGCATCATGGAAGGCCTGTTCTTCTATGTCGGTTTCGTGCAGATCCTGGCGCTGGGCCGGCAGAACAAGATGACCGGCGCGGCCGAGCAGTATCAATACATCCTGCGCGACGAGTCGATGCACTGCAATTTCGGTATCGACATGATCAACCAGATCAAGCTGGAAAATCCGACGCTGTGGACCAACGAGTTCAAGGCCGAGTTGAAGGGCATGTTCGAGAAGGCCGTGGCGCTGGAATACCAGTACGCCGAGGACACCATGCCGCGCGGCGTGCTGGGCCTGAATGCGCCGATGTTCAAGGAATACCTGCGCTTCATCGCCAATCGCCGCGCCACCCAGATCGGCCTCGACGAACTGTATCCCGGCGCCAACAACCCGTTCCCGTGGATGGCGGAAATGATCGATTTGAAGAAGGAGAAGAACTTCTTCGAAACCCGCGTGACCGAGTACCAGACCGGCGGCGCGCTAGCCTGGGATTGAACCTTTGTAGGAGGTCCGCTTGCGGGCCGAACCGCGCCACGTGGGATTCGGCCCGCAAGCGGACCTCCTACACCAGTCGCGGCTAGAACAGCGTCTCCCGATAGCGCTCCTTGCCGTCGAACAGCAACGCCAGAATGCCGGCCTTGCCGCGGCTGTCGATGGCAACAAGAAGCGAGACTTTCTCGCCGCCTTGCGGCCGTTCGATCTGCCGCCCGGTGCCCTCCGGCACGAAGTACTGCTCGATGCCGTAGCGCACGTGCAGGGTGCGTTGCCGGTTGCTGGTGCGATTGATGGGATCCCAGGCGAAGTCGCTGTCGCTTTCGACTTCGCCCTTGAGCGCCAGCAATCCGGGCGGAATGTCGTCGCGCCGGTGATGCACCGAGACGGCCTTGGCGCCGTCGGCCTCGGGCTTGAGCGCCACCCAGACCGGGTCGTGACGCTGGAATGCCTTGTCACCGCCGAGCGCCCCCTCGCCATCGAGTCGCAGTTGGCTGATCGGGTAGGACAGACGCGCGTAATCGCCCATGAACAGCGAGCGCGGGTCGACCGGCACGGTTTGCAGCAGTACCGGCGTGCCGCTGTGCAGGGTCCATTGTTTGTCGGCGACCATCGCGGCGAGGACGGCGATCTCGATTGCCGCCAGCAGGCTAATTTTCGTCCAGAGTTTCATGCCCGCCTCCCGTCATCCATGCCGTGCAACAACGCGCGGCGGCGATGTTCCAACCAGCCGCCACCGGCCAGCAGCAACACGCCGCCGGCCATGAAGAACAGCGAACGGTCGAGCAGCGTCCAGAAGGTATCGAAATAACGTGCCAGCACCCAGATCGAGAAGCCGACGAAGGCGCGGTTGACCATGACCCGCTCGCCGTGGCGGATGCCCAGATCGCCGATCCAGTACAGCACGCCGAGGAACAGGCCGTTCCAGAGCAATGCCGGCAGGCTGCTGCTGCGTGGCAGGACGAGCTCGACCGCCAGCAGCAGGCCGAAGCCGAAAGCCAGGGCGATACCCAGGCTGAGTCGGCCGGCCGGCAGTGCGCTGGCACGGACCAGGCGCAGGATGCCAGCTGCGTAGAGCACACCCGCGCCGGCCAGTGCCGCGAGCCAGGGCGCCAGCGGCAGGTTTGCTTGGTAACCCTGCAAGGCCATTTTCGGGAAGGTGAAGGCGAATGCGCCGATCAGCGCCGCGAGCAGGAAATCGTCCCGCACGGCGCGGGCGAACGGATGCTCGCTCGCCTGCGCGAACGCCCAGCAGGCGGCCAGGCCGAGCACCTGAAGGGCGAACAGGCGGATGTGGGCATAGACCTGCCCGATCTCACCGATCCAGGGCTGCGCATGCCAGCCGACGACCCAGAGGATGAACAGCAGCCCCCAGCCGCGCGCGGCGATCTTCCAGTCCCGGCGCAGCAACGGCACGGCGGCCAACAACAGAAAACCCAGCAACGGCCAGTTCATCGCCCGGTAGTCGAACTGCTCGCTCGCAGTCCACACCGCTGCCAGCGCCAGCGACGCCAGCAGCGCCGGCTGCGATGCCAGCAGCCAGGCGGTGAGCAGACCGCCGGCCGCCCACAGCGCGATGCCGTCCGGGAAGTGCGCGTCGATGTGATAGATCTGGCCGATCAGCATGATCGCGGCGCCGAACAACAGCACCGAAAGGAACACCAGCGCCTGGGCCAGTTTGGGCAGCGCGAAGCGGGTCTGGCAGAGGCCATGCCCGACATGGCTGGCAATCAGCGTGACGGCAATGAGCAGCAACTTGCTGAGTTTGGCCATCTCGTTCCAGTGCGCGGCAAACCAGGTGATGATGCCCACGCCCAGCAACAGAGCGCCGATCAGTGCAAGCGATGAAGCCCAGGCCAAGCGCTGCTGGCGCGCGGCGATTTCGGCGAGGATGGCCGCCCCGCCCGCCTCGCTCAGCCAGCCTTGCCGTTGCCAGCGCGGCAAATCCTGCGCGAGCCTTTTGGCATAGTTCCCGTCGTTCATTGCGCCTCCCGTGTATCGGTTTATGGGCCGGATCGTAGCAAGAATGTGAGCTGGCCATTCCGTGAGCTACTGCGCTACGCCCTGAAAGCATGAAATGCCCACAAGAACATGGCGTCATGGTTCGAAATATTTCCGATACCTGTACGCTCGACCTCAGCGTTTTATTCCTGACAATATAAAGGCGATTAAGCCTTGATTTTTGAACATGCCATGGCAACACTCCCCGCTACCTGGCTTGCATGGAACTCCAATGCGCCTTTCCCGGCCATAGCAGCCGCTCGACACTTGACCGATTGCCACATTGCGCACTCAACCAATTGAATAATCAGGGGAAAATCATGAAACCGAATGCACTTGTACTGGCGCTGCTGACTGCGGCGACGACAATGCCCGTGTCTGCGCGCGCGGCGGACGACCTCTGTTCGCGCATCTTCATCTACGCGATCAATCAGATCTGTCAATTGCTGCCCAACGGTCAGACGCTGTGCCAACCCGTCGGCCTGGCCGGGGCGGGACCGAATTGTGAATCGCCGAGCGCGGGACAGCAGCTGGTTCAGATTCCGCTGGGGCCGCCAGCCATCCAGATGTCGCCATTTGCGCCGGCAGGCAATCCCTACGCCCCCACGCCCTACGCCCCGAATCCCTTCGCGACCAATCCGTTTGCGGCGAACACTTATCCGCCATTCCCGTTCGCGCCGAATCTGTTCGGACCGAACGCTTACGCGCCCAATCCAAACGCGCCGGTTACGGCTCAGTTGCCGCCCCGCGCGCCCGCCAGCACGCCGCCCAGCTTGCCTGTGCCGCCCATCGCGCAGCTACCGTCAACGCAGCTACCGCCCGTCACGCAACCACCCACATCGCAGCCTCCCATAGCGCCCGCAGTCGTCGTTGCACCCGCAGTCGTCGTTGCACCCGTCACGCCGGCCATCGTGGCCGAACCGGCAGCGACTGCACCGGCTGAAAAGCCGCTGGTCAAGTTGATGCCCGACACACCGCCGACCGACACGGCTGCAGTCGTTGCAAGAGCGACCCCGCCAGCGCCGGTAGCCGAGGTTGCACCGGTAGCGCCGGAGCCGCTCAAGCCGGCCGTCGCTCCGCAAGTCGACCAAGCGCCCGCCGCTGCAGCGATTGCGGCCATCCCGCAGCTTGCCGCCCCTGAGTCGCCGAAGCCGGCGATTGTCGCGGTAACGCCTGCAACTGCGCCAACACCCAGCCACGATACCGCCCCCCCTGTCGCCGCCCCCATCGCGGTCGCCGCACCAAGCGCAGCCGTGCCTGCCCAGCCGGTCGATGCGGAGGCCGCTGCCCAAGCGGAAACCGCCCGCGTGCAAGCCGAAAAGGCGTTGGAAGATGCGCTGGCCCACTTCGAGTTCGACAGCGCCGAATTGACTCCCGTCGGCCGTGCCATGCTTGACGCCTGGCTGGTCCAGGCTCCCGGCGATGCGCCGATTGTGGTGACCGGCCATGCCGACCGGCTTGGGCCGGAACCCTACAACGACAAACTGTCGTTGCTGCGTGCCGAAGCGGTGAAGAAATATCTGACCGAAAAGGGCAAACCCGCAAATCGCATCCAGATCCTCGCCAAAGGCGAAGCCATGCCGATCATCAGTTGCAGCGGCGACGCGACGCCGGAGACCAAGGCCTGCCTGGCGCCGAATCGCAGAGCCGAGGTGGCGGCCAAGCCCGTAAGCAAAGCCGTAGCCAAGACCGTGGCAAAATCCGCTACGAAAAACGTGCGCAAAAACGTCAAACCCGCCAAGTCAAAATCGACCCGATAACTGCATGACACTCACCTACTGCATGACTTCAAATTGCCCGCTGTCCGCTAACTGCCTGCGTTTCGAAGACGATGTCGCCCGGAACAGTCTGCATCGCACCTACGCCGATTTCAGCGAAGAACTGGTGCGGCAAAGCAATGGCGTCACCAGTTGTCCTTTCTTCAAAGACCGTAACACGGAGCAGGCATGAACGATCCCCATCAAAAACCCACTTTCTGGATCGGCAACGGCATGCTGGCCCTGGCGCTGGCCATGCTGTTCTTTCTCGGTCCGATTTCCGAATTGCTGGGCGGCTGGGCCATGGTGTTATGGATGGGTCTGGCCGCAGTCGGCATGTATCTGATCACAAAGGACAAAGGCCCATCTCACGATCTGCCGGACTGATCCGCATGATGCAACTCTTGTCGCCCATCGAAGCGCGCGTCCTTGGCGTGCTGATCGAAAAATCAAAAACCACGCCAGACGCCTATCCGCTCACCGTCAACAGCCTGACGACCGGCTGCAACCAGAAGACCTCGCGTGAGCCGGTCATGTCGGCGACGGAAGGCGAAGTACAAGGTGCCCTGGAAGAACTGCGCGGCCGCACGCTGATCATGGAAAGCTATGGCGCCTCCGGCCGCGTGCTGCGCTATGCCCACAATTTCGCCAAGGTGTACGACGTCCCTGCCGCCGGCATGGACCTGCTGGCGGTGTTGATGCTGCGCGGACCGCAAACGGCAAGCGAACTGCGCGCAAATTGCGAGCGCCTGCACCGCTTCGCCGATGCTTCGACGGTGGAAGCGTATCTGGAAGAACTGGCCGAACGGGCCAACGGCGCCATGGTGTTGAAATTGCCCAGACAGCCGGGAGCACGCGAACAGCGCTGGGTTCATCTGCTCTGCGGCGAACCCGCGCTGGAAACGTCCAGCCAGGGCAACGAGGCTGTGCCCTCCGAATTGGAAGCCCGCGTAGAACGGCTCGAGCAAGAAGTTGCCGAACTGCGCGCAACCCTGGCCTTGCTGGTTGGCGATTAAGGAAAATTCCTGTTTTCCGCGCGCGATTTGGAAATGTGCGGGTGCAACAAGAGCGATACTCTGACCCGCATCTCCCACCTTTCGGCGGGTTTTCCTCCTCAACCATCGGATTCAACACCATGCCCGAAATCGAACCCCAATTCAGTGCCAGCGACGCGACCGAAGCCATCGTCCACGCCACGCAACGGATTACCCCGGAATCCACCGCCGAGGTCCGTCAGATTGTGCTGCGCATCAATGCGCCCGCTTTCTACTTCCTGGAAGGCCAGAACATCGGCGTGTTGGCGCCCGGCCCGCATCCCTACGGCAACAAGACGCACCATCGCTACTACACCATCGCCAACGCGCGGAAATCGGTCGATGGTGAAGGCGTAGAACTGGAATTGCTGGTCCGGCGCTGTTCCTATATCGACGAAGTATCCGGCGAGGAGTATCCCGGCGAAGCGTCCAACTACCTGTGCAATGCGCAGGCCGGCGACAAGATCGAGATCACCGGCCCGCATCGCAGCCCGTTCCGGGTTCCCGGCGACAAGACCAGCAACCTGCTGATGCTCGGCACCGGCACCGGCATTGCCCCGTTCCGCGCCTTCCTGCAGCAGATTTACGAAGAACAGCAACAATGGGACGGCAAGGTGCGGCTGTATTACGGCGCCAGAACCGGCACTGACATGCTCTACATGAACGACCTCAACCACGACCTGGCCAGCTATTACGACCAGGCCACCTTCCAGGCCATCCAAGCATTAAGCAAAGGCGTGCTGGTCGATGAAAGCGACGCGCTGCAACGCGGCATCGAAGACCACGCCACGGAAATCTGGGCACTGCTGCAAGACCCGAAGACCCACGTCTATCTCGCCGGCATGAAAAAGATCGCCGCAGCCTTCGACGCCAGCATGGCAACCATGGCCGGCTCGGAGGCGCAGTGGGAAGCCGTCAAACAGACCCTGATCGACGACAAACGCTGGTCGGAATTGACCTACCACTGAGCCTGGATTCCGAAGGGACTCCTACGCCGTTCCGTCTTCGATAAATTGCAACGAAACCGAATTAAGGCAATAACGCTGCCCGGTCGGTGGCGGGCCGTCGTTGAAGACATGGCCGAGATGACCATCGCAACGCGCACAGCGGATTTCGTCCCGGATCATGCCGTGGCTGACATCGCGCACGGTACGGACATGTTGCGGATCGAACGGCTGCGTGAAACTCGGCCAGCCGGTACCCGACTCGAACTTGGTGCTGGAACGGAATAAAGGCAGATCGCACAAGCGGCAGTGGTAAACACCGCTCGCCTTGTTTTCCAACAACCCGCCGCAAAACGGCGGCTCGGTACCCTGATTTAGGATTACGCGCCGCTCTTCGGCGCTGAGCCCGGCGATACGGAACTCGCGCTCGCTCTGATCAAGCGGGTCCAGCGCATAGCCGGAGGCGGAAACACGGTTGGATTGCAGCATGGGAATCTCCTTGAAACACAAAGTCATGTTAACGAAGTGAGAGACCCGCGCGGCGATGAACGGACATAAAAAAACGGACGTTCCGGTTGCCCGATAACGT
>JASJPG010000004.1:0-2632 GCA_031426815.1 Hydrogenophilaceae bacterium
TCAATCAGGACCATCACGGCATCACCCAACTCGGCCGCATCGTGCTCGACGGCCGTGTCTTCGGCTTCATTCCAGACACGGAAGACTGCGCCGGCTGGGATCTCGGCCGCATGCAGAGCCTGATGGAGCGGGTGCAAGCCGAATGGGACAAATACGCCGGCCTGCCCAGCCGCCTGCCGCCGGACCTGCGCCAACGCCATGCCGAGTGCTATGAACATGCCATGCAACAGGCGCGCGCCAAGGGCTGGGACCCGGAGCTGGGCGACGACGAGTGAACATGAAAAAGCGCAGTTGCCGGTTTTGTAGGAGCGCCTTCCAAGGCGCGAAGTCCGCAACAATCGCGCCTTGGAAGGCGCTCCTACGAGTGGGCTTGATGGACTCAATCGGGAAGCTTGAGCCCCCGCTCACTTCTCCACACCCGCACCACGTCTATTCGGTTCGCTTCTGCGTCGTGGCGATACACGATTCTGTAAGGTGGATGAATCAACTCCCGCAGCGTAGGCGTGTCGAATTCCGGCACGTTGCGCCCAATCTCAGGATGTTCCGCCAGAACCTCGACCTGCTCGAACACCTCCGCCAGCAGGCGTTTTCCTACCGCCGGCACGCCTTGCTCGGTGTACCAGGCGAGCGATTCCTCCAAATCCAGCAGCGCCGATTCGGCGAAGCCGACTTGCCGATGCGGCATGAATCAGTCCAGGCCCAGGCGGGCGCAGGCCTCGGCCAGGCCAATCACCCGCCCGGCTTCGATATCAGCGAGGCCGGCTACCACTGCCCGCATGAAGGCCCG
Source organism: Hydrogenophilaceae bacterium (assembly GCA_031426815.1). Classification (GTDB taxonomy): domain Bacteria; phylum Pseudomonadota; class Gammaproteobacteria; order Burkholderiales; family Thiobacillaceae; genus PFJX01. The sequence goes on from JASJPG010000004.1 coordinate 788, forward strand.
TTCGTCCTCGGATTTTTCGAAATCGGTGACGGATTGCATAACCGCCACGGCGCGTCCCCGGCTGGTAAGCAGAACTGGACGGTGTGCCTGCGTGGTGTGTTTGATCACGCTGCCCGGGTTGACCTTCAGATCGCTCAGAGGAACGACGTCTTCGGAGAATTTCATAATTAGCCTGTTATCGGCACCAGTTGGATGACCAGATGGTAGCACTCGGAAACGTAGCCATCGCTGTCAGAACAACCGCTGGGATCCAGAACTGGGCGATGAGAAATAATCCGCTGCATGCCGCATTGTCGGGATCGCTTACATAAATATAGGTAGGCGAGCCTAAGGTGGTGCTAAGTCATTGATGACAACGACATCTTTTTATAGGCATGGTTGTTGCTCCAGAGTTTGTAGTGTCCTTGGGCGATTCCACGGAATGGAAATTGGGGTAACCAATCATGCAACGCAAACTCACCACGATCGTTTTGCTCGCCGGACTCGGCCTTAGCGGCATCGCACAGGCCACGCTCATCGACCGCGGTGGCGGCCTGATTTACGACGACGTACTCAATATCACCTGGCTGCAGAACGCCAACTACGGCGCAGGATCCAGCTACGACAACGGCTTCAACACCATCGAAGCCGCCACCGATGGCCGCATGACCCTCGGCAATGCGGTCGCCTGGGCCGATGCCTTGGTCTACTACGACAGCGTGCGCGGTGTTTCCTACAGCGACTGGCGTTTGCCTAGCGTGGATCCCATCGACGCCAGTTTCAATTACGCATGGAGCAACAACGGCAGCACGGATCTTGGCTACGGCAACTCCAGTCCCCACTCCGAACTGGCGTACATGTACTACGTCAACCTGGCAAAACTGGGTTACTGCACGCCGAATGGAGGTGGCAGTTCCGCTACGTGCAACGCGCAGAGCGGGGGTGGTCTGTACGATGGCCCCATGTTGCCCGACGGCGAGAGTCTGTTTACCAACCTCCTGAACGGGGTGTACTGGTCCGGCACGCAGTACCCGCCATACAGCAACCACGTGTGGGGTTTCGACACCACCGTCGGCAGCCAGTACCCCAACTACAAGGACTATCTGTTCTTTGCGTGGGCGGTTCGCCCCGGCGATGTCGCCGCCGTGAACAATGTGCCGGAGCCGCAGACGCTGGCGATGTTGGGGCTGGGGCTGCTGGGCCTGGCCGCTGCGCGGCGTCGTGGTGGACTTTGCATTTGAAAAGTCGCCTCCACTGCACCCTCTCTTCGCTGGATTTCCTATGCTTCCATCTAAGGAAGCCGAGTCTTCCGGTTCGGAGGGGAAACGAGCATGGCCGGCGAGTTGGACCCGCAGTGGTACAAGGACGCAATCATCTATGAATTGCACGTCAAGGCATTCTTCGACGGCAATGGCGATGGCGTCGGCGATTTTCCGGGGCTGATCGGCAAGCTCGATTACCTGCAGGAACTCGGCGTCAACACGCTCTGGCTGTTGCCGTTCTACCCCTCGCCGGGGCGCGACGACGGCTACGACATCGCCGACTATCACGCCGTCCACCCGATGTTCGGCGACATGCGCGACTTCCGCCGCTTCATTGCGGAAGCGCATCGCCGCGATCTGCGCGTGATTACCGAACTGGTGATCAACCACACCTCCGACCAGCATCCCTGGTTCCAGGCCGCGCGGCGGGCGCCGCCGGGTTCGGCCAAGCGCGATTTCTACGTCTGGAGCGACAGCGACAACCGCTACGCCGGCACGCGCATCATCTTCAACGACACGGAATCCTCCAACTGGGCCTGGGACGACGTTGCGCAAGCCTATTACTGGCATCGCTTCTTCTCGCACCAGCCCGACCTGAACTTCG
>JASJPG010000005.1:0-6664 GCA_031426815.1 Hydrogenophilaceae bacterium
GTATTTCCTCAGCCCGCTCATGCAGTATGGGGAGGAGAGTTTGCGGGAGCGATGAAGCCTCTCTCCCACGCTGCAGCCCTGGGCAAGCTCATTCCGGAATGTCTTCACCCGACGCCACCACCCGCGCGGTGGCGTCGGCCAGGGCAGCCAGATTGGCGGCTTGTACCGTCGCCGCCGGGATTGTGCCGCCGCGGCCGTCGGGCAAGTCGCGGGTGGCGGTGGCGGCGGCCACCACCGTGGCGCGGTAGCCGTGGTCGAGGGCGGCTCGGGTGGTGGCGCTGACGCAGTTGTGTGTCATGTAGCCGACGACGATGAGTTGCTTGCGGCCGGATTCCTTCAGCACTCGCTCCAGGTCGGTGCCGGTGTAGGCGTTGGCGAGGGTCTTCACCACCACCTTTTCGCCGGGCAGCGGTTGTAGCGCATCGACGATGGCGTAGCCCGCCGCTTTCGGGTTGAACAGTGGACCGTCGGCGCGATGCATCACATGCACCACCGGCGTGCCGGCCGCGCGGGCGCGCTTGAGCAGGCCGGCGACCTGGGCCAGCGAGGCATCCATACCGGCCAGGGGCAGCTTGCCGTCAAGGTATTCGCGCTGGGCGTCGATGACCAGCAAGACGCTTTCCGCGAGGCGTGGTGTCGGCAGGTTCACGCCGACCATCTGCAAGACGGTGGCCGGCGGCGCGTCAGCGAAAACGGGGGGGGCCGACAGGAAGGTGGCCAGGAGGGTGGCCAGAGCGGGGATCAGACGGGTAGGTTTCATGGTGTGGCTCCAGGTGGGTGAGCCGTCATGCTGAAGCCGGAGGGTCTTGCCTTGAAGTGGCACAATGGCCAAAACCCGTGCCGATTCTGCCATGCCCAACCAAGACCAAAAGATCGCCCTCGTCGTTCAGCCCGGTGCCACCCCTTCGAGCGTGATGGCGACACTGGATATCTTCCGTATCGCTGAACGTTTCCTGCCGGTTGGCCGGGCCCTGGCGCTGGATCTGCTGTCGGCGGACGGCGGCGCGGTTCGCCTGTCCGCGGCGGTCGCGGTCGATACCCGGCCCTTGCCGGCGACGCTGGACGGCTATGCGGCGGTGATCCTGCCGGGTTTTTTCGCCGAGGACATGGCGGCGCTGAGCAGCCAGTTGCAGCACGCATGGCAACCGGTGATCGCCCGGCTGCGCGCGCTTTCGGACACCACCCTAGTCGCCGCCAGTTGCTACGGCACCTTCGTGTTGGCCGATGCCGGTCGGCTCGACGGACGCCCAGCCACTACCACCTGGTGGCTGGAACGCGAATTCCGCAACCGCTACCCGCAGGTTCGCCTGGACGCCGACCAGGCCATGGTCGATGCCGGCCCGGCCCTCACTGCCGGAGCCATGACCGCCCATGTCGACCTGAGCATGCAGGTGCTACGCCGCCTGTTGGGACAGGAGGTGGCGCGCCAGGTGGCGTCGATCATGCTGGTGAGCGAGGCGCGCGATTCACAGCGGCCGTTCATGACCGTGCCGACCCGATTCACCGACCCGCTGGCGCAACAAGCTGCCGACTGGTTGGCGGCGCGTATGGACCAGCCGTTCTCGGCCCAGGCGCTGGCCGCGGCCTGCCACGTCAGCTACCGCACCCTGCACCGCCGCTTCAGCGCCGCCGCCGGCCAGGGGCCGCTGGAATATGCCCAGGCATTGCGCGTCGAAGAGGCCAAGCGTCGACTGGAAAACGGCCGCCAGAGCCTGGATCAGATCGTCGCCGCCGTGGGCTACGCCGACGAGGCTGCATTCCGGCGGTTGTTCACACGCTTTGTAGGCATGAGCCCGGCCCAGTATCGACGGGCATTTCGGCGGGGCGATTGAGGGCAGAGAGGAAATCGCTCGCAAAACAGGCTCGCAAAACAGCCTTATTGACGCCGAATCGCAGGCATTGAGATACTCCATTTCGCAAGTAGGGATATAAAGTAGATCCCGGCGTTTCAGCCGGTAATGCGGGAGCGGAAGCGCTTCTGAATGTGTAGTAATTCCAGATTGTTCGTCACCCGGAAAGAAGGTTATCCGGGGCTGCATGCCGGACAAGATTGAATTGATGGTGCCAAAGAGCAACGGGGCTTCAAGTCCCGAAACAAAACCAGGTGAGCGGTAAAACAAGTGTGACGAGATAGCTGACGCCCGTGTTTCAGGCATGGCGAGGGTCTTTCATATGCCCCGACCCAGCGTGTGAAACAGGACGGAAGCCTGTGCGGGCAAGTGCCGCCGCGATCGGTGAAGTTGCGCCGACGTGCGGTGTCGCCTGACGACAACGACCAAAGGAGATGATATGAAATCACGAAATAAATCAGAGACGTACATTGCATTATTGCTGGGAACTTGCCTGCAGGCCGCTTCGGTTCATGCGTTTGGCCCGCATGAAGGACTGGATTGTCTGGGCTGCCATGACCCGCACTACGCCAAAGCCCAGAAACTGTTCAAGGTGAACAATACCAAGCAGCCCAACCCGCGCACCGGCGGCACCATCGACGGCATTTCCGCGCTGTGTCTGGGCTGCCATAACCTCACCGAAGCTGGCGGTGCGGGCATCAAACCGGTGTATCTGCACATGACCCACCCGGTCAACGTCAAACCCAACCCCAAGATCGCCAAGATGCCGGATTCCCTGACGCGCGACGGCATGATCCAGTGCGTCAGCTGTCATGATCCACACCCGTCCAACAAATCCTGGCGCTATCTGCGCATGGATACCGACGACGGCAGCAACGTCGGCAAGTTCTGCATGGCCTGCCACCCGGCCAAGACCGATGGCAACTTCTACAAGACAGAAGTCGCCGACATCAAGATTTTCTCCTCCATGAACGAGGAAACCGGCGCCAAGGAATTTTCCGCCAACGATCCCAAGCTGAGCATTTCCAATGCAACGCCGAACTACATTCACGCGCTGGGCGACTACCCCAACGAACTTGGGCCGGCCTATCAAAGCGTACCGATGCAGGATTGGTTCTACGCACCGGACAAGGCTCGCTTGCCATCCGAAATGAAACCCTTGTTTGCGGAAACACCCCCAGCCACAGTCGCCAACGCAGCCCCGGCCAAAACCAAAGCCAAAGCCAAGTAAACCCCAGGCGTGGCGGCATCCCCGCCGCGCCGCCTCTGCCATCCCCCAACAGGACGCTCGCCCCACGCCTCCGCATCCGGCGAAAAGGCGGGACATGACACGCGCTACGAAGCGGTCCATCACACCGGCATGGATCAAAATATTCAGGGACCCGCAATGAACGAAGCAGAAAAACGTACGATCTTAAGCGAACTACGCAAGGCGCGCGCCGCGCATATCAGATGGCGCTCGTATGCCTACGCCATGATTGCCGGACTTGAGATCGAGGCCGAATTCGCACCGCTTGAGCACACGGAATGCGTTTTCGGAAAGTGGTATCACGGCGCCGGCGAAATCCATTTCGCGCATCTGGACACCTATACCGGAATCGATGTGCCGCATCGCATGCTGCACAAGCTGTATCACAAGATCTACGAGCTCGCCCAGTCTGGTCAGTTGGACGAAGCCGACAAGGAGGCACGACGGCTCACCGAGTTCTCCCGCCAGGTGCTGGAAGCGCTCGATCTGCTTGAACAGGAGATCAGGGAGGAGCGTCTATCAATCAGCCGTCCCCAGGTGAGATGGGGCACCACCGACTGAAGCCGCCCCCCGTCATTCAGGCAAAGTCCGGAATCTTGTGGATTCAACTGGGTCCCGGCACACGCCGGGACGACGTATAAATCCGTGCTTGCGTGCTGTCGAGCGGACAGTTTATTGCTCCCAGCGCTAAATCCTTGTTACTACAGCGGTTAAGTGGACTTGTCGCAGTCAACGCAACAGGCGGCCGCCAAGAAGGGCTGTCGTCGCTATTTTTATCCTTTTAAAACATTGCATTAGCCCATTCAAGCGAGAAGATTTCGGCTGGCATTCATTATGCTTTGAGAAGACATCCCGACAGAGGAGTCTCCCATGCAACAAAGTCCAGCCCCCATCTCCCGAGAAGCCGCCCTTCGCATCGCCCTGGCCGCCCGCGCCATGCCCGGCATCAGCCTGCCGGATTTGATTGATGTGCTGCAGAACCGGATCGGCAGAGACCAGATCGAAGCCGAAGACCTGCGCACGCTCACAGTCACCGACCTGAAAACGGCCTTCGCCAGCGCCGACGGCGAAGAGGATGGCGAGGATATCGGGATCGGCCTTGAAGCGATGAAGCTCGCGGTTCGCATCCTGTGGGGCGATACCCAAGGCGATGCCCTGCCGCCGGAACAACCCTATGCCGAGGGCGACATGCCCCACTCGGTGCGGGTGGCGCTGGCCTCGGACAGCGGCGAAGCGCTCAACGGCCATTTCGGCTCCTGCATCCGCTACCTGGTCTATCAGGTGTCGCCAACCGAAACCCGCCTGGTCGGCATTCGCGACGCCCTGGAAGCGGACTTCGCGCAGGACAAGAACGCCTTCCGGGTCCAGTTGATCGCCGACTGCCACGTGCTTTACGTGGTCTCCATCGGCGGCCCGGCCGCGGCCAAGGTGATCAAGGGCGGCATTTACCCTATGAAGCGGATGGAGGGTGGCGGCGCCGCCGAGGTGCTGGCCGAATTCCAGCAGATGATGACCCAGTCGCCGCCGCCCTGGCTGGCCAAGGTGCTCGGCGTCGCCGCCGGTGAGCGCCTGAAGAACTACAACGCCGCCAGCATCGACGAATGAGGACGACCGCCATGGCCGACAAGGATTACCAGCGCATCGTCAGCGACCTGATCACCAACGCCATCGGCAGCTCGCGGGTCACCGGCGAGAACAGCCGAATCACCCGACTGGTCGCCGGCAGCATCGATCGCTTCGCCGCCGAACTGCGCGTCGGCGCGCGCGACGACGAAGCGCGCGCACTGGTCACGCACGCCACCGCCCTGCTGGCCGAATCCGGCGGCGCCGACGTGGTGCCGGCCCTGACCGCCGCAGTCGCAGCCATGACCGCCCGTCACTAACCGCCCGTCATTGAGCGCGCAATTGAATCCAGGAGAAATTCCATGCAAGAAGAAGTCAGCCATACCGACCGCCACGGACAAGTCGTGAAGATTGGCGACGAAGTGCGCATCGTGCAGGTCAGCATCGCACCCGATGTCGAGGACGACGAACGCGAAATGTTCGAATACATGGTCGGCGCCACCAGCGAGATCGAACGTTTCGACGCCGCAGGACGCGCCTGGGTGACGATGTGGTGGAATACCGACGAAGGCAACGCCACCACCAGCATCGGCCTTGCCCCGCACCAGATGGAAAAGAAGGCGCCGGTCGCGCGCTGAGCGCAATAACACGGGCTGGACGCAGCAGTTCTGTCGCGGCAGCGGCGCGGCAGCGTCCCTTTTCTGCGTGCGCTCGTATTTTGGTGCTATTTTGCGGCGGGTCGCAGTTGAGTGATCGCCTCTCTCCGACGCTTGCACCCCTTCGAATCGACAACGCCATACCGCCGCGAAGCCATGCCCATCATCACCGTTCCATCCGTCATGCTCCCCCGCCAACCTCGCCGGGACTGGCGCGGACTGCTTGGCCGCTGCCTGCTGGCGATATGCCTGGTCTGGCCGTTCGCGCCGCCTGCCCAGGCGGAAGTGGAACACGGGGTACACGAAATGCGCATCGGTGTGCTGGCCAATCGCGGCCCGGAACGCGCCATTGCCCAGTGGCAAGCGACCGCCGACTATCTGGCCTCGCGCGTTTCGGGGTATCGTTTCCGGATCGTGCCGCTGTCGTTCGAACAGATCGATCGGGCAGTCGCGAATGCCGAGGTGGATTACATCCTGGCCAACCCCGCCGTCTATGTCGGGCTCGAACACCGGTACAACGTCAGCCCCGTCGCCACCTTGAAGAACAACCTTGGCGGCCACGAGTACGCGCTGTTCGGAGGCGTCATCTTCACCCGCGCCGAGCCGGGGGCGCCGCAAACCCTGAACGAACTGCGCGGCAAACATTTTCGCGCCGTGGATGGCACCTCCCTCGGCGGCTATCTGACCGCCATGCGCGAACTGGCCAAGCAGGGCATCAAGACAGCGGATTTCGCCCGTCTGAGCTTCGGCGGCACCCAAGACGCCGTGGTCAAGGCGGTCCTTGCCGGCGAGGCGGATGCCGGCACGGTGCGCACGGACATGCTGGAACGGATGGCGGACGAAGGCAGTATCGACCTGAAAAAAATACGCCTGCTGAAGGTACCCGATACCGGCATGGCCACCTTCCCGTTCCTGCACAACACCCGCCTGTACCCGGAATGGCCGTTCGCCAAACTGGCCCATACGCCTTATATCGACGCCGAGAAGGTCGCCACCGCGCTGCTCGTCATGTCACCCGACGACCCGGCCGCACGCGCGGCCGGCTGCAGCGGCTGGACCGTACCGCTGAGCTACGGCGGAGTGCACGAATTGCTGCGCGAATTGGGCCTGCCGCCTTACGAACCGGATAGCGGGCCGACCTGGCGGGAAGTGCTGCACCAATACCGCAACCAGATCATTACCGGCGCCATCCTGATGCTGGCCTCCTGGCTGCTGCTCGCTTACATCCTGCGCATGAATCGGCACCTGCAGGTCTCGCGCGACAAATCCATCGTGTTGAACGAGCAGCTACGCCAGAAAATGGCCGAACAGGAAGCCCTCAACCACCGTCTGGTCGAAACCCAGTC
>JASJPG010000006.1:0-32467 GCA_031426815.1 Hydrogenophilaceae bacterium
CGAGCTGCCAGACTGCTCCACCCCGCGCTTGGGAGAACGAAACTATACGGCCTATTGCCAAACCCGTCAACAGCTTTTGTTTGAAAACTTAAAAGGCTAGTCGTATTAGGATGCCGTACATCATCCCAGGAGACGTTTGCATGCTCATTTCGTTCAGCCTTGCACGACTACCGCGCGTTGTATTCGGGTCTGGCCAGATTGCGTGCGTACCCGAGTTGGTCGCACGTTACGGTCCGCACATACTAATAGTTACCGGCGGTGGGTCATTCCTGCGCGGCCCGCATTGGCCTGAGCTTTCTGCAGACTTCGCGAACCGCGGACTCAGCTTCCATCTGGTCCAAACTATCGGCGAACCCTCTCCTAGCTTCGTCGATACGACTGTTCGCTCCCATAAGGGCCTGCGTATTGATTGTGTACTCGGCATTGGTGGCGGAAGTGCGATTGATGCAGCCAAAGCCATTGCCGGTTTGCTCAAGCCGGGCAACTCTGTAATGGACCATCTCGAAGGCGTCGGCCCTGAACTACCGTATCAAGGCCCCACAACGCCATTTATTGCAGTTCCGACAACGGCTGGAACCGGTTCGGAGGCAACTAAGAATGCCGTCCTCTCGATTAATGGCCTGCAAGGATTCAAGAAATCCTTTCGTGACGAGCTGCTCGTAGCAGATTACGCGGTGATCGATCCGGACCTCTTGTCAACGTGCCCGCCTGAAGTGATCGCCGCAAACGGCATGGACGCCTTTACGCAACTACTTGAATCATTCGTTTCCAGCAAAGCCAACCCACTTACCGATGCATTGGCGTTATCCGGGATTGAAAAGATGCGCGATGCACTGCTACCTCTATATGAAGGCCACGGCGATGCACGCCAGCACCGAGCGGCTTTGGCTTACTCCGCTCTTCTTTCTGGAATTACGCTGGCCCAGGTTGGACTGGGCTCTGTTCACGGACTCGCTTCACCGCTGGGAGCATTTTTTTCGATTCCGCATGGAACGGTATGCGGAACACTGGTCGCCGAAGCTACGCGCATCAACATCCGTGCCATGGAGTTAAGAGATCCAATGAACCTGGCTTTAGGGAAATACGCACAGGTCGGACGACTACTGGCCAGACAGAATTTGAACGATGCGGAAGCGAAAGTGGCGTTGGTCGCAATCCTGACGAATTGGACACAACGACTACGCTTGCCACGTCTCGGCAACTACCAGGTGTCGCATGGCGATATCCCTCGCATCGTCGCCAACAGCCGCGGTTCCAGCATGAAAACAAACCCTATCGAGCTGGCCGATAGCGAAATTGCCGAGGTGCTCCTGGCCAGACTCTAATCTCCGACTCTAATCGTCTTCCATGCCACCCAGCACGCGCAGGATGACTTCAGTAGGGAAACCACGACTGGCCAGAAAACGAAACTGACGCGCACGCCCTGCGGGATCGCTGGCCAGTTCACTGAATTTCTTCTGCCAGACGCTGCGGGCAGCTTCCAGATCCCCCAAGCGGGCCGACTCCAGCGCATCGACCATATCGCCTTCAGGTATGCCTTTTTCGCGCAGATCAGCTTTCAGACGGAGGCTGCCGTGCTTTCCGGCGCGTGCATGCGCCAGCATTTCAACGTAGCGGGAGTTGGAGAGCAGGTTTTCCTGCTCAAGTTGGTCAAGCAAGGCCTCGACTTCATCAACCTCGCCATATACACCGAGTTTGCGGGCAAGCTCGGCGCGGCTATGTTCCCGCCGCGCCAGAATGTTCAGTGCCCGCAGCCTGAGAGTCACGCTTCTACAGCGGGTGCAGCACCCTTAACACCCAGCTTGTCCCGGATCAGACCTTCAATTTCGCGTGCGATTTCCGGATGCTCTCGTAGATATTCACGCGAATTGTCTTTGCCCTGTCCGACCTTCTCGCCCTGGTAGGAATACCAGGCGCCCGATTTGTCGACGATCTTGTGCGTTACCCCAAGTTCGATGACCTCTCCTTCGCGTGAGACGCCCTCGCCATAAAGAATGTCGAACAGCGCCTCCTTGAAGGGCGGTGCGACCTTGTTCTTGACCACTTTCACCCGCGTTTCCGAACCCACCACCTCATCGCCGCGCTTGATCGAGCCGATACGGCGGATATCAAGACGCACGGACGCATAGAATTTCAGCGCATTGCCGCCGGTCGTGGTCTCCGGGCTGCCGAACATAACGCCAATCTTCATCCGAATCTGGTTGATGAAGATGACCAGCGTATTGGTGCGCTTGATATTGGCGGTCAGCTTGCGCAGCGCCTGACTCATCAGGCGGGCCTGCAAGCCCATATGCGAATCGCCCATCTCGCCTTCGATCTCGGCCTTCGGCGTCAACGCGGCGACCGAGTCGACCACGACGATATCGACCGCACCGGAACGCACCAACATGTCGGCAATTTCTAGCGCCTGTTCGCCGGTATCGGGTTGCGAAATCAACAGATCGCCGACATTGACGCCCAGCTTCTGGGCATAGATCGGATCCAGGGCATGCTCGGCGTCGATAAAGGCTGCGGTGCCGCCCAGTTTCTGCATCTCGGCGATGACCGAAAGCGTCATCGTCGTCTTGCCGGACGACTCCGGACCATAAATCTCGACGACACGGCCGCGCGGCAAACCGCCGACGCCCAAGGCGATATCGAGGCCCAACGAACCGGTTGAAACCACCTGGATATCGTCGATGACGCTGCCATCGCCCATCTTCATGATTGAGCCCTTGCCGAACTGCTTTTCGATCTGGGCGAGTGCGGCGGCAAGCGCCTTGCTGCGGTTTTCATCCATGCCTGTTTCCTCCTGATTAAGTCGCAGGATTATGGCACGAGGACTCGCAACTGCTTGAGTGCGAAACCGACTGCCGCAGCGCGAATCTGGCGGCGGTCGCCAGCGAATTTCTGCGTCACGCTCACGCAGGCTTGGCCGGACAACGCCCAGGCAAAGCAGACGGTTCCCACCGGTTTTTCCGGCGTACCGCCGCCCGGCCCGGCAATCCCGGAAATTGCAACGGCCAACTGCGCGGCACTCTTGCTCAAGGCGCCCGCCGCCATGGCGCGAACGGTTTCCTCGCTTACTGCGCCGAACCGTGCCAGCGTCGTCGCCGACACGCCCAGCATGTCCTGCTTGGCCGCGTTGCTGTAGGTGACGAAACCGCGATCGAACCAGGCCGAACTGCCGGCGACAGACGTCACGACTTGCGCCAACCAACCGCCCGTACAAGACTCCGCCGTCGCCAGCATCCAACCCTGGCGCAACATTGCCGCGCCCAGATCTGCCGCCAACGCTTCCAACTGCGCCTCGGTCACATCCATGCCGCGACTCCCAGCAAACACAAAATGGCATAACCGGCGGCCAGCACGTCGTCCAGCATCACGCCGAAACCGCCGGGCACGCGCGCATCCAGCCAGCCGATCGGATACGGTTTCCAGATATCGAACAAACGAAACAAGCCGAAGGCTAGTACGGCGCCCAGCCAGCCAGCCGGCGCAAACGGCAACACCAGCAAGAAGGCGGCGATCTCGTCCCACACCATGCCGCCATGATCATGTACGCCCAGGTCACGCCCAGTGACATCGCAAGCCCACACCCCAACGAGCAGGAACGCCGCGATCCAGACCCAGTAAAACGGGTGATCGGCGAGTAGCCAGTACAGCGGAAAAGCAGCCAAAGTCCCGGCGGTGCCGGGCGCTTTCGGAGACAAACCAGAACCGAAACCCAGTGCCAGGAAATGTGCGGGATGCGCAAACAGGAATGCCCGGTCCGGCGCGACTTTAATGGGTGAAATGGTCAAAACCCCGCTCCTCAATCTGCAACGGCAAACCATCCGCACCGGCAACGCGCAAACCCTGCTGTTCTGTAATCCGGCCTATACGATTCAACGCAACACCCACCGTTGTGCCGGCAGCCAAGATCGCCGCCGCACTCATAGGTGGCGCGGTAAAACACAACTCGTAATCGTCGCCGCCTGCCAGCAAACAACGCCGCGCCATCGTTGACTCCGACAAACGCGCCGCCACGGCCGCATGTGCCGGCAGACGCACCAACTCGATGTCGGCACCGACGCCGGAACGTTCCAGAATATGGCCCAAATCTGCCAGCAGTCCGTCGGAGATATCGATGGCCGCTATATGCGAAAACTGCGGCGGCAGTTGTGCCAACGCCAACCCCAATGCAACGCGCGGCTCGGGTCGATGCAGCCGCGCCAGGCAAGCCTTTGCTTCTTCCGAGTCCAAAACCAGTTCACCCTGCAGATGCACCAAACCCAGCGCGGCGCCGCCCAGATCGCCCGATATCCAGATGTCGTCGCCGGCCTGGGCTGCATCACGCCGCAGTGGGTGCGGCCCGGTTTCGCCGAAGATGGTCACGCACAGATTGAGGGGACCGCGCGTGGTGTCACCACCGACCAGTTCGACGCCGAAGCGGTCGGCCAGATCGAAGAAGCCGCGACTGAAAGCGGATAACCAGTCTTCATCGACACCCGGCAAAGCCAGCGCCAACGTTGCCCAACGCGGCGTCGCGCCCATCGCCGCCAGATCGGACAGATTCACCGCCAAGGTCTTGTGGCCGAGCAGATAAGGATCCGCATCCGGCAGGAAATGGCGACCGGATACCAGCATGTCGCTGGAAACGGCCAGCAACTTGCCGGGCGAAACCTGCAACAGCGCGGCATCGTCGCCCACGCCCAGCACAGCATTCGGCGCAGATCGAGTAAAAAACCGCTGGATGAGATCGAATTCGGAGGGCATCGCCCGTCCTGTCTTCAAGACTGGCGTTCGCCTTCGATTTCCACTTGCCGAGCGACTTGCGCCAGCTTGTCGAGCACGCCGTTGACGAACTTGTGGCCATCGGTGCCGCCATACATCTTGGCCAGTTCCACCGCTTCGTTGATGCAGACTTTGTACGGCACATTGAAGGTGTGGATCAGCTCAAACGCGCCGATCAACAGAATTGCGTGTTCAATCGGCGAGAGCTCAATCACCGGACGGTCCAGATGCGGCTCCAGTGCCGCATCCAGGCTCGCCGCCTGCTTCAGCACGCCATCGAGCAATTCGCGCAGGAAACCGGAGTGCGGCTTGGTCAGTTCCTCGTCGCCGGCCGCTTCCCGCTCTTCCGGCTCATAACGTTCGACTTGCACCAGCAGACTGGCGTAATCGCCGCCGGCAATCTGCCACAGATAGAGCGCGCGCAGCACCCGCTCGCGCGAAACGCGGCGGGGATTGGGGCCGCGCTTGGCCGCTTTCTGCGGGCGGCCGGAGGTCTCGGCTGGTGCGTTCATAGCACCTTCAACAGTCGCGCCATCTCGATGGCACAGAGCGCGGCTTCGCGCCCCTTTTCGGTCATGCGCGAGGTGGCCTGATGATCGGTATTGGTGGTCAGCACGCCATTTGCGATCGGCACGCCGGTATCTAGCGTGACGCGGTTGATGCCGGCGGCCATCTCGTTGGAGACAATCTCGAAGTGGTAGGTATCGCCACGGATTACCGCACCCAGCGCCACCAGACCATCGAATTTGCCCGACTCGCCCATCTTCTTCAGGATCAGCGGCAGCTCCAGCGCACCCGGCGCGGTCGCGATGACCACATCTTTTTCCGATACGCCGGCCTTGGCCAGCGCGGCAACCGCGGCGGACAGCAGTCCTTCGCACACTTCCGGGTTGAAACGGCTCATTGCGATGCCAATCCGCAGGCCCTTGCCGTCGATATTGGGTTGAATTTCGTTGATGTTGTCGTAGCGAGCCATGTCAGTTTCCTTGTTCAAAATAACCCGTCACTTCCAGTCCGAAGCCGTCCATGGCGGGCATCTTGCGGGGAGTGGCGAGGAGTTTCATTTTGCCGACGCCGAGATCGCGCAGGATTTGCGCGCCGGTGCCGTAGTTGCGCAGGTCGAACTTGCGCACCGGCGGCACCGTTTCGGTCGGCAACGCGCGAGCGGCCAGTTCATCCGCCGATTCCGGACGATGCAGCAACACCAGCGCGCCCGCCGCAGACGATGCTGCCATCAGTTTCAGCGCAGCAGGCACGGAATAGGCATGCGCCGCGCCGCCCATATCGAGCACATCGATCAGCGACACCGGCTCATGCACACGCACCAGCGTTTCGCTGTCGGCGCGAATTTCGCCTTTGCTCAGCGCCAGATGCGTCGCGCGACTGATCTTGTCGCGATACACCACGAGTTTGAAATCGCCAAAAGGTGTCGTGATATCCCGCTCACCCTCACGCTCGACCAGACGCTCGTTGGCCGCACGGTAGTGGATCAGATCGGCAATCGCGCCGATCTTGAGGCCATGTTCCTTGCTGAATTCCAGCAGGTCCGGCAGCCGCGCCATGGTGCCGTCTTCCTTCAGGATTTCGCAGATGACCGAAGCCGGTACCAGACCGGCCATGCCGACCAGGTCGCAACCCGCTTCGGTATGCCCCGCCCGCACCAGCACGCCGCCCGGCTGCGCCCGCAACGGGAAAATGTGACCGGGTTGAACGATATCGGTCGGCGCCGCATTGAGCGCCACAGCGGCCTGAATGGTGACAGCGCGGTCGGCGGCGGAAATACCCGTCGTCACGCCTTCCGCCGCCTCGATCGAAACAGTGAACGCCGTGCCATGCGGCGTCTGGTTATCGCTCACCATCTGCTTCAGGCCAAGCTGGCGGCAACGCGCATCGGTCAAGGTCAGACAGACCAGGCCACGCGCATGCTTGACCATGAAGTTGATTGCTTCCGGCGTCACGTGTTCGGCCGCCATGACCAGATCGCCTTCGTTCTCGCGGTCTTCCTCATCGACCAGGATGACCATGCGGCCAGCCTTCAGCTCCGCGACGATTTCTTCAATGGGGGCGAGGCTCATCAGTCTTTATCCTGTTCATTAACGTAATTCAGCAAGCGGTCGGCATAACGCGCCAGCATGTCGGCTTCGAGATTGACCCGGCTGCCGGCCTTTAATTCATTCAGCATGGTCTGTTCCAGCGTGTGCGGAATCAGATTGATCGAAAAATCGGTGCCATGCACCTTGTTCACCGTCAGCGACACGCCGTTCACCGCCACCGACCCCTTGTGCGCCAGATAGCGCGCCATCGAACCGGGTGCGCGGATATCGAGCCGCCAACTGCCGTCGCTCTGTTCCGACACCGGCGCGAAGTGAGTGACTTCACCGACGCCATCGACATGGCCGGAGACCAGATGGCCACCCAAGCGGTCGGACAAGCGCATGGCCTTTTCCAGGTTGACCTTGTCGCCCGGTGCAAAACCGATGGTGCAGGAGAAGGTTTCGCCGGAGACATCGATACTGAAACTGTCGGCGGACTTGTCCACCACGGTCAGGCAGACGCCGTTGCACGCGATGGAATCGCCCAACTGCGCATCGGCGAGGTCGAGCCCGCCGGCGGCAACCGTCACGCGCGCGTCGCCGCCAGCGCCTTCAGTCAAATGGGAAATGTGGCCGACGGCCTGGATGATGCCGGTAAACATGAGGTACACCCGGAGTGAAGTTGGAGTAGCGGGCTGGTCGAAAAGCGACCGCGCCGCGCGAAAAGCGGCCATTTTATGTTTTTGGCGGAAGCAAGGGAAATCCAGCTCGCCATGCGGCCCGCAATCCAGTGCGGGACAGGTGCAAATCAGTTCGCTTCGCCGCGCGCGATCTCTTTCGCTGTGGCCGGGCGAACGGCGACGACCGTGCCGGAAAACACCAGATCCAGTCCACACAACGGATGATTGCCATTGATCGTCACCGTGTCGCCGCTGATATCGGTGATGCTGAACAACATGCTCTCGCCCTCCTCGTCATCGAGTTCAACCTGAGTGCCGACCTGGATGTTGGGCGGAAAAGCGTCGCGCGGCTCAACACTGATCAGTTCCTCGTCGTATTCGCCGAATGCCTGTTCGGCACTCAATTCAACACTGAAGGTCTCGCCGACCGACTTGCCCTGCAACGCCACTTCCAGCGCGTCGAACACGCCGCCGTAACCGCCATGCAGATAGACCAGCGGCTCCTCGCCGGCATCGACCACTTCGCCGTCGCGGTCCGTGACTTGATATTGCAGGGTGACCACATGATTACGGCTGATTTGCATCGTGCATCCAATCTCAAAAATTCAAACAGGCCTTAGCCGCAAACGCAGATCGCCGCCCAACATGGCGCTGTCGATCAGGCTGAAATGCCGCCGTTCGGCCATCTCGGTCAACGCCGGCATATCGAACAGCCCGCGCGCGGCGTGCCCCATCGCCACCGGCGCAATATAGGAAATCCACTCATCGACCAGCCCTGCGCCCAGCAGCGCGCCGTTCAGCGTGGCGCCGGCCTCGACGTGAACCTCGTTGATGCCCTGGCGACCGAATTCCAGCAGCAAGGCAGCCAGATCTACACGACCGTCGGCACCCGGCAATTCAAGCACCTGCGCACCGGCAGCTTCCAGCGCGGCGCGGCGTACCGGGTCTGCCTCCACACAGGCGATGAAGGCGCCACCTTGCAGAATCCGTGCATTCGGCGGTGTGACCAGACGGCTATCGACGATCACCTTCAACGGCTGACGCGGTGTATCCAGGTCACGCACATTCATCTGCGGATCGTCGGCCAGCACCGTGCCGCTACCAGTCAGGATGACGCAGGCTCGCGCGCGCCAGCGTTGCACGTCGGCGCGCGCGGCGGCACCGGTGATCCATTTTGATTCGCCATTCAACAGCGCGGTCTTGCCATCCAGAGAGGACGCCGTCTTCAAACGCAGCCAGGGCCGGCTGTGCGTCATGCGCGAGATGAAGCCGATGTTGAGTTCGCGCGCCTCGTGTTCCATCAGGCCGACTTGCACGCTCACCCCGGCCAGTGTCAGCAGTTCCAGGCCGCGCCCGGAAACCTGCGGGTTCGGATCGCGCATGGCGGCGACCACGCGGGCGACACCGGCGTCGATCAGTGCATTCGCACACGGCGGCGTGCGGCCATGATGGCTGCACGGTTCCAGCGTGACATAGGCCGTTGCCCCTTTCGAACGCTCAGCCGCCGCGCGCAAGGCATGGACTTCGGCATGCGGTTCGCCGGCGCGCAGATGCCAGCCTTCGCCGACGACAACGCCATCCTTGACGATGACGCAGCCGACCCGCGGGTTCGGTGTCGTGGAGAACAGTCCCTGCTCGGCCAGACGCAGGGCGCGGGCCATGTGGACGTGATCGTCGCTGCTGAACACGAAATACTTATTTGTCGACTTCGCGAATCAGATCGCGGAAATCGTCCACATCCTGAAATGCCCGGTAGACCGAGGCGAAACGGATATAGGCGACCTTGTCGAGCCGCTTCAGTTCGTTCATGACCAGTTCGCCGATGAAGCGCGAGGTGATTTCGCGCTCGCCCAACGCCAGTATCTTGTGCACGATGCGGTCGATGGCCTCATCGACCAGTGCCGCCGGCACCGGGCGCTTGTGCAATGCTCGGCGGAAACCTTCGTCGAGCTTTTCTCGGCTGAACTCCTGCCGCTCGCCTGCCTGCTTGACCACCGCAGGCAGGCGCACTTCGGCGGTTTCAAACGTGGTGAAGCGTTTGTCGCAGGCGTTGCAGCGGCGGCGGCGGCGGATGCTGACGCCGTCTTCCGACAACCGGGTTTCCACCACCTGGGTATCGGTCGCGCCGCAGAACGGGCATCTCATCGAATAAATCCGAGCTTACTTGCCATACACCGGGAAAGCCGCCGTCAACTTCGCCACGTCGCCCTGCACACGCGCGATCACCGCTTCGTCATTCGGTGCGTCGAGCACGTCGGCAACCAGATGCGCCAACTTCTCGGCTTCCAGTTCCTTGAAGCCGCGCGTGGTCATCGCCGGGGTGCCGATGCGGATGCCGGAAGTCACCATCGGCTTCTGCGGGTCGTTCGGGATGGCGTTCTTGTTGACCGTGATGTGGGCGCGACCGAGCGCGGCTTCGGCTTCCTTGCCAGTCAAGTTCTTGGCTTGCAGGTCGACCAGGAAAACATGCGACTCGGTGCGGCCGGACACGATGCGCAGGCCGCGTTCGATCAATACCTTGCACATCACCAGCGCGTTGGCGGCAACCTGCTCCTGGTAATGCTTGAAATCCTTGCCCATGGCCTCCTTGAACGCCACCGCCTTGGCGGCAATCACGTGCATCAGCGGGCCGCCTTGCAAGCCGGGAAAGATTGCCGAGTTGATGGCTTTTTCGTGTTCCGCCTTCATCAGGATGATGCCGCCACGTGGACCGCGCAGGGTCTTATGAGTAGTAGATGTAACGACGTCGGCGTGCGGCACCGGGTTCGGATAGACCCCGGCGGCAACCAGACCGGCGTAGTGCGCCATGTCGACCATGAAGATCGCGCCGACGGCCTTGGCGACCTTGGCGAAACGGGCGAAGTCGATCTTCAGCGCGTAGGCGGAGGCGCCGGCAATGATCAGCTTCGGCTTGTGCTCGCGCGCCAGTGCTTCCATCGCCTCGTAATCGATTTCTTCCTTGGCGTTGAGGCCATAGGCGACGACGTTGAACCACTTGCCGGACATGTTCAGCTTCATGCCGTGGGTCAGGTGGCCACCCTCGGCCAGGCTCATGCCCATGATCGTGTCGCCGGGTTGCAGGAAGGCCATGAACACCGCCTGATTGGCCTGCGAGCCGGAGTTGGGCTGCACGTTGGCGGCTTCGGCACCGTAGATTTTCTTGATGCGGTCGATCGCCAGTTGTTCGGCCACATCGACGAACTCACAACCGCCGTAGTAACGCTTGCCGGGATAGCCCTCGGCGTATTTATTGGTCAGCTGCGAGCCCTGCGCTTCCATGACGGCGTGGCTGACGTAGTTCTCGGAAGCGATCAGTTCGATGTGCTCTTCCTGGCGATGGTTTTCGCTCTGGATGGCGGCCCACAGTTCGGGATCGGTGCTGGCGATGGTCTGGCTGGCGGAAAACATGGCGATGTCACTCAAGCAGGCAAGAAAACGGCGATTTTAGCCCGGATGCCGCATAAATTCGCCGGGCGATCATCTGGCACATCGTCCCGCTGACGGAAATGCCGCAAACCAGCGACGAACAAACGGCGGAATCACTGCGGTGCCGCCTCGGTCGCTACCGTTTCGGCGCGATTGCGTCCTCCCGCCTAGGCCCGCTGAGCGCCTTGTCGGCGCGGCATGGCTTCGAGCATCGGCCCACTCCATTGCCACCGGTACAGACCCAATAGCAGGCCGGAGATTGCTGGTCATGTAGCCTGTTGATAGGCAATATCCGAAATCCAGATCACGTGTAACACCCACCGCCCGTGCACTTTGCTCCCCCCAGTTTTCACAACCTCGGCGCTGGACTTTGTCTCGCCTTCCTGACTCCCGTGGCCGTGGCCGCACCGGATGCCAACTCGGAACACGATTTCCTGGAAGAAATTCCAGTCGTGCTCACCGCCTCGCGCATTCTGCAGTCGCCGCTGGACGCGCCCGCACCGGTGACGGTCATCGACCGGGAAACCATCCTCGATTCGGGTTTCACGGAAATTCACGACATTTTCCGTCTGGTTCCCGGGTTTCTGGTGGCAGACTGGCCAGCTGGATCGCCCTCCGTCGTCAATCAGGGCATGGGTGATGCCCACTCCCGCCGCCTGCTGGTATTGCTCGATGGCCGTGCGCTGTATGACCCCTTCCAGGGCGGCGTCGAATGGCAGGATCTGCCGCTACGACTGGATGACATCGAACGCATCGAGGTTGTGCGCGGCGCCAACCCGGCCAGCTACGGCGCGAATGCCTTCCAGGGTGTCATCAACATCATCACCCGCGTGCCACTGGGCGAAAACGAAGAGGGGCTGGTATTGCGCGCCGGCAAACAGGATATCGGCGACCTGTACGCTTACATGGCGCGCGGCGCTGGCGATCTCAACTGGCGCATCAGCGCATCTGCCAGAGAAGCCACCAACTACCGCGATCTCGATCGACCACAGCAAGCATTCAACGAAGCCATCCAACGTCAGACATTTAACGGACAACTCACCAAGAGCCTGCGGAGCGACGAAGAAATCGGTTTCCGTTTGGGGATCAGCAATGGCAAAAACGTTATCGGACAAACCGGCGATGCAAGCGATCCGCCCCGCACTGCAACCCTGCAAGATGTCTTTCTCGATCTCGGCTGGAAGCGCTTTTACCGCGAGAACTCCGAACTCTCGCTGCGCTACTACCACTATGGGCGCAAAGCGCGCGACCAGTACAGCGTGTACCCGACGGACCCGGCGATAGCGCCGGTCGCGTCTCTGAGCATCCAGGAAAACGTCGATGTCAGTCGCGATGACATCGAACTCCAGCAAATTCACGCCTGGTCGGACACGCTGACAGGACTGTGGGGTATCGGCGTACGCAAAGATGCCGCGGAATCGACCACCTCCCTCGCCGGCCTCGGCCGCGTCGGCGGCTGGCAATGGCAGATTTTCGGCAATCTCGACTGGACGGCCACGCCCGCTTGGCTGATCCATGCTGGCGGCATGGTGGAAAAACACTACAACACCGATCTGCTCGTTTCGCCGCGTCTGGCCCTGAACTACCGCATCACGCCGGCGCAGAGTCTGCGCTTCAGCATTGGTCGCGGTTATCGTGCGCCGACCATCTTCGAAACGAATGCCCGCGAAATGGTGACTTGGAGCGGCGGCATTGCCGATGTCGCGCATTACGCCTACCGCGAAATCGAACCCGAGAAGCTCGACTACGTCGAACTGGGCTACATCGGCCACCTGCAACCGGCTGGTTTACGCGTCGACGCACGCGTCTACTTGAACAAATACAGCAATTACATCGACGAGCAATCGTGCATCCTGGATCAAGAAACGCAAGACAGAATCCTTAACCCCGCTCCCAACAATAATCGGCTTGGCCCACCCTGCGGCTTCACCGAACCGGCCGGATACGAACGTCTCCTCGGCTATGACGGGAAATCCTGGCTAAACCCCAGTCTCCCATTTGGCATGACCCCGCGCTTCGGCCATTACAAGGCCTTTTATTTCTTCAATGCCGGCAATATCCAGGTCCATGGCGGCGACCTCGGGCTGGACTGGAAACATGCCGACTGGGGGCGCTTTCGGTTAAGCCACGCCATCACCCGCATCAGCGCCAACGGAGTCGGCGCGGATGTGGCGATCGATCCCAGCGCCGTCACCAAGGATGTCGACGTGGAAATGTCGGCGCCGCAACATGCAACCAGTCTGCTCTGGTCGAAAAAATTCACGCGGGGTCTGCGCCTCAGTCTGGGCGGCTACTGGGTTGGCGAATTGAAGTGGCCGAACGATGGCGACTTGCAGCCGGCCTATCGGCGTTTCGACCTGCGCGTGGGCAAAACGCTGGGACTGTTCGGCAATGACGACGAGCTGTCGTTCACCCTGCAGAACTTCAACGCGGAACATAGCGAATTCGCTGGATATCTGGTCGAACGCCGCGCTTTCCTGACCTACCGTCTCAACTTCTAAACGGGTTGGCGCCGGGTGCTTTCCTTGAACCGCTTACGCCGCGCGTTTATGCCGGACGAATTCGACAATGCCGGGCAACACCGAGATGAACACGATCAGCAGAATGACCGCGGTCAGGTTGTTCTTCACCACCGGCAGGTTGCCGAAGAAATAGCCGGCCGGCACCAATAGACCGACCCAGATCGCCGCGCCCAATACCGAGAAACCGAGAAAGCGGCCGTAAGTCAGGCGACCGATGCCGCAGACGAAGGGCACGAAGGTACGCACCACGGGCACGAAACGGGCAATGATGATGGCCTTCGGGCCATGCTTTTCCATGAAGGCGTGGGTGCGTTCCAGGTTTTCCTGCTTCAGCCAGCGGCTGCCTTCGAACTGGAACACCTTCGGCCCGAGAAAACGGCCGATCCAGTAATTGACGTTATCGCCGCACAGCGCCGCCGCGACCAGAGTTGCCGCCACCAGTTGCACGTCCATGCCGCCAGCCGCAGCCACCGCACCGGCGACAAACAACAGGGAATCGCCCGGCAGAAACGGCGTCACGACAAAGCCGGTTTCCATGAACACGATGGCGAACAAAATCGCGTAGACCCAGACGCCGTAGCTCGTCACCAGCAGGGCCAGGTGCTTGTCGAGATGCAGCACGATATCGATGAATTGGGCGAGGATGTCCATGCTCAAGCGATGCCGTTCAGGGCCGCACCGTCATCCGATAAACCTTGCCTTCCAGCATGCCCGGCACCCACAGCTTGCCCTGGTCGTCGAGGAACATGTCGGCCGGGCCGGCGACGGGAGATTTCATCGCAACGGCGCTCGCCTTGCCAGTGCGCGTATCCAGCACCTGTAGCACGCCGGCCGGTTCGAACTTGACCCAGTTGGAGATCAGCCAGCGGTTGGCGCCGAGATCGACGACACCGTCGAAATAACCCGCCGGGGTCAGGTCATAGGCCTTGTCCAGCTTGGCCTGCATGCGGGTTTGCGAACTCTCCAGGCGATAGGACTTGACGTTGCCGTTGGGCTGCGAATCCGTACCCCACTCCACCACCATCAGGCGGTTGCCTGCTTTTTTCATGCCGTTCGGCCCCTTCGGCGGGGTATCGAACTGCACTTCGGCGAACGATTGCTTCGGCAGGTCGACCAGATAGACCTTGCCGATATCCGTCGCCGAAAGCAGCAGGCGGCGGTTGTCGTAACGCGCGAAGCCGTTCAGGAAGACGCTGCCGGTTGCCGCCATGTCGAGTGCGAACACCTGTTTGCCGTCGCGCACGCGGTAACCGAGCACGCGGTCGATGTCGGCGACGTAGAGCACGCCGTCGACCACGATCAGGCCTTTCGGGCCATCCAGCTTGTCCGCCCACTTCAGCGTCTTGACGTTGCCCTCGCGGTCCAGGCGGGAAATGAAGCCATCGCCATCCTTGGCGGAAGGCTCCAGCTTGACGCCGAGATTGGAGACGAACACATCGCCGCCGGCCACGGCGACGCTTTCCGGCGACGAGAAACCGGCGATGGTCTTGTCGACGATCACCGAGGCGGCCTGCGCCGGGCAGGCCAAGCCCAGGGCGACGCAAGCGAGGATAGAAAGCGAACGCATGACGGCTCCTTGCCGAAAACTCAAACCACGGCGCCGGATTCTGTTTTTGCCGGCTTGATGAAATCCTCGCGCGAGATGCCGAGCCACATGACGATGGGACTGGCGACCAGCACCGAGGAATAGGTGCCGACGACGATGCCGATGGTCAGCGCCAGCGCGAAGCCGTACAGCACCTCGCCGCCGAGAAACAGCATGGCCAGCACGACCAGCTGCGTGGCACCACTGGTGATGATGGTCCGCGACAGGGTGGCGGTCTTGGCGTTGTCCATGATCGCCGCGATATCGGTCATGCGGGTCTTCTTGAAGTTCTCGCGAATCCGGTCGAACACCACCACGGTGTCGTTCACCGAATAACCCAGAATCGCCAACACCGCCGCCAGCACGGTGAGCGAGAAGTCCCACTGGAACAACGACCACATGCCCAGCACGATGAAGATGTCGTGCGCGGTGGCGAAAATTGCACCGGCAGCGAATTGCCACTCGAAACGCAGCGCCAGATAAAGCGCGATGCCGACCGACACGACCAACACCGCCAGCGCGCCATCCTCGAACAATTCGTTGCCGACCTGCGGGCCGACGAACTCGACGCGGCGCAGTTCCACCTTGGGGTCGGCCTGTTTCAGCACGACCAGCACCTTTTCCGACAGTTGCGCCGAAGTGGTGTTTGCCTTCACCGGCAGACGCACCAGCACCTCTTTCGAACTGCCGAAGTTCTGCACCTGCGCATCGGCGTAACCGTTCCTGGCCAGATGTTCGCGTATCGCATGCACGTCGGCGGTCGCCTGGTAGCCGACTTCCATCATCGTGCCGCCAGTGAAATCGACGCCCAGATTGAGGCCTTTGGTGGCCAACAGCGCGATGGATCCAAAGATAAATAACAGCGAGACGTAAATCGTGCTGCGCGCGTAGCGCATGAACGGGATGTCTTTCTTGACGTGCAGGAGTTCCATGTTGTCGTTCCCTTAAATCGACACTTTGGTCAGGCGCTTGGCCCGGCCGTAGGACAGATTCACCATGGCGCGCGAAATCGTCACCGCGCTGAACATGGAAGTCAGAATGCCCAGGCACAGCGTCACGGCAAAACCGCGCACCGGACCGGAACCGAGCCAGAACAAGGCAATGCCAGCGATCAACGTGGTGACGTTGGAGTCCAGGATGGTGTCCCAGGCGTGCTCGTAGCCGGCGGCAATGGCGGCCTGCGGCGACATGCCGTTGCGCAGTTCCTCGCGGATGCGCTCGGCGATGATCACGTTGGCGTCGATCGCCATGCCCAGCGTCAGCGCGATACCGGCGATGCCGGGCAGGGTCAGGGTCATCTGCGCCATGGACAGCAGCGCCACCAGCAGGAACAGGTTGGTCGCCAGCGCCAGCACGGAAATCAAACCGAAGAACTGGTAGTAGACGATCATGAACACCGCCACGGCGGCAAAACCGATCAGCGTCGAATTGATGCCGCGTTCGATGTTGTCCGCGCCGAGCGACGGGCCGACCGTGCGTTCCTCGACGATCTCCATCGGCGCCGCCAGCGCACCGGCGCGCAACAGCAGCGCAACGTCGTTGGCTTCCTGGGCGGAATCCATGCCGGTGATCTGGACGCGACCGCCGCCGATTTCCTCGCGGATCACCGGCGCGGTCACCACTTCCGTCTTGCCCTTCTCGATCAGCAGAATCGCCATGCGCTTGCCGACGTTCTCGCGCGTGACGTTCTTGAAGATGCGCGCGCCGCGACCGTCCAGATTGATATGCACGGCGGCCTGATTCGACTGGTTGTCGAAGCCGGGCTGCGCGTCGGTGATGTACTCGCCGGTCAGCACCACGGTCTTCTTCACGATCACCGGCATGCCGTTGCGCTCGAAATACATCTCGGTGCCGAACGGCGCCTGCCCGGCGGCGGCGGCCTGAACCACGGCCGGATCCTGCATCCGCTCCTCGTCCACCATGCGGATTTCCAGCGTGGCGGTGCGACCGAGGATTTCCTTCGCCTTGGCGGTGTCCTGCACGCCGGGCAGTTGAACGACGACGCGGTCGACGCCCTGTTGCTGGATCACCGGTTCCGCCACGCCGAGTTCGTTGACCCGGTTGCGCAGCGTGGTCAGGTTCTGCTTCAGCGCGAATTCCTGCGTTTTCACCTGCGCCACCTTCTTCAGGCTGGCAACCAGCGCGTATTCCTCGCCTTCCTGCGCATCGTCCAGTTGCAGGTCGGGATACGTCTCCTCGATGGCGCGGCGCGCTTCGTCGCGCTGCGCGGTCTCGCGGAAACGCAGATTGACCCGATCGCCCTCACGGCCGACGCCGGAATAACGCACCTTCTTTTCGCGCAGCAGTGTGCGGATGTCGCCCTGGTAACGCTCGGCCGCCTTTTCCAGCGCCTTCGGCATATCGACCTGCAGCAGGAAGTGCACGCCACCACGCAGATCCAGGCCCAGATTCATCGGCAAAGCGCCAAACGAGGTCAGCCAGGCCGGCGAGGCGGGTAGCAGGTTGAGCGCCACGGTGTAGCCGGAGCCGAGGGTGTGTTGCAGCGCATCCTTGGCCTTGAGCTGGGTATCGGTGTCGGCAAAGCGCGCCTTCACGCCGCGCGCATCCAATTCCACTCCGGTCGCCGCCACACCAGCCGTTTGCAGGGCGGCGTCGACCCGCTGCATCAGCGCGGTATCGACCTTCTCCGTCGTGCGTACCGGCATGACCTGCACGGCCGGCACATCGCCGAAGAAATTGGGCAGGGTGTAGACAAAGGCGATGAGCAGCGCCGCGCCAATGACGACGTATTTCCAGAGGGGATAGCGGTTCATGTCTTACTCGTGAAGGGTAAAGGGCAAAGGGGGAAAGGGGGCGGGGGAATTCCCCGTGCCGCTACACCGTTCCCCCCGCACAACGGTTCAGATTTCCTTGATCGTGCCCTTCGGCAGCACGGTACTCACCGTCGCGCGCTGGAAGTGCGATTCGACACCGCCGCCGATATCCAGCGTGATGTACTGATCGGAAATCTTGACGACCTTGCCGACCTGGCCGCCGGCGGTGATGACCTCGTCACCCTTCTGAATGGCTTCCTGCATCTTTTTCGTATCCTTGGCGCGCTTCATCTGCGGCCGGATGATCAGGAAATAGAACAGGGCGAACAGGACGACCAAGGGCAGAAAGCTCATGATCGGATCGGGTTGCTCGGCAGCGGCATAAGCGGGAGAAATCAGCATGATGATGAAAAAAACCTGTAGAAAAAAACTGGCGCATTCTAACAGTCCGATGTGACAAGCTCTTGTTCCCGAAAAACTTTGATCCGCTCGCGCGTCTCCGGATGTGTCGAAAACAAGGCGGCGCCGTTCACCCCGTCATGCACGGGATCGAGGCGTTTCAGAATGTCGGCGAAACGGCGCGGCGG
This sequence comes from Hydrogenophilaceae bacterium, assembly GCA_031426815.1. Taxonomy (GTDB): domain Bacteria; phylum Pseudomonadota; class Gammaproteobacteria; order Burkholderiales; family Thiobacillaceae; genus PFJX01. The sequence continues at coordinate 18,363 of JASJPG010000006.1, forward strand.
CAGGCAGGCGTCGCGCATCCAGGCCAACGCATGCGCGTCCGCCTCGCGTTCCATGCCGCGGGTATAACCGGATTGCAGCAGCACCACGGGCAGACCGCCGGACAGATCGGCGATGCCGCTCACATCGCCCAGCATGACCTCGGACAACAACACGACGCCGGCGGCGGCAAGAGCCTGGCGCAGGCCATGCCGGTATCGCACATGGCCCAGTTCGTGCGCCGCGACGGCGAGCAGTTCATCGTCATGCCGAGCGAGTTGGACGATGCCGTCGGTGAACACCAGGATGCCGCCGGGCAAGGCCAGCGCATTGGCGCCGATCCGTTCGCTGGCGCGAAATTCCAGCCGATAAGGCGGGCAATCGGCGCGCCGGCAGGCTTCGGCCAGTCGCTTGCGCAGCGCGGCCTGGCGCGCGACCGGCAACGCACTGGGCTGGAACGCCAGACGGTCCAGCAAGGCCAGCCCCTGCTCCCCGATGCCGGCCTCCAGGCGCGGTGGAATCAGATGCACCGCGTAACCGGCTGCCGCCGGCACGCCATAGCGCAGCCCGAACCACGCTGCCGCGGCGCTGAGCAGCAAAGCCGGCAGCGCAATCGTGTAACGCGATTCCAGCCGAAACACTCCGGCTGCCAAGCGGCCCTGCCCCAACGCGAGGGCCAGCGCATCCACCGCGGCATGATTGTCGCAGTGCAACTCACCGGCACCGGTCAGATAGACCACCCGGCGCGCGCCGCCGATGCGATCGCCGACCCGCACGGCGGCGGCCGCAACCCGTTGCGGCGCAGCGTCGCGGCGCAGTTCCAGCATGCGACAGGCGGCAACCCAGGTCGCCACGACCGGCTGCGCGGCACTGGAGACGCCATCGAAATGGTCTGCGGCAAAAACGATGTCTGTCGGCATCAGGCCAGGCCGATATCCAGATCGAACACTTCGGCCATTTCCGAGCCGGTGGCGGACAGATTCCGCCCGGCGTCGGCCACCACGTCGTCGAGTCCGCCTTCCGGCCCGAGCAGCGCCAGGTTATCGAGCCAGTAGCGCGCCGTGCGCACCTGCGCCCAGGGGATGAACAGACCAAGCGTCAGCACGATCAGAACCAGATTCGACACATACAGCCAGATCAGGCCGCGCGCACGATGCCGACTGGTGAAGCCGATCTGCCCGAAACGGGTTCCGCCAAAAGTCTGTTGTGCCACACGGGCATTGAAATAGCCGGCGATGACAGGCAATACGGCGTAGAGCCCGAGCAGGCCGAATCCCAGGTACACCAGCACAAAGGTGCCGCTGGCATGGGTCGAGGTATCGCCGAGCAGGGTATAGGCGCCGAGCAGCGCCACGCCAAGCGACCCAGCGACGATCAGCACTGCGATCAGGGCGATCCGGTAGAACGGCGACAGGTTGCCGTGAAATCGCGCAGCCAGATTGCCATAGGCATGGTTGCCGGCGATGAACGCGGTTTTGCGATAGAGCAGATACGGCAATAGCAGACCCATCGTCAAAAAGGAGAGCAGGGCGATGCCGAGAAAGATGCGATTCGACTCGCGCAGATCGCCTTTGAAATCGAAACGCAGGCCGCGGTGGCTGCTGTTGCGGGCATTGAACTGCAGGGCGCGCACGATAATCCACGGCGACACCACGAAGAACAGCAACATCAAAACTGCCGCGACCAGCGGGAAAGCCTGGTTGGTCAGCAGATAAAGCGACAGACAGACCGCGGCAATCACGCGGCCTTTCAGGATCGCGATGGGATCGGCCAGGTAATCGAAGTGATGCCCGTCGAGCAGGGTATGGTTGTTGAAATAACGCTTGCGCCGCACCTTGGCCCAGGCCGAGTAGATGCCCAGTGACAAGATGCTCAGCGCCAGATTGACGATCCAGATGCGGAAATATTCACCGCCGCTGCCGGTGAACTGGATCGGATAGTCGCGCTCCGACGCGGACATGCTGGGTTCGACCATGTGCCCTCCCTGGGCGTTTATTGATTTGCCCGGGATTCTGTCGCAAGTGCGCCGAAAACGATAGGCGTGACGCTTACGCCACGCCGCGCTGCCGCCCGGCCAGAAACTGTCCGCGCCATGCCTCGAAACGTCCCTGTTCCAGCGATTCGCGCAGGCGGGCGGTGAAGTCCTGATAGAAATACAGGTTGTGGATCGAATTCAGGCGTGCGCCCAGCATTTCGCCGGATCGATGCAGATGGTGCAGATACGAGCGGCTGAAATTGCGGCAGGTATAACAATCACATTGCGGATCGATCGGGCCGGTGTCTGCCTTGAAGCGGGCATTGCGAATGCGCAGGTCACCGGTCCAGGTGAACAGCAGGCCATGCCGGGCGTTGCGGGTGGGCATCACGCAATCGAACATGTCGATACCGCGCTCGATGGCGAAAATGATGTCTTCCGGCGTGCCGACCCCCATCAGATAGCGGGGTTTGTCTTCCGGCAGACGGTGGCCCATGTGGTCGAGGATGCGCTCCATATCCTCCTTCGGCTCGCCCACCGACAAGCCGCCCAGGGCGTAGCCGTCGAAGCCGATTTCGCTCAGTTTCTCCAGCGAACGTTCGCGCAGGTCTTCGTACATGCCGCCCTGGACGATGGCGAACAGTGCATTCGGATTGCCCTCGTGCGCGACCTTGGAGCGTTCCGCCCAGCGCAGCGACAACTCCATCGAGATGCGCGCGGTGTCGTGATCGGCCGGGTAGGGCGTGCATTCGTCGAAGATCATCACGATGTCCGAATTCAGCGTCTTCTGAATCTGCATGCTTTTTTCCGGCGACAGCATCAGGCGCTGGCCATCGATCGGCGAGGCGAACTTGACGCCCATTTCGCTGATCTTGCGCAGATGCGTCAGGCTCCAGACCTGAAAGCCGCCGGAATCGGTCAGAATCGGACCGTTCCAGCGCATGAAGCCGTGCAGGCCGCCGTGTGCGGCAATCACCTCCTGGCCCGGGCGCAGCCAGAGATGGAAGGTGTTGCCGAGGATGATCTGCGCGCCGAGATCGATCAGTTCGTGCGGCGTGACGCCCTTGACCGTGCCGACCGTGCCGACCGGCATGAACACCGGCGTCTGAATGACGCCGTGCGCGGTTTCCAGCGTGCCGCGACGGGCTTTGCCAGAACGATGAGTAACCTGAAATTGCATATGAATCGGCGAATGAAGATGCGTGAACGAAGAAATATCGGAATTTGGGGCGCGAGTGTAATGCGCGTCTCGCTACTTGCCTTACTGTTGGCATTGACTTATCGCGCTCAGGCCGACGAGACCTGTGCCGCCGGGCAAGCGACACGCGTCCACATCGGGACGCAAAACTTCAACGTCGGCGTTGCCGCCAGCCTGCCGGAACGCGAACGCGGCCTGTCCGGCCGCGATGCGCTGGCGACAGAATCCGGCCTCTGGTTTGTGTTCCCAAGGCCGGATCTGCATGGCTTCTGGATGCATGGCATGAATTTTCCGCTCGATCTGGTCTGGGTCGGCTCGACTCGCCAGGTGCTGGGCGCCGTCACGCTGCAGCCCTGCATCAGCGGACCTTGCCGCATCTACCAACCGCCCGGCCCGGTCGCCTATGTACTGGAAATCAACGCCGGCGAATTTGCCGGCAAGACGGGCGACAACGTGACCTGGAGTTGCACGCCCTAAACAATTCTGGCGCCCATCAAGGGCGCCAGAATTGAGTCATCTTGCGCAGCCGGCGCCCCGTGCAGGGCGGCGACCCGACGTCTTACCAGCTCTGACGTCCGCGCGGTTTGCCGCCGGCGGCGGGATGATGATCGTCGTTCAAGCCATGCCCCGTCTTGTAGGCGGGACGCGCTTCCGGCTTGCTCCAGGCATTGCTCGGCTTTTCCGCACGATCCCAGGAATGCGCCGGCTTGGCGGAAGCGGGACGCGCATCGGGCTTGTTCCAGGCCGGACGTGCATCCGGCTTGCCTTGCCAGCCGCTGCCGCTACTGCCGGCGGGCGCGCCAAACGAATTGCCGCGCGAGTCGTCGGCACGCGGACGCGCGCCGGCATAGCCCTGACCCTGGCCGGCGTTCTGGCCGGCCCAGCTGCCGCCGCGGCCCTGATAACCGCCGCTGCTGGAACGCGGCTTGTTGCCCCAATCCTTGCCGCCGCCACCGGAACGCGGCTTGCCGCTGAAGCTGCGCTCGGGGCGCGCTTGCGGCTCGTGGCCGGCAATCACGTCGACGCGCACGGCCTGGCCGGTGTAACGCTCGATATCGCGCACCAGACCGCGTTCGCGGCCGGCGATGAAGGTGACCGCGATGCCGGTACGACCGGCGCGGCCGGTACGACCGATGCGGTGCACGTAGTCTTCCGCCTGGCGCGGCGCGTCGAAGTTGATGACATGGCTGATGCCGGCCACGTCGATGCCGCGCGCGGCGACGTCGGTGGCGACCAGCAGCTTGATCTGGCCGTCACGCAGACGCTGCAGCGTGCGATTGCGTTTGTGTTGCGGCATGTCGCCATGCAGCGCGGCGGCGGAGAAACCCTGTTCCAGCAGGCTTTCCGACAGATCGTCGGCGCTCATCTTGGTGGCGGTGAAGATCACCGCCTGGGTCAGTTCGACATCGCGCAGCAGCACGTCGAGCAGACGACGCTTGTGGCCGACGTCGTCGGTGAACAGCAGGCGCTGGTCGATGTTGGCTTTGTGCTCTTCGCGGGTGGCGACTTCGATGCGCTTCGGCGAGCGGGTCATGTTCATCGCCAGCTTGCCCACCATGCCATCCAGCGTGGCGGAGAACAGCAGGGTCTGACGCGTGGCCGGGGTGCGCGAAACGATGTGCTCGATGTCTTCGATGAAGCCCATGTCCAGCATGCGGTCGGCTTCGTCCAGCACCAGCACTTCCAGACGCGAGAAGTCGATGCGGCCGCGTTCGATATGGTCGATCAGGCGGCCGGGGGTGGCGATCATCACTTCCGGGTTGTAGCGCATGGCCTGGAACTGCGGGCCGAACGGCGCGCCGCCGACCAGACAGACGGTGCGCAGCTTCTTGATGCCGGCGCCGTAGATGGCGGCCTGCTTCTGCACTTGCAAAGCCAGTTCACGGGTCGGGGTCAGCACCAGCAGACGCGGGCCAGTGCCGGGCAACTGGGAAGGTTCAGCCAGTTTATGCAGGCTGGGCAACAGGAAGGCGGCGGTCTTGCCGCTGCCGGTGTGGCTGGAAACCAGCAGGTCGGAACCGGCCAGCGCGGCGGGCACGGCTTCCATTTGCACTTGCGTCGGCTCGGTATAGCCGGTGGTTTCCAGACATTTCAAAACGATAGGGTTCAGACCCAGATCAGCGAAGCTCATGTAAATCCTTTCAATACCTGTCCCGCCCGCATTCATTTGGCGGACACAGGACGACCGCGCCCGGTTTGTGTTGAAAAACACGGACGAAAAACAGAAACGCTCGCGCCGACAAGTCTCGGCCGCGTCGATTCTCGCGAAACATCGGCGCCAACCGGATGCCGCGAAGCCGAATCGACGGAAGCGAATTCCGTGGAAAGGATCAGGTGAGGTCGGGGACGATGGGGCTGTGAAAACAGTCCCGTGGGCTTGATGAAACAACGATCAGGAGATCGTACCCGCTAGGGGTAAGCTGAATAAGTAAGTAATGAAACACTAACGAATTCGCTCGGAAGCCAACTACTGCATTGCACAACGGCGCGCACTATAAGTGAAAACCCTTTGAATTAACAGTAATTTTTGTAGCCTCGGAGAAAAAACACCGCATCCCGCCGTAGGCTGGGCAAAGCACAGCATGCCAAATATCTCGCTTTATCCAAGCGACAAAGCCGCCTCCAGGCGTTCGATCAGCATCGCATCGCCGTAGCTGAAAAAGCGATATTCCGCCGCTACCGCATGCGCATAAGCGCGCCGCAACAGTTCCGCGCCGCCGAAGGCCGACACCAACATCAGCAAGGTGGATTTCGGCAAATGGAAGTTGGTCACCAGACGTTCCACCACGTTGAAACGGTAGCCCGGCGTGATGAACAGATCGGTCTCGCCCTCGCCGGCACGCAACACGCCGTCGCGCGCCGCGGATTCCAGCGCGCGCAGGCTGGTCGTACCCACCGCGCAAACGCGACCGCCGCGCTGCTGCGCCGCCTGCACCGCCGCCACGGTGGCGGCGGGAATGACATAACGCTCGATATGCATGACATGCTCGGCCAGCGTTTCGGCCCGAACTGGCTGAAACGTGCCGGCACCGACATGCAGCGTGACAAACGCGGTTTCGACGCCCTGGTCACGCAAAGCCGCCAGCATCGCCTCGTCGAAATGCAGGCCCGCCGTCGGCGCCGCCACCGCACCGGGATTGCTGGCATAAACGGTCTGATAGCGCGCATCGTCGTCGTCCTCCGCGGCCCGATCTATGTAAGGCGGCAGCGGAATCTCACCGTATCGCTCCAGCCATTCCAGCACCGTATGGGCCGGGTCGAAGGCAACGCGGAACAGATCGCCCTCGCGTCCGGTCACCTGCGCCGGGATGGCATCGGCAAAACGCACCTGCGCGCCCGGCTTGGGCGACTTGCTGGCGCGCATGAACAACAGCGCGTCATGCTCGCCCAGCACCCGCTCGACCAACGCCTCGATCTTGCCGCCGGTCGCCTTCTCGCCATGCAGGCGCGCCTTGATCACGCGGGTATCGTTGAACACCAGCAGATCGCCCGGTCGGAAGAAGGTCGGCAATTCGGCGAACAAACGATCCGTATAGGTCGCGTTGGCCGCATCGACATGCAACAAACGGCTGGCATCGCGCCGCGCCAGCGGATAACGCGCGATGAGCGCGTCGGGCAGGAAGTAATCGAAATCGCTGGTTTTCATGGGGGCGGCGATTATACGTTGCCCGCAACGCATGCCTTCAGCCATAATCGCCGCCCATTCCAGCCCCGATGGCGGAATCGGTAGACGCACGGGATTCAAAATCCCGCGCCGCAAGGCGTGCCAGTTCGAGTCTGGCTCGGGGCACCAGAGAATTTCTTTCTCGCTTGAGATGACGCGCTTAGCATTGCGCTCCATCACCTCCGCTTCACCTTCCCGCATGGCTTCGATTTTCGAGATTCTTCGCCGCGCCGCCGCCGATCTGCTGCTGCCGCGCGTGCTATCGGTCGTGTTTCTGCCGATGCTGGGCGCACTGGCACTTTGGGGCGGCCTGCTCTGGTGGTTCGGCGCGAGCTGGGTGGCCGGGCTGGAGGGATTCGTAACGTCGGTGCCGATGCCGGACTGGATGGGCGTGGCGGTGGCGGGCTGGTTGCTCGGTTTCGCCACTTTCATGCTGCTGGCGTTGCTGTTGTTGCCGGCGATCTACATCACAGCGTTACTGATTACTTCGCTGCTGTTCATGCCGATGCTGGTCGGCATCGTCGCCGAGCGGCATTACCCCGAACTGGTGCGATTAGGTGGAGGCAACATCGGCGGCAATTTCGCCGGCAGCGTCGGCAACGGCCTTTATGCGCTGGCCGTTTATCTGCTGCTCTGGCTGATCACGCTGCCGTTCTGGCTGCTGGGGCCGTTCGGCGCGGCGATCTCGGTGCTGCTGAATGCCTGGCTGAATCAGCGCATGTTCGTCTATGACGCGCTGTCCGAGCACGCTTCGGCGGCGGAATTGCGGCAAGTGCGGCGCGACGCCGGCTGGCCGTTGTATCTGCTGGCGGCGTTGCTGGGCTTGCTGCATTTCGTGCCGCTGCTTAACTTTTTCGCCCCGGTTTACATGGGCCTGGCGTTCACCCACTATGGCCTCGACAAACTCGCTCAATCTCGCAAGGAGCCTGCAACATGATCTACGGCATCGGCACGGACATCGTCGCGGTGAAACGCATGGACGACCTGCATGCCCGCTATGGCGGCAAGCTGGCGGAACGCCTGCTGGCGCCGGAGGAATGGGGCGATTACGCGGAAGCGAACAACAAGGAGCACTTTCTGGCCAAGCGTTTCGCGGCCAAGGAGGCTTTTTCGAAGGCGGTCGGCACCGGCATGCGCAGCCCGGTTTCGTTCACCGCGCTGATCGTGGTGCATGACAAGCAAGGCAAACCCGGGTTTGTCTATGCACCGGAACTGAGCAACTGGCTCAAGGCGCAAGGCATCAAGTCGACCCATCTGAGCCTGTCCGACGAACAGGAATACGTCGTCGCCTTCGTGGTGGCGGAACGCAAGTCGGCCCGTTCGGAAGCGCCGGCATGATCCAGCTCAATCATCAGCCGCTCGGCCCGGTCATGGCCGATGTCGCCGGCCTGGTTCTGACCGAGGCGGAACGCAGCCGGTTGCTGCACCCGAGCGTCGGCGGCGTGATTCTGTTCCGGCGCAATTACGAGAGTCCGCAACAACTCGCCGCGTTGTGCCAGGAAATCCATGCGCTACGCAGCCCGCATCTGCTGATCGGCGTCGATCACGAGGGCGGCCGCGTGCAGCGCTTCCGGCAGGGTTTCACGACGATTCCGCCGATGCGCGCGATCGGCCAGGTCTGGGACGAGCATCCGCAACGGGCGCGGCGACTGGCGCGCGATGCCGGCTACGTCATCGGCGCCGAACTGCGCGCGGCGGGCGTCGATTTCAGCTTCGCGCCGGTGCTCGATCTCGACTACGGCAACAGCGGCGTGATCGGCGACCGCGCCTTCCATCGCAATCCGCAAGCCGTCACCGATCTGGCGCATGCGCTGGTGCTGGGCCTGCACGAAGCGGGCATGAGCGCGGTCGGCAAACATTTTCCTGGGCACGGTTTTGTTGCGGCGGATTCGCATCTGGCGATTCCGGTCGACGAACGCAGCCTGACCGATATCGAATTCGCCGATCTGCTGCCGTTCCGCCAGATGGTGGATATGGGCCTGGCCGGGGTGATGCCGGCGCACGTCATTTATCCGCGCGTCGACGCGCAGCCGGCCGGCTTTTCGCACACATGGCTGACGGAAATCCTGCGCGGCCAACTCGGCTTCGAAGGCGTCATCTTCAGCGACGATCTGGTCATGGAAGGCGCCAGCGTCGCCGGCGACATCCGCCAGCGTGCGGTGGCGGCGTTGCAGGCCGGCTGCGACATGGTGCTGGTGTGCAATCGGCCGGAACTGGCCGATGAACTGCTGGCGAAACTCAAATGGCCATTGCCGCCGATGTCGTTGATCCGACTGGCGCGCATGCACGGCCGGCCGCATCCGCCGACACGCATTGCGCTGCATGAAAGCCAGCGTTATGCCGAGGCCTTGCACCATCTCGGCGGCGTCGGCCAGGTCGATGCCGAACTGGCCCTGGCCGATCCCACCAATACCTGTGGCAAAAGCGGATGAACGTATCTACCAAAACCAGCGTCGCGGCCGAACGCGTTTCGCTCGACAGCAACACCACCCAGGCGCAGCACCACGTCGGCCACGAGCATGGTGGCGACGCCTTGTTCAAGGCGCTGTTCTTCACGCTCGGCTTCGCCGTGATCGAAGTGGTGGCCGGGTTCTGGTCCGGTTCGCTCGCCCTGCTCTCCGACGCCGGCCATATGGTCACCGATTCCACCGCCCTCGGCCTGGCCGCGCTCGCTGCCTGGCTGGCGCGCAGACCGCCGTCGAGCAAACACACCTACGGTCTGGTCCGCCTGGAGATTCTAGCTGCGCTGTTCAACAGCCTGCTGATGCTGGGTCTGATCGTGTTCATCGTCATCGAAGCCATCGCGCGCCTGTCCAATCCGCAACCCGTGATGGGCGGCGCGGTCATGCTGGTCGCCTTCATCGGCCTGCTGATCAATCTGGCGGTGGCCTGGCTGCTGCATCACGGCGGCGACGGCCTCAACACGCGCGCCGCCTTTCTGCATGTGCTGGGCGATCTGCTCGGTTCGGTCGCCGCGCTGGTCGCCGGCGCCGTGATCTGGACCACCGGCTACATGCCGATCGACCCGATTCTGTCCTTGCTGGTCTCCGGCCTGATCCTGGTCTCCGCCTGGCGCTTGCTGGCGGAGAGCTTTCATGTCCTGATGGAAGGCGTGCCGGCGCATGTCAGCCTGGAAAACGTCGTCCTCGACCTGGGCGAAATTCCCGGCGTGCGACGCGTGCACGATCTGCATATCTGGACGCTGTCCTCCGGCCAGATCGCGCTCTCCGCGCATCTGGAACTGGACAGCTTCGACGACTGGGACCGCGTGCTGCAAGTCAGCCGCGCGCGCCTCGACAAGAACCACGGCATCCGCCATGTCACTTTGCAGGCCGAACTCGGCCGCACCGCGGAGGCGTCGGCGCATTAGCGCCGCCACCGCCCGCAGCCGTTGCAGACGCTCATTTTTTTGAAGGAATCAACATGAAACGCCGTCGCCCCTATGGCCGCCACCGCCTCTCCCGCGATGCAGAACGTCTGGCCTGGTTAGCGCAAGGTCTGGCCGATTCCGGCAGCCGTCTGGAAGACGTCTGGCTGGAAGCGGAAATGAGCAGCTTGATCGAAAAGCTGCTCAAGGCCGCCGACGAGGAGGCGCTCAATCAAGCGTTGGACCGTCTGCGCGAAACCAACAGCCGCGCCTACGACGAACTCGCCGATCTGATCGAAGCCGCCTGCGAGGTGCGCCAGAGCGGCGACCAGTCGCGCCTGCTCATCGCGCTGCCGGTCCTGGCCTGGTCGCGTTACGCCATCCCGACCCGCAACATCCCGAAACCGGTGCTCGATGCGCTACGTGCGCAGCTTTCCGCGCACGTTCTCGGCGCCGAAGCACGGGTCAATTTCGCCGATTACCTGTTCAGCCCGGACCAGTTGCCGCAAGGCTATGCCGACACCTGGGCGTTTGCCGATGCGCTGTGGACCGCGTCCGCCGCCGACAAGGATCTGAAGGTGGACGCCAAACTGCTCGCGGAAAGCCAGATGTTCGTCTCCGACGTGCGCTACCTGATCGCCGCCGTGCAAGTGCCGGCCGGCAAGCCGGTGTTCCGCTGGAACGAAGTCGATGGCGGCCGCGCCGCCGCGCTGGTGGCCTGGCGCGAACAGGGCGGGCCGAATTTCCAGAGCCTGCTGACCGGCTGCGCCTATGAAGTGCTGACACCGGACGCTTACTTCGCCGCCTGGCGCCAGGCCGATCAGGAAACCCGGCCGTTCGCGCTGAAGGCGGCGGTGGCCTATTTGCAGGCGCTGTTCAACCTGCCCGCCAACCGGATACGCGCCGTCGCCGCGCCTTATTTCGAGCATGGCCTGGAAGAGTGGCGGATCAGCTTCCTGCGCGCCGGTTCGGATGACGTGGTACACGGCGTCACCTGGCCTCTGCTCGGCAACGACGACGAAAACGGCGATCTGGGCGTGGAAATCGAAGCCTTGTTGAAAAGCACCGGCATCGGCGACGTGCAGATTCTCGGCACGCGCATGCCGGTCGAATATTGCGACGACTGCGGTGCGCCGCTGTTCCCGAGTCCGGAAGGCGAAAACGTGCACGCCGAACTGCCGGAGGAATTGCAGGACGCGCCGCCGGCGCAGTTGCACTGAGTCATGCGCTTCACGACCGACTGCCGCGCCTGCCCGCGCCTCGCCGCGTTTCTGGCGGACGGCCGCGCGAATCATCCCGGCTATTTCTGCCGGCCGGTGCCGCCATTCGGCGATCAGCAGCCGAATCTGCTGATCGTCGGCCTGGCGCCCGGCTTCCACGGTGCCAACCAGACCGGCCGCCCGTTTACCGGCGACCATGCCGGCATCCTGCTGTACGAAACCCTGCATGCCTTCGGCTATGCCAGCCGGCCGATGTCCGTGGCGGCAGACGATGGCCTGCAGCTGATCGGCTGCCGCATCACCAACGCGGTCAAATGCGTGCCGCCGGAGAACAAGCCGGAAACCGGCGAGATCGTGCGCTGCAACGAATACCTACAACAGGAACTGGCGGCGCTGCCCGCCGACACCGCGATCCTGGCGCTCGGCCAGATCGCGCACGCCGCCGTGTTGCGCGCGTTCGGCCTCAAATCCAAGGCGTTCGTGTTCGGCCATGACGTCAGGCACGATCTGCCGGCTGGCAGGCGCTTGTATGACTCGTACCATTGCAGCCGCTACAACACCCAGACGCGGCGGCTGACGCCGGAGATGTTTCGCGCCGTGTTCGCCCGTATTGCCGCCGACAGAAAGGAATAAGCATGCCCGTCGTCACCATCAAGCTTGCCGGCACATTGAGCCGCGACCAGAAGAAAAAGATCGCCGAGGAAATCACCGATACGCTGGAACGCCACGCGCTGAAGCCGAAGCGCTACACCTACATCGCGTTCGAGGAACTGCCCGATGAAAACTGGGCCATCGCCGGCCAGTTGCTCGACGAGGAAGATTGACCGCGTCGTGGACGCCTCCGAAACACCCCGCTTCGATCACAAAACCTTCCTGGCTGGCCTGCCCAACCTGCCGGGCGTCTATCGCATGCTCGGCGAAGGCGGTCAGGTGCTTTATGTCGGCAAAGCGCGCGACCTGAAAAAGCGCGTCTCCAGCTACTTCCAGAAGACCGATCTGAGCCCGCGTATCGCCCACATGGTGGCGCGCATCCGGGAAATTCAGACCACCGTGACGCGTACCGAGGCGGAAGCGCTGCTGCTGGAAAACAACCTGATCAAGGGTCTGGCGCCGAAGTACAACATCCTGTTCCGGGACGACAAGTCCTACCCGTATCTGCAACTGACTGGCCATGCTTACCCGCGCCTGGCCTATTTTCGCGGCACACCGGACAAGAAACATCGGACCTTTGGACCGTTCCCGAATTCGCTGGCGGTACGCGAAAGCATCCAGATTCTGCAAAAGGTGTTCCGCCTGCGCACCTGCGAGGACAGCGTGTTCAGCAACCGCTCGCGGCCGTGCCTGCTGTATCAGATCCACCGTTGCAGCGCGCCCTGTGTCGGCAAGGTGAGCGACGCCGATTACGCGCGCGACGCGGCGCTGGCCGAGATGTTCCTCAACGGCAAGGACAACGAGGTGGTCGGCGCGATCTCCGCCCGCATGGAAGCGGCCTCGGCCGATCTTCGCTTCGAGCAGGCCGCTGTGTTCCGCGACCAGATTCAGGCGCTGGCGGCGGTGCGCGCGCGCCAGTTCGTCGAAAGCCGCTCGAATCAGGATGCCGACATCATCGCCGGGGTGATCAGAGGCGGCGTCGCCTGCGTCTACCTGAGCATGGTGCGCGGCGGCCGCAGCCTGGGTGGACGCGCGTTCTTCCCGAGCCATGTCGCGCTGCCCGCCGCCGGGCCGCCCCAAGGCGGGCATAGCACCCCCTCGGGGGGCAGCGAAGCGTGGGGGCCGATCACCGCCGATCTGCCCACCGTGCTGGAAGCCTTCGCCGACCAGCATTACGTCGGCCGGCCGATTCCGGCCACGCTGGTGCTCGAATGCGAAGTCGAAGGTCTCGCCGACTGGCTGTCCGAACAAGCCGGCCGGCGCATCGCCATCGTCACGCACCCGCAGGAAGAACGCCGTATCTGGCTGGAAATGGCGCACAAGAACGCGGAACTCGCGCTGGCCACGCGCGAAGGCCTGCGCGAAAACCAGGCCAATCGGCTGATTGCGCTGAACGAGGCGCTGGGCGAGGAAGGCATCGCCCGCATCGAGTGCTTCGACGTCAGCCACACGATGGGCGAAGCGACCGTGGTTTCCTGCGTGGTATTCGACCAGGGCGCGATGCAGTCGGCCGAATATCGCCGCTACAATGTCACCGGCATCACCCCTGGCGACGACTATGCCGCCATGCGCGATGCACTCCAGCGGCGCTACGGAAAAATCGCTGCCGGCGAGGGCAAATTGCCGGATCTGTTGTTGATCGACGGCGGTAAGGGGCAGTTGCACATGGCGGTGGATGTGTTGACCGAACTGGGCATGGGCAACCTGCCGATGGTCGGCGTGGCGAAAGGCGTGGAACGTAAACCGGGCATGGAACAGTTGTTTTTTCCGGGTGAAGTCGAGCCGTTGCGCCTGGCGGTGGATCATCCGGCGCTGCATCTGATCCAACAGGTGCGCGACGAAGCGCATCGCTTCGCCATCACCGGGCATCGGGCGAAGCGCGCCAAGACGCGGACCCAGTCGAGCCTGCAGGATATCGCCGGCGTCGGCGCAAAACGGCGTCAGAAGTTGCTGCAAACCTTCGGTGGCCTGCGTGGCGTGGTCAATGCCGGAGTGGAGGAACTGGCCCAGGTCGAAGGCATCAGCCACGAACTGGCGGAAAGAATCTACCGAG
>JASJPG010000007.1:0-78791 GCA_031426815.1 Hydrogenophilaceae bacterium
TGGACACGCGCATTCCCACCAGCCTGGATGTGCCCGCGCGCATCCTGATGTGGGATTCCACGCAGGTTGGCTTGCTCGTGGCCTTCGTCTTTCTGGGCATCATGCTGAAAGACCCCATCATCTGGATTGGCGCCGGCCTCGGGGTGGCCTTCGTCTATGGCAAGTTCACCGGCGGCAAGCACCGCCGTTTTGTGCTGCACTGGGCTTACTGGCATTTGCCGCTGCGTTCCGGATTCACGCGCACGCCACCGTCTCACCTACGCGAGTTCATCGGATGAACCCGCTCAAGATCAGCGCCGACCTGGAGGCCAGGACCGGTATCGGCCGGGCCATCCAGTTATTGCTGGCGGCGTTGGCAGCCACCAGTGTGCTGCTGGCGCTGCATGTATTCCTGCACCAGGACCGCGACCGGGTGATTTTCCTGCCACCGCAGATCGAGAAAGGGTTCTGGGTAGAAGCCGACCAGATCTCCCGCGATTACCTGGACCAGATGGCCTTGTTCGTCCTGCAACTGGCCTACAACGTGACGCCGGCCTCGGTCGATTTCCAGAACGCGGCGCTGCTCAAGTACGCCGCACCAGAGGCCCATGGCGCCTTGGAGAAAGCCGCTCGGCTGGCGGCCGAGCGCGTCAAGCGCGACCAGATTTCCACTCTGTTTTCGCCGCGCAGTGTCCTGCATGACAAAGCGGATGGAATGCGAGTGGTTATCCAGGGCGAGCTCACCACCTTCGTCACCGACAAGGCCTCGCCCCCGCGTGCCATGACCGTACTGGTGGCGTTCCGCTATGACGGCGGACGCACCGTTGTTACCTCACTCAAGGAGACGTCCCAAGATGACCCCTTCGGCGCAAATCAATCCAGCCATTAAGCGGCTACTGGCCGGCAGTTTGTTGCTCCTTGCGGTGCTGCCCGCCTGGGCGCTCCAGGTCATCCCGGTGCGGGAAGGCGAGACCCTGTTCGCGAAGATAGCGGCCGACGACCTAACCCGGATTGCGCTCTCGGAAGGCCGGATTCAGTCCTGGCATACCCTCAAGGGGCGGCTGGCCATCGACAAGAACGCCCGCACCGGGCAGCTCTACGTGCGCCCGCTGGACCGGGGTGAACCGGTGTCCCTGTTCCTCACTTCAGAGACGGGCGCCACCTACGCGCTCACCCTGCAGCCGGTGGACATGCCTGCGGAAAGCCTGATCCTGAAGGAGCAGGCCCAGCACGCGGCCAGGCCCTCCAAGGCTGAGCAAACCGATTCGCTGCAGCAGATGGTCAAGGAACTGGCCTTGCTGATGGCCGCCGATCGGTTGCCGCCGGACATGGAAGTGCGCGAGCGCGGAGAGGAATTGCGCTTGTGGCAAGGCTCCCGCTTCGTCAGGTTGCGTTCCTGGCTGGGGGCCGCGGTGGTCGCGGACCTGTTCCAGCTGACCAATACCGGCACTGCGGAGATGCGCGTGGCTGAGCCGGAGTTGTATCGGCCCGGCGTTCTCGGCGTCGCTGTGGAAAACCACTCTCTGCGGCCTGGCGAAGCCACCCGCATCTTCGTGATTCGCCACCGGGAGGGTGACGAATGATCTTCGCCAAACAGAGTGCAAAGCCGATCGTCTCCGCCGCAGCTGCCGCCATCCAATGCAGACAGGCCCTGATAGCGGGTGGGCTGCTGGTGGCCGTGGGGATTGCCATGATCAGTGCGGTTGCCTTCATGCGCGCGGGCAAGTCCCAGATTGGCATCGGGATGCCCGAGAAGCCGGTGCCGCTGACGGTCTCACCGGCGGGCGCCGGGGTGGATCCCAAGGACGCTTGGCGCGGACAGGAAGGTACCCGGATAGACCGCCTGGAGCGTTCGGTTGGCGAGCTCACCGACTTGATGAAGCGCCAGGAGGCCGCGAAGGACGCAACCAAGCAGCCTGAAGTCAAATTTCCTGCCTTTCCGCCTGGGTTGCCTTCAGGGCTGCCGGCGCTGCCGCCGCCCCCACCGACCGCAAGACCCGTCTCTGTGGTGTCCCTACCGCCGCCCACCTCGGTGGCAGGCCAGCCGGCACCGGTCGGGCCAGGACTGGCTGCGCCGGCCGTGGACAAAGGCATCGAATCCGGCGAGATAGGCCCCGCGCCGGATACCCGGCTTCAGGCTGGCCAGGTCGCCGGCAAAGACAAACAAACAGCGAAGACGCCTGGGACCTATCTGCCCTCGGGTTCCTTTGTCCGGGCGGTGCTGCTGGCGGGCCTCAACGCCCCCACCGGCGGCCAGGCCCAGAGTAACCCCCATCCCGTTCTGCTGCGCCTGATCGACCACGCCCAACTGCCCAATCAGTTCCGGCTCAAGGCGAAGGACTGCCTGATCGTCGGCTCCGGCTATGGCGACCTGTCCTCGGAGCGCGCTTACATCCGCACCGAGAGCCTGTCCTGTGTCTCGCCCAGCGGTGAAGCGCTGGAGCTGCCGATCAAGGGCTACGTCGCCGGCGAGGACGGCAAGGCGGGAGTAATGGGGCGACTGATTACCAAGCAGGGCCAGGTGCTGGCCAATGCGCTGATCGCCGGCATCGGCTCCGGCCTGGGCCAGGCCTTTCAGCAGAGTGCCAGCACCACCTCCATCTCGCCGCTCGGATCCACCTCCAGCGTCAAGCAGGGCGAGGAGTTCAAGGCCGGGATTTCTTCCGGCGTGGGCAAGGCCATGGACCGTCTTGCCCAGTACTACATCGCCCTGGCCGAGAAGCTCTACCCCGTCGTCGAGGTGGATGCCGGCCGCATGGTGGACGTGGTCATCACCAAGGGGGCGCTGCTGCCGATGGGCGAAGCCGGTGCCACCGCCGACCCCTCCTCCGCCATTCACCCACGTTACGGAGCCCGTTGAGCATGAGAACCCTGCACTTCATCACCCTCGCCCTGCTGGGATGCCATATCTCGGCATGGGCCGAGGAGCGGTCGGATGATTCAGTCGCCGCCGCCCTGATGACCCAGCTCGCTGCCACCTATCCGGCGACCGAATTCCGGGATATCCGCGCCACCCCCATGGCCGGCATCTACGAGGTCACGATGGGTCGCAACGTCGCCTATGTCGGAAGCGACACGCGGCATTTCCTGTTTGGCCATCTCTACGACATGCAAACCCAGCGTGATCTCACGGCGGAACGTCTGGAGCAGGCCCGGCGCATCGACTTCACAAGCCTGCCTCTCGCGGATGCGATCCAGACCGTGCGTGGCGACGGCATGCAACGTCTGGTGGTGTTCTCCGACCCGGACTGCCCCTACTGCAAGCAGCTGGAGCAGACCTTGGCCAAGTTGGATAACGTGACGATACACACCTTCCTCTTCCCCCTGGATGAACTGCATCCAAAAGCGCGCGCCAAGGCCATCGCGGTCTGGTGCGCCCAGGATCGTGCCGGGGCATGGCAGGCGCTGATGCTGGATGGCAAGCCTTCCCGACCTGCCGACTGCACCCATCCCATCGACCGCAACATCGCACTGGCTCGCAAACTCGGCGTGGACGGCACGCCCGTGCTGTTTGATATCCAAGGTCGACGCCTGGCGGGCGCCGCACCGGTGGACCGCATCGAGGCGTTCCTCGCCGCCGGGGAGGAGCGCCCATGAAACACGCCATTCTGTTGTTGCTCCCCACCTTGTCGGCCTGCGTCAACCTGGCCGGTCTGGAAGGCAAGAGCGAGTTCGCCTGCAAGGCGCCCGACGGGGTGGTCTGCACTTCCGTGTCCGGGGTCTACGCCAACGCACTGGCGGGCGCCCTGCCCGCCCAGCAGAGTCAGGGCCAGGCCAAAGCCCCCCACGCGGACGCGGTTGAGGGCGAACCCAAACCCTACGGTGCGACCGTCTCGGTCACCAGCACCCCGGCGCCCGGCACACCACTACTTTCCGCGCCCAAGGTGCTACGCCTCTGGCTGGCACCCAGGCTGGACGCGGACGGCGACCTGCACGACGCGTCCTATCTGTACGTCATGTGGCATCGGGGCGAATGGCAGATCGAACACACCCGCCGCCAAGTCCAGCGACAGTTCACCCCGGTGTCGGCACCCGTCGCCTCCGGTGTAGCCGATGCGACCGCACGCAAGGACGGTGTCCGCCAGAACGCGCGGGACACGGTGATGGAGGCGGCGCAGCAAGGTGGCCATGTGGGTAATCAGGTGAGCGACGATGATCGCTGACGCACTAGCCTCCCTGCGCCAGGCCTTGCGGCCGACGCGGGCCAACTTCGCGGATTCCGATTATGTGCCGGCAACCCTGGCCTGCGCCTCCCCCATGCCGATGTTCGAGCGCCTGGCGGATTGGCTGCCTTATTCCGGCTGGTTGCCGGAGGAGCGACTGTTTCTGCTGGAGCGGCCGCCCGAAGCAAGGGCTGGCACCCATGATCCCGTGGAAGCGGTCGGTTTCGTGTTGGCCATTATGCCCCAGACCGGCGCCGACGACCGCATGACCGGTGTGCTCAAGTCGATCTTCAACGGCCTGCCCACGGATTCGAGCTTGCAGTTCCACCTGTTCGGCTCCCCGGACATTCATGATTTCCTCGATCGCTATCAGAATCTGCGCAACGCGGTCGGGGCTGATGCCCATGGGGTCTATGCAGAATCCGCCCGCCGCCGCGCCGCCCATCTGGCTCAAGCCGCCGTGCGCCAACCGTTCCCCGGCATGCCCTGGTTGGCGCGGAATATTCGGGCCGCCCTGTCCGTCACCCTGCCGGCCAACGGCATGTCAGATCGGGATGCCATCGACAACGCCCGGACCCTGCGCGACGCGCTGGCCACGGTGCTGAAGAGCGCCTACCTGTATGCCGGTGAATGGGGGCCGGATGAGCTCCTCGACTGGTGCGCCCAAGTACTGAACCCCAACCGGCTGCTGAAGGGCGAGGCCCAGCGTCTGAACTATGACGATGGCCGCTTGCTGCGCGATCAGATCATCTCCCTGGACACGCTCACCCGGATGCGGCGTGATGGCCTGGTGTTCGGCAGTCCCGCCAACAGCGCGGAGTGCGTGGCGCGGTGTTTTTCCGTGCGCAACTATCCGAAGCAGGCGCACCTGGCCGCCATGGGAGCGCTGATCGGCGACTTCCTGCAGGGCTCGCAAGCCTATTCGTGTCCCTTCCTGATCACCTTGGGGCTAAGCATCCCGGATTACGAATCCACCCGCGCCTTCGCCACCCTGAAGAGCGCCCGCGCCACCCAGGCGGCGCAAAGCAAGATGGCCGCCTTCATGCCCGACTGGCAAGACAACAAGCTGGACTGGGATACGGCCATGGTCGCCTTCTCGGGCGCCGGCTCGCTGGTGCGCCTTTATCACCAACTCACCCTGTTTTCTTATCCGCGCCAGGCCGCCAAAGACGAACTAGCCGCCCGGGGCGTATGGCGCGGGCTGGGCTTCGATCTGCAGGAGGACAGCTTTCTGCACCTGCAGAGCCTGTTCCTCGGGCTGCCCATGGCCTACACCCGCTCCCTGCAGCAAGAGGCGAAACGCGCGGGCCAGGATAGCTTGAAGACCTCCGCCAACGCCATTCACCTGGCGCCCCTGATCGCGGAATGGGAAGGTCTGGGTGAGCCGGTCATCGCGTTGTTCGGGCGGCGAGGCCAGGCCATGGGGGTGGATCTGTTCGCCAACCCCTCCGGCAACTACAACGCCTGTGTGGTGGGAACATCCGGTTCCGGCAAGTCGGTCTTCATGAACGAACTGGCTCAGGGCTATCTGGGCATCGGCGCCAAAGTCTGGGTGATCGACGCCGGCCACTCCTACGAGAATCTCTGCAAGCAACTGGGCGGGCAATACATCCAGTTCAGCGCGGATGCCAGCCTCTCCCTGAACCCGTTCTCCCTGGTCATGGACCTGGACGAGGACATGGAGATGTTGAAGCCGGTCGTCGCCCAGATGATCTCCCCCAACGAACCCCTGCCCCAGTACGAAATGTCCCAGCTGGACATCGCGCTGCGCCAGGTCTGGTATCACGCGAGGGGACAGGGTCGGCTGCCGATGCTCACGGAGCTGGCCGAGCATCTTAAGACCGCCTGCAAGGACGACGAAGGCAAGTGCGACGTGCGCGTGCGCAACCTGGGCATCCAGTTGTTTCCCTATACACAGGACGGTGCCCATGGCCGCTGGTTCGAGGGCGCCGCGAACATCCGCTTCGACACCGACCTGGTGGTGCTGGAACTGGATGAACTGGAAGCCAAGAAGGATCTGCAGAGCGTGGTCCTATTGCTTCTGATGTACCTGATTACCAACGAGATCTATCTGAACCGGGAAGATGGCCGCCGCAAGCTGGTCATCGTCGACGAGGCCTGGAGCCTGATGAACGGGACCAGCGGCGGATTCATCGAGTCCGGCTACCGCCGGGCGCGCAAATACAACGGCGCTTTCGTCACCGGCACCCAGGGCGTGGACGACTACTACCGCAACGAAGCCGCCACGGCGGCACTTAACAATGCCGACTGGATGTTCATGCTGAAGTGCTAACCTATTGATTATTTGGTGCCCCCGACACGAATCGAACGTGTGACCCTCCCCTTAGGAGGGGGATGCTCTATCCACTGAGCTACGGGGGCATTTTGATTGGCTGATGAAACGATACCGAGGCGGATCGAGTCATAAAATCGGCGCGGATTTTAACCTACGCGGAAGGTGTGCAACTTGCTGAAATTACTGCTGATTGTGATTGTTCTCGGTGCCTTGGCAGGTCTTGCCTGGCGCTGGGGCGGGCGTGGCGAGCCGCCCGCTGTGGGCGCTGCCGCGCCGGATTTCGATCTGTACGATGCCGCGCACAAACGGCATCGTCTAGCGGATTACCGTGGCCGCTGGCTGGTGCTGTACTTTTATCCGAAAGACGCCACGCCCACCTGCACGGCCGAAGCCTGCAACTTACGCGACGGTTACCACGAATTTCAGGCGCGCGAGGTCGCGCTGCTCGGCGTTTCGCTGGATACCGCCGCCAGCCATGCCGACTTCGCGCAACGCCACAGCTTGCCGTTTCCGTTGCTGGCGGACCGGGAAGCGGCCGTCGCGCGGGCCTATGGCGCGTTGTGGGATTTCGGCGTTTTCCGCTTCGCCAAACGCCATACCTATCTGATTGACCCGAACGGCCGCGTCGTAAAGGTCTATCGTGAAATTACCGCTGATCGTCATGCGCAGGAAATCATTGTCGATCTGGCGCGATTTGGGGTTGTAGCCCCCTCCTCCGGGGCCAATAATCGACCCGTCTCCCCGCAATAACCCACAGAAAGTGCAGTCATGAGCCATCTCTCTCAGCAAGACCGTGCCGCAATCCGCGCCGCACTGGAAGATCAACGCGGTAAATTGATCAAGGCGATGCAGAATGCGCTGGAAGAAAGCGGCCAAACGCAATTTGCCGAAGTTCTCGGCCGCGCTTCCGGCGACAGCGCCGACGAAGCCCTGGCGGTGACGTTGGGCAATATTTCCGCAGCGCGACTGGAACATGAGGTGCGTGCCCTGCAAGCGCTCGAAAACGCGCGATTGCGCCTCGACGACGAGGATTTCGGGTTGTGCGTGGATTGCGGCACGGAGATTCCCGCCGCGCGTCTGGTCGCCAACCCGGTGGCCATCCGTTGCGTGACTTGCCAAGACCTTTTCGAGCACACTCACGCCGGCCAGAACCACGGCTCGCTCTGATAACTGACCTGTTTTCCCCCGCGGGCGGTCTGGCCGCCCGTTTTTCTTGCCTGTTCGATTTTGTCTCTGCCCAATGCCCTATCTGACCCTCGATAACGTTTCCCTGGCCTTTGGCCATTGGCCCCTGCTCGACGGCGCCGCGCTGGTCATCGACAAATCCGAGCGCATCGGCCTGATCGGCCGCAACGGCGCGGGCAAATCCAGTTTGCTGAAGCTGGTCGCCGGCGAAATCCAGGCCGATGACGGCGTGGTCTGGCGCAAACCCGATCTGCGCATGGCGTTTGTCGCGCAGGAACCCACGTTCACGCCGGGGCACACGGTGTTCGAGGCGGTGGCGGCCGGCGCTGGCCCGGCGCATGGCCTGCTCAGCGTCTATCACGCCGCCGCGCACGACGCCGCTTCCGGGGAACACCACGCCATGGAAGAACTGGCGCGGCTGTCGCACGAACTGGAAGTGCATGACGTCTGGCGCTTGAACAGCCGCGTCGAGGAAGTCATCGCCCGCTTCGACCTGGTGGCCGACGCGCGGGTCGAGACGCTGTCCGGCGGCAACAAGAAGCGCGTCGCGCTGGCCCGCGCGCTCGCCTCCGAGCCGGAGTTGCTGTTGCTGGACGAGCCCACCAACCATCTCGATTTCAGCGCCATCGAATGGCTGGAGAACCAGCTCGCCGAGTTCGACGGCGCCTTGCTGTTCATCACGCACGACCGCGCCTTTCTCGACCGCGTCGCGAATCGCATCATCGAGCTGGATCGCGGCCAGCTGCGCCAGTACCACGGCAATTTCTCGGCCTACCAGATCAGGAAAGCGGAACAACTTGAAGTGGAAGCGGCGCAAAGCCGCAAATTCGACAAGTTCTGGAAACAGGAAGAAGTCTGGATACGCAAAGGCGTCGAAGCGCGCCGCACCCGCAACGAAGGCCGCGTATTGCGCCTGGAATCGTTGCGCCGAGAACGCGCCGCGCGCCGCGAGCGGCTCGGCCAGGTCGGCTTTTCGCTGGATGCCGGCGGCCGTTCCGGACAGGTGATCGCCGAGTTCGACCAGGTCAGCCACGGCTATGGCGGCAAGGTGCTGATCCGCGACTTCAGCACGCGCATCCTGCGCGGCGACAAGCTCGGCCTGATCGGCCCCAACGGCGCCGGCAAGACCACGCTGATCAAACTGATCCTGGGCGAAATCGAACCCGACGCCGGCCGCATCAAACGCGGCACGCGCCAGGAAGTGGCGTATTTCGACCAGTTCCGCAATCAACTGGACGATGAAGCAACCCTGATCGAAACCATCGCGCCGGGCTCCGACTACGTCGAGATTGGCGGCCAGAAAAAACACATCATCGGCTACCTGGAAGAGTTCCTGTTCCCGGCCGAACGCGCCCGCGCCAAGGTTTCATCGCTCTCTGGCGGCGAGCGCAACCGGCTGTTGCTGGCGCGCCTGTTCGCCCGGCCGGCGAATATCCTGGTGCTGGACGAGCCCACCAACGACCTCGACATCGACACGTTGGAACTGCTTGAACAACTGCTGCAGGACTATGCCGGCACGGTGATTCTGGTGTCGCACGACCGCGCTTTCCTCGACAACGTCGCGACGCAATCCATCGCTTTTGCCGGGAGCGTTGACAACCCCGGCGTCTTGCTGGAACTGCCTGGCGGCTATTCCGACTGGCTAGGCTGGCGCGAACGAGTGGCGGCGGAAACGGTGGCCGCCGTGGCGAAACCTGCCGTCAAGCCGGCCCCGCCCGCCCCCGCGAAAGCGCGCAAATCCGGCTTGTCCTACAAGGAACAGAAGGAACTGGAAGGGCTACCGCAATCCATTGCGGCGCTTGAGACGGAACAGGCCGAAGTCGCCCGCCAACTGACCGACCCGGCGGTGTATGCCGACCACACACAAGCGGCCAGACTCAATAGCCGCAGCGCGGAGATCGAAGAAGCGTTGCTGAATCTGTTGGCGCGATGGGAAGAACTGGAAGCAAAAAACGCGGCTTGATACCTGGCCCGTAGGTGCGCATTTCTTCGCACTGAGCTCGACACCACTCGTAGGAGCGCCTTCCAAGGCGCGATTGTTCCGGACTTCGCGCCTTGGAAGGCGCTCCTACGACACCGGTACGTTGCGTGCTAGCGCCCGAGCAGCACTTCCAGCACGAACTTCACCCCGACATACGCCAGCATCAGGCTCATGAAGCCGGACAGCGTCCAGTAGATCGCGGTGCGGCCGCGCCAGCCGTAGATGCGCCGGCCCAGCAGCAGGGCGGCGAAGATCAGCCAGGAAATCAGGCCGAATATCGTTTTATGGTTGATCGGCGCGGCGCGGCCGAAGATTTCTTCCGAGAACAGGACGCCGGACAACAAGGTCAGCGTGAGTAGCAGGAAGCCGAGTTGAATCATCCGGAACAGCAGTTTTTCCAAGGTCAGCAGCGGCGGCAAGCCGGCGACCACCGCGGGCGGCACGGCCTTGTGCAGATGTTTTTCGGCCAGCGAAATCAGCAAGGCATGCAGTGCGGCGATCGTGAACAGGGCATAAGCCGCGAAGGCCATGGCCAGATGCAGCTTGAAGATCGGCATGCTGCTGTAGGCGGCGGCATGTGGCATCGGCGAAATTGCTTCGATGGCGACGGCGGCGGCCGCGAAGGCCAGCACGAAACCCTGCACGCCGCCGAGGTGATAACGCCAGGCGGCGACGGCATAGGTCAGCACGGTCAGTGCGGCGACGGCGGAAATCGAGGTGGAAAAACCCAGGCGGACGCCCTCGCCGCCAAACACGCCCTCATTCAGCAGATACAGGTGCAGCATCAGCGGAAATACCGGCAACAGACGCGGTAGCCAGTCGGTGCGGCAGCAGCCGGGGCGGCCCGGCCAGAACCAGGCGGCCAAGCCGAGGTAAGCCAGGGCACAAAGGGCGTAGAGCAGGGTTTCCAACATGGTCGGGAGCGGCTGATTTGTTAGACTGCGCGAGTTTATCCCATCGCTCATTGCCCAACCCATCATGTTCGACAACCTGACCGACCGCCTTTCCCGTGTTGTTAAAAACCTGCGTGGCCAGGGACGCCTGACCGAAGCCAACGTGCAGGATGCCCTGCGCGAGGTGCGCGTCGCGCTGCTGGAAGCCGACGTGGCGCTGCCGGTGGTGCGCGATTTAATCGCCAAGGTGAAGGAACGCGCGCTCGGCCAGGAAGTGATGACCAGCCTGACGCCGGGCCAGGTGCTGATCGGCATCGTGCACAAGGAACTCACCGCCTTGATGGGCGAGCAGGCGGCGCCGTTGTCGTTTGCATGCCAGCCGCCGGCGGTGTTTCTGATGGCGGGCTTGCAGGGCGCCGGCAAGACCACGTCGACCGGCAAACTGGTACGAGTGATCCGCGAAGCCGGCAAGAAGCGGATTCTGGTGGTCAGCTGCGACGTCTACCGCCCGGCCGCCATCGAGCAGTTGAAACTGGTGGCGGCGCAGGCCGAGGCCGATTTCTTCCCTTCCTCGCCCGACCAGAAGCCGGCCGATATCGCCCGCGCCGCGCTCGACTACGCGCACAAACACCTGTTCGACGTGCTGATCGTCGACACCGCAGGCCGTTTGCACGTCGACGCGGCAATGATGGAAGAGATCAAGGATCTGCATGCGCTGCTGAAGCCGATCGAAACGCTGTTCGTGGTCGACGCCATGCAGGGCCAGGACGCGGTCAACACGGCGAAGGCGTTCAACGATGCGCTGCCGCTGACCGGCGTCATCCTGACCAAGCTCGACGGCGATGCGCGCGGCGGCGCGGCGCTGTCGGTACGGCAGGTCACCGGCAAGCCGATCAAGCTGGTCGGCGTCGGCGAGAAACTCTCCGGCATCGAAGTCTTCCACCCCGAACGCATGGCCAGCCGCGTGCTCGGCATGGGCGACGTGCTGTCGTTGCTGGAAGAAGCGCAACGTTCGGTCGACAAGGACGCAGCGCTCAAGGCGGTACAGAAACTGAAGAGCGGCAAGGGCTTCGACCTGGAAGACTTCAAGGCGCAGATGCAGCAGATGAAGAAACTGGGCGGCCTGTCTTCCCTGGTCGACAAACTGCCGGGCGCCGGCAAGATCGGAGCCGGCGAACTGGCCCAGGGCGAAAACCAGATGCGCCGCATCGAGGGCATCATCAACGCGATGACGCCGCAGGAACGCCGCAAGCCGGAACTCCTCAAAGCCAGCCGCAAACGCCGCATCGCCACCGGTTCCGGCGTTCAGGTGCAGGACGTCAACCGCCTGCTGGCCCAGTTCGAACAGGCCCAGAAGATGATGAAATCGATGGGCAAAGGCGGCCTCGCCAAGATGATGCGCGGCATGAAAGGGATGATGCCGGGGATGTAGGCGGCGTTGCAGTGTGAAAACACTTGCTTCCGGAAACGCTGGTTAATTCGATAGGGGTAGGGAAGGGCTCACACCCTCCCTCCCTCCGAACCGTGCGTGCGGTTCTCCCGCACACGGCTCTCCAGTCAGTGGTTTCAACATCGTGATTGGCTCGCCGTGGCATGGGCTCCGTACAAGGTGAAGAGCCCCTGTTCAGCGAAGTAAGCATTCGGCCAACGAATATGATCGGCATGACAGCGCCCGAAACCAGGCCGCTTCTCCCGCCCGAGACTCACCCCGCGCGTGCGGCCGGTCTTGCTCCGCAGCTTGTCCTTCAGGGCTTTCAGGCTCTTCTTGCGCACCCAGCGCCGCCCCGCTTCGAAGCGATAACCCAGGAAGTCGAAGCCTTGTCCTGCTTCCCGGCAATCCCCCACTCGGGTCTTGTCAGGGTGCAGGGTGAGGCAGCTGGCTTCTACCCAGGCGCGAACTTCCGCCAGGGCTTGGATCGCCTCCTCGCCCGTCCGGCACAGAACGACAAAATCATCCGCGTACCGCACCATCCGATAGCCTTTGGCCGCCATCAGAACATCCAGCGGGTGCAGGTAGAGGTTCGCCAGCAACGGGCTGATGACCGCTCCTTGCGGCGTGCCCGCTGTCGGCGTCCAGCGCTCCAGGCCTTTCATCACGTCCTGGGCCAGGTACGCCCGGATCAGGTCCCCAGCGGGCGGGTTTGGCCCGGCCCTTTGGGGATGTCCACGCGCTTGACCGGCTGCGGCCGGTAGTCGCCTTGCTTCAAGGCTTGTTCCAGTTCTTGCAGGTAGATTTCCGCGTGCGCGGCAAATTTCTCCGCGCTTTGCCCGTCCACCCCCGCCGCACCCCGGTTCCGGGCCACCTTCTCCCAGGCCAGGCGCAGCGTGTCGGCTCGCGCTACCTTGTCGATCAGGCTGAACCATTTGCTTCCTTGGACACCGTTATCCAGTGCCGCCAACATGCGCTCCGTCCAGATCGCGGTTTCCACCCAACTCCAGTCTCGGGCTCAGGTTTCCGCTCCTTGCTTAGCCCTTTCGGGCACTGCCGGTGCTTCGCTTGCGCTTTGCCGCTCTCCAGTCTTCGCACTTCCACCTTCCTGCCTCCCTTCCCTCGGCTCGGTTTTGTTGTCCGTGCTTTCCAGACGGGCAGGGCAAGCGGTAGGCGGGGCGGGCTCCCCTGCTCTCGAACTCCGGTTTCCCTCGGTTTGTGCCATGGCTTCCTTTCTCCGTCTTTCGGTACTACGAAGGCTCTGACTCTTGCCGCCGTCACCTCGGCGACAGGTCTCCCCGCTTGTCTCGCGATGCCTTCCCAGCGTTCCACCTCCAACCACGTGATGTGCCCCGGCATCGCTTTCCACACCAACACCAGCGTACCGGGCGTGTTTCGGACTTCGCCACGGATGAGCAGGCTCGTCGCCACATCCCGCCGAATCGAGTTCGTCTTCCTGCGGACCGCCAGTTCGCTTCCAGTTGCTCCCCACCCCGCCTCGCAGCGACGCAGTTACCTTCAGCTTCGGGGTCTTGGCTTCCCCCGGCACAGACTTCCACTGTGCTGTCATCGCGCCTTCACGGGCGCACTCACCCCGGCGCAGGCCAGGGTCCAGGCGGTTGATTCCACTGGATTCCGGCCTGCGCCGGAATGACGGAGTCGGATTAAATCCGCGTCTCCTTCTGGCATGAGCCAAGTTGATGCCCGAAATGGAATCAGATGTAGCGATGGCCTTGGCTGACGCGTCAGCGTTGCGTCTGCGCCTGTTGCAGACAGTCAGTCTATGGGATGCCCAGACGTGCAGCGCAACTTGCCGCCGTTGCTCAGGCAGGTGCGGTCGCGGCCGGCCTGCTTGGCGGCGTAAAGCGCATTGTCCGCGGCCCGGATCAGGGATGCCTCGTCGGGAAGGGAAGCTTCCCGGACGGCGACGCCGATGCTGATGGTGATCTTCACGCGGCAGGTGGCAACCTCAATCTCCAAATCGCGCATGATATGGCGCAGGCGTTCAGCGGCCTGGAAAGTGGATTTCAGTTCCGCGTTCTGGCAGATGACCAGGAATTCCTCGCCACCGATACGGCAGACGAAATCATCCTTGCGCGAGGAGCGCTTGATGCAGGCGGCGATTTCCCGCAGGACCTGATCGCCGGCTTCGTGGCCGTGGCTGTCGTTGATATCCTTGAAATGATCGATGTCGATCATCATCACCGCCAACGGCAGCCCACTGCGGCTGGCGCTGCCCCAGGCCTGGGCCAGGAAATTCATGCCGGCGCGGCGGTTGTTCAGGGCGGTGAGCTGGTCGGTGAGGGCGTAATGCTCCAGCTTGCGGTTGCTGATCGCAAGTTCCGCCGCGAACTGCTTGAGTTGCGCCCGGTTGCGCCCCCAGTTGTCCAACAGCGTCACATAGTGCATGGCCGCATGCATGCGCGCGCGCAGCGCCCGGCTGTTGACCGGCTTGGTGACGTAGTCGTCCACGCCGGCCTCGAACGCCTGGACGATCTCGTCCTCGGTTTCCACGCTGGTCAGCATGATGACGTACATGGTCTGGCCCCATTCCGTCGCGCGCAGAGTGCGCACGAACTCGATGCCGTCCATGACCGGCATTAGCCAGTCCGTCACCACGATCTGCGGCGAGACTTCAAGGGCTCTGGTCAAGGCCTCCTTGCCGTCCCGCGCAGTGTGCACGGCATGGCCGAGGATATCTGCCAGATAGGTCTCCAGCATCAGGAGGGTGGAGGGATCGTCCTCCACCAGCAGCACGCGCAGTTGCTGTGCCACGTCATCCGGTTCCGCCGTGGCCGGCGGCGTTTCCGCCATGGCGGCGAAAGACGGCAGCGGCGAGGCCGGCACCTGCAGGATTTCCGCCCATTCCCGCCACTGCGCGACGATGTGGTCGAACATCTCGCCCAGGTTATCCCTGTCCAGGCCGCTCTTGCCCGCCAGCAGCATGAGTTTCGTGAGGATGACGTGGCGTTCCGTCTGAGGCGCAATGCCCAAATCCGCCATGCGCCTGGCCTGGTAGAACAGGTGGCAGAGGGTGTCGGAGCGGGAGTTCTCGGCGAAGCCGGAGTCCTCCGGGTTCTCGTGGTGGGCAATGGGCGCGGCGAGGGAAGCCGGTATTCCGTAGTCGGCCAGGATGATGGCGGTGAGTTCATTGTGGTCGGTGTTCAAGGCGGCCCGTTCCAGGTCCGTCAGACGGGTCTTGCCATCGTGCTGCCGGAGCAGGTCGGCAAAGATTTCCGGATACAGGGTGGCCACGGCGAGACAGCCGATGCGCGCCAGCAGGCCGCAGGCGAACAGTTCCTCGGGGTCGACGATGCCGGTCTGCCGGCCCAGTTCCCGCATGGCTACCGCCATCAACAGGGAATGGGACCAGTAGGCGGCATAGTCGAAAGCCTGGCAGGGCCCCTCGTGGTCCTGGTCCGCCAGGGAAAAGTTGGTGGCGAGTTGGCGCACCGCCACCATGCCGAGACGATGCAGCGCCTCGGGGATGGCTACCACCGGGCGATGGCCCTGGTTGGCGGCATTGGCCGCCCGCAGCATGCGCCCGGCCAGGGACGGGTCGTTGCGCACCACCTTGACAATATCGTTCAGGTTGACGTCATCGCGCCGGGCCAGTTCCATGATGGCCAGGGCCACGCCCTTGGGGCTGGGCAACTGGCCGCTGATGCGCATCTGCTCGATGCTGAGCGGCGTGCTCATCGCGACTTCGCTCGTGGCTGGCCGCAGGGGGCGCGGCGAAGGGTGACGGCTTGCCTGGCCCAATTCATGGTTGATTCATCCAGTCGCGCAAGGCTTCGCTGCCCGCGGCATGGGCAGATGCCACCTCGGCCAGGAGTTGCCCGGCATCCGCCAGGCGCCGTTCGCGGCCGCAGGCTTCCAGGGAGCGGCACAGGCCGGCCAGGGCAGTGAGGCCGATGTTGGCGGAACCTGACTTCAGGGCGTGGGCCAGGCGGCGCACACCTTCGACATCGTCCGCCGCCACGGACTGGTGCAGTTCCTCCAGTTGGCGCGCGGAGGTTTCCAAGTACACGGAGGCCACCTTCCGCCCCAGGTCCGGGCCATGTTTCGGGTCCATCCGACGCAGTTCCTCCAGGCGTTGGCAGTCGAGCACCTCAGCCTCAGGTCGAACTATCGGCGGCGTGGCGGGTTCGGGTGGCGCCGGTTCCACCGCAGTGGCGCCGGGCGTCAGCCAGTGCGCCAGGGTCGTTTGCAACTGGCGCAGCGTGAAGGGCTTCGCCAGGTAGTCGTTCATGCCCGCCGCCAGGCAGTGCGCGCGGTCGTCCTCCATGGCATTGGCGGTCAGGGCGACAATGGGCGGGCGCGTCGGTCCGGCATGGGCCAGCCGGCGGATGGCGGCGGTGGCCTGGTAGCCGTCCATGATCGGCATCTGGCAGTCCATCAGGATGAGGTCGTAACGGCCGCGTTCCACGCATTCCACCGCTTCCCGGCCATTGCAGGCCTGATCCACCTGCAGCCCGAGGCCGGCCAGCACCTCCAGGGCCAGCTCCCTGTTGTCCGCGTTGTCTTCCACCAGCAGGACGCGGCCGCACAGGGCCATGGCCTCGACCTCTGGGGGCGGGGTCGCGCT
Source organism: Hydrogenophilaceae bacterium (assembly GCA_031426815.1). Classification (GTDB taxonomy): domain Bacteria; phylum Pseudomonadota; class Gammaproteobacteria; order Burkholderiales; family Thiobacillaceae; genus PFJX01. Next base: position 16,515 of record JASJPG010000007.1, read on the forward strand.
CGTAGCGGTCTGGCGGCTGGCGAAGGGCAGCGCCAGTTCCACGGTGAAACTGGCTCCGTGCCCCGGCTCGCTGGACAGGAAGATGCTGCCGCCCATGAGTTCCAACAGGTGCTTGCAGATGGCCAGGCCGAGGCCGCTGCCGCCGTAATGGCGGGTGGTGGAGCCGTCCGCCTGGGCGAAATGCTCGAAGATTCTGGCTTGCGCCGACACGGCGATGCCGATGCCGGTGTCAGCCACGATCAGGCGCAGTCGCACCCCGTCCGCCCCCGTCCCGACGTATTCCGCCCGCAGCCGAATCTGGCCGCGTTCGGTAAATTTGACGGCATTGCCGAGCAGGTTCACCAGGATCTGGCGAAGCCGGTGCGGGTCCCCGCGCAGGCAGCGCGGTCCGGCCAGCCCGGACAGGTCGGCATCCAGTTCCAGGCCTTTGAGTTCCGCCTGCCGGGCAAACAGGGCCACGGTGTCGCCGAGCAATTCGGGCAGGTCGAAATCCACGGATTCCAGTTCCATCTGCCTGGTTTCGATTTTCGAGAAGTCCAGGATGGCGTTGATCAGGGTGAGCAGGTGGCGTCCAGCGCGGTGGGCTGTCGCGGCGAAACGGGTCTGTTCCGGGCCGAGGGGGCTGTTGAGGAGGAGTTCGACCATGCCCAGGACGCCGTTCAGGGGGGTGCGGATCTCATGGCTCATCGTGGCCAGGAACTCACTCTTCGCCCGGCTCGCCGCCTCCGCCTGTTCCTTGGCCTGGCGCAAGGCCGCCTCGGCTTCCTTGAGCACCGTGATGTCGCTGTGGGTGCCGACCATGCGCAGCGACTCGCCTCGGGCATTGCGCACGACCTGGGCGCGGCTGCGGATGTGGAGATAGCGGCCATCCTTGTGGCGGAAGCGGAACACCATCTCGTATTGTTCCGTGCCGCTTTCCAGGCAGGCCGCGATGGCCCGGCGCACCTGCGGCAAGTCGTCCGGGTGGACGCGTTGGCTCCATTCTTCCAGGCCGTCGCCCACCTCCTCGTCCGCCAGTCCGATCATGGCCTTCCAGCGCGGCGAATAGTAGACGCGGTCGCTGCGCAGGTCCCAATCCCAGAGTCCGTCGTTGGCGCCGCGCATGGCCAGGTCGAAGCGTTCCTCGCTGGCTGCCAGGGCGCGTTGCATCTCCTGCCATTCGCGGGTGAGTTCGGCCACCCGCAGAGCGATGTCGGCCAGATCAAGCTGGCCGTCGTCATCGGCCTTGCCCAGGCCCGCGAGGAGGTTGCCGAAGGCGCCCTCCAGGGCCGCAAGCGCACGCGCGCCGCTGCTGAGTTCGACCTGGAGGCGCTGGTTGGCCTCAGTCAGTTCGGCGGAAGACAGTTCCAGGCCATGGCGGATCAGGGCCAGATCCCGTTCCTGCTGCGCGTAGGTGTCGCCGACCCGCGCCATGAAGCCGGTCAATCCGCCCAGGATTCCGGCAAGCTCGGGATCGTTGGCCGCCAGGCGGCTGCCAAGGCTCTCCAGGCGGCTGGCGCAATCCGGCCAGCGGCCGTCTTCCAGGCCGAAGGCGCGCTTCATCTGGCGCTCGACCAGCCGGTGCGTGTCACTCGAATCCGGGGGAAGTCGGCTAGTCATGGCCGTCCCGCAGGGTAGCCGTGGCCAGGACGGCCGCCGGGTCGGGCGCGGCGGTGTCGGGCAGGGTGACATTGAAGCAGGCCCCGCCGGGAATGTTCATCACCTCCAGACGGCCGCTCATGCTGTTTTCGATGATGGTTTTCGACATGTACAGGCCGATGCCCGTGCCTTTGCCTTCTTCCTTGGTAGTGAAGTAGGGTTCGAAAATCTTGTGCAGGGTGGCGTCCGGCATGCCGCCGCCATTGTCCTCGAAGCGAATGCTGAGGCCCTGGGCGCCTTTCTCCACCGCCACGCGGATGCAGGGGTCGGGCTGGCCGCTGGCGATGAGGGCGTCCTTGGCGTTGGACAGGATGTTCAACACCACCTGGGAGAACTCGCCGCCGTAGCCGAAGATGCGGATGTCGTCGGGGCAGTCTATGCGCAGGTCGATATTGTGGTTGCGCAGGGTGCCTTCCAGGATTTCCGCAGCGCCGCGCAGGGCGTGGAGCAGGTTGAAGTAGTCGGCGTGCTTGTTGGGTTTGAAGAAGTTGCGGAAGTCGTCGATGGTGCTGGACATGCTCAGGATCAGGGCCTCGCCCTTGTCCTTGAGGCGTTTCATGGAGGCTTCGTCGAGCCGGCCCATCTGGAATTGCATGCCCAGGTTCTGCAGCACCAGACTCAGGGCATTCAGGGGTTGGCGCCACTGGTGGGCGATGGCGCCGATCATCTCGCCCATGGCGGCGAGGCGGGACTGGTGGATGAGCAGTTGTTCCTGTTCCTTGCGCTTGGCGATCTCCAGGCGCACGCGCTGGTCCAGGGTCCGGTTCAGCTCGTCGAGTTCGCGGGTGCGCTCCGCCACCTTCACCTCCAGTTCCTGGTTGACGTTTTCCAGGCGGTGACGGTTCTCCGCCAGGGCGTGCACCATCTGGTTGAAGCTCCGGGCGAGCTGGCCGATCTCGTCGCGGCGCGTGACGTTCACGCGCACGTCCAGGTCTCCCCGGGCCACCCGCGAGGCGGATTCGCTGATGATCACGATGGGCCGGGTCAACCACACGGCGAAGACGTAGCCGATGGGCAGGAACACCAGCAGCGACAGGCCGGAGATGGTCAGGATCTGGCGGTACATCTGGGCGATGTTGGCTTCGTAGCCGCTGGTGTCGAAGTCGATGCGAATCACACCCCAGCCCACGCCGCTGAAGCGGATAGGCGAGGCGTAGCGGTAATACGAAACGTTGCCGGGTTGCTCGGCGAGGCCATAGGACTCGCGGTCGAAGTCGCCGGGCTCCTGGGCGACTGCGTTGCGATCCAGCATCTGCCAGCCCTCCGGGGCGATGCGCATGGCGTTGCCTCGCTTGGGCACGATCACCACCGAGCGGATGCCCTTGTTGTTCTGCAGCACCTGCAGGTTGTGTTCGACAATGAAGCCGAAATCGTCGGTCAGCATGGCGTCGGAGCAGGCCTGGATGATGGAGCGCGACACCGTATTGGCCTGGGAATACAGCACCTTGAGCAGGGAATCGCGTTGCAGCGGGATGATCAGCAGGCCATAGAGAACAGTCATGGCCAGGAGCAGGCTGCCGAACACGCCGAATACGCGCAGGAACATGCGGTTGGCGGGGAGGGGTCGGAAGTTCGGCCAGCGGGGATTCATCGGTTCTTCCTTGCGTTGCCGCGCATCTGTTCCTGATATTCCCGATACAGTTGCCAGAATGGCTGCAGATCCTGTTTGTCGAATCGGTCCATGTAATCCGTCCGGAACAATTCCATGAGCTGGCGGCCGCGCGGCTGCTTGGTGGCGGACATGAACGCTTGCGCCACCCTGTCGCGGTACGCCGGGGATGCTCGGGCAGACAGGAAGGCGGCATTCAGGGCGACAGTCTGCCATTCCTTGAGGATGCGCACGCGTGCGCCTACCTGGGGGTTCATTTCGCTGGCGGTGTGCAGCGTGGAAATGCGCACCAGGGCGGCATCGACCTTGCCGAAGAACACCCGGTGCACCGACTGGATGTCGCGCTTTTCCTCCACCACACTAAACAGGTCCGCGCAATGCACGCCGGTCTCCCGCACGCACAGGGTCTCCAGGTACACCTCGGAGATGCGGTCGTTGACCAACCGGGCCACCCGCTTGCCGCGCATGTCGGCCAGGGTCCGGATACCGCTGGCCTGCGCCGCGATCAGGACCAGGCCTTCCGGCGCGTTGCGGCGCAAGCCGGCGAAACCCTGGGCGAGTTCCTCGGGCGCGAAGGTCTCCGCCATTTCCATGCTCGGGGCGATGATCATCTCGATGCGGCCCAGGTTGGCATCGCGCCGCAAAGCGCCCATGTCCTCGTACATGACGGCCCGGGCCTTCAGGTTATAGCCGCGCGCCACCTCCTCGGCCCACACCTGCATGGTGACCCGCACATCGGCCTGGGGGACGTCGCGGATGCCGGGCAGGTAGAAGCCCAGATTGAGCGGTTCCAGGTCCGCCGCCGGGGCCGACGCCGCCAGCCCCAGCAAGGTCCAGGCAAGCAGCCTGGAAATGTGTCGGCCGAACCGTCGCAGGCCCTTCATCGCGGGCCTCCACGCAAAGCGAAGCGGGCACTCAGGGCGTCGTGCTCACGCATCAACTGGCGGATCTCGACCTTGTCGGCCTGGAGCGCTTCCAGCGGCGCCGCCAAAGCCAGGATCAGCCAGAGACGGATCGCCTCGCCCATCAACGACCGCCTTTGCCTGCTTGACCCGCCTTGAGCAGGCGATGCGTCACGAGAAGATCGCGGTAGGGATCGAGGTCGTGGACCTGGGTGCGGACCATGCTGTCGGCCTTGTAGATCTGCAATACCTGGCGGCCGCGCGGGGTGTCGTTGAGTCTCATGGCGGCCTGGATGATCAGCTCGCGATGTTCCTGCCGCACACGCGAGGAGAACAGGCCGATGTGGGGCGAGCGGGTCTTGAAAGTGTAGTCCTCCAGCACCTGCAGCCTCTGGCCGACCTGGGGGTTGAGGGCCAGGGCGGCCTCATAGCCGCTGCGCAGGATCAGGGCCGCATCGATCTGGTTGAAGAACAGCCGGTGCGCCAGTTTGCTGGAGCGCAATTCCCGGCTGACCGGCCCGAGCCGGTTCCACGCGGACTTGCCCCGGACCTGCAGCAGCAGAGTTTCTAAAAAGGCGTCGGAAAGCTCGTCGCTTTCCAGCAGTCCAATCCGCTTGCCCGCCAGGTCGGCAGGCCCGTGGATGCCGGCATCGCGGCGCACCACCAGGAGCATGTGCTCGGGCGTGTTCTTGTAGCCGGAAAAGCCATCGGCGAGTTCGTCCGGGGAAAAATGCTGGACCACGCCCATGGAGGTGGCGACGAGAAAATTCACCTTGCCGCTGTTCATGTCCCGGCGCAGGGCTTCCAGGTCGTCATAGAACTGGATCGGCTTGTAGGTCAGGTTGATGGAGCGGGCCAGTTCCTCGACCCAGAAACGCAGAGAAATCTCCACGTCCTTGCGCGGGATGTCCCGGATCACCGGGGTGTGGAAGCCGATCGCCATGGGTGGCGGTATATCCGCCGCCACGGCGGGGCAGACCGCCAGCAGAGCGAGCAGCCGCAATAGCCAACTTGCCAGGAAATGCATTTCCACGCTTACGGCCTGGCCGATTGCACCGCCCGGCCCACCTGGTAGTCGAGATCGGCCAGGGCGGCGCGCAGGTCGTGGCGGGCACGGTACAGGGAGGCGCTGGCGAAGGTCTCCACCATCTGCGCCTCGATCACGTCCTTGGTCTCCACCATTTCCTCCTGGTAGGCACGCACGTTCAGCATGCGGTTCTCCTCGGCGTATTCCTGGGCGTGGGCGGAGTCGTCTACCTGCGCGCGGGAGCGCTGGATGCGCAGGAAGTCGTCCTTGATCTGCAGCGCCAGGCCGTCGTCCAGCAGCACCCGCTGCGCTTCCAGTTTGATCTTGCCGGCGCGGGCGGCATCGACCGAGGCGCGGGTCAGGCCGCCGTCGAACAAGTCCCACTTCAGGCCCACGCCCAGGGTCCAACCTTCCCGGTTGTCGCGGTTGATCAGGCCGCCGTCAAAGCCGTTCCAGACCCGATAGGCCGTGGCTTCCAGGCCCACCATAGGCCGAAAACCGCTCCTGGCGTCGGCGATGCGGTGTTCCATCGCCTGTACTGCCAGTTCCAGGCGATGCTTGTCGGGGTTGAACTTCATGGCGTCGGCGAGCAGCGCGTCGAAGCCGTCGGCGAATCCAGGCAGGTCCGCCTCCGGAGCCAGGCTGAGCATGCTGTTCACTGGCAGGCCCATGGCGTTGGCCAGGGCCTCCCGGGTTAAGACGCTGGCATAGCGTGCTTCCTGCAGCATGGAGCGGGCCAAGGCGGTGGTGGTCTTGCTGCGCAGGTAGTCGGTCTTCTTCACCTTGAGGGAGTCGTTCTGATAGAGCCGTTCGGTGAGATCCTCCAGGGCCTGGAAGCGTTCCACGGTGTCGTTGCCCAGTTGCTCCATCTGCCGGGCGAACTGAGCGCCGTGGTAGTAACGCGTGACGTCGCGCACCACTTCCAGCTCGGTCTTGCGCTTTTCCTGGCGGGCAATCTCGACGCCTTTCTTCGCCAAGCCGGTGACCGCGTCCTGCTTGCCGCCGGTATAGAGCGGATAGGTCAGGTTGAAGCCGGCGCGGGTGACGTCGCGGTCGAACAGCTTGACGTCCAGGTTGATCGGCAGGGGCTGGCCGGGAATCGGGACCATGCTGCCGCCGGGGCCGATGGGCAGGCCCATGGCCGGCGTCTGCACTATCCCCTGGAAGGTGAAGGTGCGATCCTGGTCGGCGCGCTGGAACCCCGCCTCCAGTCCGACATGGGGGCGGAACGCCGCCATGGCCTGCTGGAATTGCGCCTCCGCCATGTCCAGGGCCGCCTGGGACACCTGCAGGGAGCGATGCCGGTCGAGGCCGATCTTCAGGCTCTGTGCCAGGGTCAGGTCGTCCAGTCTCTCGGCTGCCGCCGCCACGGGGGCCAGGCAAAGCAGGATCAGCAGGCCGGTGAGGGTCTTGGGCATGAGGGTCTCCATGGAGGATGGTCAGTTGTCGCGATAGCGGTCGCGGATGTCCAGAATCTCGTCCCAATGGGCGAAGACCAGGTCCACCAGCGCAGGGTCGAATTTGATGCCGCGCTGCTCCCGCATGAACTCGTGGATGGCGGCGGAATCCCAGGCTGATTTGTAGATGCGCTTCTGGCTCAGGGCGTCGAGCACGTCGGCGATAGCGACGATGCGGCCCTCGATGGAAATCTCCTCGCCCTTGAGGCCGCGCGGATAGCCGCTGCCGTCGTAGTTCTCGTGGTGTTCGTAGGCGATGCGGGCGGCCATGGCCACCAGGGGGCGGTCGATGGTGCTGAGAATCCGGTACCCGATTTCGGCATGAGTTTTTATGGATTCATATTCGGCGGGGTCCAGCTTGCCGGGCTTGTGCAGGATGGCATCGGCAATGCCCACCTTGCCCACGTCGTGGATGGGCGCCGTGGTCTTGAGCATTTCCGCCTGTTCCTTGGAGAGCCCCGACTGCAGGGCCAGCAAATGGGCGATCTCGGCCACCCGCTTGACGTGGCGCCCGGTCTCGCGGCTGCGGGTCTCCACCACCTCCCCCATCACCAGCAACAGTTCCCGCTGGGTTTCCAGGACATCCCGGGTCAGGCGCATGGATTCGGTGACGTCCTGGCAGCCCAGGATGACGGAGGTGATTTCGCCTTGCAAGTCGCGCAGCGGGATGTAGACGACGCTGAAGGTCCGCTCGCTACCGTCCCGGTGCCGGAAATTCATGACCTCGCTGCATTGGGCGTCGATCCGGCTGGCGAAGTCCCGGAAGCAATGCTCGTGGTTGCCCGTGGTGATATCGGCCAGGAGCCGAGCGCTCAAGCTCTTGGCGTCGTAGCCGAGCAGGCTGGCGAACTGCTTGTTGCTGCCGAGGATGCGGCCCTGGATGTCGGTGATGCAGATGCAGGTGCCCAGATCCAGGGCGCGCTTGTATTCGTCGAGGAAGTGGGTCTGCTCTTGCAGGGAGCGCTGGCTGCAGCTCAGGGTGTCGAGGAGACCTTCGTAGTTGAGGTAGAAGTCGGTGATGTCCACGTCCAGGCAGACGACTTCCTCCACCTGGCCGTTATCGTCGAAGATCGGCACCAGGCTGCTCTCGACCACGAACAGGGCGCCGGAGCGGGTCTGGTTCTTGACGATGCCGGCCCATCGCTCACCATCCAGGATGCCCTGCCAGAGGGCGCCGGACAGGTCCTTGGTCTCGTCGGGATGACGCAGGCGGCGGATGTCGCTGTCGATCAATTCGCCTTTTTCGTAGCCGGTATGTTCACAGAAATGGTCGTTGACGTAGGTGATGCGGCCGTCGCGGTCCAGCTTGGTGACGATGGCGCTGGCATCCACGAGCTGGCGGTATTGCTCCAGGAGGCGCTGGTTGCGGCGGCGTTCGCGCCTGGCCCGGATATCCTCGGCCATGTCGGCCAGCTTGGCGAGGAGGCGCTCGACGTTGACCGGCTTGGTGACGTACTGGTCGATGCCGATGTCGATGGCGCTGAACAGGAACTCAACGTCGTTGTAGGCGCTCAGGACGATGATCGGCTGGTCGGGGTGGCTCGCGCGTATCCGGGTGCTCATGGCAAGGCCGTTCAGGACCGGCATCTGGATGTCGGTGACGACGATGTCGGGACGCACCGCGCGAAAGCGTTCCAGTCCCACCTGGCCGTTCTCGGCGGTGTGCACATGGTCGATCCAGAGTTCAAGGATCTGGGCCAGTTCGTCGCGGGTCGCAGGATCGTCCTCGACGTAAAGGACGTTCAGGGTGCGCAGTGTTTCGAGTCGCCGGGTATCCATACGGATCATCTTCTTGTTGGTGTTGGCATGAGTTCGGTATGCGATCCGGGCAGGTTCATTAGAGACTTCTTAAGTTATATCGGAAGTCGTGAAGTTAACTTTAGACTCATCCGTTCTGTCCCCCCGGATAGCCGGATGTCGAAATATCAGGTTCGACTTCCGACACTGAAATCGGCATGCAATGTCGCGAAGTCCATGCTTCCACCTGCCTTACAAATCCGCCAGCACCCTGATATGCGCCGCCACGCTGCGGCCGAGCGAACTCAGGTCGTAGCCGCCTTCCAGCACCGAGACGATGCGGCCTTGCGCGTGGCGGGCGGCGACGCCCATGACCTGTTCGGTGATCCAGATGTAATCGGATTCCATCAGGCCGAACTGGCCCATGTCGTCTTCCCGGTGCGCGTCGAAGCCGGCTGAAATAAACAGCATTTCCGGCTGGAAGGCTTCCAGGCGCGGCATCACTTCGGCCGCGAACGCCTCGCGGTAACGCTTGCCGGTGGTGCCGGCGGGCAGGGGGACATTGACGATGTGCGGGTTGACGGTGTCGGCGCCGCAGAACGGGTAGAACGGGTGCTGGAACGTGGAGCACAGCATGACGCGGGCGTCGTCCTTGAAAATGTCTTCCGTGCCGTTGCCGTGATGTACGTCGAAATCGACGATGGCCACGCGCGCCAGGCCATACGCGGCGACCGCATGCGCGGCGGCGATGGCGACGTTGTTGAAGATGCAAAAGCCCATGGCCCGGTTGCGCGTGGCATGGTGGCCGGGCGGGCGGCAGACGACGAAGGCGTTGCCGACTTCGCCGCGCATGACCCGGTCCACCGCCATCACGGCGCCGCCGGCCGCGCGATAGGCGGCTTCGAGGCTGTGCGGGTTCATCGCGGTGTCATGATCCAGCTCGTGGATGCCTTCATAGGGCGAGGCGGCTTCGACGGCATCGATGTAGGCCGTGTCGTGCACGCGCAGCAACTGGCTGCGGTGCGCCAACGGTGCATCGTAGTGAAGCAGGTAATCGAACAGGCGCGCGGCATGCAATCGATCTTCGATGGCGCGAATCCGGGCCGGACTTTCCGGATGCGCATGGCCCATGTCGTGTTTCAGGCATTCGGCGTGCGAAATGTAGGCAGTATGCATAGTCATGGTGCGCTGCAAAAATCAATCTTCACTATACGTTTGGCTACATGGAACTGTAACCCGTTGTGGCTTAGCATCGCCCCTGGAATCCACCGAAACTTGCATCATCAACAGCTCTCCGAAAGCGATAAATGTCCAGCCATTATCTGCACCCCCTGCTGTCACCTCGTTCCGTCGCCGTGTTTGGCGCCAGCGCCCGCGAAGATTCCGTTGCCGGCGTGATCTACGCCAACCTGCGCAAGTCCGGCTATACCGGCCAGGTTTTCCCGGTGAACCCGAAGTACGACACTTTGCTCGGCGAAAAATGCTATGCCTATGCCAGCGATCTGCCGGAAACGCCGGATCTGGCGATCATCGCCACGCCGGCGCCGACCGTGGCGCAAATCATGGCCGACTGCGGCAAACGCGGCGTGCGCAATGCGGTGGTGCTGTCGGCCGGGTTCCGCGAAGTCGGTCCGAAAGGCGTTGCGCTGGAAGAAGCCATTTCCAGCATGGCGCAGAAGCATGGCATCCGGTTCATCGGCCCCAATTGTCTCGGCATCCAGCGCCCGGCCATCGGCCTGAATGCGACCTTCGCATTGGGCACCGCGCTGCCCGGCGATCTGGCCCTGGTCTCGCAATCCGGCGCGCTGTGCACCGCCATGCTGGACTGGGCGGAATCCAATGGCATCGGCTTTTCCAGCGTGATTTCGACCGGCGCTTCGGCCGATCTCGATTTTGGCGAAATCCTCGATTACCTGGCGTATGACCCGCAGACCAAGGGCATCCTGCTGTATATCGAGGGCATCCGCGACGCGCGCCGCTTCATGAGCGCGCTGCGCAACGTCTCGCGCCTGAAACCCATCGTCATGATCAAGGTCGGCCGGCATGAGGCCGGCTCGAAAGCGGCGCAGTCGCACACCGGCGCGCTGGCCGGTTCCGATGCGGTGTTCGACGCGCTGGTGCGGCGCGCCGGCGTGGTGCGGGTGAAGACGATCATGCAACTGTTCGCCTGCGCACGCGCGCTATCGACCCACATCAAGCCGGTCGGCAACCGTCTCGCCATCGTCACCAACGGCGGCGGCCCTGGCGTCATGGCGACCGATCTGGCCATCGATGTCGGCATCAATCTGGCCGAATTGTCCGAAGCGACGCTGGAAAAACTGAATCAGGCGCTGCCGCCGACCTGGTCGCACGGCAACCCGATCGACATCATCGGCGACGCCGGCGCCGCGCGCTATCACGCCGCGCTGGAAGCCTGCCTGGACGATGCCGGCGTCGATGGCGTGCTGGCGATGCTGACGCCGCAGGCGATGACCAAGCCGACCGAGGCCGCGCAGGCGGTGATCGATGTGGCGAAGCAATCGAACAAGCCGTTGCTCGCCTGCTGGATGGGCGAAAGCCAGGTCGCCGACGGTCGCAAGCTGTTCAAGGAGGCGGGCATCCCCTATTTCTCCACGCCGGAACCGGCTGTGGAGGTGTTCTCGTTCCTGTCCGCGTTCTACGAGAACCAGCGCCAACTCATGCAAACACCGGCCTCCCTGTCACAGCAGGCAGAACCGGATGTCGAAGGCGCGCGCATGATCGTCGAGAGCGCCCTGTCGCAGGGGCGGCATACCTTGACCGAAATCGAATCCAAGTCCTTGCTGGCTTCTTTTCATATTCCGGTGGCGCAGACCCTGATCGCGCGCGATGCGACCGAAGCCATGCTGATGGCGCAGCAGATGGGTTTTCCCGTCGTCATGAAGATCAACTCGCAGCAGATCAGCCACAAGTCCGATGTCGGCGGCGTGCGCCTCGGCTTGTCCAGCGGGCAGGCGGTGCGCGCCGCCTTCATGGGCATGATGACCGAGGTCAAGAAGCATCAGCCCGATGCCAAACTGGATGGTGTCGTCATTGAACCGATGGTGACGCGTCCGAACGCGCGCGAGGTGTTGATCGGGGTCGCAACCGATCCAGTGCTCGGGCCGGTGATCATGTTCGGCGCCGGCGGTGTCGACGTGGAAGCCATGCAGGACCGCGCCGTCGCTTTGCCGCCGCTGAACCATTACCTGGCCGACGACCTGATCAAGCGCACCCGCGTGCACAAATTGCTTGGCCGCTTCCGCAACCGCCCGCCGGCGAATATCGAGGCGCTGGAAAGGATTCTGCTGCGCGTGTCGGAAATGGTCTGCGCCCTGCCCTGGCTGGAAGAACTCGACATCAACCCGCTGCTGGTCGATGAGCACGGCGCCCTGGCCGCCGATGCCCGCATCATCATCCGACCGCGTCCGCCGGCCGCCGACCGCTACAGCCACATGGCGATCCACCCCTACCCGGCACACCTGCTGACGCATTGGCAATTGCCGAATGGCGCCGATGTCACGATTCGCCCGATTCGGCCGGAAGACGCGGAAATGACCCAGATATTCGTGCGCGGCCTGTCCTCCGAAACCAAGTACTTCCGCTACATGGATGCGGTGCAGGAACTCTCCGCCAGCATGCTGGTGCGCTTGACCCAGATCGACTACGACCGCGAAATGGCGCTGTTGGTGGTGACGGAACAGGATGGCAAGCAGGTCGAACTCGGCGTGGCGCGCTATGCCGTCAACCCGGATGGGACTTCATGCGAATTCGCGCTGGTGGTCGACGACCATTGGCAGCATCAGGGCATCGGCCACAAGCTGATGGATGTGCTGATGGATCTGGCCCGCACCAAGGGTTTGCGCACCATCGAAGGCGAAGTCCTGAAGTCCAACACCCGCATGCTGAAGTTGTGCACCGGACTCGGCTTCAAGGTGGAAGCGCATCCCGAGGATGACTCGGTGCGGATGATCTCGCGGGTGCTGTAGATTCAGCGTGGACCGGTCGTAGGATGGGCACGCTACGCTTGGCCCATCCTACGGGGCTTGGGCTAGCCCAGACTGGCCGGCTTATCCAGCGGCGTATGCCAATGATCGTCCACGGCCGGTTCCGGATGGAACCAGTTCAGCTTGGCATGCAGGCTGACCACGCTGCCGACGATGATCAGGGTCGGCGGTTTCAGCTCGGCCTGCGCGGCCTGCGCCGGCAGGGTGTCGAGCGTGCCGGTCACGACTTTCTGATTAAGCGTGGTGCCCTGCTGCACGATGGCGGCGGGGGTGGAGCCCGGCATGCCGTGCTTCTTCATTTCGTCGCACAGCGTGACCAGGCCCTTCAGCCCCATGTAGATCACAATGGTTTGGGCGGGACGGCAGAGCATGTCCCAATCCAGGTCCATCGTGCCATCCTTGAGATGGCCGGTGACCAGGATCAGCGCCTGGGCATGATCGCGGTGCGTCAGCGGAATGCCGGCATACGCGGCGACTCCAGCGGCGGCGGTCACCGCCGGCACGACCTGGAACGGCACGCCATGTTCGCGCAGCGTTTCGATCTCTTCGCCGCCGCGCCCGAAGATGAATGGGTCGCCGCCTTTCAGCCGCAACACCCGCTTTCCTTCCTTGGCCAGACGCACCAGCACCATATTGATTTCATCTTGCGGCACGGCATGGTTGTCGCGCTCTTTGCCGACATAGAGACGGTCGGCATCGCGCCGGCACATGTCGAGTATCGGCGGCGACACCAGGCGGTCGTACACCACGACGTCGGCCTGCTGCATCAGACGCAGGGCGCGGAACGTCAGCAAGTCGGGATTGCCCGGACCGGCGCCGACCAGATAGACCTCGCCGGTGGCGGGGGACTTGCCGGTATCGGCCAGCATGGCGGTGAGACTGGCCTCGGCTTCCTGCTCGCGACCGGAAAAAACCATTTCGGAAATCGGCGACAACAGGGCCTTTTCCCAGAACTTGCGGCGCGCCTCGGTGGTGGTCAGCTTTTCCCGCACTTGCGTCTTGAACCGCCCGGCCAGCGCGGCAAGACGACCATACGCAGCCGGAATCAAGGTCTCCAGGCGCGCGCGCAACAAGCGCGACAGCACCGGCGCTTCGCCGCCGCTGGACACCGCTACCATGACCGGCGAACGGTCGATGATCGAGGGCATGATGAAGCCGCACTGCTTCGGCCGGTCGACCACATTGACCGGCAGATGGCGCGCACGTGCGGCATCGTGGACCTGGCTGTCGAGTTGCGCGTCGTCGCTGGCGGCAAACACCAGATCCATGCCATCCAGATGGGCCGGCACGAAGCTTTCGCGACGATGAATCAAACGATCCGTATTGGCCAGTTCGTTGAATGCGTCGCTCAAGGCATCCGGCGAAACCGCGGTCACCCAGGCGCCGGCACTCAACATCAGGCTGGCTTTGCGCGCAGCGGCATCGCCGCCGCCGACAACCAGACCGTTGCGGCCGCGCAGGTCCATGAAAATCGGTAAGTAGTCCATAGTGCTCAGTAAGTAGTCGCGCGTGATTCGATGTTGCGGCACGAACAGGGGTCAATTCGTCACCCCAGCCGGGGCCGGGGCCGTTTCAGCGGCGCCGAAACTGGACTTCAGCCGGCGTTGCTGCTACCGCAGCCGCCGGAACCGCAACCGCCGGTACCGCAGCCGCCACCACCGCCGCCGGAACCGCAACTGGCAGCGCTGGCCTTGCTGAAGACAAAGCGGCTTTCGCCGGGATTCACTTCGGTAAAGTCGATAGTCACGTCGTCAAGGTAAGGTTTGGATTGGGCGTTGACCAGCAAGGTCACGCCCCAGGAATCCACCGCTGAATCGTTGCTGCGCTCATCGTCGAAGCCCATGCCGAACTCGAGCATGCCGGCATCGTTGACGCGAGCGGCAATGCGCAAACCCAGGTTGTCGGCACCCGACTGTGCTGCGGCAGCACGGATCTGATCCGCGGCTTCTTTGGTCAGACTGATCATTTCACTTCCTCTCATCAAAATCGGAGCCAAGCCCCAGTGGTCAAGTATTCAAATTTTCAGGCGACCAGGCGAGCCGCACTTCGCTCTGCCCGATGCGCGCTGATCTTGCTTAAAAATGGAGCAATCCAACCGCGTCTACCCGTTCCGCGCCGGTGACAGTAGGAGGCCAGCAGATTGCGCTGGACAAAACCGTCACGCGCGCCGTCGATCCCCTGCCCGCGCAAGACTCTGTATGCGTAAGTAAGACCGGGTGCCAGGTTTTCCAAGTGTGAATAGTGAAATTCATGCGCCGGAATCGGCTCCGGATGCACCGGCCACAGGCTGTCTTCCGTCTCGGCCAACGAGGCATAGCCGCGTCCGACCGGACGCGCGCCCATCACCGTATCGCCCGGAATGATGCCGACCATGTCGCCTTGCTTGTCGTTCCAACGCAAGGAACGCGACAGGTACATCAAGCCGCCGCATTCGGCATAAACCGGCAAACCGGCGGCCACTGCGCGTCGGATATCGCCGCGCAAAGCGCTGTTGGCAGCCAGTTCGTCGACAAACATTTCCGGGAAGCCGCCGCCGATGATCAGGCCATCCACGTCCGGCAAACGTTGATCCGCAAGCGTATCGAGCGGGGTCAGTTGCACCCCTGCATGACGTAAGGTGTCGAGATCTTCCTGGTAATAGAAGCCGAACGCTTTGTCGCTGGCAAAGGCCAATCTGACGCCTTCGCCGTGCAGTTCTATCGGCTCCATGGCGGCAGGTGCAACGGCTGGCTTTGCCAGCCTGGCAATAGCGAGCAAGGCATCCAGATCGACCTGCGCCCTGATGCGGCCGGCAATCGCGTCGATGCGGGCTTCGGCCTGGTCCGATTCATTGCCCGGCATCAAACCCAGGTGGCGTTCGACGATGGCGAGATCGGCATCCATGCGCACCGCGCCGAACACCTTCACGTCGGTATAACGCTCAATGACCGCGCGCAACTTCTCTTCATGCCGCGGACCGCCGACCTTGTTGAGGATCACGCCGACGATGTTGATGGCCGGATCGAAGGCCTGGTAGCCAAGGACCAAGGGCGCCACGCCGCGCGTCATGCCGACGCAGTCGAGCACCAGCACAACGGGCACCCCCAACAACTTGGCCAGTGCGGCATTGCTGTTGCTGCCCTCGACATCCATGCCGTCATACAGGCCTTTGTTGCCTTCGATCAGACTGATCTCGGCAGACTCGGCATGGCGCTGGTAGAGCGAGAGGATTTCGTCCTGCTCCATCATGTGGAAATCCAGGTTGTAGCTGGGCTGGCGGCTGGCCTGTCCATGCCAGATCGGGTCGATATAGTCGGGACCCTTTTTGAAAGCCTGTACTTTCAGGCCGCGATCGCGCAACGCCCGGCATAAACCCAGCGTGACCGTGGTTTTGCCGGACGATTTGTGGGCGGCGGAGAGATACAAAGCGGACATATAAAATATTTTACCGGGCCGAAAGCAAAAAGCCGACTGATTTTGTCGGCTTTTTGCGGAAGCAGGATCGGATGCTGACTAATCCGTGGTTCTTCTCGCCTTCAGGGGGTGGAAATCGTCCTGCGGCATGAATCTGAACGCACGCACGGCGATCACGGTCAGCACGAAAGTAATGCCGATGCCGCCCATGCCCAGCAACCATTCGTAGACACTGGGGTGGTATTGCGTCACCACGCCATCGAAGAAGGTGCTTTGCACTTCGTGTCCCGGGAACATCTGCATCGGGAAAGCCTGCCCGCCGATGATGGTGACGTACATCTGTGCAATACCGCCGAGGATCACCAGCAGAGGCGCCAGGAAGCAGAAACACATCTTCTGCGCGTCTTTCGAGCGCGGCATGAACAGCAGGAACAAGGGAACGACACCGCCAAGCAGCACCTGGCCAAGCCAGAATACCTTGGTGTAGATACCGCCTTCGAGCAGGATGAAGCGCTCGTATTCCCACTGCTTGGCGAAATACATATTGGTGAGGTGGAAGACGACGGTGAAGTACAGGGAAGCGCCCACGAAAACCGCGAGCAGGTTCTTCATGCGGCGACGCACGCTTTCATCCAGCAACATGCTGTTCCAGCGATACATGGCCGATTGCACCACCATGAAAATCGCGAGGCCGTAGGCGAAGGACATGATGATGAACATCGGCGCCATCATGGCGGAGTTGTAGCCGGAACGCGCCACCAGGAAACCGAAGATGGAACCGGTTGCGGTCGTCAGGCCAAGACGCCAGAAGAACGCGAGGTAACCGACCGGTTTCGACCATACCTTCAGGTTGTGGTCCATCAACGTGATCAGGTACAGACCGACAATGGCAAAGAAGCCGTTGTAGAAGATCATGTTCCAGGCAAAGATGGAATGAAAGTTGTAGTGGGTCATGGCGACGATCAGTCGGTCGGGCCGACCGAGATCGAGTACCAGAACTGCCAGGCCACCGGCCAGCAACGCCAGAGCCAGCATGCCGGACAGCGGTGCGCGCTTCTTGTAGACATCCTTGCCGAACACCGAACCGATGGACGCAACGTTCAGCGCACCGGACGCGGCAACAATCAGAAACACGGCGAATACGTGCGGCAAGCCCCAGACGATCTGGTTGTTCATACCGGTCAGGACATGACCGTGATGTTCCAGGGTAAAAAAGGCGTAGAGTGCGCCCAGAATGACCAGTCCGCCCAGCGCGAGCAGCGTGATGAACTGGCCGGTGTGGCACTCACTCTGATTTGTGCAGTGTTCTTGCGCCATGAGTTAAATCCCTTGATAACGAACGCCGGTGTTGAGCGCCAGGTCGGCACGCACCTCGATGCTGGAAGCGGCCTTGAGCGCCTTGGTCAACGCGCTTTCCGGATCCTTGAGGTCACCGAAAATCATGGCGTTATGCTCTTTCGCATTGCAGGCTTCAACGCAAGCGGGTTGTTCGTCGCGATCAACGCGCTGTACGCAGAACGTACAGGATTCGACACACCCCTTGCCGCGCGGCACTTCCGGATTCTGGTCGGTCAGCGGCTCATGCACGAAAGAGCGGGCCTTGTACGGACACGCCATCATGCAGTAACGGCAACCGATGCAGGTATGCCGATCGACCAGGACGATGCCGTCGGCACGCTTCATCGAAGCACCCGTCGGGCAGACATCGACGCAAGGCGGGTTCTCGCAGTGTTGGCACATCATCGGCAGGCTTTGCACAAAACCTGTGCGCATATCCTTGATGTCGACCTTGCGGATATATTGACTGTCCTGCGGTCCGGTTTTGCCGGAAAGACCGTTTTCCGTATTGCACGCGGTGACGCAATCGTTGCAGCCGTCACCGCATTTGGTGGTATCAATCAGCATGCCCCAGCGTACGTTGCTGGAAGCCCCTTCTTCTGGCGCACGGCTGTACGCCACGCCATAAAACAGGACACCGGGCGCCAACGCGGCACCGGTAACCAGCGCACCGGTCTTCAGGAAAGCACGGCGATCGTTGCCGGCGCCGTTTTCCTGCTTGATCTGTTCACTCATTTAGTTACTCCTGGCTGGGTAGCGGCCATGAGAGGAGAAGCTTGCACGGCCGGTCCTCCTTGTCCCACAAGCGGCAAGGTTTTCTTGCCGGGTTTGGTGGCATGGCAGTCCCAACAATCGAGCTTGACACTGGCATAGCTATGACAAGCCGCGCAGAAATCCTCTTTGCTTGAAGCCACGCTGCCGGTTTTCTCGCTGGCATGGCATTCGATGCATTTCTTGAGGCTGTGACGCGTGGTCCGGATGCCCTTGCGCATCGTATCGTCACGATGATGCTTGAGTAGATCCATATGATTGCGGCGCATGAACTCCGTGTCTTCCACGCATTTATCGCCTTTGCCCTTTTCCAGCTTGGGCAGATCCACACCAGCCGCCGCCTGGAATGACGCCACAGCCATAACGGCTGCTGCGCCAGTCAGGACGGCGAGGCGTAGCCAGTTGGCCAGTCTCGCCATGCCGTTCATCCTCTTTCTTACTCGCCCATGCCCATGACGATGTAGCCGGTCGGGCACACGTCAGCACAAATGTGGCAACCAATGCACTTGCCGTAATCGGTATCGACATAACGACCGGTAGTCGGGTCATCTTTCTTCTTGACCTTGAACACGGCTGTCTGCGGGCAATAGATGATGCAGTTATCACATTCGAAACAGAGGCCGCAAGACATGCAGCGCTTCGCTTCGGCAACGACTTCCTTATCATCCAGTTGACCCAGACGGTCATCGAAATTGCCCAGCGCGGTATCCTTGTCCAGATGAACGATGTGGCGCTTGAGACGCGGGGTATTCATGAAATGGCCGAGGAACAACTCGGTAGATGGAATCACATAACGCAGTGAACGATCCTCAAAGTTGTGCAGCAGGCCCTTCTTGGTGGAAGTACCCCATTCCTGACCGTGAATTTCGGAGTACTCATGGCCGGTTTCGACCCACTTGCGCACCATGTCCCAATGATGCACATCGACCTTCGGACGCTTGTCCAGCTCTTCGTTCTTGAGGAAGGCATCAATACCGTCCGCGGCGATACGGGCATGGCCAATGGCGGTGGTCAACAGATGCGGACGCAGCACGTCGCCACCGACAAACACGTGAGGTTTGCCCGGGAAGCGATAGTTCTTGTCGGCCTTCATCAGTCCATTGTTATTGTTGAAGCTCTCCAGTCCGGAGAAGTCGACGGCCTGACCGATAGCGGAGACGATCAGATCGGCCGGCAGATCACGTTCCGAACCTTCGATGATCTTGGTGGTGTTGCCTTCCATGATGAAGTCGGCGACGCGCAAGGCGGTAGCACGACCATCGGCGCCGACAACCACGGCGACGGGAGTCACGCCGCCAATGATTTCGATGCCTTCGGTCTGGGCATGTTCGATTTCAGTCTTGTTTGCGGCCATCTTGTCGATGGTTGCACGCGAAACCAGAACGACTTCGGCGCCTTGACGTGCGGCGATGGAACTGACGTCATGAGCGGTATGACCGGCCAGCACATGCTCAGGCAAATCTTTGTCGGTGGCATTGGTGATCTTGCCGAGACGACGCGCGACGGTCGCAACGTCGATCGAGGTATCGCCACCACCGATGACGACCACTTTGTTGCCGACGTGCTGCAGGCGGCCTTCGTTAAAAGCGCGCAAGAAGGACATGGCGGTCACGCAGTTGGGCGCTTCGGCGCCGGGCACCGGCAAAGCACGACCGGATTGCGCGCCGAGGCCCATGAACACGGCATCGAAATCTTTCTCGATCTGTTCCATGGTGATGTCGGTACCTATACGGCAATTCAGGCGGGTTTCCACGCCCAGATCGAGGATGCGCTGGATTTCGCCATCGAGCACATTGCGCGGCGTACGGAAACCGGGAATGCCATAACGCATCATGCCGCCGAGTTCGGCGTGGTCATCGAAAATGGTGCAGGCATGGCCTTTTTTGACCAACTGAAAGGCTGCTGCCAGGCCAGCGGGACCGCCGCCAATGATGGCGACCTTTTTACCGGAGGGCGCGACGCTGACAGCGTCGAATTTCATGCTGTTATTCAGCCCCCAGTTGCCGATGAAGTGCTCAACCGAGTTGATGCCGACGGTGTCTTCGACCTGATTGCGGTTACAGCCGGATTCGCACGGCGCCGGGCAAACGCGGCCCATAACGGCAGGGAAAGGATTCGCATCGGTAATGCGACGGAAAGCAAACTCCTGCCAAGTCATACCAACAGGCGGCTTCTCAATTCCACGGGCGATATTCAGATACCCACGAATGTCTTCACCAGCGGGGCATGAACCCTGACAGGGAGGCGTTGAAAGCACATATTCCGGGCATTTGTGCGTCCAGCTAGCCTGAAAGATCAATTCCTGTGAACGGCGATAGTTCTTATCCGTTTCGCCTTCTTTGTAACGGCGCCAGGAAATACCCTCGGTCTTTTTTACATCTTTGGAAGTGACAGCCATCTTCGCTCTCCTATCGTCAATTGCACGCGGCGCATAGTCGCTTACGCCAAAATTTCGTTGGCACGGCGCACCGTGCCGCTCCTTATCTCAATTCAATCCAGCTTGATGGCCGTGCTGACGAGCTGATGCACGCCGCCGACCTGACCTCGATCAAACCCGTAATACGGCAACACTTTGGTAAATTGGGCCTTGCAGATGGCGCAGATAAGCGCGAGGAAATTGACCCCCTGCCCTTGCACCACATTGTTGTAAGCATTCATCCGCGGCAACGCCCCCTTGACGCGCACCTCGATCAGATCGTCGGTAAGCAAACCACCGCCGCCCCCGCAACAGAATGTGCTCTCACCGATCGTCTCGGCCGCCATGTCGTGGAAATTGTTGGCAACCGCCATGATGATGTTGCGCGGGATGGTGAACTGGCCGCCCGGTTCCGTGCCCATGCGCGAACCGCGCGCGACGTTACAGGAATCGTGGAAGGTAATGACTCGGTCGTCGTTCAACGATTTGTCGAATTTGAGTACACCGTTCTCGATCAGATCCCAGGTGTATTCGCAGATGTGCATCGGCTGCGGGAAACGGTTGTCGAGCTGCTGCTGAAGTTTCTTGGAGAACGGATCGTCGCCGCCATAACCGATGCCGGTTAGCGTATTCCAGAAGCTATAAGCCACGCGCCAGGCGTGTCCGCACTCGCCCACGATGATGCGTTTGCTGCCCAGTTCGAGCGCAGCGTCGCGAATCCGCATCGCAACTTTCTGCATGGTGTCGTAACTGCCGTTGAACAGGCCGAAATTGCCTGCTTCCGAAGCCTTGGTCGACAAAGTCCACGATACGCCGGCAGCATGAAACACCTTGGCATAACCAATCAGCGACTCGACGTGCGGCTCTGAGAAGAAATCGGCAGACGGCGTCACCAACAAATACTCGGCACCTTCAACGTCAAGGGGCAGTTTTACGGCGACCCCGGTATCCGCCTCGATGTCCTCTTCCAGACCCAGCAGCGTATCTTCCAGAGCCGGCCCCGGCAGACCCAGGTTGTTGCCGATCTTCTGTACCTTGACCAGGATCTCGCTGGAATATTTCTGCCCGATACCGATATGGTTGAGTATCTCGCGACCCGCCATGGTGACTTCAGCCGTGTCGATTCCGTAGGGACAATAGACGGAACAACGACGACATTCGGAACACTGGTGATAGTAGGTATACCACTGGTTCAGCACATCTTCGGTCAGGTCTTCGGCGCCAACCAGCCACGGTGCAATCTTGCCCGGCAACGTGAAGTAGCGGCGATACACCTTGCGCATCAGATCCTGGCGGGCAACCGGCATATTGCACGGGTCTGCCGTACCCAGGAAATAGTGGCACTTATCGGTGCATGCACCGCAATGCACGCAGGCATCCATGAACACGCGCAGACTGCGATATTTGCCCAGCAGATCGCCCATCTTGTCGATGGCACGCTCTTTCCAGTCTTCGGTCAAAGTCCAGGGATAGCCCAGATAGGTCTGGCTGACTTCGGCCGCCTTGAATGATTTGACGTGTTCCGTCGCCCCGGCATTGATCTTGGGGACGACCGTATATTCCGTCAGCGTGGGGACTTCGAACTCTGCAGCTGCCACGTTGGCTCCTTAACTCTTTATCCGTTCACTACGTTGGCTTACAAGGACTGGATAGGCGATTAAGCCTTATCCCGCTCCATCGCTGCCGCCCAAGGGGCGATATGGCGAGTTTCACGCGGGTTGTCCTTCATGTTGCGCGTCGGGCTGAAGAAAATGCCAGGCGCATGCAGCAACTTGCTTACCGGGAAGATGATCATCAACAAGGCAACCAGACTCAGATGCACCAGCAGAATTGGATCGGCAGGCACCGGATGGAAATCCAGGGTCAGCAATCCGAGGGCAAAAGCCTTGAGGCTAACGATGTCGGTATGTGCAACGAAGGTCATCATTGCTCCCGATAGACCGATCGCAATCAGCAAGGCGAGCATCAGATGATCGGAAGGCGTCGAGATGTAACGCACGCGGTCAACCAGGAAACGACGCGCCCACAGACCGGATAGACCGGCAATCATCATGAAACTGGCGTATTTCCCGAACGGCTGAATATATTCGATCCAGAACCAGACGGGTTCCTGGAAATAACGAATGTGGCGGAGCAAGACCAGAGCGAGACCGACATGAAACAGCCAGCCAAATAACCAGATCCATTTATTCGATTTGAACAGTGATTCAAACAGCACAACTTCACGCGCCATGCGCATGACGACACCGGAGCTGTTGATTGGCGCAGGCGTGGTGGGGATCACGAGCGGAGCCGGGGTACGGCTGTACTCATAGATGCGATAGGCCAGACCAGCGATCAATATGATCGTGGCGATATACAACAGGCCCGTAAAAATGACGGTCAGCGATGTCATCCGTTCCTCTGCGTTGGCAGATCAATACCATAGCGTTCCGGTAGAACCGGATTCACTCTTATGACTGGATACCCGGCAGGCATCACCCGCCGGGTAATCGATCTAGATCAAACGATCAGATACAACCGGTCGGCTTGGGCAGGCCAGCAATCTTGCAGGCTTGCTTGGCGGGACCATAGGGGAACAACTCGTACAGGTACTTGTTGTTGCCTTTTTCCGGGCCGAGCTTTTTGGCAACGGCTTTGGTCAGGACGCGAACGGCGGGAGCGATCTGATATTCGTCGTAGTACTCGCGCAGGAAATTGACCACATCCCAGTGGTTTTCGGTCATCTCAACCTTTTCTTCTTTGGCCAGGTAAACAGCAATATCCTGGTTCCAATCGTTCAGGTTGGTCAGATAGCCTTCCTCATCAACTTCAAAAGATTTGCCGGCAACTTCAACCATAGGCATAGCGAACTCCTCAAGAAAAATTACAACCAGGATTGACAGCTATTGTGCTCGGTGACGAGATCCACAAAACCGCCGTAATCAACAACCTTCACCCCATCCAGAACACGCGCGGACATACCGCGTGCATCCAGATCGGGACCCAGGGCATAAACCTGCAAATCGGCCATGGCCGCCTGGACTTTCGTCGCTGCCGCACTGCCTGTGGTTGCCGCATAGACAGCATCCTCAATCAGCAGAACGGCAGAACCCTTTGTGGCCAAACGCAATGCGCTTTCGAGCGAGTTACGCTCAGTAGCCGATTTGTTAACGATATGCAGCATATTCGTCTCCCTCAGTAGCTGATCACGACGTCTTGTTCAGCCATGAGACTGGCCATCTCTGCGCTGTCGAGTACGGTCACATCGACGATCAGATCGTCTTCAGTCAAGCCGCGAGCATCCATGGACGCCTTTTCGACATACAACTTCTCGATGTCATAACCCTCAAGTGCGCGATAGGTCTTGGAAAAGTCCTTGACCTCGATACCTTTGGTGTTGACGCCTTTGATCAATTCGTAAACGCCGTCATCCGCGAACACCATGCTCACATCCTGATCGAATGCAGCAGAGATCAGCACAACTTCCAGGCCTTCCAGCGCATAGATCGTGCCGTGGGGCGCCTTGCGGTTGACGAACATGAATTTCTTGACGACGCCTTCTCCGCCTTCGTCCATGTCATCCATCATGTCGCTCATCGTTATCCCCTTAATCGCCGAAAGTCACCAAGCGATCGCACTGGATGCCGGCTTCTACCAATTGCCCCAGACCCGAAATACGGAAGCCCGGAGCCAGAATGTCGTCAGTAATACCGCGGCGCATACCTGCAGCGATACACACCACCAGGTCCACGCCATGATCTTCCGCCAGCTTGGACCAACGATTCACCACGTTGCGATCGTCCTGCGGAGGCTGCGTCAACTTGGTCGAGTTATTCACACCGTCGTGATAGAAAAACACGCGGGGAACCGAATGTCCCTTTTCGATGGCGTTACGCGCAAACAGATAAGCCGTATCGCTTGCCTGATGGTTGTAAGGCCCTTCGCTAACCATAATGCCGATTTTCATTTAAATATCCCTATCTCCGAATATCCATCTTGACCGCACCCGGGGCAGCGCCCCGGGATACCTGTTTAGAAGCGGATATGAGCAGATGCGTTCAAGCTGCTGCGACCGCCACGCCAGTTATCGATGTGATACTTGGTAAACGGCAGACCTGTCTTCTCGAAGAACGCGGGCCAACCGATCCGATCGATCCAGTCGTTCATGCGCTCCCAAGGACGACCGTCCGCCTTGTAGGCAGCCAGGATGGTCTTGACGACCTGGCTGACTTCGGGCCAACGCGGCGGGTTGTTCGGGATACCCGAGGCAACCAGCTTGTGGAAG
Organism: Hydrogenophilaceae bacterium; assembly: GCA_031426815.1. Classification (GTDB taxonomy): domain Bacteria; phylum Pseudomonadota; class Gammaproteobacteria; order Burkholderiales; family Thiobacillaceae; genus PFJX01. The sequence continues at coordinate 41,074 of JASJPG010000007.1, forward strand.
GTCGGGCGCGAGCGTGCGTTGGAGTTCTTGCCGCCAACCCAGATTGCAAACTTGGAATGCTCAGGGTCGTTGATCTGCATCGGGGGGCACGGGGGGAAGCAAGCGCCACAGCAGATACATTTCTTCTCGTCGACTTCCAGCGAGGGCTTGCCATTCACCAGAGCAGGACGAATCGCCGCGACCGGGCAACGCGCCACGACGGAAGGACGCTCACACACGTTGGCAACCAGATCGTGGTTGATCTTCGGCGGCTTGGTGTGCTGAATCACGATCGCAATATCCGCTTGACCGCCGCAGTTGATTTCGCAGCAGGAGGTGGACAGCTTGACGCGATTCGGCATCTCGCACTTGATGAACTCGTCGTACAGCTCATCCATCAGCGCCTTGACGGCGCCGGAAGCGTCGGTACCGGGGATATCGCAGTGCAACCAGCCCTGAGTGTGCGCAATCATCGACACCGAGTTGGCAGTTCCGCCGACGGGGAAACCGTTATCGGTAAGCGCCTTGATCAGCGGCTCGACCTTCGAGTTATCGGTAACCATGTACTCGATATTGGCACGCGTCGTGAATCGCACATAACCGTCAGCGAACTGATCGGCGATGTCGGCCAACTTGACAATGGTGTAGTGGTCCATCTGGCGCTGCGTACCCGCCTTGACAGTCCAGACTTCGGCGCCGTTCTCGGCACGGTGATAAAGCACGCCCGGCTTGGGATGCGAGTGGAATACCCACTTCCCGTAGTTGTCTTTCATTACGGGGTGCATGTAGGGCATCGGATCCGGCGCACCAGATTCGATGGTTTCATGTGTCCTTTCAGCCATACTTTTCTCCAACTAATAAGATCGGAAAACTTTTTTGTATCCGCACCACACCGTCGGGGTGCGGTGCGGAACTACGAAATTACGCAGCAGCCTTGCGTTCGAACCATTTCGCCGCTTCTTCGTCCCAATCGTCGGAACGGAAGTACGGATTGGTACGAGGATGCAAGATCATGGTGGGATCGACTTCGATATCCAGACCTTCGAGGAAGTTCACCAGACCGATACGTTCGATCATTTCACCGGTACGCTCATGCTCCAGCGCATTCTCGGCAAAGAAGTCGAGGATGTTGCGGGACAGATCGTTCAGCTTCTCGAAGTCGTCATCGGACTCCAGCTTCATGAACGGAATCACAACGGTGCCCATTGATGCGCCGATCTTCAGCACGCTCTTGCCACCCACCAGGATGGTCACGCCCTTTTCCTTGCCAGGCAGCAGCGCACCAGGCATGACATTCAGACAGTGCATGCAACGTACGCAGTTGTGGTTATCGATCTCGAGGCAATGATCGTCGGAAATCGCAACCTTGGTCATGCCTTCACCAGCTGCAACGCCGTCGTTCTTCTTGAGCTGGATTGCCTTGGTGGGACAGTGATTGACCACCATGTTGATGGTGTCTTCGATGCTGTGTGCGGCATACCAGTCACGCGCCAGCTTTTCGTCGGCACGAATGTTGTCGCGCCAGGTGCCGATGGTGGCCATGTCGGAACGCTGAATGGCGTTCATGCAGTCGTTCGGGCAACCGGAGAACTTGAACTTGAACTTGTACGGCAGGGAAGGACGATGCATGTCGTCCAGGTTGTTGTTGATGACGGTGCGCAGAGCGCGAGCCTCGTCATAACAGGACATTTCGCAACGCGCGGCACCGACGCAGGACATCGAGGTACGCAGCGCGGGGCCGGCACCACCAAGGTCGAAGCCCATTTCATTGAACTTGTCGAAGGCGCGCTGCACGTCGGCAGTCTTGATGCCTTGCAACATGATGTCGCCAGACTGACCATGGAAAGCGATCAGACCAGAACCACCGGTTTCCAGCCATGCTTCGCTCATCTGACGCAGCAGGTCGGAGGTGTAGTGCATACCGGCGGGCGGCATGATGCGAAGAGTATGGAACTCGGCAGCCTCCGGGAAACGGGGCGCACCGTTCTCATCTTTCAATTCGGTGAAACGCGGGATAACGCCACCGCCGTAACCCACCACTCCAACCGTGCCGCCCTTCCAGTAACCGAACTTGGTCTGATAGGAGGTTTCCAGCTGCCCCATCAGGTCGACCATCATGTCGTTGTCTTTAGCCAGACGCTTCAGACCGGTCACGAAAGAGGGCCACGGGCCAGTCTCGAGTTCGTCCAGGTTCGGCGTTTCATGCATTTGTTTTGCCATCTGTATATCTCCTTGAAGTCTTGAACCACAGGGTGTCGTCACAATTCACAGCACCTTCCCGCTGACAAACCGCCATACGGAACGAGTGCATGCATATTAGGGAGCGCTTATCCGCCTAACCATCATTCCGAAGGGGTAACCGGGTATTTCACTCGGGTAACTCAAAACCTACCCGTTCGGGTAGGCTTGCACCCACCCAAGTCGGCAATACCTATACCCGACTTAAAATGTCAGATAATCAGCACATCACCAGATACTCATGGATTATGGACCAGATCAAACCTCTTGCGAAGTTTCGCAACCCTTTCGGTAACCAGGAAATCGAATTTCACGAGATCGTTTACGAAGGCGGTGGCACTCCCATGCTGCGTTTGCGTATCAGGGAGCGTGGTGCGCGCTTCACGATTTTCGATATTGATCCCGTCACGGCCAAATTCTGGGCAGACGAAATGCTGAAATGGGCAACGCCTCTGGCCGAACCGCCCAGCACCACCGAGGAGAGCTGAAGCCATGCGTATGTACAACCCGGAATGGGAAGCCATCAAACATCTCAACTACACGTCCAACGTCACGGATGTTCAGTTTGATTTATCCGGCCTGGAGATCCCAGCCGATCATGGCTACGCCCTGTTTGAAGAAATTGCGCGACATCTCGCCTGGGTACGTGACGTGCCGAGCATCGCCATCCACCCGGTGCACGGTGCGCCCAGCGGCCGCAACGACAACCTGGTGATCAATCGACGCGTAAAACTGGTTTTGCGCTTACCGTCAGAGCGGGTTACCGACGCACATGCACTGGTCGGCAAGGAAATCGATCCCGGGGCCGGAAAACTGCTCATCGGCGCCTTGAAAGAAAAATCCGTGACGCCATATGCGACGCTCTATTCACACTTTGTCGCCGTCGACAACGAGGATGAAGCGGGATTTCTCGACGAAATCCGACGCCAACTGCAGGAATTGGAGATCGTTGCCGGACTCATCCCCGGCAAGCCCCAAAAAATGCACATCCCCAAAAGGGTAATTGGCGGCTTCAGCCTGATGTTGCACGATATCGATCTGATGCAATCCCTGATGCTGCAGGAACGCGGCCTGGGCTTGTATCGAGGGTATGGCTGCGGAGTTTTCATTCCGCACAAATCGATCAAGGCAGTGGCTATCGACTGAGCATGTCAGCGGCCGCAGCCTGATATGAAGTGTTTTTTTTCAACCAGATTGACAGGAGAAAACCGTGGGATACGTACTGAATGGCGAAGAACTTGAAACTGGCGAAGAGGATTTCCTTCTTGAAGCCAACTTCAGCGACGAAATCGTTTCGATCATTGCCGCTGCTGAAAAAATCACCCTGACCGACGAACACTGGCAAGTGGTCAACTTCATGCGTGAAAAATACAAGGAAGATGGCCACACCCCCAATTTCCGCAATCTGCTGGCGGAACTTGACGAGATGTATCCGGACACCGACTGGAAGAAGAAATTGTACGAACTCTTCCCCAGCCAGCCCGCGCGCCAGGCCGCACGGGTTGCCGGCATGACCAAGCCGTTCGGCAAGGGCGGGTACTAACTCGAAGTACGCGTTGCCGGTTGATCGGGTACCCGGCGGATACCTATCCCGAGTCAGTCCAGCAACCTGCAACGCGTCACCTGTCAGTCACAACCATGTACATCAACACCCTCGTTACGACCGAAGACCTGGCCCGGCATCTCGACGATCCCGACTGGATCGTGCTGGATTGCCGCTTTACTCTGACCGATGCGGCAGCCGGTCGGCTGTCTTACCTGAAGAACCACATTCCCGGCGCGCGTTACGTCCATCTCGACGAAGATCTCTCCGCCCCGATCACCGCATCGAGCGGCCGCCATCCCCTGCCCGACCCACAGCTTTTTGCCGACAGACTTTGCGGCATGGGCGTTGGCATCAACAAACAGGTTGTCGTTTATGACGACAGTTTCGGCGCCATGGCCGTGCGTGCCTGGTGGATGCTGCGCTGGCTCGGCCACCCTGCCGTGGCATTGCTGGATGGCGGCTATCCGAAATGGTTGCGCGAGAAGCGCCCAGTCACCGCCGATCTGCCCGAATCTCACAAAGGACAATGCGCCTGTCTGCCGGAACCGAGCCAAATCGTGACCGCCACCGACGTGCTGCATGCCGTAAACAGCGGCGATCAATTGATCATCGATGCCCGACCGGAGCGCCGTTTCTCCGGCGAATACGAACCGCTCGATCCGGTAGCAGGCCACATTCCCGGTTCAATCAACTGGTCGTTCGAAGAGAATCTCGATATCGACGGCACCTATCTGCCACCGGAAGCCTTGCGCGAAAACTACCAGGCCCTGCTCAAGGGCCGCCCCGCCTGGCAAGTCATTCATTCCTGCGGTTCCGGCGTTACCGCCTGCCATAACCTGCTGGCCATGGAAATCGCCGGCCTGCCCGGTTCACGGCTTTACCCCGGCTCCTGGAGCGAGTGGATTCGCGACCCGTCGCGCCCGATCGCCACCGGAGAATAAGGAATCCCCACATGCTGCGCGTCAAGACCACCTGGTTCAAAAAAGAAGGCGAACGGCCGCCGGAAGAAGTCGCAACGGTGATGGCTTCCATGCTCTGGCGGCTTGCCGACAAGGCCATCGACAACCTCTCCAAGGCCGACTACGACATCATCACGCCGGAACGCGGCTTCAAGATCATCGCCGAGCTGACCTGTTTTCTCGTGCACTACATGGATCGACTCGCGTTCGACCGCATAGACGACAACCAACGCCAGGATCTGATCAGTGCGACGGGTATTCGTCTCGCCGAGGTCATGGAACAGAACATCCTCGACTTCAACGAAGGCGCGCGCGATCCCGAATATGACTATCAGGAAGGCTACATCGAACTGCTCAACAAGCGGATGCAGGACTACGGCGAGTTTGCCGAGTTCACGCTGCCGGATGGCAAAGCCAGCTTCCAGGCCGCGCGCTTCCTCAGTCTAATGATTCGGGAAGACATGTTGAAATCCGATCAAAGCTGGATCCAGGATCAACTGATGGACATCGAAGTCCCGGCCATGATGGCTATGGCCCGGAAAAACATGGACGGCTTCTACCCGCCGGACGCCACGACGTGATTCCGTCGAACAGCCCGTTCCATCCCGACAATGTCGCCGGCTATCAAGCCTGGCGCAGCGCAAAACTCAGCGGCTATCCGACGCGAGGCGAAGATCTCATCGTTCCGGTACGCGACCCGAAACAGCTCAGCGACGCTGAATACAAGGCCATCTGGCAGCGTATCGCCAAGACCAACATGGCCATCTACGCCACCGATCTGGGCGAGGCGGAAGACAAGGACGGACCGCGCCTGCTCTCCGCCCAATTCGGCCTGACCCATCTGGATGCCAACTGGCTGTCCGACGAAGACGGCATTTCCAGCCTGACGCCGCAAGACGAAGGCGACGCCCAGGCGACCCGCGGCGAATTCATTCCCTACACGCATCACCGCATCCGCTGGCATACCGACGGTTATTACAACCCGCCGGAACGCCGCATCTTCGCGATGACGCTGCATTGCGTGCGGGCGGCCGACGCAGGCGGCGAAAACGACCTGCTCGACCACGAACTGGCCTATATCGCATTGCGCGACGCCGACCCCGCCCATATCCGCGCCCTGATGGCGGCCGACGCGATGACCATCCCGGCGCGCGAAGACGCAACCGGCGGGGAGCTCACCATCGCCCGTGCCGACGAAACCGGCCCGGCCCTGTGCGTCGCCGACGGCCAATTGCATCTGCGCTACACCGCCCGCACCAAAAGCATCGCCTGGAAACAGGATGCCGCCACGCAGGCCGCGCTGAAAGCGCTGGAAGAACTCCTTGCCAGTCGTCCCGCCGGCGTGTTCAGCCTCAAGCTGCAAGCCGGCATGGGCCTGATCTGCAACAACGTGTTGCACACCCGCGCCGGTTTCAGCGACCGCCCGGAACACCGCCGTCTGCTCTACCGCGCGCGCTACCACGACCATCTGCGCAATCTGCGCAGCTGACCGGCCGCCCGTAGGATGGGCGAAGCGCTGCGGATGCCTTGGCGGCGGGTTTTGCCGCTTAGGCATCCGGTGTGCCGATAAGCAGCGACTTGGCCGCCGTCTTTTGGCGGCTTAGTCCTCGCTTAGTAGTTACATCAGAACTGGTGAAGCGCGCCCATCGAATGGCACCGGTTGATGGGCACGCTGCGCTTTGCCCAACCTACGAAACTTGTTGTTTATTTAGTCGTTATTCGGGGCGGGTGTTAAAGATGGCCTAAGCCGCCGTGTCAGTTCTTCCGATCCGCCTCGAAGCCCGGCGACAGCTTGTTCTCCACGGCGAACACCGCCGCTTCGACGCGCGAAGACAGATTCAGCTTGGCCAGGATGTGGCGCACATGTAGTTTCACGGTGTCGTAGCTGATATCGAGTTCGCGCGCGATGGTCTTGTTGCTCTCGCCTTTGGCCAGATGCTTCAGGATTTCGCGCTCGCGTTGCGTCAGCGACTCCAATAACGATGTCGCGCTGTTGTTCTTGCCGTCGAGCATGCGCACCAGTTTCGCCGTCATCGCCGGCGCCACCACGGTTTCGCCGCGTGCTGCGCGGATGATCGCGTCGACCAGTTCATCCGGCTCCATGCTTTTCAACAGATAACCGTTGGCGCCGTTGCGCAACGCGCGCGCCATGTCCTCTTCCGCCTCGCTCACCGTCAACAGCAGCACCGGCAACATGAACGCCTCGGCGCGCAATTCCTGCATGACCTGAATGCCGTCGGTGCCGCCGATGTTCAGGTCGAGCAGCAATACATCGGGCGCATGGGTTCGCAACAGGCCGGCCACCTCGGCGGGATTACCGGTGATCGCCGACACCGCAACCACGCCATCCCGTTCCAACAGTTCGGCCAGACCTTTGCGAAACAGCGTGTGGTCGTCGACCAGAACGATACGAAGTTGGCTCATGTTTGGTCCTCAACCCCCGGCCGCGCCGGAAAACTCAATCGCACGATGGTGCCACCCGCCGGGCGACTCTCGATGGTCAGCTTGCCGCCCAGTTTGGCGGCACGCTCGCGCATGATGGTGAGGCCGAAACTCTTGCCCATATTAGACAGCGCATCGCCATGCAGGCCGACGCCGTCGTCGGCCACGTTGACCACATATTCGTTGTCGTGCAGATCCAGCGTCACCACGACATGCCGCGCGCGTGCATGTTTGCAGATGTTGTAAAGCGATTCCTGAATGATGTGGAACACCTGAATTTCTTCTTCCGGCGTCAGCACCACATCCTGCGCCACGTTGAGGAAGTCGACGTCGGCATTGGCCTTCTTGCTGAAACTCTCCGCCATCTCCTGCAACGCCGGCACCAGTCCGCGCGGGTCGATACGGTCGCGAAACTGGGTGATCAGGTTGCGCAGTTCCGAATAGGCCAGATCCACCGCCTCCTCGACATCGCCCAGATAACGGTTGGCGCGATCCTGATCCTGGTCCGCCAGCGCCTCGTTCAGAACGGTCAGGCGCATTTTTGCGTAGGCCAGGGTCTGCGCCAGCGAGTCATGAATCTGATTGGCCAGCATGGTGCGTTCGTTCATCAGCGAGATACGCATGTTCTCGCGGGTCAGGCGGGTGTTTTCCAGCGCCATGCCGAGGTGTTCGCTGATCGAGTTGAACAGGTAGCGAATGTCTTCCGGCAGCGGCGCCGGGTTATCCAGGAAGATGTTGTAGACGCCCAGCACCTTGCCCTTGTGGCGCAGTGGCACCGCGTAGATCGTGCTGCATTTCTGCGCGAAGTAGATATGGCGCACCTGCTTCTGGCAAACCTCCATGACGCTCTCCGACTGCGAAGTCTGCGACAGCGTCGCCTTGCCGCAGATGCCGCACTCCAGGGGCACATAGCGTTCCTTCTCCACCAGCGCCGGGCTCAAACCGATCGAACCGACCATGCGCAGATGCGCGCCATCCGCCGTCAACACGCGCACCGCGCCCGCCTTGGCGCGGGAAATGCGCACCATGATTTCCAGGAAACGCATCAACATCTGTTCCGTATTGGCATCGGAACTCATGCTGCTGGCGATCTCCGCCAACACCTCGATCACCGGCAAACGATCGCCGTGGTCAGTCTCGCCCGACTCGTCGCGGGATGTCATGCGGATGGCGGAAAGGGGGATGTGCTGGTTTTCCAAGTCTGATCGATTGCAAGTGAAGTCGGTCCCTGATGGTACTGGACGCCTTCCAATCGCGGCAATGAAGCGTTTGCCATGTCCTGAATCTGTTCTGTAGAGCATGTGGCAGCGCCATATATGTCTTACGGCATATCGACAGAAAAAACGGTTATAGCTACATTCATATCCAGAATTAGCGGCGAAAGATCCGGCTCACCGGACCGCTGCATAAAGCCGGGACACCGGTCAACACAGGGAAGGAAAAACATGCACCATTTTTGCAGGGCGTGCTCACACGCCCACGGGCGATTCACCAAGGACGGCCAGACCCGCCAGCCCGGAACTCGACGCCGACACCGGCGGCCGCACCCATGTCATCGCCGATGGCATCCTGATGGAGAGCACGGAAAACGGAATCAGCCTGATCGCCACCTACGTCGACGATCTCTCGGCCCTGGCGGCGAATCGCGATGGGGTGACGGAGTTCGAGGATACGGAGTTGATCGTCAGTGGGGCGACGTTACGCCTTTCGTCATATAGATGGAAAAATTCGCTATCGCTACATTCTTGTCCGAAATGGACGGCAAACGATCCGGAATACCGGGAAGCCGCATAAAGCCGGAACGCCCAAGGGCCTTTGCTGAGCGAACTCGAATCCATCCTGCCCGCCGAATTTGCTGCCCGCATCAAGCGCTTTGGCATCGTCAACGCCATGGACGACGAGAATTTTGCCGCAGCGGTCAAAGCGACCGGGCGCAAGAAACTGATCATTGCCGGTGTCACCAACGACGTATGCACGGTCTATCCTGCGCTGAGCCTGGTGCGGGATGGCTTCGAGGTGCAGGTCGTTGCCGATGCGGGCGGATCACCAACCAGGATGGCCGATGACATTGCACTGAGACGGATGGAGCGTGGCGGCGTCACGCTGACCAGTACCAACCAGTTGATTGCGGAGCTTGCCGGTAGTTGGACCACGCCAGAAGGTAGCGAGTTGATTCAGGTGTTGATCCCCGCACTGCAAGCCTGAGGCTGACTTGGCGAGGTAATCAGCATGAACGAGCAATCGAGCCTGGAAATCCTGGGCTTCACCGACCCGGTGTGCACTTGGTGCTGGGGCAGCGAGCCGGTGCTGCGCAAGTTGGCAACGTGGTACGGCGATGCCATTCGCATCCGTTACGTGATGGGCGGCCTGGTGGAGGACATTCGCGCCTTTTACGACCGCGCCAACGACATCGGCGGCGATCTGGAGGGTTCCAATATCCAGATCGCCCGCCATTGGCTGGAAGCGTCAGAACGTCACGGCATGCCGGTTCGGACGGAAGGTTTCCGGCTATTCACCGCAGAGACCGTTTCCACCTATCCGCAAAACATCGCCTACAAGGCCGCCGAACTGACGAATGCCGGCTTGGCTGCGCGCTACCTGCGGCGCATGCGCGAGGCATCCGCCACCGAGGCGCGGGAAACCGGTCGCCAAGAAGTGCTCATCGCACTGGCCAGCGATGTCGGCCTCGATCTGGCGGAATTCATCAGCCATCTCAGGGACGGCTCGGCCGCAACAGCCTTCCAGGATGATTTGGCGACGACGCGCCGTTATGGCGCGCGCGGCTTTCCCACATTCGTGTTCCGTTACGGCGAGCTTGAAACGATGCTGCGCGGCTACCAGAGCTTTCCCGCCATGCAGGCCGTCATCGACGCCTTGAGCGGCGGATCTCTTCAAGGGCGGCCGCCGGAAAGGCCCCCCAAACACCTGCTCGGCTTTATCCGAACCTACGGACGCGCAGCGCCGGTGGAACTGGCCACCGTGTTCGATCTGGCCATAGCCGAACTGGAAACGATGCTCGCAGGCTTGGCTGAGGCGGGCCTCATTCGCAGAGTGGACGCGGGTAACGGATACTTCTGGGAGTCTGTGTCACGACCCGTTTGCGATACGGACAGTGGCATCTGCACCTTGTGAGATGAGCACGACTAAACGGGATCACGCCGATGTTGGCTGCGTTCCGGTATCGACCGGCCGACTTTCCGCTTTCCACTCGGGGAAGCCGTCTTCCAGACGACGCGCCTGGTAACCCGCTTCGCGCAACTGCGCTACCGCCTCATAAGCCAACATGCAGTAGGGGCCGCGGCAGTAAGCGACGATTTCCTGCCCATGCGGAAGCGACGCCAGATGTTGCGGTAATTCATCCACCGGGATATTGACCGCGCCGGGGATATGCCCCGCCTGGTATTCCGTGGCGGGTCGCACGTCGATGACCATCGCCCCGCCGACTTTGACCCGATCCAGCAACTCGTCCCGGCCAACGGGTGTCAGCGAATCGCGCGTATCGAAATGCTCGCGCACGATGCGCTCCACTTCGGCCAGATGTTTCTCCGCGATACCGCTGATGCAGCCCATCAGCGTCGGGATTTTGTCGTCCGAGAGGCGGTAAAACACCTGCAAACCTTCCTTGCGGGATTCAGCCAGGCCGGAATCACGCAAGATCTGGAGGTGATGCGAGGTATTGGCGACGGACATGCCGGTTGCTTGCGCCAAGGCGTCCACACTCTTCTCGCCCTGTGCCAGGGTTTCCAGCAATTCCAGGCGGTTCGGGCTGGCCAGTGACTTGGCGACGCGGGCGAATTGCTCGAACAGTTTTTTCTTCGGACTCATGCGACGGATTATCGCGGAAATACCCCCCTTGAAGTCCGCCATCAAAATAATCCACTGGTATATTCAAGTCATCGTTTGATTATTTGATTTATGTCATGATTCTTCTCGGAAACCGAGAGAAGGTGCTCTCGGCGCCGGCATTGAAACGAAATCGGTTTGAGCGACTCACAAACTGGAGAAAAAAATGTACCGCATTCTGGTCATCTTGAATGACGCCCCTTACGGCTCCGAGCGCAGCTACAACGGCCTGCGTCTGGCGGACTCCCTGGCCCGTAAAGAGGCGGTGGAAGTCCGGGTGTTTTTGATGGGCGACTCGGTGATGTGCGCCAAATCCGGCCAACTGACTCCGCAGGGCTTCTACAACATCGAACGCATGTTGAAACCGGTCTTGCGCCACGGCCAGATCGCCGCCTGCGGCACTTGTATGGAAGCGCGCGGCATGTCGCCGGACATGCTGGCCGAGGGCGTGCACAAAGGGACGCTGGAAGAACTGACCGACTGGACCCTGTGGTCCGATCGACTGCTGAATTTCTGACAGCGTCCGGCACACGCGGAACGGAGATCGCCATGAGAAACCTGTTCATCATCAACGATGCGCCTTACGGCGCCGAGCGTCCCTACAACGCCTTGCGACTGGCCAATGCGCTGGCGCACGAGCCGGAGCAGGAAATCCGGGTATTCCTGATGGGCGATGCCGTATTCATCGCCAAACGCGGACAGAAACCGCCGAACGGCTTCTACAACCTGCAAGTCATGCTCAACAAGATCATTCGCCTGGCTCCGGAGCGGGTGGATGTCTGCGGCGTGTGCATGGAGGCGCGCGGCATGAAGGACGAGGAGTTGATCGCCGGCACCCAGCATGGCGCCATCGAGAAGCTCGCGTACTGGACCAGCTGGGCCGACAAGGTGCTGGTTTTCTAATTGAAAAAATGGGCTTGGCGTCAGCTGCCTTGCCCGCAATCGGTCATACCCCTGGAGACTCCAATGAACTTTGAACAACTCATCCTGGCCAACGAACCCGCCATCCGGCTCGGCTTTTTCATCGGCATCTTCGCCGTCGTCGCGCTGTGGGAAGCCGCCGCGCCCCGGCGCGCGCTCAGCGTTTCCAAAGCCCTGCGCTGGGGCAGCAACCTGGGCCTGGTGGTACTCAATACCGTCGTGCTGCGTCTGCTGTTTCCATTGGCGGCGGTGGGATTCGCGGCGTTCGCCGCGGAACACGGCTGGGGATTGTTGAATCATTTCCAGGTGCCCTTCGTGATCGCCGTGCCGCTGGCGGTGATCGCGATGGATTTCGTGATCTGGTTGCAGCACGTCATGGTCCATGCCGTGCCGGCGCTGTGGCGGCTGCACCGGGTACACCATGCCGACCTGGATTACGACCTGACCACCGGCGCGCGCTTTCATCCGCTGGAAATCATCCTGTCGATGCTGATCAAGTTCGCCACCATCATGGTGCTTGGGCCGCCGCTAGTCGCCGTGGTGATCTTCGAAGTGTTGCTGAACGGCACCGCCATGTTCAACCACGGCAACATCCGCCTGCCGGCTGCGCTCGATCGGGTGCTGCGCTGGTTCGTGGTGACACCGGACATGCACCGTGTGCACCACTCCATCGAGGACGATGAAACCAACTCCAACTTCGGCTTCAGCCTGCCCTGGTGGGATCGCCTGTTCGGCACCTACCGCGATCAGCCACGCGCCGGCCATGTCGGCATGGTCATCGGCATCCGCGATTTCACCAACCCGCGTGAGGTGGACCGTCTCGACGGCATGCTGCTGATGCCGTTCAAAGGCGAAGTCACCGACTACGCCATCAACCGCCGCAACTACTCCGATCGGGCACCGCAATGAACAAAACCGTCACACGCATCCTGCTCGGCCTGATCCTGCTGCTCGCGGTCGGCGCCGCGATCGCGCTGCGCGATCGATTCGACGCCGCCGCGTTGCAAGCCTCGGTCGAGAGCGCCGGCGCAGCGGGGCCGCTTCTGTTCATGTTGCTTTACGCCTTGGCCACCGTGCTGTTCCTGCCCGGTTCGGTATTGACCCTGGCCGGTGGCGCGTTGTTCGGTCCAGTCTGGGGCACATTGTGGAATCTGACCGGTGCGACGCTGGGCGCCGCGCTCGCCTTCCTGATTGCACGCCACCTGGGCGGCGACTGGGTGACGCGTCGCGCCGGACCGCGACTGGCGCGCCTGAATGACGGCGTCACCTCGGAAGGCTGGCGTTTCGTCGCCTTCGTGCGACTGGTTCCGGCGTTTCCATTCAACTTGCTGAATTACGCCCTCGGCCTGACCCGTATTCCGTTTATCGCCTATGTGCTGGCCACCTGGGTGTTCATGCTGCCCGGCGCCTTCGCCTATACCTGGCTGGGCCATGCCGGACGCGAAGCGCTTGGCGGCGGTGAGGGCGTGATCCGCACTAGCCTGATCGCGCTCGCCCTGCTCGCCGCCGTCGCCTTTTTGCCCCGCCTGGTGCGCAAGTTGCGGGACAAGCCGATGTCGGCGGCAATGCTGTCGGTCGAGACGCTGAAACAACAACTCGACGCCGACGACGCGGTGCTGCTGCTGGATGTGCGTCCCGCCGCCGATTTCACCGGCGAGCAGGGCCATATTGCCGGCGCGCGCAGCCTGCCGCTGGAGGCGTTGCCGGCGCATCTGGCCGAACTGGCAGAGCACAAGCAGCGACCGATTCGCCTGGTCTGCCGCACCGACCGCCGTTCCGCCCAGGCCGAGCGACTGCTCACCGAAGCGGGTTTCACCGACGTCCGGGTGATTCGGGGCGGCATGACCGCATGGTGTGCCCATGGCTGGCCCGTGGCACGGCCAACAGCCGAATGAACGCCCGCGCGTCTGGTCCGCATGGCCCATCGCCGCAGGCGCCGTTGACGTTGTACCTTCTGCCGTCTCAATCCCGCTTCGCGCTAAAGCCGCAGTTCATCCATCAGTTTGATCATTGCAAGGAATCCAAGATGTCGAAAATCGTTTATCGCCTGTTGCTTGGCATGGCATTCATTACCGGCCCGGCCATGGCCTCCGAGAATCCCGCGGTTGCCGATGCCATCGAGGGCTATATGGACTTCACCGAATACAGCTCCAGCCTCATCTGGCCGGAGCAGATTCCGGCGCAAGACTGGAAAAACATCGTGGTTATCGATGCCCGCGACGCCGCGCAGTTCGCCAAGGAACACATCCCCGGCGCGATCAACATCGAATGGCGCAAGATCCCGGGCCGGCGAGCCGAAATCACCAAAGATCGCATGGTGCTGATCTACTGCAACAGCGGCTCGCTTTCCGCGCAGTCGGTATTCGCCATGCGCCTGATGGGCTGGGAAAACGTCAAGGTGCTGCAGGACGGCATCGAAGGCTGGAAGAAGAAAGGCGGCTTCGAAGCCAACGCCCGCGCCAGCAAGCCAGCCGGACATTGATCCCGAGCATTTCTTCCTCTCGTTTATGGCTTCAGCGCCGCTTCGATCAACCCGCCGACCGCCGCCAGATTCTTGCTGAACTCGGCGTCGAGACCATGCCGGCCGGTCAGGTAGTCCGGGCTGTTCCAGGTCAATTGCACCTGGCCTTGCGTGTCCTGCCAGGCCAGGGCTTTCATCGGCAGGTCGAGGCCGATGCGCTGGTTGGCGCGCATCAGCGGCGTGCCCGCCTTCGGGTTGCCGAAGATCAATAGTTGCGTCGGACGCAGGTTCATGCCGGCGCTTTGCGCTTCGGCGGCATGGTCGATGCGGGCGAACACCTTGACGCCCTTGGCTTTCAGAACGGCTTCCAGACGATCCAGCGTTTCCGTCACCGGATAAGGGCTGACGCGGCTGACCAGGCCGGTGGTCTCGGCGGCCTGAGTAGCAACGGGGGCAATGGCCAACAGCAATACGACTAACAGATGCTTCATGGTTTTTCTCCAGTCGGGGTGGCGGGGTGGGCTTTCCAATACTCGGGCACATCGCGTCGATAACGCCGGAACACCAGGTTGGCGATCAGCGCGGTCCAGCCGGTCTGGTGCGCGGCGCCCAGGCCGAGGCCGGTTTCGCCGTGGAAGTACTCGTGAAACAGGTGTAGATCGCGCCAGTGCGGATCATGTTGCAGCGGCGAGTCGGCCGGATAGGCGGGAATCTGACTATTTTTGCCGCGCCGGAACAGGTCGACCAGGCGTTCCGCCAGCAGGTTGGCAACGTCTTTCAGGCTGACGGCGCGGCCCTCCAGGCAGGGCGCGGCGACGCTGAAACTGGCGCCCAGGTAGCGGTGGTATTTTTCGATCGCCTGGATCAGCAGATAGTTGGTCGGCAACCAGATCGGGCCGCGCCAGTTGGAGTTGCCGCCGAACAGGCCGCTGGCCGATTCGCCCGGCTGATATTCCATGCGGGCATGGCCGATGCCGGGCAGTTCGCCCAGATCCTGATGGGTGGCGTGATATTTGGAGACGCCGCGCACGCCGAAGCGGGACAGGAATTGTTGCTCGTCCAGCACCCGGCTCAGGATGCGCGCGAGTTTGTCCGGATCGACCAGCGACAGCAGGTGTTCGCCGCGCGCGTTTTCATGCACCGGGCAGGCGCACACGATATGGCCGTCGAAGCCGCCGCCGCCGTGCTCGCGCAGCTTGGCGGCGAAGCGCGGTGCAGCCTTGAGCAAGCGTTGATCGACGACCTCGCAGGCGAAAAGCGGAATGATGCCGACCCAGGAAAACACGTCGATGCGGCGCTGGCCGCCATCCGGGCCGACCAGCAAGTCCTTGTAGAAACCGTCCGTTTCGTCCCACAACGACAGGCTGCCAGCGCCGTTGCCAGCGCCGTTGCCAGCGCCGTTGCCAACAATCCCGGCGGCGATATTCATGAACTGGGCGTAGCACTGGATGGCGATGTCTTCGTAAGCCGGGTCTTCGACGGCGATTTCCAGCGCGATCAGCGTCAGATTGAGGGCGAACATCGCCATCCAGCCGGTGGCGTCGGCCTGCTTGAGATGGAAGCCGGGCGGCAGCGACTGCGAGCGGTCGAACACCGAGATGTTGTCCAGCCCCATGAAGCCGCCCTCGAATACGCTATTCCCGTCCTGATCCTTGCGGTTGATCCACCAGGCGTAGTTGAGCAGCAGCTTGTGCAGCACGCGCTTGAGAAAAGCGCGGTCTTCCTGCCCGCGTTGCACCCGTTCGGCGCGGTAGGCCTTGAGCGCCGCCGCCGCGTGGACCGGCGGATTGGCGTCGCCGAAGGCCCATTCGTAGGCGGGAATCAGGCCGTTCGGGTGTAACGCGTTTTCCTTCAGCAGCAGTTCGATCTGTTCCTTGGCGAAATCGATATCCAGCAGGCTCAGCGCGGAAGCGTGAAACGCCAGATCCCAGGCCGCGAACCAGGGGTATTCCCACTTGTCCGGCATCGATACGACCGCCTTCAACTTGAGATGCCGCCAATGCCGATTGCGCCCTTGCTTGCGCGCTTGCGGCGGTGGATGGCCGTCGCCGTCCAGCCAGCGGCCGACATCGTAGCGGTAGAACTGCTTGCTCCAGATCAGGCCGGCCATGGCCTGGCGCAGGATGCGGTTGTCTTCGGTATTGGCATTGGGCAGCAGCTCGTCGTAGAACACCGAGGCTTCGGCCTGGCGCTTGGCGAAGGTGGCTTCCCACTGCGCAAACGGTTCGGCCAGCGGTTGGCGCGACAGCACCATGCCGGTCATTCCGGTTTCGCCCGGCGCCACG
Source organism: Hydrogenophilaceae bacterium (assembly GCA_031426815.1). Classification (GTDB taxonomy): domain Bacteria; phylum Pseudomonadota; class Gammaproteobacteria; order Burkholderiales; family Thiobacillaceae; genus PFJX01. Next base: position 57,748 of record JASJPG010000007.1, read on the forward strand.
ACCAAACGGTGGCTGGCGGCGAATTTGCTGCCGATGTGCTCCGGGTTGAGCGCGCCGGCTTCGCCCTGGATCAGGTGGCGGTGAAAGGCGTCCTTCACGTAAGGGTTGGCGTTGGCCTGGCCCCAGAGTTTTTCGGTGTTGGTCTCGTTGTCGGTGAACAGCAGTTCCGCCTGGCGGCGGCCATATAAGTAATAGCTGCCCAGGGTTGGATGGTCGGCGCACAGCGCCCAGACCGCACCCTTGGGCGGCGGAATTTCGCGCATGACGGGTTTTTCTTCGCGATCTCCCCAGTTCCAGGTGTTGCGGAACCACAGCGTCGGCAGTAGCCAGATCGTGGCCGCCTCCGGCCCCCGGTTGGCGGCGAACAGGCGGATCAGCAGCCGGTCCGGCGCAGCCTTGGCGTAGCGCACTTCCACGTCCCAATAGCGGTTGTCGGCGAAGGCGTCGCTGTCATGCAGGCTCACCGGCGGGTCGTCGCGCGTGCGGCGCGCGTTCTCCCGCTGTAGCCAGTCGTAGGGGAATTCGCGCTGCGGATATTTGTAGAGATAGCGCAGCCAGCTGTGCGACGGCGTGGCGTCGAGGTGGAAATAGCATTCCTTGACGTCTTCGCCGTGATTGCCCTGGTTGCCGGTGAGACCGAACAGACGCTCCTTCAGGATCGGATCACGGCCGTTCCACAGCGCCAACGCGAAGATCAGGCGCTGTTCCTCGTCGCAAATGCCGGCGATGCCGTCCTCGTGCCAGCGGAAGACGCGGCTGGCGGCCTGATCGAAGCTGAAATGTTCCCAGGCCGCGCCATTGGCGCTGTAATCCTCGCGCACCGTGCCCCAGGCGCGTTCCGACAGATACGGCCCCCACAAGCGCCAATTCTCCTGGCCAGCGCGTTGGGCATCCAGACGGGTACGTTCGGCGTCGTGCGGTGCTTCAAGCATGGTTTTTCCCCTTGGCGCGTTCCAGCAAACACCAGACCTGCAACGCGCAGGCGACCGACCAGGCCTGGCAAGGCGCGCCACGTGGCGTGTGCGGCGGTTCGGCGTCGAACAGTTCGCTAATGGAGCCCAGCCCGGCATCGGCCAGATGATCGGCCAGCGGTTGCAGCAAAGCTTGCGCCGCGGCCGCATCGCCACCGACTCGATGCAACGCCAGCGCGTAATGCGGCAGCAGCCAGGCCCAGGCCGAACCTTGATGGTAGGCGGCATCGCGGTCGCGCACGCCGCCTTCATAGCGGGCTTGATAGGCCACGTCGGCAGGGTCCAGCGTGCGCAGGCCGTAAGAGGTCAGCAGCCGTTCGCCGACGATACGCACCACCGCCGCTTGCTCGCTGCGCGACAGCGGCGAATGGGTCAGCGACACGGCGAAAATCTGATTGGGGCGCATGCGGGCAGCCTGGTTTTCCTCGTCGCCATCCAGCACATCGAACAAGCCGGCGCCATCCGCCCGGATAAAGCGGCGAAATCCTTGCCGGGTCTGGGCTGCGAGATGGGCGAAGGGCTCTTCGTCCTGCCGCAACCGCCGGGAAAACTCAGCCAGGCTCATCAGTGCGTTGTACCAGAGCGCATTCAGCTCCACCGGCTTGCCGATGCGCGGCGTCACCGGCCGGCCATCGACGCGCGCATCCATCCAGGTCAGTTGCGTTGCCTGACCGGCATCTTCCACCCCGGCACGCAGCAGACCGTCGGCCGGGTCCATGCCGATGCCATAACGCGTGCCGCTTGCATAGTGACCGAGCAACGCTGCCAAAGCCGGGTAATGCCGCGCCAGCGCGACCAGGTCGCCGCTGGCTTCGAGGTAGGCGCGCCAGGCCTCGATGTACCAGAGCGGCGCATCGGCGGCGTTGTATTCCGGCGGCGCGCCGTCTTCCGGGAAGTGGTTGGGCAGCAGGCCGTCTTCCAGAAACCCCGCCCAGCTTTCCAGCAGGCGGCACGCATCGTCGTAGCGATGGGCCGGCAAGGTCAGTCCGGACAGCGCGATGAAGCTGTCGCGGCCCCAATCGCCGAACCAGGGATAGCCGGCGATCACCGAAACGCCATCGGCATCGGCGCGGGGGCGACGCACCAGGAAGCTGTCGCCGGCCAACACCAACTGGTCGATCCATGCCGGCGCATTGGCCAGCGCCGGACTCTGCACTTTCGCCTGGCGCAGCAGACTGGCGTCGTGATGCAGGCGCTGACGCAGCGATTCGCCCAGATACGGCGCGGTATCCGCATCCAGCGAGGCGGCAAAGCCGACCCACTCACCGGCATGCAAAGGCAGTTCCAGCACACCGACGCACAAATGGTTGTCCCGGTCAGGCAGGCCGCGGGCGCGCTCAGCCGGGAGATCGAAGCGTTCGATCCACTGGTTTTGCGGGCGAAAACGCCCGCAACGGCTGCGAAAATGCAGCGGGATGCCATGCGGCAGCACAACCCGGAGCGTGCCTTCGCCCAACTCGATGTGCGGGGTAAAGGCGCCCGCTTCGGTCTGGCCGTGATGATCGCGCGCATTGACCAACAAGCGCACGGCAAGACGCGTGCGTCGTGCTTCGCCAGGCTCGGACAGCAAACGCCAGGCCAGGCAGGTGGTGTTGGCGCCGGCCTGCATCCAGATGCGCGCCTCCAGTCGCAGGTCGCCGATGGCATAGCGCCAGACCGGCAAGCGGCCGTCGAGGTGAAACGATTCGAGCTGCAGATAGCCACGCGGCTCGATCGCGCCGCCCTGCCAGCGATTGCTGTGCAGGGGGTAGATGCGATCGCCGACGACGAGCTCGCTATCGGCCTTGGCGAACACCAACGTGCGCCCCAATGTGTGACCCAATGGCGGTTGCATCGGCGCGAACAGCAGCCCGTGGTAACGCCGCGTCAAAGTGCCGGCGACGGTGCCCGCCGCGTAACCGCCAAGGCCGTTGGCAAGCCACCATTCGCGTCGCTCGGCCTGATCGAGATCGTTGCAGACCTCGCGTCCGAATCGAATGAATTGGGGTAAAGCCTGTTCCATGCCGCTTTCGCGCCGCGCCATCAACGGCGATTCGGTTGCGCGCGCAGGTCCGCTTTGGCGGCTGTTCCCGTGTTGCCTGTCGTTTTCATCGTTGTCTCCTGGATTTTTGCTGGCGCTGCGGTTTGGTCGGCGGACGATTCGATTCCTGACAATAATATTTTCAGGAAACAGTCACCCAGTCTGGCTGCACTTTGAAGCTGCTGCCGCAGATTGACCCCAAATGCGTAGGATGGGCAAAGCGTAGCGTCCCCCTGTCGTCGCGCGTTGATGGGCACGCTGCGCTTTGCCCATCCTACAAAAACTACAGGCACCTGCTGGCGGCAGACCACGAAGTGCATGTCAGATGTACAGGCAGATGTCGGACTCGCCGGCGAATTCGAAGAACGTTGCTGCGCCGCCGTATTCGATGCCGTCGATGAAATCGGCATGCTCGAAACCGAACAGTTCTACCGTCATCTGACAGCCGATGAACTTCACCTCGGCTTCAAAACAGAGTTCGCGCAATTCCGGAATGCTGGCGACGCCGTTATTGCGGATGGTCTGTTTCATCAGCACGGTGGCCAGATTTTCGTAACCCGGCACCAGTGCCTGCACAGCGTTGGGAATGTTCCAGTTGATCTCCTTGAACCATTTCGGCCCGAACGGCATTTTCATCGGCATGCCGGGATTGCCAAGCGGGCTGACCTTCAGGTGGCTGAGGTCTTTCTTCAGCAATTGCAGGCCGTAGAAGGTGAAGAACATCTGCACCTCGTAGCCCAGCGCAGCGGCGGTGGAAGCCAGGATGAAGGGGGGATACGCCCAGTCCAGCGTGCCCTTGGTGGCGATGATGGCCATTTTCTTGGTTTGCATGATGGTGCTCCTTGTTGGTTGAACACCCCGGCCGCATGGCCGGGGCCGCGATTGGTTTGGCGGTTCCGTAATGGACCGTACGTTCCATAAGCGCACAAAAAAATCAGTCCAGGGCGGACAGAACCACCGCAATGATGCCCTTGAGCGTTTCCGCATCGGCTCCAGCCTTGGCCTGGGTCTTGAGGCCGCTCATGCTGCTGACCAGGTAATTCGCCAGCATTGCCGGGTCGCGCTCGGCGGCGATGTCGCCTTCCCGCTGCGCCCGTTCCACCGCGGCCCGCAAAATGCCGCGAAAGCGCTCGATGCTGTGCGCCACGTCCTGCGCGATTTCCGGTTCGCTCTGGGCGAATTCGGAGGCCGTATTCATCACCAGGCAACCGCGCGGGCCTTCGCGCACGTCGTCCAGCACGGAATGCAGAAAAGCTTCGATGAACGCCCGGCTGCTGGGCGCCGCCGCCAGACCCTCGCGCATGCGGACCGCGAATTGATCCGTGTAACGCGCCACGCAACGCCGGAACAACGGCTGCTTGCCGCCGAAGGCCTGATACAGACTGCTCTTGGACAGATTCATCGTCGCCAACAAGTCCTGCATCGAGGTGTGCTCGTAACCTTTCGACCAGAACTGATGCATCGCTGCATCCAGCGCGGTGTCCGGGTCGAATTGCAGGGGGCGTCCAATATTCGTTGCCATGAGGCATTTATGGACCACACGGTTCATAATGTCAACGACAGCAATATTGCTGCGCAAGCAATGACGACCAATCTTTCCTGCGTTCAAGGAAGCCGACATGACCGATAACGCATTGGGTTCGCCCGACGCCTGGCTGGATGAGCATGGCGCTGCGCTCTACAAATATGCGCTGGTGCATACCCGTGACGAACACAAGGCCGAGGAGGCGGTGCAGGAAACCCTGCTGGCTGCTTTGCAGGCGCGTGACCGCTATGCCGGCGGTGCCTCGCCGCGCACCTGGCTGATCGGCATCCTCAAGTACAAGATCATGGACATGTTTCGTCACGAAGCGCGCGAGGTGCAGCTGGACGAACCGGACGAGCTGGACGATGCGGATGAAATGCGGAGCGAGGACAACTTCGCCGCCGATGGCCATTGGCGCAACCGGCTGGCCGATTGGGGCAATCCGGAGGAATTGCTGGAACGCGGTCAATTCATGACCATCCTGCAGCGTTGCCTGGATGCCTTGCCGCCGCGCTTGGCGCGGCTTTTCCTGTTGCGCGAGGTGATGGAAGAAAATACTGAAAATATTTGTCAGGAATTGGCGATTACCTCGACCAACCTGTGGACGATGCTGTATCGGGCCCGTTTGGGGCTCCGGCAGTGTCTCGACAGGAACTGGGTCGGTAACGCAGTGCAAGCCGCCCGGAGGTGAATGAACATGCTGACATGCAAGGATGCAAGCCACTTGATCTCGGAAAACCAGGAACGCCCGTTGGGCTTCCGGGAACGCTGGAGCCTGCGGATGCATCTCTGGATGTGCGTCAATTGCCGTCGCTTCGAGCGGCAAATGACTTTGCTGCGAGCGGCCCTGCGGATGCTGGCCAAACGTGCCGAGGTTGCCGACGACAGCATGGAATTCCCCGCCGAGGCGCGTGAACGCATCCGCAAGGCTTTGGCCGCGCGGAGCGATCACGAACATTGAACCGCCCCGTTTCTCCGAGACCATCGTCATGAACCGCCCAGCCGGGCATATGACATGACCTCTAGGAGACGCGACATGAACGCAAGCAAAACCACCCTGACCCTCGCCCTGACCGCCGCCATCGGTGCCGCGGGCATCGCCCACGCGGCGGGCAATCCCTTCGCCATGCAAACGCTGAACAGCGGCTACATGGTCGCCGCCGCCGACAAGGCCACTGAGGGCAAATGTGGCGAAGGCAAGTGCGGCGCCAACAAAGCCAAAGCAAAAGCCAAAGCCAAGGAAGGCAAGTGCGGTGGCGACAAAGCCAAGGCCATGGAAGGCAAATGTGGTGGCGATAAAGCCAAAGCCATGGAAGGCAAATGCGGCGGCGATAAAGCCAAGGCCATGGAAGGTAAATGCGGCGCTAACAAGTAAACCGCGGGGGTTCCGGCCATGCGTGAAACCTCACTGCATGGCGCCGGACTCGGCCTGAGGCGGGAACTCGTTCCCGACCTCAAGGCGGTTCCCGACGTCAGCCTCGCCAACGCCATCGATTTCTTCGAACTGGCCCCGGAAAACTGGCTGGACATGGGCGGCGCGCGCCGCCGCGATCTACGCCATTTCGCCGAACGTCGTCCCATCGTCGCGCATGGCCTGTCGCTCAACCTGGGCGGAGCGGCGCCACTCGATGCGGTTTTTCTGCAGCGGGTGAAGCTCTTTCTCGACGAATACGGCATCGCCCTGTTCACCGAGCACCTGTCCTGGTGCGGCGATTCAGGCCATCTCTACGACCTGCTGCCGATTCCCTTCACCGGCGATGCCGTGCGCCATGTCGCCGCGCGTATCCGTCGCACGCAGGACATCCTGGAACGGCGTATCGCCATCGAAAACGCCTCCTACTATGTCGCGCCGGCCATCGCCGAACTGAGCGAGATCGAGTTCATCCGCGCCGTGTTGAGCGAGGCCAATTGCGACCTGCACCTCGACGTCAACAACGTCTATGTCAACAGCGTCAACCACGGCTTCGAACCGCGCGCGTTCATCGACGCGATGCCGGCCGAACGCATCGTCTATCTGCACATGGCCGGGCATTACCGCGAAGCCGAAGACCTGATCATCGACACCCACGGCGCCGCGGTGATCAACCCGGTGTGGGATCTGCTCGACCACACCTATGCGCGCTTCGGCACGCCGCCGACCTTGCTGGAGCGCGATTTCAACATTCCGCCGCTGGCCGAACTGTTGCCGGAAGTGCAGCGTATCCGCCACCTGCAAACCCGGCATGCCGGCCGGGTTCATCCGGAGTTGCGCCATGCCGCCTGAAGCGCAGACCTTCACCGAGTATCAGGCCGCCTTCGCCGCGCGCATCCGCAACCCCAGGCAGGCGGCTCGACCGCGTGGTGCGCCGGCCAGAGGCATGCGCGTCTACGAAGAATTGCTGTTCAACAATCTGCAAGGCTTCCTGCTCGCATGTTATCCCATCACCCGCAAGATCCTCGGCGCGCGGGCGTGGCAACAAACGGTGCGGCGATTCTTCAGCGAGCACCGCTGCCACTCGCCGCTGTTTCGCGATATCCCCAAGGAATTTCTGGAATGGATGCAGGCACAAGGGGCGGCGCAGTTCCCGGCGTTGCCATTCCTGGCCGAGTTCATGCATTACGAATGGCTGGAACTGCATGTCTCGATCAGCCCGGACGAGCCCGATATGACGGCAATCGATCCGGATGGCGATCTGCTGCGGGGACGTCCGGCATTGCATCCAAGCGCGCAACTGGCCTGTTACCGCTATCCGGTGCATCAAATCGCTCCGCATCGCAACCCCGCCCAGGCCGATGCAGCGGTCTATTGCTACCTGTTGTTCAGAGACGCAACGAATGCCGTGCGCTTCATTCAGCTGAATCCGCTGTCGGTCCGGCTGCTGCGCATGCTCCGCGAGCATCAGCCGAGCGGCCGTGAGGCGCTGGCCCATCTGGCAGCGCAGAGCGCGCCTGAGCAATACCCGCACTTTGTCGCGGCCGGTGCCGACCTGCTGAACACCCTGCGCCATGAAGGCGCGCTACTTGGCACATGGAGAGAATCATGCCCCCCCTCATCGACCTGACCCGCGATCTTTTCGGCCTGCTCAACCGGTTCGGCGAATGGCTTGCACCGCTGGGCCTGCGACTGCTGCTGGCCTACGAATTCTGGCAAGCCGGCGTCGAAAAGTTGCACGGCGAAAACTGGTTTGGCGACATCCAGGATCAGTTCCCCTTTCCGTTCAGTGTCGTGCCCGTCGAGATCAGTTGGCAGATTTCGACCTGGGCCGAGCTGATCGGCCCGGTTGCGCTGGTGCTGGGCCTGGGCACCCGCTTCGCCAGCGTCTCGCTGATCATCCTGACCATCGTGGCCTGGGTCAGCGTGCATGCCGGCAATGGCTACAACGTCTCCGATAACGGCTTCAAGCTGCCGCTGATCTACCTGATCATGTTCGCGCCACTGCTGCTGTCCGGTCCGGGCAAGCTGAGCCTGGATCACTGGCTGGCCCGGCGCCTGGCTGATTAGCGAAGTCATCCGCCGCGTGAGCCTTCGACCTGGTCGGCGCCGGCATCAAGCCGAGTTCGGCGTCGGCGACGGCGGTGCCGCGGTCGTTGTGCGGATGCAGGCTGTAGGTCGGCAAACCCTTGCCGACTTTCATTCTCAAACTGCTCGCCGCGTACCGCTATGGCGGGCAAAAGCGTCTGCAAAGGATTGCCGACCAACGGAGAGAAGGTAACTCACGCCTACCCGCCAGGCGTGGAACGGGCCACGCGCGACAGGATGGCGAGCAGGTCGTTAGGGGTGGCCGGCTTGGTCAGGTGGTCGTCGAAACCCGCCCCGCGCGCCCGTTCCCGGGCTTCCTCGTGGCCATAGCCGCTCAGCGCCAGCAGGGTGAGTTCCTTGCCGCCGGGCTGTTGGCGCAGGCGCCTGGCCACCTCGTAGCCGTCCAGGCCGGGCAGGCCGATGTCGAGCAGCACGGCGCGCGGCTTGAAATCCCGCACCGCCTCGATGGCGTCGGCGCCGTTGTCCACGCTCCTTACCTGGTAGCCCTCCATCTCCAGGATCATCACGGTGCTCTGGTTGACCTCGGGGTCGTCGTCGACCACCAGCACGCGCATGCCCGTGTCGCCGCCGGCCGTGGTTGCGGCGATGGGTTCGGGCGGCTCGGCGCCGGCTTCGACCAGGGGCAGGCGGACGCTGAAGCGCGCGCCCTGGCCCGGGCCCGCGCTGTGCGCCTCCACGTGGCCGCCGTGCAACTCCACCAGGCGCCGCACCACGGTCAGGCCGATGCCCAGGCCGCCCTGGGCGCGGTCCAGGCTGGCATCGCCCTGGTGGAACAGGTCGAACACCTGCGGCAGCAGGTCGGCGGAGATGCCCGCGCCGTTGTCCCGCACCTCGATCTCGACCTCGTCGCCCAGCGCCCTCGCGGCCAGCTCGATGCATCCGCCCTCGGGCGTGAACTTGGCGGAATTGTCCAGGAGGTTGTGCACCACCTGGGCGAGGCGAGTGGGATCGCCTTCCAGCGTCAGGTCTTCCGCCGGAACGGTGAGGCCGAGGTGATGCTGCTTGTCCCGCATCAGCGGCTGGGCCGACTCCACGGCCTGGCGCAGCAGATGCGCCACGCCGACCCGCGTCCGCTTCAGGACGATCTTGCCGCGCGCGATGCGCGACACGTCCAGCAGGTCGTCCACCAGGCGGGTGAGATGCACCACCTGGCTTTCGATGATCCGCTGCGCCCAGCGCACGCGCGGTTCCTCCACTTCGAGCCGGGACAGCACATGCGCGGCGTTGCGGATGGGGGTGAGCGGATTGCGCAGCTCGTGGCCCAGCATGGCGAGGAACTCGTCCTTCTGCCGTTCCGCCTCCTGCCGCACCGCCTCGGCCTCCATGCGCTGGCTGATGTCGCGCAGGATCACGGTGTAGTAGGGCGCGCCGTCCATCTCCAACTGGGAGATGGCGGCCTCGATGGGGAATTCCTCGCCGTTGGCGCGCAGCCCCGAGATGGCGCCCAGGGCGCCCATGCGCCGCGCCGTGACCCCGGTGTTGTGGAACGCGCGGATGTGCCCCGCATGGACGGTGCGGAAACGTTCCGGCAGCAGCGCATCGAGGGGGCCGCCGACCACATGGCTGGCCGGGTGGCCGAACATGCGCTCGGCGGCGGCGTTGAACAGGACGATGCGCTGCTCGCCGTCCACGGTGATGATGGCATCCATGGCCGAGGCGATGATGCCCGCGAGCTGCGCCTCCCGCCGCGCGGCCAGGGCCTGGGCGCGCTGGCGCTCGGCGGTCTCGCGCTCCAGTTCATCCACCTTGGCCACCAGCTTGTCGGAGAGCAGGCGCAGGTGGGCGCGTTCCAGCTCAACCCGGGAGATGGGCTGGGCCACCGGCGGCATGGCCTCGGCGAGGACCTCGGCGACCAGGGCGAGCAGGGCCTCCGGCTCGATGGGCTTCACCGCGAAGCGCATGGCACCCGCCGCGTGAGCGAGGGTCTTGGCCTCCTCCTCGCGGTAGCCCGCGGAGCAGAACACCACCCGGGTTCCGGCGATCTCGGGCTCGGCACGGATGGCGCGCGCCAGCTCGTAGCCGTCCATGGTGGGCATCATCACGTCGGTCAGCACCAGGTCCGGCCGTTCGTGCCGGATGAGATGGAGGGCGTCCGCCCCGTCCGTCGCCTCCAGGACCTGGTAGCCGCCATAGCCCAGCACGATGCGGAAATACTCCCGGTCGACGGGACGGTCCTCGACCACGAGGATGCGGGCCGGGGCGGGGTTCATGGCGTGGTCTTCAGGAGGCATTCGATCTCGTCGAGCAGGAGTTGCGGTTCGATGGGGCGCAGCAGGAAGCGGGCGGCCCCCGTGTCCAGGCAGCGGCCGCGTTCGGCCGCGTCGGGGTTGCTGGCGGAAATGAAGACCAGCGGCACGTCCGCCAGGGCCGGGATGAGCCGGGCGCGCGAAAGCAGTTCGTCACCGCCCAGCGGCGCCATGTGCAAGTCGCACAGGATGAGGTCCGGCGGCTCGGCCTCGGCCAGGCCCAGGGCCGTGGCCACCAGGTTCGCCGCCACGACGCGGTAGCCGTTGGGCTCCAGCACGCTCCTGACGAATTCGATGTTGGCCGGCGTGTCGTCCACCGCCAGGATGGTGCCGCGCCGCCCCCCCGCCGGCCGGGCGGCGGCGACGGCCGGCTCGCCCGCCGCGCACACGTTGCGCTGGGCGCGGGCGCGCAGCTCGGGGCGCAGGAAGCTCTCCACCACGGGGACGAAGTCCTCCGGCGTGATGGGCTTGGCGATGTAACCGTCGAAGCCCGCGGCCAGGATCTTGTCCCGGTCGCCCACCATGGCCAGGGCGGTGACCGCCAGGACCGGGATGTAGCGCAGGGCGGCATCCTGCTTCAGCCCGGCGAGCACGCCGTAGCCGTCGAGCTTGGGCAGGTGCACGTCGCAGACGATGAGGTCGGGCGGCGCGGCCCGCGCCGCCGCCAGGCCCGCCTCGCCGTCGTCCGCGCTGGCGGGCGCGTAGCCGAAGGCCTGGAGCAGATAGACCATCAATTCCAGGTTGGCCGGGTTGTCCTCGATCAGCAGGATGCGGGCGGGCATGGTCCTCACCCCCTCACCGTCCCGGAATCTCGAGCGTGAAGGTGCTGCCGCGGCCGGGCTCGCTTTGCAGGTCGATGCCGCCACCCAGCAGGTGGGCGAGTTTCTGCGACAGGTGCAGCCCCAGGCCCGTGCCTTCCTGGCGGCGCGAGGGCGCGTCCTCGATGCGGGCGAAGGCTTCGAACAACTTGTTCTGGTCCTCCGGCCGGATGCCGATGCCGGTGTCGCTGACCACGAAGCGCGTGGCGCCGCCGTCATGCTGGTAGAGGGCGATGCCCACCGTGCCCGCCTCGGTGAACTTGATGGCGTTGTTGGCGAGGTTGATGAGAATCTGGCTCAAGGCGCGGCGGTCGGTCTGGATCACGGCGTCCTCCTCCGGCAGGGTGACGGTGAAGGCCAGGCCCTTGCCTTCGGCGAGCGGGCGCAGGGTCTGGGCGACCTGTTCGACCACGGCGCGGCAGCCTACGGGCTCCAGGTCGAGCGCCACCTTGCCCGACTCGATCTTTGCCAGGTCGAGCAGGTCGTTGATCAGCGAGAGCTGGTGGTGGGCGCTGGTCTTGACGGTCTCCAGCTGCTTCTTCTGGTCGCCGGTGAGCGGCCCGGGCAGGCCCATGAGCAGGGTACCGGTGAAGCCGATGATGGCGTTGAGCGGCGTCCTGAGTTCGTGCGACATGCTGGCGAGGAAGCGGTCCTTGGCCAGGTTGGCGCTCTCCATCTCGAGGTTCTTTTCCTGCAGGGTCTGCTCGAAGCGCTTGCGCTCGGTCACGTCGCGGGCGGCGGCGAACACGCCCTGCAGCTTGTCGTCGCGGTCGTAGAAGGTGGTGGCGTTGTAGGACACCACGGTCTCGTCGCCGGTCTTGGAAAGCGCGGTGAGCTCGTAGTTGGTGACCTTGGATTCGGACAGCACCTGCCTGATGCCCTGCTCGGCGCGCTTCGGGTCGGTGAAGTAGTTCTTGAACGGGCTGCCGATCAGCTCCTCGCGCGAGAAACCGGTGAGCGCCTCCATCTGCTGGTTCACGTCGCTGATGATGCCGAGCGGGTCGGTGGTCATCAGGGCGTCGATGTTGGACTCGATCAACGAGCGGGCGTAGCTCTGCTGGTCGCGCAACTGGACTTCGAGCTGTTTCTGCGCCGTGATGTCGCGCGCGCCGGCGAGGATGCCGAGCGGGTTGCCCTGGGCGTCGGTGAACACGCCGGCGTTGAACGACACGGTGATGCGCCGACCATAGCGGGTGATCAGGGTGAGCTCGTAGCCGATAACGCGGCGCTCGTCCAGGGTCTGCTCGACGCCGACGCGGGCGCGCTCGGGTTCGGTGAAGTAGTCCTTGAAGCGCGAGTTGATGAGGTGCTTGCGCGAGTAGCCGGTGAGCCGCGTCGCCTCGGCGTTGACGTCGGTGACGACGCCGTCCGGTGCGATGGCGAACAGGGCGTCGGCCGAGGCCTCGATCAGCGAGCGGTTGTAGGCCTGCTGCTCGGCGAGCTGGTTTTGCAGGCGCGCCTGCTCCGAGATGTCGCGCGCGCTGGCGAAGATGCCCTGGATCTGGCCGTCGCCGGCGCGGTAGGTGGAGGCGTTGAACGATACCGTGGCCTTGCGTCCGCCCTGGGTCTGCAGCACCAGCTCGTAGTTGGTGACCACGCCCTCGGCGAAGGTGCGTTTGACACCGGTCTCGGCGCGGTCGGGCTCGGTGAAGTAGCGCTTGAACAAAGAGCCCACCAAGGCGTCGCGGCTGTAGCCGGTCATGCGGCACATCTGCTCGTTGACGTCGGTGATGAAGCCCTGCGGATCGACGGTGATGAGGCCGTCCACCGACGACTCGATCAGGCCGCGCAGGTAGGTCTGCTGCTCGCGCATCTGCTCTTCCAGGCGCACCCGGTCGGTGATGTCGCGCGCGCTGGCGAAGATGCCCTTGACGTTGCCGGCCGGATCCTTGAACACCGAGGCGTTGAACGACACGCGCAGCATGCGGCGGGTGCGCGAGATCAGGGTGAGGGCGTATTCCGTGACGAAGCCCGCCTCGAAGGTTTGCGCCACGCCCATGCGCGCCTGGTCCGGCTCGGTGAAGTAGTCGGCGAAGGCCGAGCCGATCAGTTCGGTGCGGCTGTAGCCGGTCATCTGGCACATGCGGTCGTTGACGTCGGTGATGGTGCCGGCGGCGTCCACGGTGATGAGGCCGTCCACCGAGGATTCGATCAGGCCGCGGTTGTAGGCCTGCTGCTCGCGCAAGCGCTGCTCCAGCTTCTTCTGCTCGGTGATGTCGCGCGCCGCGGCGAACACGCCCTGGAGCTTGCCGTCGCGGTCGTTGAAGGTGGTGGCGTTGTAGGACACCACCGTCTCGCTGCCGTCCTTGCGGCGCGCGGTGAGCTCGTAGTTGGTGACCTTGGTATCGCGCAGCACCAGCTTGATGCCGTCCTCGGCGCGGCCGGGGTCGGTGAAGTAGTTCTTGAACGGCGTGCCGATCAGCTCGTCGCGGGTGCGGCCGGTCAGCGCCTCCATCTGTTCGTTGACGTCGGTGATGACCCCGGTGGGGTCGGTGGTCATCAGCGCGTCGATGTTCGATTCGATCAGCGAGCGGGTATAGAACTGCGAGACCTGGAGCTGGCCCTCCAGCTTCTTCTGGGCGCTGATGTCGCGCGCCGAGGCGAAGATGCCGCGCACCTTGCCCGCAGTGTCCTTGAACACCGCGGCGTTGAACGACACCGGCAGCTGCGCGCCGTCGGCCGCCTCCAGGGTCAGCACGTAGTTGGTGACCGCCTCCTCCTGGAAGGTGAGGCGCACGCCCTCCGCGGCGCGCTCGCGCTCGGAGAAGTAGCCGGGGAAGGAGGAGCCGATGAGCTGCTTGCGCGAACGCCCGGCCATGCGGCACATGGTCTCGTTGACGTCGGTGATGGTCATGTTCTCGTCCACCGTCACCAGGCCGTCCACCGAGGCCTCGATCAGGCTGCGCGTGTAGGCGCGCTCTTCCGCGAGCTGGCCCTGGAGCTGGGCCTGGTCGGTGATGTCGCGCGCGCTGGCGAAGATGCCCTGCACCCGACCGTCGGCGCCGCGGAAGATCGAGGCGTTGAACGACACCAGGCTGTCGCGCCCGTTCTTGGCGCGCAGCGTCAACTCGTAGTTGGTGACTGCGCCCCGGTCCAGGGTGAGGCGCACGCCGTCGCTGGCGCGCTTCGGGTCGGTGAAGTAGTTGGAGAACTCGGAGCCGATCAGCTCCGCGCGCGTGTAGCCCGACATGCGGCACATGGTCTCGTTCACGTCGGTGATGTTGAGCATCGGGTCGACGGTGATGAGGCCGTCGAGCGAGGCCTCGATCAGGCCGCGGTTGTAGGCCTGCTGTTCGGCGAGCTGGGTCTGCAGGCCCGCCTGCTCGGTGATGTCGCGCGCGCTGGCGAAGATGCCGCGCACCGCGCCCGCCGGGTCCTTGAACACCGAGGCGTTGAACGACACGCGCAGCTGTTCGCCATGGCGGGTGGCCAGGGTGAGCACGTAGTTGGTCACCACGCCCTTGTTGAAGGTCTCGTTCACCCCCGCCGTGGCCTGCTCGGCGTCGGCGAAGTAATCGGCGAAGGCGGTGCCGATCAGCTCCTCGCGGGAAAAGCCGGACATGCGGCACATCTGCTCGTTGACGTCGGAGATGGTGCCCGCCGCGTCCACCGTGATGAGGCCGTCCACCGAGGCCTCGATGAGGCCGCGGTTGTAGGCCTCGGAGTCGCGCAACTGGCCTTCCAGCTTCTTCTGCTCGGTGATGTCGCGGGCGGCGGCGAACACGCCCTGAAGCCGGCCGGCGTCGTCGCGGAAGGTGGAGGCGTTGTAGGACACCACCGTCATGCGGCCGTCCTTGGACAGGGCGGTGAGCTCGTAGTTGGTGACCCGGCCTTCGCGCAGCACCAGCTTGATGCCCTCCTCGGCGCGCTGCGGATCGGTGAAGTAGGTCTTGAACGGCGAGCCGATGAGCGCTTCGCGCGAGCGGCCGGTGAGCGCGGCCATCTGCTGGTTGACGTCGGTGATGATGCCGAGCGGATCGGTGGTCATCAGCGCGTCGATGTTCGATTCGATCAGCGAGCGCGTGTAGAACTGGGTCGCCTTCAACTCCTCGGTGAGGCGGATCTCGTCGGAGATGTCCTTGGAGATGAGCAGGAAGCCGATGGCGCGCCCGGTGTTGTCGCGCCGCGGCGTGATCACCACGCGCGCCGTGAACTGCTGGCCGTTCTTGCGCCGCCGGTTGATGGTGCCTTCCCACTTGCCGTCCTTCAACGCCGCGTCGAGGATCTCGCGCGGCCGACCCGCCTTGACGTCCTCGGCGGTGTGCAGGATGGCGGAATTGGCCTTGCCCACCACCTCCTCCGGCTCGTAGCCGTAGAGCCTGCGCGCGCCCTCGTTCCAGAGCAGGATCTTGCCGTCGAGGTCCTTGCCGATGACCGAGTACTCGGTGGACGACTCCAGGATGTTGGAGATGAAGTCCACCGCCTCCTGGGCGTTGCCGACGATGGCGCTGTCGAACAGCTTGGCCTTGCGCAGCTCCTCGGTGAAGGCCACCTCGCCGGTGACGTCCTTGGAGATGAGCAGGAAGCCCACCGGCCTGCCCTCGGCGTCGCGCCGCGGCGTCACCACCACGCGCGCCGCGAACTGGCTGCCGTCCTTGCGCCGGCGGTTGATGGTGCCTTCCCATTTGCCGTCGCGCAGAGCCGCCTCCAGCATCTCGCGCGGCTTGCCCGCCGCCACGTCCGCCGGGGTGTGCAGAATGGCGGAGTTGGCCTGGCCCACCACCTCCTCCGGCTCGTAGCCGTAGAGCCGGCGCGCGCCCTCGTTCCAGAGCAGGATCTTGCCGTCCAGATCCTTGCCGATGATGGAGTATTCGGTGGACGACTCCAGGATGTTGCCGATGAAATCGAGCGCCTCTTCCGGGGCGGAGACGATGGTGCTGTCGAACAGTTTCGTGGTCATGGGGTCGCTCGCCCTGAATGGTTGGAGGTGTGATTTTTTTACGCTTCAGGCCGGTCGAAACTAGCCCACAGCGGGCATCTCCGCAAGCGTGGACTTCATTAAGACGCTGCCCCAGGGACGCCCCGTGGCGCGAACCCCATCCCCTCCCCGGCCCTCCCCTTGCGGGGGAGGAGCGTGTCGCGGCCCGCAATTCCGAGGCGATTGACGCCGCTGAGCAGCGCCTTGATCGAGGCGGTGACGATGTTGCCGTCCATGCCGACGCCATAGCGCTGCGCGCCGCCGACCTGGGCGAGTTCCATGAAGGCGCAGGCTTGCGCATCGCCGCCTTCGCCGCTGGCGCCGGTGGAGCGTTCCTCGTAGCTGCGCACTTGCAGGTCGATGCCGATGCTGTGCAAGGCATGCACGGCGGCGTCGATCGGGCCGTTGCCTGCGCCGGTGAGCAAGTGCGCCACGCCGTCGACTTCGATGGCGAGGCGGATGCCCTGCGCCGTGCCGTGTTCGAACAGATGATGTTCGACGTAGCGCATCGGCTGCTCACGCTCGAAATAGGTGCGTGAGAACAGTTGCCAGATGTCCGCCGCGGTCATTTCGCCGCCGTGGCGGTCGGTGTGGCGCTGCACCTCGGCGGAAAACTCGACCTGCAAACGACGCGGCATGACCACGCCGTATTCGGCTTCCAGCAAGTAGGCGACGCCGCCCTTGCCGGACTGGCTGTTGACGCGGATCACCGAGTCGTAACCGCGGCCGAGATCGGCCGGGTCGATGGGCAGATACGGCACGTTCCAGGTCGCGCCCGGCTTTTGTACCGCGAAGCCTTTCTTGATCGCGTCCTGGTGCGAGCCGGAAAACGCGGTGAAGACGAGGTCGCCGACGTAGGGATGGCGCGGGTGGATCGGCAGGCCGGTGCAATGCTCGGCGGTGCGCGCGATAGCGTTGATGTCGGCGAAGTCGAGCCCCGGCGCGATGCCTTGCGTGTAGAGATTGAGCGCGAGGGTGACCAGATCGGCGTTGCCGGTGCGCTCGCCATTGCCGAACAGACAGCCCTCGACCCGGTCGGCGCCGGCCATCAAGCCGAGTTCGGCGGCGGCGACGGCGGTGCCGCGGTCGTTGTGCGGGTGCAGGCTGAGGATGACGCTGTCGCGGCGGGCGAGGTGGCAATGCATCCACTCGATCTGGTCGGCGTAGACGTTGGGCGTCGCCGCTTCCACCGTCGCCGGCAGGTTGAGGATCACCTTGTTGTCCGGCGTGGCGCCCCAGGCGGCGGTGACCGCATCGCAGACTTCGCAGGCGAAAGCGAGCTCGCTGGTGGAGAAGGTTTCCGGGCTGTATTCGAGCACCCATTCGGTTTCCGGCTGTTCAGCGGCGAGTTGCTTGATGAGCCGGACGGCGGCGACCGCCATGTCGACCACCTCGGCCTGATTCATGCCGAACACGATGTCGCGGAACGGTTGCGAGGTGGCGTTGTAGACATGGACGATGGCCCGGCGCGCGCCCTTAAGCGAGGCCATGGTGCGGCGGATCAGGTGTTCGCGCGCCTGGGTGAGCACCGAGAGGGTGACGTCATGCGGGATGTGGCCGCCTTCGATCAGGCCACGCACGAAGTCGAAATCGGTCTGCGAGGCCGACGGAAACGCCACCTCGATTTCCTTGAAACCGATGTCGCACAGGGTACGGAACATACGCATCTTGCGTTCGCTATTCATCGGCTCGAACAGGGCCTGGTTGCCGTCGCGCAAGTCGGTGCTCAGCCAGATCGGCGGCGCACTGAGGGTGCGATTCGGCCACTGGCGGTCGGCCAGCGCGACCGGCGGGAACGGGCGATATTTGGCGGCAGGCTGTTGCAACATGATGGCGGCTCCTTCGTCATGGCTGCGATTTCGATGCGGCATATCGTAGCCGGGAGCGCGCGACATTTGATTGCGCAATCGACTCGACAATCCATGCTTTATGGCAGCGCATTGCTCGTGTTAATTGTTACGTGTAACTTTATTGCTTCGCATAAATGATCCAAGCAATTTATGGAACTCGATCGCTACGACCGCCACATCCTCCGCCTGCTGCAGGAAGACGGCCGCATCAGCAACCAGGATCTGGCCGACCGCATCGGCCTGTCGCCCTCCCCTTGCTTGCGCCGGGTGCGCGCGCTGGAGGAAGCCGGCCTGATCGCCGGCTATCGCGCCCTGCTCGACGCCAAGGCGTTGGGGTTGTCGCTGATGGCCTTGATCCACATCTCGATGGACCGCCACACGCCGGAACGCTTCGAGAACTTCGAGGCACAGATCGCGGAAATCCCGGAAGTCATGGAATGCCTGCTGATCACCGGCCAGGCCGCCGACTATCAGCTCAAGGTCGTGGTACGCGACATGGACGCCTTCCAGGCGCTGCTGCTCGACCGCATCACCCGCATCGACGGCGTCAGCGGCGTGCATTCCAGCTTCATCCTGCGCCGCGTGGTGGACAAGACTGCATTGCCGGTCGGCGAATAGACCTGACCGAAGCCAGTGCGTAGGGTACGCCGCGCGCACCGCCCAGCGCGGAATGGTGCGCGCGGCGAACCCTACGCATCCAAACGGTTACGCGATCAACTCCCGATGCCGGAAGCAACTCACCAGATGGTCGTTGACCATGCCGGTGGCCTGCATGTGGGCGTAGACAATGGTGGAGCCGACGAACTTGAAGCCACGCTGTTTCAAGTCGCGGCCGATGGTGTCGGACAGCGGCGTGCTGGCCGGAATCTGGTTCAACGCTGTCCAGGCGTTCTGGATCGGGCGGCCGTCGACGAAGCGCCAGAAATAGGCGTCGAGACCGCCGAATTCCTCGCGGATGGCCAGCGTGGCGCGGGCATTGACGATGGCCGCCGCGACTTTCAGCCGATTCCGCACGATGCCGGCATCGGCCAGCAGGCGCGCGACATCGGCCTCGCAGTAGCGGGCGATACGCTCGGCGTCGAAATTGTCGAACGCGCGCCGGTAGCCTTCGCGTTTCTTCAGGATGGTCGACCAGGACAGGCCGGCCTGCGCACCTTCCAGAATCAGGAATTCGAACAAGGCGCGCTCGTCGTGCAGCGGCACGCCCCATTCCATGTCGTGGTAGGCGACGTAGTACGGTTCGGCGCCGCACCAGGCGCAACGTTGCGGGGCGTTCATCCGGTATTACCTCCATTCAAGTCAGCGAGTGCAGGGACACGATTGTCTTTGCTGCTCTTGTTCGACAACAGCAACTTGCCGCCCGTGCTCGCCACTCAATTTTACGGCGGCAGCGCTTAAGACGACTCCGCCAGCCGCGCGACCAGCCAATCGATGAACGCCCGCACCTTGGCGTTGCCGTGGCGGCTGGGCAGGTAGAGCGCGTACACGTTGTTGAAGTTGCCCAGCGGGCGATGCTGCGGCAGCAGGCTGCGCAGGCGTCCGGCCCGCAAATCGTCGGTCACCACGAAGTCCGGCAAGATGCCGCAGCCCAGGCCGGCGATCAGCAGGTGGCGCACCGCCTCGCTGCCGTTGACCAGCGCGTTGACGTTTCCAGCGCCCGACTCGGCGCAGAAGCCAGCCGTCTGATGGCCGAAGTCATGGGAAAACGGCTCGAAGTCACCGTGGTCGAAGTCGTCACGACCGACAGCGCCTGGTTCGTCGCCGGCACGCCATTCACCGGCGCGGCTGCTTACGCCGACATCAAGATCACCCAAGGCACCAACAGCACGGCGCAGAAGGCGCGGCTGCTAACGGAATTCCAGCGTCTGCTCGGCGAGGAACTCGGGCCACTGGCGGCACCGACCTATGTCGTCATCCACGAAATTGCCGCCAGCGACTGGGTCTACGATGGACAGCCGCAAGCCAGCCGTCTGGCCGGCAAACTTTGAGCGCGCCAAGATGTTGAATGCCATCGCGAAATCGGGGATTGCCTATGGCTGCAATCCCCGTAGATACTGCAAAAGTCATAGGACTATTCCTGATCTGCTTATCCGCGATGAAGTACCGATATGTTCTCTTCGTCCTGTTTTGCCTGGGCCTGGCCTTTGGCGCGCAGGCAAACCCGGCAAATCCGCGTGCGCCGTTCCGTATCGGCGTGCTGTACTGGTCGATGAACATTCCTGGCCAGGTCGCCATGCGCAAGGGGCTGGAGGCCGAGGCGAAGCGGATCAACCAGGCCGCCGCCGCGAACGGGGAGCGCGGTGTCGAATTGCTGCCGGAGGTAGCCGGCGACGGCGCCGCCGGGGTCGAGCGCCAGATCGCGCAAATGCATGCGTTGATCGGCAGGAAACCCGACGTCATCATCGTTCAGCCCACCGATAACGCCGCGCTGGCGCAACCGCTCAAGGCCGCCAACCGCGCCGGCATTCCGGTGGTGGCCTACGACCAGTACATCAGCGGCGGCACCTTGGCCGCCTATATCACTTCGGATAACCGGATGGCCGGCTATCTGGACGGCGAGTACATCGCCTCGCTCTACCCGCGCACGCGGACCCTGCGTCTGGTTCTGGTGGAATACCCGCTGGTCTCGTCCACCGTCGAACGCCTCAACGGCTTCCTCGATGCGCTGCGCGATCAGGGCGTCGCCTACCAGGTGCTGAAGACCTACAAGGCGGTGGAACCCGTTGCCGGCAGATTGGCCGGCGTGCAGATCCTGCGCGATTTTCCGCAAGCCGGCAGCATCGATGCGATCTTCACGGTCAACGACGGCGGCGGCCTCGCGGTGGTCGACGCATTGGCCAAGGCGGGTCGCGGCGAGATCGCCGTCGCCAGCATCGACGGCGATCCCGATTCCGTCGCCAACATCCGCGCGCACCGGCTGACCCGCATCGACGCGGCACAGTTCTGCGGCCCGCTCGGCGCCGAAGCGATGCGTACCGCCTATGCCGTCGCCCGCAAGCAAAAGGTGCCGCACCAGATCCTGCTGCCGGTGTTCCCGATCACCGCAGACACGTTGACCCGCTATCCGGGCTGGCTCGGACCGATTCCTGCCGCGTTCGACAAACCCTGGCCTTCGCGCATGCCAACCTGGCAGAACCGGCCGCAAGGCCTGCAATGAGCCGGCCGCAACCGGTTCA
>JASJPG010000008.1:0-75174 GCA_031426815.1 Hydrogenophilaceae bacterium
GCCCGCGAGTTTGCGCGCCGACGACAAGCGGGCGAGACGCCCGCGCTCCCATGTGGAGTCCGTAGGTCGGCATTCCCATGCCGACGCCCCTCCTCGCAGCGGGGGGTCGCCGCCTCGCAATCCAAAGGCAACCAGACGGTGGAAACGGCGAAAGGGATACCGCCCTACGACTCTGTACTCGGGAGGGAGCTTGCCGGCCACCTCGGCCACTTCACACTCGGGCGCGCTCAACTGCAGTTTCAAGGATAATTTCCGCCTCGCTCCGGACGGGATATTCCGATGCAACTCACTGTTTCCCAGCACGCCAGCACAACGGTTGCCGCCCCGATAGGGCGCATCGATCAGGCCAGCGCCGATGGTTTCCTGCGCTCGATACAGGAATTGCTGGCGGCGCGCGGTCCCGATTCGCCGCCGCTGGTGCTCGATTTCTCCGGCGTCGATTACATCGCCAGCGTCGGACTGCGCGCCCTCATGGTCGCGGCGCGGCAGGCCAAGAGCGGTGGCGGCAAGATCGCCATCGCGGCGCTGCAGCCGATGGTGCAGGAAGTTTTCAGCATTGCCCGGTTCGATCTGGTCATCGCCTGTTTCGACTCGCTGGAGTCCGCAGCACGGGAGTTATCTGCATGCAAGTGAAATTCTGGGGCACACGCGGTTCGTTACCGGTCGCCACCACCTCGGGCGAAGTCAAAAAGAAGATCGTTGCCGCGCTGGAGGCCGCGAATGGTCGCCAGTTCGCCTCAGCGGACGAAATCGAAGCCTTTGCCAACGACCTGCCCTTCGCCGTGGCCGGCAGTTTCGGCGGCAATACTGCTTGCGTCGAGCTGATCGGCGCGCCGAATGAAAATGCCGGCGACGCTGCAGTCGAACACGTCATCTGCGATCTGGGCAGCGGCCTACGCCCGCTTGGACAAGCCAAAATGGCCGCGTTCGGCCCGGGCAAACCGCAGACCTATCACTTCTTCGTCTCGCATCTGCACTGGGACCATCTGATGGGCCTGCCGTTTTTCGTGCCGATCTACATCCCCGGCAATCGCATCGTCATACACGGTTGTCACGCCAATCTGGAAGCCGGCATCCGGCTGCAGATGTCGGCGCCCTGCTTCCCGGTCGATTTCAGCCAGATCGGCGCCAGCGTGGAATTCGACATTCTTGAACCGGGCCGCGATTACGACATCGCCGGCTTCAAGGTCCGCGCCAAGCTGCAACTGCATGCCGGCGACTCCTACGGCTATCGTTTCGAGCAAGCCGGCAAGTCGGTGGTCTATTCGACCGATTCCGAACACAAGCTCGACAACCGCGCTGAACAACAGGCCTTCGTCGAATTCTTCCAGGGCGCCGATCTGGTCATTTTCGACACCATGTACAGCCTGGCCGACGCGATCACCGTCAAGGCCGACTGGGGCCATTCCAGCAACATCATCGCGGTCGAACTGTGCCAGGAAGCCGGCGTGAATCGCCTGGCCATGTTCCACCACGAGCCGATCCACGACGACGCCAAACTGTGCAGCCTGTTCGACGAGACGCGCCGCTTCGAGGAGATCACCCGCGATGGCCGTCCGCCGCTGGAAATCATCTCGTCGTTCGACGGCTTGAGCATCAAGCTTTGAGCGCAAGCCGACCGTTCAAGTAGTGAGCCGTTTCGAACGCCTGCGCGCCCCCCTGTTCCGCCTCCTCCAGGGCCGCGCGATTGCGCTGATCCTGCTGATTCTGGCCTGCGCCGTGCTGTACCGGATCGACGCCACCCCGCTGGCGCGGCTGCACGATGCCCAGTTCGACCGCTATCAGCGCCAGATGCCGCGGGCACGGGAAGCACAACCCGTGGTCGTGGTCGAAATCGACAGCAAAAGCCTGGCCGAATACGGCCAGTGGCCGTGGTCGCGCCACCGGGTCGCCGAACTGCTCGAACGCATCCAGGCCGGCGCGCCGCTCGCCGTCGGCCTCGACATGCTGTTTGCCGAACGCGACCACTACAGCCCGCAAGCGCTGGCCCAACACCTGCCGGCGCTGCCGCAAAGCGTCGTAGACGAATTGCCCGACCCGGACGCCCGCCTGGCGCGCGCCCTTGCCGCCGGCCCCACGGTGCTGGCCATCTCCGGCGTCGCGAAAGCCTTACCGGGATCGCGTCTGCCGCAAAAACCGCTCGGCACGCTCGCTCAAAGCGACCGGGCCGTTGCCAGCCTGGCCCATTACCCCGCCGGACTGGCCAGCCTGCCGCTCCTGGAGCAGGCCGCGCAGGGCGAAGGCTTCATCAACTCCGCCCCGGAAAAATTGAATTCACCGCTTGAACGCGGCGTCTTGCGGCGGGTGCCGGCCCTGATCGCAATCGACCAGCAGCCGTTTCTCTCGTTGCCGCTGGCCATGGTGCGGCTGGCGCTGGGCGAAGAAGGCACGACCCGGATCGAGCTGAACTCAGCCGGCATCGCGCGCATCCACCTCGGCGCCTACAGCCTGCCGACGCAACCGAACGGCGAAATCCTGCTGCACTTCGGCCAGGCCGATTCGCACTACTACCTGTCCGCCGCCGATGTGCTGGCCGGCCGGATTGCGCCGGAAACCTTCGCCGCGCGCCTGGTCCTGATCGGCTTCAACGCCAGCGGCTTGCAGGATCGCGTCATCACGCCGCTGGGCGACAGCCTGCCCGGCGTCGACATCCACGTTCAGGTCATCGAAAGCCTGCTCGCCGGCGCCGCACTGCAACGCCCGCCCTGGCTGCCGCGGCTGGAACTCGCCGCCCTCGCGCTGAGCGGGTTGCTGCTGATCGGCGTCATCCCCGCCCTGCGGCCGCGCTATGCCAGCGCGACCTTCCTCGCCGTCGCCGCCGTCTGGGTGCTCGGCGGTTACGCCGCCTTCCATTTCGGGCGCTGGCTGTTCGACGGCGCGGCTATCGCGCTGCTGCTCGTCCCGGTGTTCATGGCGCTGCTGAGCGGCACCCTGATCCTGGCCGACAACCGCCGCCACCAAGCCGAACTCGCCTTGCAGCGCAGCCGAGAGGAAGCCGCCCGCCTCGACGGCGAACTCGACGCCGCGCGCCGCATCCAGATCGGCCTGCTGCCCGACCCGGCCAAGGTCTTCGCAGGCGAACGCCGTTTCGAGGTCGCCGCGCTGCTCGAACCGGCGCGCGCCGTCGGCGGCGATTTCTACGACTGCTTCGCGCTCGACGCGCAACGCCTCTGTTTCGCCATCGCCGACGTATCCGGCAAAGGCTTGCCGGCCAGCCTGTTCATGGCCGTCGCGAAAACGCTGACCGGCGCCCTCGCCCGCCGCGCGCCCGACATCGGCCAGGCCATGCGCGAGGTCGAACTGGAATTGAACCGCGCAAACCCCGAGTTCCTGTTCGTCACCGCCTTCGTCGGCGTGCTCGACCTGGCAACCGGCCGGCTCGATTTCGTCCGCGCCGGCCACGACGCCCCGCTGCTGCTGCGCGCCGGCCAGATCACCCGCATCGACGCCGCCGCCGCATCCGGCCCGCCGCTGTGCGCCGTCGGCGACTTCCCGTACCAATCGGCGCAAGTGCGGTTGCAGCCCGGCGACCTGCTCTGCCTGTACACCGACGGCGTCACCGAGGCCAGCAATGGCCAAAGCTGGTTCGGCATCGAACGGCTGATCGAAACCTTGACGGCACCAACGTCGGCAACGGATTTGCCAACGCGCATCGCCGGATTGCGCGACACGGTCCGCGCCTTCGAAGCCGGCCAGCCGCCGGCCGACGACCTCACCTTGTTGCTGCTGCGCTGGCATGGGGCGAGTCCGGCTGAACGTCCATAAGCGGATTCCGGTCGTAGCACCTTTCAACCCATTTCGCGCCGTTGCCGGTTGTCGTAGGAGCGCCTTCCAAGGCGCGATTGTTCCGGACTTCGCGCCTTGGAAGGCGCTCCTACAGCATCACAACAGCACGGTCGAGACGGAAGGAGTGAATCGACATGGACCTGACCGACATTTTCCTGGAAGAGCCCGGCACATGGACCGCTCTGGCCCGCACGCTGCTGCACATCGGCGTCATCCTTGCCATCGCCTGGGCCATGTTGGCACTGTCGCGCAAAATGATCCGGGTGCTGCGCCTGAAGTTGCAGAAACGGACCGACGACCCCGAACAACTCAACCGCCTGGAAACCTTGGGCCGGGTGTTCCGCTATACCGCCGCCGTGGTGATTACGCTGGTTACCGGCATGCTGGTGCTGTCGGAAATCGGCATCTCCATCGCCCCCATTCTGGCCTCCGCCGGGGTCATCGGCATCGCCATCGGCTTTGGCGCGCAAAGCCTGATCAAGGATTATTTCAACGGCTTTTTCCTGTTGATCGAAAACCAGATCCACCAGGGCGATGTGGTGGAAGTCGCCGGCAAAGGCGGTCTGGTGGAAGAAATCACGTTGCGCTACATCCGCTTGCGCGACTACGAGGGCAGCGTCCACTTCGTCCCCAACGGCGCCGTCACCACAGTCTCCAACCGCAGCCGCGGATTCGCTTTCGCGGTGATCGACATCGGCGTCGCCTACCACGAGAACGTCGAGGACGTGTTTGCCGCGATCCGCGAAGTCGCCGCGGCGATGCAGGCGGATGCGACCCTCGGCCCGCTGATCCTGGAAGACATCGACCTGGCCGGCGTCGAGGCCTGGGCCGAATCGGCGCTGATGATCCGCTTCCGCATCAAGGTGCGGCCGTTGCAGCAATGGACCGTGAAGCGCGCCTTTCTGCAGCAACTGAAGCAGGAATTCGACCGCCGCGGCATCGAAATCCCCTACCCGCACCTGACGCTCTACCCCGGCCAGGCCAAGGACGGCAGCGCGCCGCCGCTGCATCTGGCCGGCAAGCTGTCGGACGTTCTGCCACCAGACTGAACAAACAGCGCTGTTCGTAGGTGCCAAATCATCCTGTTTAGCGCAGTTTCCAGTTGTAGGAGCGCCTTCCAAGCGCGATGCTTTTAAGCCAACAGCAATCGCGCCTTGGAAGGCGCTCCTACGGGAAATTGCGCTTCAACCCGGTGTGAATGGATTGCGCGGAACGAAAAAATGAATCGACCCACGTTTTGCCGTCCCATCCACATTTCCGTTATGTTTCACGCTCCATTTCCAGTTCAACAAGAGACATGTCCCTCTCCCTGCCCGAAAACTTCCACAGCCTTTACGCCAGCGGACTGGAGTTGATTCAGGACCCCATGCTCTGGTGGCAGGCGGGCGTGCTGCTGCTGGCGGCGGCGGGCGCCTGGATGGTGCATGTCACGCTGGGTCAGAGCATCGGCGCACGTTCCGAGCAGAATCCGGAATTGGCGATGCGCAACATGGCGCTGAAAACCCTGCAACGCATCCTGTTCCCCATCAGCATGCTGTTCGGCGTCATGGCCGGACACGCGCTGCTCGCCCACTGGGGCCGAGCGGTGAATCTGCTCGAAGTGGTCATGCCTTTGCTGACTTCCATGGCGGCCATCCGCATCGTCGTCTATTTCCTGCGCAAGACATTCCGGCCCGGACCGGCGGTGAAAGCCTGGGAAAACCTCATCGCCACCTCCATCTGGATTGTCGTCGCCCTGCATCTGCTGGGCTGGTTGCCCACCGTGCTGGCTGCCCTGGACAGCATGGCGGTGCAGGTCGGCACCACCCGAATCAGCGTGCTGGATACCGGCAAACTGCTCCTTGCCCTGGTGTTGTTATGGCTGCTGGCGCTCTGGCTGGCGGCACTGATCGAGAACCGCCTCAGCCAGACCCAGTACGTCAACGCCGGCATGCGCGTGGCCATGGTCAAACTGAGCAAGTTCATCCTGCTGGTGCTGGCCTTTCTGCTGGCGCTCAACGCGGTGGGCATCGACCTCACCGCGCTGGCGGTATTCGGCGGCGCCCTCGGCGTCGGTCTCGGCTTCGGTCTGCAACGCATCGCCAGCAACTTCATCAGCGGCTTCATCGTGCTGTTCGACCGCTCCATCCGCCCCGGCGATGTCATCACCATCGGCAACACCTTCGGCTGGGTGCAGGAACTGCATGCCCGCTATGTCGTGGTGCGTGACCGCGAGGGCGTCGAACGGCTGATTCCCAATGAAACCCTGATCACCAACGAAGTCATCAACTGGAGCTACAGCGACCGCAACGTCCGCCTGAAGATTCCGGTTTCGATCAGCTACACCAACGACCCGGAACAGGCCATGGCGATCCTGCTGGAAGCCGCCGGCGCGAACTCCCGCGTGCTCGCCGACCCGGCGCCCGCGACCCGGCTGATGAATTTCGGCGACAGCGGCATCGAACTGGAATTGCGGGTCTGGATCCAGGACCCCGAAGCGGGCCTGGCCATCGTGCGGTCCGACATCAACCTGGCCGTCTGGCGCGCGTTCAAGCAAGCCGGCATCGTCATCCCCTACCCGCAGCGCGATCTGCACATCGTCGGCCAGGGTTCACTTCAGGCCCCATGACGCCATGCCTGGCTTCACCCTCTGGGTGAGTAGCGGCACCACTTTGTAGGAGTGCCTTCCAAGGCGCGAGCCAGCTCAATCGCGGCTTGGACGGCGTTCCTACGTCGTCATCTGGCCGACTTCACCATGCTGTAAGAATCGCCCTGTATGTTGATCGGCTTTACGAAATGCTCAAGCCTGCCGACAACTCATGAACCGATCCAAGCCGCTTCTCGGCCTGCTCATTGCCTGCCTGCTTTTCACCCTGCGGGTTCAGGCGGAGACACCGGCCACCGCCGCTCCGGCCGAGCCTGAAACCGCCGCCAGCCAGACCAAACCGCCCTATCTGCTCAAGGAAGGCGATGTGCTGGACGTCTCGGTCTGGCAGGAGGACAGCCTGCGCAAGGAGTTGCGCGTGCTGCCGGATGGCAGCATCACCTTTCCGCTGGTCGGCCGGGTCGAAGTCGCTGGCTTGACCTCGGGCGACGTGGAGAAGAAGGTCGCCGAAAAGCTCAAATCCTATCTCGCCGACCCCGTCGTCAACGTCGTAATCGGCGGCATCAACGGTAACCGGGTCTACGTCATCGGCAACGTGGTGAAGCCGGGGCCGGTCATTCTCGACGTGCCGATGAGCGTGCTGCAGGTGTTGAGCCTGGCCGGCGGGCTGGGCCGTTTCGCAGACGAAAACGCAATCAAGGTGCTGCGCGAGACCGCCGACGGCACGCAGACGTTGTCGGTGCGTTACAGCGATCTGATCAAGGCCAAGGACTTGTCCACCAATGTTCCGCTGCGGGCCGGCGACACGCTGCTCGTGCCTTGAGGCGATGAACCTGGCAGGCGCGCTCGGTGCGCTGGCACTACTGTTGCCGGCGGTGGCGCAGGCGGACCGCTTCGAGCACGGCCTGACCGCCGCAATCGCCAGCGAATACGACTCCAACCCGGCCCTGTCGGCGACGACGTCGACCGGCGTGTGGCGCTATTCGCTGCTTCCCGGCTACAGCCTGAGCAGCGTGGCGGGCGCCGACGCATGGAATGCCCGCCTCGGCCTGCGCCTGGAGCGGTCGAGCGATGCCGATCTGAGCATCGGGCGTGAGGATCCCAACCTCAGCCTGGCCTGGACGCGGCAGACGCCGACCGGCTCCTTCGGCGTCTCGGCCGGTTATGAGGAGACCTCCACGCGGGTCGCCGAACTGCAGGATTCGGGGCTGGTGGCGGCGGACGGCAGCAAGATCGGCAAGAACTTCTCCGCCACCTGGAGTCAGGCGCTGGATGAACGCGGCACGCTGTCGCTCAACCTGGGCCGCGCCGGGGTCGGCTATCGCGGCGGCAGCCTGACCGACTACGCCACCCTCAGCGCCGGGGCGACCCTGAGCCGGGCGAGGGACGAACGCACATCGCACTATCTGCGTTTTTCCGCTGCGCGCTACACGCCCGATAGCGGCGGCGCCGACTCGGATTCCTTCGAGTTCCTGGCCGGCCTGCGACTGAGCCGTTCGGAGCGGTTGAATCTGGACCTGGCCGCCGGCATCAATCGCACCGTGGCGCAGACGGCGAAGAACGGCTGGCAGGGCAGCGTAAAACTGAATTACGCGCTGGACGAGCGTTCCGCCTTCTCGTTCGATCTGGGCCGCAGCGTCGCTTCCAGCGGCGTCGGCGGTTTTGTCGAAGCGGACGTTCTCAACGCGGGCTGGCATCGCGCGCTGTCCGACAAACAGAGCATCGGCGCCAGCTTGTTCAAACGCCGCAGTCAGGCGGTGGCGACGGGCGACACCACGCAACTCAACCTGTTCGCCAACCGGGCGCTGGGCGACGCCTGGTCGCTGCGAGCAAGTTATCTGTACAAGCAGGCGCAAGGCGGTGGCGTGGCCGCAGCGAGCGGCCATGTGCTGAGCCTGACCCTGTCCTATGCCAACCCCGATTTTCTTGATTTCTAGGATGCAGCCGACATGAAACAGCCCCCTTACTCGCTACGCTCGTTTCCCCCCGAGGGGGAGGTCAGTTCCTTCGGAACGGCCGTGCGGAACTGACATGGCAGCCAACCACGCAGTCCACTACGAACCCGGCCTGAAGGATTATCTGGCCGCCTTGCGGCGACGCGCCCTCCCCGCCGGCATCGTGTTCGCGCTGGTGTTCGCGGTGGCCGCCATTTTCGCGGTCACGCTGCCGCCGACCTATCGGGCGACCGGCACCATCCTGGTCGAGTCGCAGCAGATTCCCGACGACCTGATCCGCTCCACGGTCACCAGCTTCGCCGACGAACGCATCATGGTGATCAAGCAGCGCGTGATGACGCAGAGCAATCTGCGCAACATCATCGACAAGTACAACCTGTTCGCGCAGCAGCGCGTATCGACGCCGGCCTCGGAAATCATGGACATGATGCGTTCGCGGATCGGCATCGAGCTGATCAGCGCCGACGTGGTGGGCAACCGCAAGACCACCATCGCCTTCAAGGTGTCCTACGACGACGCCCAGTCCGACGTGGCCTACAAGGTGGCCAACGAGTTGCTGACCCTGTTCCTCGACGAGAACGTCCGGACCCGCACCGCGCGCGCCACCGAAACCACCGAATTCATGACCCAGGAGGCGGACAAACTGCGCAAGAACCTGGATGCCGTCGAGGAACGGATCGCGCTGTACAAGCAAAAGAACGGCGGCGCCTTGCCGGAGCATCTGGAACTGCACATGAGCATGCTGACGCGGCTGGAGGCCGAGACGAAGGACGTGGAACGGGCCTACAAGGATGCGCAGGCCGAAGCCCGTCTGCTCGACATCGAGCTGACCGCCGCCAGCACCGGCAAGGATGCCGCAGCGTTGCCGGGCAATCTGGCGAGCGCCAGCCCGGCCCAGCAACTGGCCGTGATGAAGACCGAGTTCACCAAGCTGTCCACCACCTACAGCCTCAATCATCCGACCCTGCGCACCTTGCAGCGCAAGATCGAGGCGCTGCAGAAATCCGTCGGCGAGCCGGCCTCTGCCACGCCCGCCGGGCCGGCCGACCCGAAGGACACCGAGCTCGCCGTCGCCAAGACCAAAGCGCGCATCGACGCCACCGAGGCGCGCTTGGCGTCGCTCGCCCAGCAACTGAAGAATCTGCGCGCCCAGCGCGCCCAGTACGAGAGCAAGATCCTGCAGACGCCGCAGGTGGAACGCGGCATGACCGCGCTGCTGCGCGATTACGAAAACGCCAAGAGCAAGTTCGAGGAAGTGCGCTCCAAACAGATGAGCGCGGAGATTTCGGAAAGCCTGGAAGAAGGCAAGAAGGCGGAACGCTTCGCGCTGCTGGAACCGCCGTTGGTGCCGGACACGCCGATCGAACCCAACCGCAAGAAGATCGCCGCGATGGGCTTCTTCATGGCGCTGGCCGGTTCCGGCGGTCTGGTCATGGCACTGGAAACCCTGCAAGCGCGCATCCGCGGCGTGCTGGCACTCGGCGCGCTGGCCGGCCGGCCGCCGCTGGTCGCGATTCCCTACATACACACCGAGGCGGAACTGACCCGCCGCAAACCGCCGAAAAAACTCTGGCTGTTCGTCGCCGCTGCCTTCCTGCTGCTGCTGATCGCGGCCCTGGTCGCGGTGCACTTTCTCGTTCAACCGCTGGACATGGTCTGGATCAAATTCCTGGCCAGGTTCGAATAAGGAATCGCCATGGAACGCATCAAACAGGCGGTGGAAAAAGCCCGGCTTCAGGCCGGCGCACAGGTTGGCGCCATGGCTGCAGCGCGGACGCGCCCGGCCGCGCGCAACGCGGATCTCGACGCCGTCGCTTACCGCCACACCCGCATCGCGCCGCTCGATGCGGCGCATCTGGAACGGCAACGCATCGTCGGCCACGACAAGACGCATCCGGCCAGCCCGGCGTTCGACCTGCTGCGCACGCAGGTGCTGCAGAAGATGGAGGAAAACGGTTGGCGCACGCTGGCCATCACTTCGCCCACGGCGGAGGCGGGCAAAACCACGGTGGCGATCAATCTGGCCATGAGCATCGCCCACCAGACCCAGAAGACCGCCATGCTGGTCGACTTCGACCTGCGCAAACCGCGCGTCGGCGCTTGTCTCGGCCTGCCCCAACATGCCTCGCTGAACGAGGTGCTGGACGGCAGCGCCGAACTGCCGCAGGCGCTGATCAATCCCGACATCCCCCGCCTGGTCGTGCTGCCGACCCTGCGACCGGTGGCGCACCCGGCGGAAACCCTGGCCTCGCTCAAAGTCGACAAGCTGATCGCCGAGCTGCGCGAGTACTACGACTCGCGCATCGTCATCTTCGACCTGCCGCCGCTGCTCAACAGCGACGACGCCATGACCGTGCTGCCCAGGTTGGATTGCGTGCTGCTGGTGGTCGGGGAAGGCATGTCGTCGAAGGCCGAGATCGCGGAATGCCTGCGCCACCTGCCGGCGGCCAACCTGCTCGGCGTGGTGCTGAACAAGGCCGCAGCGGCCTCGACCGCTTACAACTGACAGGCGGCTATGGCACTACGCACGATGCAACCCGACCGTAACGCCGTCTTCGACTATGCCAAAGGCATCGGCATCCTGCTGGTGGTGTACGGCCACGTCGCACGCGGCGTATTTAGCGCCGGGCTGCCGATCGACGCCGGCTTTTTTGCCCTCGTCGACACGTTGATTTACAGCTTTCACATGCCGCTGTTTTTCTTCCTGTCGGGGCTGTTTTTCCTGCACTCGCTGCACAAGCGCGGCTATTTCGCGTTGATGCGCGGCAAGGTCGACGCGATCCTGTTTCCCTATGTGTTGTGGTCGCTGCTGCAGGGCGGCATCGAGTACGGGCTGTCCGGCTACACCAACGGCCAGGTCGGGCTGGACGAGATCTTCGCGCTGTTCTGGCTGCCGCGCGCCCAGTTCTGGTATCTGTACACCCTGTTCGGCATGTTCGTGTTTGCCGGCATCCTCTATCGGAAAAGTACGCCGGCATGGACCGGCGGCGTGCTCGCGCTGGCCATCGCGATTGCCCTGTTCGGGCTCACCCCGTTCGACCTGTTCCTGTTCAACGCCTTCGCCCAGTACTTCGTGTTCTTTGCGCTGGGCGCCAGCGCCGCGCCCCTCGCGGCGCGCCTCGATTGGCTGCGGCCCGGCCTGCTGTCGCTGGTCGCACTGGTGTTCATCGCCGGGCAATGGGCCTGGCTGGCGCAGCCGGTCGGCGCAGCGGGCGTCGCGGGTAAGTTCATCGGCCTCGCTCTGGCGGCGAGCGGCATCGCCGCCGTTCTGGCGCTCAGCCAGGGCTTGGCCAGATTGAACTGGAACTGGCTGGCCTACCTCGGCCGGCACTCGATGGAAATCTACCTGATCCACATTCTGGCCAGCAGCGGCGCGCGCATCGGCTTACAGAAGGTGTTGGGCGTCACCGATGCGAACGTGCATCTGGCGGTCGGCATGCTGTTCGGTATCGGCGTGCCACTGCTGGTGGCGTTCGCCGCACGGCGCGGCGGAATCAGGTGGTTGTTCGCGGCGCCGCGCATGCGGCCGGCGTAGGGCTTTGATATCGCGGCGAACACCCGCCGCGAGGAGGAGCGTCGGCAAAGGATTGCCGACCTACGAAACCCGTTGGGCTGGAATTACTTGCGCAACGTCAGCCAGTACGATTTCAGCGACTTGTCGAGCGCGATGAAGTAGCGGCCGTCGCGGTAGGGAGCGGGTATCGCCTTGCGTTCCCCCGAACCTTGCCGATACAGCTTCAAGCCCTTGGGCGCCCGCACCATCAGGCGGCCCTCCACCGGTTCGGCATGGAACGGCATGCGGTTGCCGCTTTCCGGTACTGCGCGGGCGCCGAGGGAGATCATGATGTTGCCCGACCTGCCGATGGGCGCGCCATCCAGGCTCTGCACGGCCACCGTCGCGTTGCGCGTGACAAGGTCGATTTCCACATTGGGCAGGTAGATTTCCTCGCCGCCGATCCAACCCATGGCGGCCTGGCTGCGCGGCGTGGCGATGGTGAACACGCCCTTGACCCAGTTGCGCCGCAATTCGCCGTTGTCGGACACCGACGCGACCGCGCGTGGATCGATCAAGGCCAGGTTCGGGTCGCGAATCAGTTTGGCTCCACGCGGAATCGGGCTGCGCTCCAGCCAGGGCAGTGCCTCGCTTTTCGGCATGGCAATCGCCAACTTGCCGCGCTCGGCGGCGGTGCGCAGCGCCACGCTGGTGGCCGCCGAGGTGGCCTGATTGAACAGTTGATCCGAGCTGGGCTGATAGACATAGGCAGTCGTCGCTTCGCGCACATGTCCCTGGCGATAGAGCAAGGCGGCAGCCGGCAGCGTGGCGATCAGGGCGGGGTCGTTGTAGGCATGCCAGTTGGACGGCGAACCCGGGCCGTGCAGCGGAATTTGCGCATAGGCGTACTGCATCATCGCATCCCAGCCCTGGTGACTAGCGGCAGCGGCCACGTACAGCGGCAGCACATGCCGGTCGGGCGTCGGGAACGGCGAAGCGTTCCATTCGGTGACGCTCAGCGGCATGCCGACGACCTGGCCGGCCGCCATCCAGTGCGTCAGATTGGCCGCGACCAGCGGGTTCCGCTCCAGCACACCGGCACTGTCGTAGGCATGCACGTCGATCAAATCGCCCGCAGTCAGCGCCGGCAATGCGCTGAGCGGATTCATTGCCCAGGTATTGGTGGTGGCAATCGGCACCCGCACGCCGAGCGTGCGCAGGTGGGCGATCATGTCGACATTGAAACGCTGCTCCAGATCGTTCAGAAACAGCTTGGCCGGACCGTGTTCCCAGGCACGCCAGGCGCCGTCGAGCGGCAAATCGTGGCGACGCGCAAAACTTTTCGCCTCTTCCATGAAGATGGCGTTGTGTTTGGGCACTTTCTTGTCCGGCAACAGCGCGTTGCCGTAATGCTGGGTCAGATCGTTTTCGTTGGTGATCAGCAGCGCGGCAATGGCCGGTTCGTCGGCGTAGCGCACCCCAGTGTAGGCGTTGATCCGACCGAGATAGTCCGCGTTGAAAGCCTTCATGGCGCCCTGGATGCTGCGATTGACGTAGTTGTAGCCCTTCAGGTCAGCCGCGGGCTTGCCGTTGGCGATCTCGTCGAAGGCATGGACGCCATCCCGCGCCGTCAGCGCCCGCATGACGTGCAGATCGAGCCAGACATGAATGCCCTCGTCCTTCAGGCATTTGATCCACCAGTCCAGCCAATCCAGCGCGACCTGATCCAGTGTGCGGGTATCGGCCGCATTCACGCCGAAGATGTTCGGATCGACCCAGGGCGAGTCGTGATGATGCAAGCGGACCAGATTGAAGCCGAGCGCAGACAAGCGCCGCGCGGCTTGCGGAACCGATTCCTTGGGCGTGGCAAACAGCGTGTAGGCAGTCAGATTGGTGCCCCAGAAGCGGGCCGGCGTGCCGTCCTCGAACACCAGTTTGTCGCCCTGAACCCCGACGAACCCACGTTTGCCGGCCGGTTTTTCCGGCGCATTGAGAAAGGACAGGTCCACCGGCGCGCGCTGCCAGTCGAGGATGTCCTTCGGCCAGGTGGATGGATCGTCGCCGCCATAGCGTTCGCTCAACGTCGGCGCGATGGCCATGTCCCCTGCCAGCGTCAGCGTCGCAGTGATCTTGCGCCGGCCTGGCGTCATGGCGCCGGCATACAGATAGGCGCGGATCTCGCTCTTGTTGCCGCTTTCGAAAAACACCTTCGCCAAGCCCGGCTCGAAGCGCATTTCCATCCGGTTGCCGCCGGGCCGGCCCCACGCCCAGCCCTGCCGGTCGGGCAGCAATTCCGGCTCGCCCATCTCGCCCCTGGCGCTGGCCAGGTCGAACTTGAAGAGCATCCCGCCGCCCATCACCCCGCTTATGGCGTCATGCGCATCCAGGTCGAATTCCCAGGTCAGCCGCCGCTCCGCCGTCTTTTTCACTGTTGCGAGCAGATCGAAAGCCAGCGTCTTGTTGCTTCCCTGCAGGCTGTATTCGAGCGGCGCGAGCACACGAAAGCGGAGCGGCATGTCGGCCCATTGCCAGTTGGCCGCCCAGAAAGCGAAGTTGGTCGTCAACACATCCGCGCCCGCCCGAGACAGCTTCGGCAAGCCATTGCTGTCGTTGACGCTGGCGGACCAGGTGGCGGCCAGGCTGGCAGCGTGCAAAGCCGCCATGCCGAGAAACAGAATGATCTTGCGAAACAAAATGGAAGACATGAGTCGATCCTTGGCCATGGCTAGATCAGGGCAAACCGGCCCGTCGGCGCCGCGCGTCTTGCAATGAAGACAGGTTGCCCAGCATGCGCGGCACCGATTTCGTCGTGGTGGCGCGGGCAGCGGAGAAGACATCCCACCTCCCTGCGGCGAGCGGGTCGAGTTCCGGCTCGAACGCCGCTACCCGCAACGTCGCCCAGTTCGGCGCCGAAAGCGCGTAGGCCACCCCCATGCCGGCCAGGGACCAGTAGACGACGGGAATTACGGTGATCGAACTGGTCGTGAAAATGGTCACCAGGGTGGCCAGCAACGCCGCCAGCAGAACCCGCCCGAGCAAATGCGCCTCTTCGGCGTCCGCCGGCAGACTGCGCATGCCCCGGTGGATGCCGAAGGAGATCGGTACGAATACGCCGACGAACAGTCCTAGACCGACCAGGCCGATTTCCAGCGCCAGCAGAATGTAGGTGTTGACGATGTCGATGATGCCGCCCAGCAGCAGCGCCTGGATTTCCGGCGCGGCGCCGTAAGTCACCGAACCGAAAATCGGGTTGCGCATGACCACGACGTAGGCGGCGTCGATCAGGTTTTCGCGGTGATGCACGTTCACTTCCTCGGTCGTACCGATGAACGGCAGCAGGTCGATCACGACATGGCCGCCCGGCAGGACGGAGAGCAGCGGCACGACCACCACTGCGGCCATCAGCACTTTGGCGAGTCGCTTGAACGGGTTCGCGCCGGTCAACAGAAAGACGACCAGAAACACCGCTCCGCCGATCCACGGCCCACGCGAAAACGGCGCGACGACGCCGACCAGCAGCAGCGCCATGCCCAGCAAGCGGATGCGCGGATCGGCGATGGAATGCTTGACGAAGACAAAGAAGGCGATGGCCATGACCATCACATAACCCAACGCGATCGGGTGGCCGGTCGATCCGGCCGCGCGCAGCATGCCGTTGCGCGCCAGATAGTTCAGGAAATTCCAGTCCAGGCCCATGCGCACCAGCGGCGGGCGATAGAACAGGTGGAAGAACAGGGTCTCGGCGAGCGCAATCAGCGCCAGCACCATCGCGGCGAGCACGAAGGCCAGCAACGCATCGCGGAAATCATCCAGGTTTCGCAACGAGCGGCTGACCACCAGGTACGGCAGGACGATGTCGACGCCCAAATTGAAGCCATAGCGCATCGCATCGGTAAACGAGGTCTCGCGCAGTTGCAGCGCGGCGGAAACCAGGCAGAAGGCGATCAGGAACCTGTCCGGCCCGGTCCGCCCGAATGGCGTGCTGTCACCGCGCGACGACAGCTTGAACCAGGCCGGCAGCAGCACCGCCAGCGTCAGCAGGCGCAGGTAATCCAGCGAAAAGAGGTAGTTGATCAGACCGAAGCCGGGCACCTGGGTCGACGCGGCGGGCATTGCGAACAGCAACGAGAAGAACAACGCCACCCGGCTGGAATCGCGTTGCGCCGTATAGGTCAGCACCGCCACGGCGATGAGCGCAAACAGCCAGAAATTGCTCAGCAGGAAGGACGCAATCGTCAGCAGCAGCCAGGCGTTTCGCCGCCGGCTCAGATCGGCGCGGTCGACCAGGTTCCAGGCCGTGCGTCTGGCAAAGAGGTAGACCAGGCTGGCCAACAGAAGGATCACAGCCAGGTCTTTGAGGTGTTCGGGCATTGTCGGTCTAGGGAGAACGTAGGGTGCGCATGGCGCACCTACAAATCAATGGGTTGCATTGTGTTTCCGCCGGCACGGGCCGGAAAGGCGACTGCGGACCACTCTAAAACACGCACCCTGTTTTTTTTATGACACCGCGCCGATTCGGCGGCAGTGAAAACATCCTGACGCATTCGGTCGCTAATCTCGCCGGGCTGTATCCACCAACCTGCAACCCGGCTTTCGCCGTCATCTCCCATGTCCACCCTGGTAACCGCCCTCTCCTTGCGCAGCCGCGTCATCCGCGCCGGCGTCTGGACGCTGGGCGGCCATGCCACCAGCCAGGCTTTGCGCCTGGCCAGCAACCTGATCATGACCCGGCTGCTGGTGCCGGAAACGTTCGGCGTCATGGCGCTCGCCACCGTGTTCATGATCGGGCTGGTCATGTTCTCGGACCTGGGCCTGCGACAGGTGGCCATTCAAAACACACGCGAAGACGCCACTTTCCTGAATACGCTCTGGCTCATGCAGATCGCACGCGGCATCGGCATCTGCCTGCTCGGACTGGCGCTGGCCGCCGGACTCGCCTGGGCGGCCGGCGCGAACTGGCTGCCGGCGGGCAGCACCTATGCCAAACCGGAATTGCCCGGGGTGCTGGCCATGCTCTCGTTCACCGCCATCATCGCCGGATTCGAATCGACCAAGCTGCTGACCGCCAACCGCAAACTGGCCCTCGGCCAAATCACCTTGATCGAGCTGGTCAGCCAGATTGCCGGGCTGGTCTTGATGGTCGCCTGGGCGCTGCATTCCGCCAGCATCGACGCGCTGGTGGCCGGCGCCATCGTGGCCGGGCTGGCGCGCACCCTGCTCAGCCACGTTTGGCTACCCGGCCCAGGCAACCGGCTGCAATGGGAGACGGATTCGGCGCGCGAAATCTTCCGCTTCGGCAAGTGGATCTTCCTGACCTCGATCATGGGCTTCCTGATCGGCAGCGGCGACCGCATCCTGCTCGGCTGGCTGATTCCAGCGCAAACGATGGGTCTGTACGCCATCGCGGTCCTGCTGGCCGGCGCCATGCAGGAAGTCGTCAACAAACTGATCGGCAGCGTCGCCTTCCCGGCGCTCGGCGAGATCCACCGCGCCCAACCGGCAAGAATGCGCGAGCTGTACTACCAGATCCGCTGGCCGATCGACGCCTTGTGCCTGACCGCCGCCGGCTTACTGTTCATGGCCGGGGAAGCCATCGTGGCATTGCTCTACGACAGCCGTTACGCGGGCGCCGGCGCCATGCTGGAAATCCTGTCGCTGTCCCTGTTCGCGATCCGCTACAGCGTGGCCGGGCAGTTCTACCTGGTGTTGGGCAGGCCGAAGATCATGGCTTTCCTGATGGGTCTGCGCCTCGCCGTCATGGCCGCCACGATCCCTCTCGGCTTTCACTATCTCGGCTTGCCGGGCGCGATCTGGGGCATCGCGCTGGCGGGCATACCGGGTGTGCTGACCACGCTGTTCGTATTCAAAAGAAAAATCGGATTGCTGGATATCGGCAAGGAAATACGCGCGCTTTTGTTTCTGCCGGCCGGACTCGCCGCCGGCAAATTGGCGGCATTGCTGATTTCAGGTCTCTGCTGCAATTGAACCTTGAAACAGCAGTTGACCGCTCCTTATCCCTCGTGAGGCCTCATGCTGACTGACGTTTTGCGCTGCGATGACGCTCACCCATTGGGTGAGCCCGCTACCCGCCCGCTGTCGGGGTGGAGAAACCGTCTGGCGGCGTTGCTCCTCCTCGCCATGCCTAGGCATGACTCGTCGTCGCGCCTTGCCAGCCGACTTCTCCACCCCGCCCTCGAACGGGTTCAACTGCTGTTTCAAGGTTGAACCGTTTCAGATCGCTTATATAACCAGCCACCGGATCGACATCATGATCGGAAAAATACTGCGGCGATTCAATGCCGGCATTCAGCGCCAGATTTACCCGCTGGATATCTATCCGGGTTGTTTCGACGAATATGAATGCATCTACATCCATATTCCCAAAGCGGCGGGAACCAGCGTCTGCATGTCGCTATTCGGGCATCAGGTCGGCCATATTCCATTCAGCAGGTTCTATCACTCCAACCCGCAAAAAGCCGCGTCGTATTTCAAATTCACCTTTGTGCGCAACCCCTGGTCCAGACTGGTTTCCTCGTATTTCTTCCTGAAAGCCGGCGGCATGAATTCGGAGGACAAGGCATGGAGCCGGCGCACTCTGGAGAGATTCGAAAGTTTCGAGGATTTCGTGAAAGGTTGGGTGACGCCGGAAAACATTCGTTCCCATGTGCATTTCCTGCCGCAATTGCATTTCCTGACCGACGAAAACGGCACATTGAAAATCAACTACGTCGGCAAGGTGGAAAACATGGCGGCGGACATCGGAATCGTTGCGGCAAGAATCGGGCGGGCAGCCGATCTTGGGATATTCAATCAATCCAGGCACGACGTTTATACCAAGTATTACAGCCTGGAAACGCGGGAAATTGTCGGACGGGTTTACGAAAAGGATATTGAAACGTTTGGCTACACATTCGACGAATAGGCCAGGCCTCTACGAACCTCATCCCGCCATGAATCAGCTATCCGACCACTCCAGCGACACGGCGCCGGCTTTGCCCCAGGCCAGCGTGCTGCTGCCGGTCTACAACGCGGCACGCTATCTCGAACGCGCCATTCAATCCGTGCTGGCGCAGTCCTTTCGCGACTTCGAATTGCTGCTGCTGAACGATGGCAGCAGCGACCGCTCGCTTGAAATCATGCAACGGCTGGCGGCGCAGGATGCGCGCTGCCGTTGCCTGGCCTGGCCCAATCGCGGTTTGGTCGCCAGTCTGAACGCAGGCATCGAAGCCGCGCGCGGCGAAATTTTGTTGCGCATGGATGCCGACGACATCTGCCGGCCCGGCCGTTTCGAGCGGCAGATACGCTATCTCGCCGCCCATCCCGAGTGCGTCGCGCTGAGCGGCCGTTATCTGCTGATCGACCCGGACGGCCTGCCGATCATGGAGATGGGCGACCGCCTGACGCACGCTGAAATCGATGCCGGCAATCTCAGCGGCGCGGGCAGTTTCATGTGCCATCCGGCCGTGGCCATGCGCAGGGCGGCAGTCGTCGCGGCCGGCGGCTACCGGGCGGCATTCGCCCACGCCGAGGATCTCGACCTGTTCCTGCGGCTGGCGGAAAACGGGCGGCTGGCCAATCTGCCGGAACTGCTGCTGGATTACCGGCAACATCCGGACAGCATCGGTTACGCCAAACGCACGGCGCAGTTGCAGGCCACCCGCGCCGCGGTCATGGCCGCCCGCAGCCGAAGACATCTGCCGGAAATGCCGTCGCCGCCCGCCGCCTGCCAGGCTGCGCCCGCACCGGCGGATACCCATCGCATGTGGGGCTGGTGGGCGCTTTCCGCCCGGAACCTGAAAACCGCGCGGAAGCATGCGTTCAAGGCGCTGCGCTACAACCCGTTCAGTCCGGCCAGCTTGCGGCTGCTGGCCTGCGTTGCGAGAGGTCGCTGAAGCATGCGCATCACCTTCGTACTGCCTCCCTTGAGCATGGCCGGCGGCATCAAGGTCGTCGCCATCTATGCCCGCTTGCTGTGCGAGCGCGGACATACGGTGAATATCGTTTCGCCGCCCGCCAAGCTCCTTACGCTGCGCGAGAAATTCCGCGCCCTGCGCCGTGGCGAGGGTTGGCCGAACACCGAACGACAGGCGAAATCCCACCTCGATGGCAGCGGTCTGGCGCATCGCGTGCTCGCTACCTGGCGTCCGATTGTCGACGGCGATGTACCGGATGCCGATGTCGTCGTCGCGACCTGGTGGGAAACCGCGGAATGGGTGCATGCCTTGTCGCGCCGCAAGGGCGCCAAAGTCCATTTCGTGCAGGGCCATGAAACCTTTCCGTTCCTGCCGCGGGCGAGAGTGCAGGCGGCATATCGCTTGCCGCTGCACAAGGTGACGATTTCCAGATGGCTGGTCGAACTGCTGCAAGCCGAATACGGCGCGGCAGTCGTCGACCGCGTGCCCAACAGCGTCGATCACGCGCACTTCCACGCCGCGCCCCGCGCCAAGCAGGCCAGGCCGACGGTCGGCCTGCTCTATTCGCGCTCGCCGTTCAAGGGCGTCGATGTCAGCGTCGCGGCGCTGGCCCGGGTTAAACAGGTCTATCCAGACCTGCGCCTGTTGTGCTTCGGCGCGGAACGACCTTTTGCCGGGGAACCGTTGCCCGACTACGCGGAATTCCACGAACTGCCGGCACGCGAGCCACTGCGCGCACTCTATGCAAGTTGCGACGTCTGGCTGTGTGGCAGCCGCAGCGAGGGATTTCACTTGCCGCCGGTGGAGGCGATGGCGTGCCGGACGCCGGTCGTCTCGACCCGGGTCGGCGGTCCGATCGATCTGATCGAGAGCGGCGTCAACGGCGAACTGGTCGAGATCGACGATGTCGCGGGCCTGGCGAACGCCTTGCTGCGCGTACTGGCCTTGCCGGAAGCTGACTGGCGCGCCCTGTCCGAACGCGCCTGCCGGACGGTTGCCGATTACACCTGGGAACACGCCGCCGACCTGTTCGTAAACGCACTGGAACATGCCCGCGAGCGAGCCGCCATGGGAGAAATCTGACCTATGCGAACCTGGATCGTCATCGTCAATTACCGCACCGCCGCGCTGGCGACCGACTGCCTGCGCTCGCTGGCGCCTCAGGT
The DNA here is from genome assembly GCA_031426815.1 of Hydrogenophilaceae bacterium. GTDB lineage: Bacteria > Pseudomonadota > Gammaproteobacteria > Burkholderiales > Thiobacillaceae > PFJX01. The sequence continues at coordinate 20,898 of JASJPG010000008.1, forward strand.
CGGCGACCTGGCCGGCGGCCGCGTGCTGGTGGTGGATAACGATTCCGGCGACGGTTCGCGCGAGGCGATAGCGGCGGCCGTTGCCGGCGCGGGCTGGCAGGACTGGGTGCAAGTCTTCGCCGGCGGCCGCAACGGCGGCTTTTCCTTCGGCAACAACATCGGCATCCGCGCGGCGCTGGCCGCCGCGCCGGCGCCCGAGTGCATCCTGCTGCTGAATCCGGATACCGTGGTCCGCCCCGGCGCGATAAAGGCGCTGGTGGCGTTCATGCGGGCGCATCCGCAGGTCGGCATCGTCGGCAGCCAACTCGAAAATGCCACGGGCGGCATCGACTGTTCGGCGCACCGCACGCCCTCGCCGTTGGGTGAGCTGGATGCCGGCGCGCGGCTCGGTCCGTTGAGCCGCCTGCTTGCGCGCTACGTCGTATCGCCACCGGTGCGCCAACAGGCGCACGCCTGCGACTGGGTATCCGGCGCCAGCATGCTGGTGCGACGGCGGGTGTTCGACGACATCGGCCCGATGGACGAAGGCTTCTTCCTGTACTTCGAGGAAGTCGATTTCTGCCGTCGCGCCGGCGCCGCCGGCTGGCAGGTCTGGTATGAACCCAAGTCGCGCGTACTGCATCTGGAGGGCGCATCGACCGGCATCCGCAGCAAGGCGCGTCGCCGCGCCGGTTATTGGTACGACTCGCGCCGACGCTTCTTCGTCAAACACCATGGCGTCGCCGGCCTGCTGCTGGCGGATACGCTCTGGGCAATCGGCCGACTCAGTTTCCTGTTGCGCCGGGCGCTGCGCCTGGGCGGTCGCAACGATGCCCATGCCGATCCGCACCGCTTCATGTTCGATCTGCTCTGGGGCGATCTGCGCGCGCTGCTCGCCGGCCGGCTGCGCGGCATCCGCGCTGGCAAGTCATGAACATCGGCGTCGTCGTCATCGGCCGCAACGAGGGCGAACGCCTGCGCCGCTGCCTGGAATCAGTGCGGGCGGATGCGCGCTGCACGGTTTATGTCGATTCCGGTTCCAGTGATTCTTCCGTGGCGCTGGCAAACGGCCTCGGCGTGCAGGTGGTCGAACTCGACATGCGGCTGCCGTTCACCGCCGCGCGCGCACGCAACGCCGGCTTCGCCCGTCTGATGGAAATGGCGCCGACGGTCGAATTTGTCCAGTTCGTCGATGGCGATTGCGAAGTTGTGCCCGGCTGGATGGCGCGGGCGGCCGCTTTCCTGGCGGCGTGGAACGAGGTGGCGGCGGTTTGCGGCCGGCGGCGCGAGCGTTTCCCGCAACGCTCCGTGTTCAACCGCCTGTGCGACCTGGAATGGGATACCCCGTGCGGCGAAGCCAAGGCCTGCGGCGGCGATGCGCTGATGCGGCGCGATGCCTTCGCCGCCGCGGGCGGTTATCGCGACGATCTGATCGCCGGCGAGGAACCGGAGTTGTGCGTGCGCCTGCGTACGGCGGGCTGGCGTATCTGGCGGCTGGATGCCGAGATGACGCTGCACGATGCCGCAATGACCCGTTTCGGCCAGTGGTGGCGGCGCACGTTGCGCGGCGGCTATGCCTACGCCGAGGGCAGCCGCCTGCACGGTGCGCCGCCCGAGCGGCATTGGGTGGCGGAATCGCGCCGGGCCTGGCTGTGGGGTCTGGGCATTCCGCTACTGGCGCTGCTTTCGCTTCCGCTGCTCGGCGCTTACGCCGCCGCCCTGCTGCTGGCCTACCCGCTGCAATGGCTGCGCCTGGCAACCGCGCGCGACGGCCCGGCCGATTACCGCGGCCTGCGCGCCCTGTTCCTGGTTCTGAGCAAGTTCCCGGAAGCGTTCGGCCAGCTGACCTATTTCTATCGCCGCCTGGTCGGCGCGCGGGGACGGCTGATTGAATACAAGTAACGCATCCTCCCGCTTCGCGACTTTGGACGGCTGGCGCGGCATCAGCATCTTGTGCGTGCTGGCGGCGCACCTGTTGCCGCTCGGGCCGCAGGCCTGGCAACTCAACGCGACAGCCGCGCTGCTGGCGCTGGCGCATCTCTCCACCTTCCACTTCGAGCACCGGTGGATTGCCTTCGGCAGGCGGCTTTCCGGGCGCATGCGCGCGAACGCCCTTGCCGCCCGTTCAAGCTGAGGACTTCGTCGTGCGCATCACCTATTTCGTCAACCAATATCCCAAGGTCAGCCACAGCTTCATCCGGCGCGAGATTCTGGCGCTGGAACGGCAAGGCTTCGAAGTGCAGCGCATCGCCCTGCGCGGCTGGGACGGGGAACTGGTCGATGCGGAAGACCTGCGCGAACGCGAACGCACGCGCTACGTGCTGCGGGATGGCGGCTTCGCGTTGTTGTCGGCGCTGCTGCGCGGCGCCCTGGCGGCGCGCGGCCGCTTCCTCGACGCGCTGCTGCTGGCCTTGCGCATGGGCTGGCGGGCGGATCGGCCGTGGCCGCTACACCTGATCTATCTGGCCGAGGCCTGCCGCATCCTGCCCTGGCTGCGGGAATTCGAGTCCGCGCATCTGCATGCCCATTTCGGCACCAACTCGGCGGAAGTGGCCATGCTGGCGCAGGTGCTCGGCGGGCCACCCTTCAGCTTCACCGTGCATGGCCCGGAGGAATTCGACAAGCCGCAGTTCATCGGCCTGGGCGAGAAGATTCGCCGCGCAGCGTTCGTCGTGGCGATCAGTTCCTTCGGCCGCAGCCAGCTATTCCGCTGGGTCGGCTTCGAGCATTGGCCGAAGGTGCAGGAGGTGCATTGCGGCCTGGAACGCGCCTTTCACGAGGTGAAGCCGGTACTCATCCCGGCAGCGCCCCGCCTGGTCTGCGTCGGACGCATCTGCGAGCAGAAAGGCCAGTTGCTGCTGATCGAGGCGGCGGTTCATCTGGCCGCCAAGGGCATCGAGTTCGAACTGGTGCTGGCCGGCGACGGCGAAATGCGCGGCGAGGTGGAAGCCCTCATCGCCTGCCACGGTTTCGCCAAGCGGATACGGATAACCGGCTGGATCGATGCCGAGCAGGTCCGCCAGGAAATTCAGGCCGCGCGCGCGCTGGTGTTGCCGAGCTTCGCCGAAGGCCTGCCGGTGGTGATCATGGAGGCCATGGCCCTGCGCCGGCCGGTGCTGACCACCTATGTCGCCGGCATTCCCGAACTGGTCCGGCCCGGCGAAACCGGCTGGCTGTTTCCGGCCGGTTCGGTCGACGCTCTCGCCGCCGCGATGCAGGCCTGCCTGAACGCGCCGCTGGAGAAACTGGCGCGCATGGGCGAAGCCGGTTACCGCAGCGTGTTGGCGCGGCACGACATCGACATAGAAGCCGCCAAGCTGGCGGCGCTGTTCCGCGAGTCGCGGCCGTGATCGCGCTCGAAATCCTGCTCGGCGCGCTGGCCGCACTGGCGCTGGTGCCGGTCTGCGTGCTGCTGCTGCAGATCGTGCTGGCGCTGCCCGCCGCCCGCAGACAACCGCCACCGGACGGGCCGCGTCCGCGCGTGGCGGTGCTGATTCCCGCCCACAACGAGGCCGACGCCATCGCCTTCACGCTGCAAGCCATCCGCGCCCAGCTGATTGCCGGCGACCGCATGCTGGTGGTGGCGGACAACTGCTCGGACGCCACCGCCCGGATTGCCGCCGAAGCCGGTGCGGAAGCGATCGAACGCAACGACCCGGCACTACGCGGCAAGGGCTATGCGCTGGAATTCGGTCTACGTCACCTGCGCCAGGCCCCGCCGGACGTGCTGCTGATCATCGATGCGGATTGCCGTTTGTATCCGGGCGGCCTCGAACGCCTTGCCCGCCGCGCCGGTGCCACCGGCTGTCCGGTGCAGGCGCTGGACCTGATGCAGGCGCCGCCGGGCGCGGGCATCAAAACCCGCATCGCCGAATTCGCCTGGCTGGTGAAAAACTGGGCGCGCCCGCTCGGCAGCCAGCGGCTCGGCCTGCCCTGCCAGTTGATGGGCACCGGCATGGCGTTTCCCTGGGCCTTGATCGGCAACGTAAATCTGGCCAATGCCGAACTGGCCGAAGACATGAAGCTGGGCATCGACCTGGCCCTGGCCGGACATCCGCCACAATTCTGTCTCGATGCCCTGGTCACCAGCCGCTTTCCGGAGACGGCGCGCGCCGCCGCCACACAGCGCACACGTTGGGAGCACGGCCATCTCGGCATGATCACGCGGGAAGCGCCGCGTCTGCTCGGCCAGGCACTGGCGCGGCGCGATCTGCGCCTGCTCGGCCTCGCGCTCGATCTGGCGGTGCCGCCGCTGGCGCTGCTGGCGAGCCTGATCGCGCTGACCTTTGCGGCAACCGCGGCCGCCTTCACGGCCGGGCTTTCCGCCCTCCCCTTTCTGCTGGCGGCGACCGCACTCGGCCTGCTGACCCTGGCGATCCTGCTCGCCTGGCTCGGCTGGGGCCGCCGCGTACTGAGCCTGGGCGCGCTGTTGTCCATACCGCTCTACGTGGTCGGCAAGGCCCCGATCTACCTGAAGTTCTGGACCCAGCGCCAGAAAGAGTGGGTGCGCACCGGCCGGGATTGAGCGGTCGTGCGGCGAAGGCCTCACGCGATTCCGTAGGCCCGTAGGAGCGCCTTCCAAGGCGCGATGCTTGTCACCCGGAACAATCGCGCCTTGGAAGGCGCTCCTACGCGGGGCCTCGTCGGCAAGCCATTGCCGACCAACTCCACCTCCACCGCCATGAGCCATTCGGCTCATTTACGCGGCCGCCGCCACGCGAGCGATTGTCATCGGCCCACCCTAACCTGCTTTGCCAAGGCCCGAGCATCGGCTGGGACACATCTCGCAATCCTCACAGGCAGTTCTTGAGGTCGCCAATATGCAGACCAATACCCATTTGAACGATCTGGAATTCACCGAAGTTCCACACAATCCCCGCTTAGTCGATCCTGTCGACAGGCCTTATAGCGACAGACCCTATAGCGCACCGGCACGGGCCAGAGTCGTATCGTTCTTCACGACGCGGGAAACAGTGGTGCCGCTGCCGCACGTGCTGGCGGCGCGCTCGACGCTGGATTTCGAGCGCGATGTCTACTGCCTGCTCGGCATTCCCATCGACGCGGCCGACATGGACGATGTCTTGCGCCATGTCCACGCTGCCGCGCAGCGGAAGCGGCGCTGTTTCCTGTCTACCCCGAATCTGAACTTCCTGATGGGTTGCCAGCGCGATGCGTCGTTCCGCGATTCCCTGATCAACAGCGATCTGAACATCGTCGACGGCCTGCCGCTGGCCTGGATGGCGCGGCGCCTGGGCATACCGGTACAGCGTCGGGTCACCGGCTCGGGCATGTTCGAAGCCTTGCTGGCCGCCAAGCATGCATCCGCGCGGCGATTGTCGGTCTATTTCTTCGGCGGCCGCGACGGCGTCGCCGCGACCGCCTGTCGCAAGCTCAACGCGGGCGACTTCGGCTTGACTTGCGCCGGCGCGTATTTCCCCGGTTTCGGTTCGGTACAGGAACTCAGCGAGCAGGAGACCCTCGACCGCATCAATGCCAGCAACGCCGATTTCCTGGTGGTTTCCCTGGGCGCGCGCAAAGGTCAGGCGTGGATCGAACGCAATCGGCAGCGGCTGAGGATACCGGTGATCAGCCACCTCGGCGCCGTGGTCAACTTCGTCGCCGGCACGGTGAACCGGGCGCCGGCGTGGGTGCAGCGCTTCGGTCTGGAATGGCTCTGGCGGATCAAGGAAGAACCGGCCCTGTGGTCGCGCTACTGGCAGGACGGCAGCGGCATGTTGCGTTTGATGGCGTTGCGCCTGCTGCCGCACATGGCCTATCTGGGCATCCGCCGCGCCCTGCCGTTGCGGCGGCCCGAGCATGCCTCGCTCCGCTTGAGCGAAACCGCTGCGGACCACTGCCGCATCGCCATTTCCGGCGCGGTTCCGGATACGGTTAGCGGCCAGATGCGCGCCGTGTTGCGGGATGCCGCGTTGCTGCGCAGGCATGTCGAGGTCGACCTGAGCGACGCGCATCACCTCAGCCCCGCCCTGTTCGGCTTGCTGCTGATCCTGCGCAAACACCAGTCCGCGGCCGGCAAATCGCTCCGCTTCAGCGGGCTCTCCCAGCGCATGTACGCGCTGTTCCGCTGGAACGGCGTCGACTACCTGCTGACGGAACATCCGCCAGCGGCGTCCTTCGCCACGTCCGGACTCGAAACCGCCGAAGCAACCTCGCTGTAACGCAGGGCCGGTAGAGTCGAGAGGCAGGCTTCGGCGTGCCCCTCGACAACGTTTTTCAAGGCTCAACCAGGCTTTCCGTGGCTACCCAAAATCCATTCCCCCGCGCCCTGCTTTCTCGTTACGCGCTGCTGGCCGGGTTTCTGACCCTCTCTGCCTGCTCGTCCCCGACGCAAGTGGCCCAGCAGCATTACGCGCAGGGTATGACCCTGTTCAAGCAAGGTGGCAAAGCCGATCTGGTCCAGGCCGACCGCGAATTTCGCAACGCCCTGGAAATCAAGAAGACCCTGGCGCCGGCGATCTACGGCCTGGCCCTGGTGGCGGAACGTCAGGGTAAACATGCGGAGATGTTCAGCTATCTGAACCAGACCCTGGACCAGGATCCCAACCACGTCGAAGCCCGCATCAAGGTCGGCAAACTGCTGCTCGGCGCGGGCCAGATCGAGCGCGCCGCCGAGGCCAGCGCCAAGGCGTCGCTGCTCAAGCCGGACGATCTTTCCGCGCAGGCGCTGCAGGCGGCAATACGGTTGAAGCGCGGCGATGCCGCCGGTGCGATCGCCCTGGCCGACAAGGTGTTGGCCAAGGCGCCCGACCATGCCGACGCCCTCGAACTGCTGGCCAGCGAGCGCCTCGTCGCCGGCGACGCCGAAGCCGCCCTGCGCCATGCCGAAGCCGGCCTGAAAAGCCACGCGGACAGCATCGCGCTGCTCGCCATCCGGATTCAGGCGCTGGAGAAACTCGCCCGCTTCGAGGATGCGGAGCAATCGATCCGCCTGCTGATCGAGCGGCACCCGGAAAATTCCACTTACCCGGGGGCCTTGATCCGCTTCCTGGTGTCGCACGACCGCAAGGATGCCGCCGAAGCCGAACTGCGCGCCATCGCCGCGAAGGAGCCGGCCAACACCAAGGCCAAGCTGGAAGTGGTGCGTTTGCTGCATGCCCTGAAAGGCAGCCAGGCCGCCCGCCGGGAACTCGAAGCGATGATCGGCAAACAGCCTGACGACAATGAATTGAAGTTCGCCCTGGTCGGCATGTATCAGGCCGCGAACGAACGCCCGGCGGCGATGACGCTGCTCAACGCCATTGCGGCGAAAGCCGGCGACGGCAAGGATGGCCTGACGGCCAAGGGACAACTGGCGGCGTACCTGCTCGACGCGGGCGACAAGGCGGCCGCGATGAAACTGGTGGACGCGGTTCTGGCCAGGGACAACCGCAATCAGCAGGCACTGCTGCTCAAGGCCACGCTGGCGCTGGACGAACATCGCGTCGATCAGGCCATCGGCGATCTGCGCGCCCTGCTGCGCGACAGCCCGGATTCAGCGCGCGCCCTGGTGCTGCTGGGCAAAGCGCACGAAATGCAGGGGGCGCCGGCGCTGGCCGAAGAGCAGTTCGTGCGGGCCTACCAGCTCAGCAAACTGGAGCCGGCTTTCGGCATCGTCTACGCGGAATTCTTGCTGCGCCAGAACCAGCCCGCGAAAGCGGAAAAACTGCTGGCCGAAATGATCGCCGCCCGCCCGGGCCTGATTCCCGCCATCAAGCTGTTGGCGCAAGCCCGCTCGAACCAGGGCAACTGGGCCGGCGTGCAGCAGGCGAACGGCGAACTCAAACGGCTGGGGGGCTGAAGGAATGTCGGCAAGGGATTGCCGGCCTAACAAAACCGTTGGCAGAAACAGTAGATCGGCAATCCCTTGCCGACGCCACGCACCCTAGGTAAACGACATGTACGAAACGTTCTACGGGCTGACCGAAAAGCCTTTTTCCCTGCAGCCCGATGCGGCCTTCCTGTACTTCGGCCGGCGCCATGCGCTGGCCTATTCGATGCTCGAATATGCCATCGAAAGCCAGGCGGCGTTCTGTGTCGTCAGCGGCGATATCGGCTGCGGCAAGACCACGCTGATCCGCCATCTGCTCGACCATCTGCCTGCCAACCTCACCGTCGGCCTGGTCTCCGGCCCGCATCGGGAGACCGCCGGCGTGCTGGAATGGGCTTCGCTGGCGCTCGATCTGCCCTACGAAGGCGTGTCCGGACTGGCGTTGTACGACGCCTTTCAGCGCTTTCTGATCAAGGAGTACGGCGCCGGCCGCCGCGTGCTGCTGATCGTCGACGAGGCGCAGAGCCTGGCGCCGGATGACCTCGAAGTGCTGCGCATGCTGTCCAACATCAACGCCGACAAGGATCAGTTGCTGCAGATCATCCTGGTTGGCCAGACCCAGTTCCGCGACATCCTGCGGCAGCCCGAACTGCAGCAGTTCGCCCAGCGCATCGCGGTGCATTTCCACATCACGCCGCTGGAAGCGGGCGAGGTCGAAAGCTATATCCGGCATCGCCTCACGCTCGCCGGCAAGCAGGACATCCTGTTCAGCCGGCAAGCTTGCCAGCGCATCGCCGAGGTCAGCCGCGGCATTCCGCGCAGCATCAACATCCTGTGCGACACCGCTCTGGTCTATGGCTTCAGCGGCGAAGCGGTGCAGATCGACCACGCCATCGTCGACGACGTGATCCGCGACAAGGAACAGTTCGGGGTCTTCGGGAACCCGGCCTGAGGCCCACAATATTGGAGCGCCTTCCAAGGCGCGATGGTTCCAGGCGTTAACAGCATCGCGCCTTGGAAGGCGCTCCTACCCTGCCTGCCTCAGGAGCCACTCAGCAGCGCTTCCAGTTTGGCGGCCGAGACCGCGCCATCGAGTCTGCGGCCGTTGGACAAGACGATGGCGGGGGTGCCGCCGATGCCCAATTCGCCAGCCAGCGCAGCGATGGCCTCCACCGGGTGGTCACAGGTCTTGCCGCTGTCCGGCTTCTTGCCTTCCAGCATGTAAGCGCTCCACGCCTTGGCGCGGTCTTCGGCGCACCAGATGTCTTTGGCGATGGCAGCGGACTGGGGATGCAACTCGGTCAGCGGCATCAGAAACAGATGCACGGTCAGGTTGTCCAACTTGGCCAATTCCTTCTCCAGTTGCTTGCAGAACGGGCAATCCGGATCGGAAAACACGGCAATTTTGCGCTCGCCCTTGCCCTTGATCAGGGTGATGGACTTGTCGAAGGGCAGGCTGTCGAATTTCACCGACGTCAGCGTTTGCAAGCGCTGCTGGCTGAGATTCGTCCGGGTCCGCGTATCGACCAGCGGTCCGATCAGCAAGTGGTCGCCCTTTTCATCGGCGTAAATCAAATGGCCGTCGGCATAGATTTCGTAGATGCCGGGAATGGCTGTCGCCGTCACCGACTTGATCGACATCTTGGCATAGCGTTCGGCGAAGGCCGCGCGGATGGCAGCCTCGTCCGCCTGGGAGGCAAGGGGAAACAGGGCAAGCAACAGAATGGATAAGCGTTTCATGAAGAACCTCAAATAATCGATTGATCGACGTGACATCGGGTTGCGCGGAATTCACCGCTCCCGCCCGATAACCCCGAATGGGTGCGGCAGATTTTAGACAACGGCATGTTTCAGACGAAAGCGCGGCAGCCGGGTTGCGGCCCGTCGCGCGGATTTCATGCCGACAGGCTTCGGCCGGAACGACGCATCGCGCCCAACAACCCCATCCCCAGCAAGGCCAGAGCCCAGGCCGGCAGCGGCACATCGCCGTCCGTTGCGCCGGCTTCGCTGACTTGGGTCGTCGCCGTCACGCTATTGTCGAGGGGATTGCCATCGGCGCTGGCGGTGGCGACCTGCGCCTGACTGCTCGCCACGCCCGCCGTGTTGGCCAAGACGCTCACCGTGCGGCTGAGCTGCGCGCCCGCCGCCAGGCTGTTCAGCGCGCAAACCACCGTGCCGGCGCTGTGATTGCAACCGGCATCGGCGGAGACGAAGCTGGTGCCGGCGGGCAAGGTCTGGCTCAGCGTCACGGCGGCGGCCGTGGCGGGACCACTGTTCTTGACGACGAAGCTGTAGGTCAGCGTCGCGCCGAGCGCGACCGGATCGGGTAGCGCGACGACGCTGACCGACAGATTCGCCGTCGTCGCCGGGTCGGCGCTGAAACTTCGGTTCAGATACAGATTGCCGCTCGCGCCGCTCTTGCCATCCAGCGCGAAATGGTAGGTGGCGCCGGCATCGGCGTGGAAACTCAGGCCGCTGACGCCGCCGGCGCCGCCGTCGTCGTCGTTGGCGGCGATGCCGGTCAACGCGGCGACCGCATCGCCGGCATAAACCGCCAGCAAGGTATCGAAGTTGCTGCCATGGCTATCCAGCGTCGCGGTGCCCGATATGGCGGCGGTCCAACGCCACCAGACGGATGCGCCACCGAGCCCGGCATGCTGGGGTTCGCCGTTTTCCTGGCTGGCGAAATCGTTCCAGCCCAGCGCGTCGCTGCTGTCGCCGCTGAACAGGCTGGCGGCGGCAAAGTCGTCGTTGGCGGGAGGCGCCGTATCGGGATAGCGCAGCGCGGCCACCATATCCAGACGCGGTATGACATAGCCGAGGCCGACCGGACTGACCCGGTTGTCGGTCACCGGCTTGCCGCTGACCAGCATGCGGTTCGACCGTTCAGTCGGGGTTTCCGCCGGATAGGCCGCCGCCAATACCGCCGTCGCGCCCGCCGCCAGCGGCGCAGCGTAGGACGTGGCGCTGGCCGGCGTGAGCAGGGACAAGTAGCTGGATACATTGGAAAAACAGGCCACCGTGTCTTTCAGCCCCGGCGTGCAGGTCGCCGCGGTGGTTTCGTAGACCGCGCCGACGGAAACCACGCCGGGCACGCAGGCCGGCCAGTTGAGGCTGTTTGCGTAACTGTTGTTGCCGCTCGCGACGAGCGTCAGGATGCCCGCGTCGCGCGCTTCCTGCACCGCGGTTTCGAGGCCATAGCTGCTGCTGCCGGCGCAAGGCGCGCTGAACGAACCGCTGCCCAGGCTGATGTTGATGGCGACGATATGGTGCGTGCCCTGCTCTCTCTGCGCGATCACCCAATCGATGCCGGCGATGATCGCCACGCTGTAGCAGCCCCAGGCCGGGTCGCAGACATCGACGGCGGCAATTTTCGCGCCGGTCGCTGCGCTCAATGCGATCGCGGCGACGTTGGTGCCGTGGCCGTTGTCGTCACGGGAATTGTCGTTCGTGCCGACATCCACCGCCGCCACGACCTTGCAGCTCGCCGCCGGCACGCCGGGCGCGGTGCAACTGCCGAAGGCGGAACCGGTGTAGTTGACGCCGGTATCCAGTACCGCCACCACCGCACCGACACCGGTCTGGCCGAGCAACTGGGCGGCCTGCGGCTGGCCGATGAGATCGAGGCTGGCCGCCAGCGGCTCCGCCCGCCGAATCTCGTAAACCGCTTTCACGTCGGGTTGCTGCAACAGGCGCAACAGGCTGTCGGCATCGCGGAAGCGGAGGAGGTTCATCGGCAAATGGCTGAAGTCGCGCCGCACCGCCACATCGTCGGGGCTAAGGCCGGCAAGTCCGCGCGACTTCAGCAAACGATACCGTTCGCGCCTCGGCAGCGACTGCGCAGCGTCGACGCCACTCGCGGCACGAAATTCGACGAGCAGTTCGCGCACTTCGCCGCTTGCAACCTTGCGCCAGGTTTCCAGGGCGATCTTGCCGGCGGCCTCGCCTGACGGCTGAGTCGAAGCGGAAGCGGCGAGGACATGCGCTGTCCAGACGCAGGAAAGCAGACTGAATAGGAGAAGCACGGCGCGGAGGGGCATGCCTGCCAGCCTAGCGCACGACGATTGCTGGGTTGTGATGCCGAGCCATGAGCCGTCCTAGTCCTTCAGGCAGCATGTTTCGGTGATTTTCGTAACACACCTTCGCTCCGCTTTCCGCTATCAGGCCTTGCGGCGGCGAGCCAGCAGGCCGACCAGACCCATGCCCAGCGCCATGAACAGGTAGGCGTCGGCTTCCGGGACCGGCGCGCTCACAGGATAGGCCTGCAGGACACCGCCATAGCTGCCACCCAGCGTACCGGTGATATTGCCCGACACGATGAATCTGTAGTCGCTCGCGGCCGGCAACGTGACCAGCGCCGTCAGGGTGGTATCGCTTGGGCTGCTTTGCGCATCCGAAGCCAGGATATTGCCGATCGAATCGGTAAACCTTATCGACATGTTCGACAACTCGAACTCGGCGCCCGTCCAATAGGGCAGATCCAGATTGATGGTGACGCTGGTCCCCACGGCGGCAGAAAGCTGGTCGATATCGAACATGTAGCTGTCGCTGAACGAACCGCCGAACGCGAAGGTATTGCCGAAATTGACGGTTTGACCGCTCAGGTTGCCCAGATCTCCCGGCCCCGCCGCTACGGCTGGGCCCAGATGTACAGCCAGTAGCAGTGCCAACAGCAGTTTGGGTGGGTTCATCATTGTTTCCTTTAGAAAATTGTCTTCGGCGTCGGATCGTCCTGGCGGATCAATTCGACTTGCGGCGACGCGCCAGCAGACCGACCAGGCCCTGGTCGGCCAGCATCAGGGCGTAGGTATCGGCCTCGGGTACGGGCGCGGCGATGGCGCCGTCGATCTGCGGTAGGTCTAATTTGTACAAAGCCTAAAGTTGCTCCATTACGATTTCTGTGTTGCCTGTAGGCGGTCGCATGAGCCATTCGGCTCATGTCGCGACGGCATGGGAATACCGCCCTACGACCTCCGCCTGCCGCCGGTCGGTAATCCCTTGCCGACGATCGCCTGCAGCCAGGCCGCCGCGACCACGGCTGCGATGGCCAGCGCGAAGCGGCCGCCGCCATCCATCAGGCGTCCCCAGTCCACCAGCCGGGAAGCCTGGTCGGCCACCGGGTCGAGGCTGAAACTAAGCAGGTCGTTGACCGAACTGGCCAGCACCAGGGGGACATCCAGCACTTCCAGCAGCAGCAGCAAAGGCAGGCTCGCCAACAGCCGCAGCAAGCGGCCACGCCAGCGCAGCCCCGGCCAGGCCAGCGCGGCGGCGGCAAGGACGACGGGATGGATGAGGGCGCCGTAGATGGGGGTGGCAGCATCGACCGTGAAACCGGCAGGGAGCACCCGGCCATGCAGCACCGGCATCTGTTCCGCCACCAGTTTGGCCATGAAGACATGCTCGCGCTGATAGCCGATCTCCAGGCTGAGCACGCCAAAGTCGGTCAGCACGCCATCCAGCACCGCGCGATAGAGCGGCAGCAGCGCCACGGCCAGTTGCCCGCCGTGATTCCAGGACAACCAGATCAGCAGCGGCAACCACAGCAGCAGACGCAGGAGAACCCCGTGCACCTCAGCGGGGGTCATGGCGGGCGAGGAACAGCAGGAAGTAGGCCAGGCAGGCGACAACCAGGAGCAGCGGCAGCAGCGTGCCGTGCAGCAGACCGAACAGGGCGCGCTCCCCGGTCCAGACCTGCCAGAGCAGGACGATGCGCGCCTGGTTGAGGACGAACACCAGACCGATGCCCAGCGCCATGCCGAGCAGGCGCGCACGCCAGGCGAAGGGATAGGCGACGAAGGCGGCCAGCAGCAGGAACAGCACCTCCAGCCCTTCGCAGCCGTTGAGGATGTTGAGCCGCCCGACCGGCGCCACCAGGCGATGTTCGCGCGCCTCGACGCCGACCTCGGGCCAGATCGCGTCGATCACCCCGGCCGCGGGCCGCACCGTCAGATCGTGGATGACGACACGCTCCAGCGCCGTGCCGCGGCTCATCTCCCAGACGTATTGCAGGCTGAGGAAGGTGGCGAGAAACAGCAGCAGCAGGCGTAGCGGTCGCCGCCGCCGGGCTGCCGCCTGGACATCCGCTTGCAGGAATGCCTGATAACTCTGATCGGTCATGTGCGGATCGGAGAAGATGCGGCGGCGGCTACGGAAATCGGTTCAGCCTTGAAACAGCAGTTGAACCCGTCCGAGGGCGGGGTGGAGAAACCGGCTGGCAAGGTAGCGGAGTCGTAGCGCTTTAGCGCGTACGAATCCGGCATGCCCCTTGCGGGTGCGCGACGACGAGTCATGCCGAGGCATGGCGAGGATAAGCAGGGACTTGGCCGCCGTCTTTTGGCGGCTTAGTCCTTCGCTTAGTAGTTTTATCAGGAGCAACGCCGCCAGACGGTTTCTCCACCCCGACAGCGGGCGGGTAGCGGGCTCAGCCAATAGGTGAACGTCATCGAAGCGCAATACATCAGCCAGCAGGAGGCCTCACGAGAGGTAAGGATGAGAAGAGGTGAGATAAATCAGAGGAGAAAACCGAGATAAATGCGGGAAAAACCGAATTTCAGCGGGAAATAGCGGAGAAGAAAAGCAAAAAAGTTGTACAGAAAGCAAAGGCTGTCAATCAGCCAGATAGTTGCCTACGATTTCAAGAATCGTGCGCTCATCTTCGTCGCTGACGCCGAGGAACGGCCGGGCCGGAATCTTACCGTTGAGACTGCCGAATTGATGCACGGCGGCGCCGGCATCCCAGGCGTCGGCGAATCGATCGGTTCCGATGGCCACGCCGCCGGGGATCAGTTGCCAGTGAATGGAGTCTTGCAAAAGACCGCTGGCCACCAGCGGTTTTTTGTTCATGGCGTAGCCGGCGCCCTTGGCCGACAGCTTTCCAGTTTTCTTGGTGTAGCTGCCGGACTTGCGGCCAAGGTAACCAAGAATGGTGGCCTGTGTGTTCGGCGCCCAGCGCTGGCCATCTGGTCCGGTGCTGGTGTTAAAACGCGCCTGCGTCGATTCCATCAAGCGTTCGCCAATCTCGGACAGCGCCGGCGCCAGGTTATCGATGCGGCCGGCGAGCTGCTGCAGAGCAGCGAGAACGGTGCGGTTATCGACTTCGACGTTGATCATGGCAGCGGCATCACCTTAAAAAAGAAAGGCCCGCGCGCGGGCGGGCCGATGGGTATGACGTTGATCGCTATTGATCGAGCGCATCGAAGCTTGGAATGCCCTCGAACGGTAGGCCACCAGCTTCAATCCATGCGTCAAGCCGATCCTGCTCGTCGGGAGAAGACCCGACCGCTGACGAAATACCAATGAGCGTCCCATTAGGTTCAGGGAGTGAACTTGGATCGATACCTTGCTCGCGCAATTGCCGCAACAGTTCTGGCGGCATGTCTTGGAGCGGGGTTATTGCGGGATTCAGACCAGCATTCTGCAATGAACTCTGCAATTGGGTTGTTTTTGTGAGCGGCATAGCCTGAAACCTCGTTAATCATTCCTTTGGTGATCGCTTCTTTATAGGCCTTGATGATGTCTGCATCAAGACTCAAGCCGAGCAGATCGTCGATCTGGTGGCCTAGTTCATGGTCGACGACGCTGCGTATTGTCCCGCATCCCGGCGGGAACCAGCCTGACACCTCAAGTTCAGAGAGTCTGGCCTTAAACGCATCTGGCGCTCCACCCCACTTTGCATTGACCGCAATACCCTGCGCTTCCGGTTGCGCCCACGAATGCGCGAATCTGTTGCCTTTGATGATGGGCTTCTTGATTCTGCGCCTTGCCCACGCCTCGGCCGCATCTGATGGAACGCCTTTTGCCACCAGGTCAGCCGTGTAATTTCTTACGGCCACCTCAACATATCTGGAATTCTGCGCTTGTCCGCTGCCGGTAAACCGCTGGTTCTTACGCAGCTCCGGGAACTCCTGCATATGCTCGAACAGACTGCGATTCCATTCGTTGGCCACTTCCGGTTTCACGCCGGTGTAGTCAGCGAAGTCGGCAAGATTGTTATCGACGGCCCATTTTGCAGCGGCCTTGCTGGTTTTCTGTTCAGCGAACACGGGCTTGGTGATGCTGGCCATATCCGCCGCCAGCGCTTTCCCCAGTTCCGGCGGAAGCTTTGCCACCTTCGCTGCCACCAGGTCGCGCATTTCTTGCGCGACGCTGGCGCCGGGGGCGTAGCCCCATCCTTTGTCGATACCCACTTGCTCGCCAGTCTTGCTGTCGATGGCATCCCAGCCTGCGGGCGGCTTGGATTTGTCGCCCTGGCCAGGCTGGCGCTGGGCAACAATCCCGCATCTGCAGCCCCAACCGTTTGGCCCAACGTGGGTTTTCCAGAATGGGTGGTCGTGGCGCAAAGTGATGCCGTGCCAGGCCAGGTGTTCCTGGCGCGGATGCATAACGCTATCGTTGTGCACATAGCGCCAGTAGGGCATGGCGGCCAGCGTGTCGGGGTCTGTCAACTGCTTGTAGCGGCCGGCGGCGTGGCTGGTGCGGACGTTGGTCTCGTAAATCACCTTGGTACGCCAGGCCTCGCCGGCCTTGGTGCCTTCGCCGGTCCATCCGTGCCATCCGTGCTTGGCGACGATGCCTTTGAAGTCCTTGCGGAATTGTTCCAGCGTCGTGCGCTGCAGGGGCGAGACGGCTTTACGCAGGTCATCCAGCAAGTCGGCTTTCATGGCGCCGGCCACGACAAAGGCGCGGTCGTGCGCGCCTTTCCAGATGTCGTCCCAGCGCTCGGTGGGCAGGTTGAGCTTGGTGCGGAAAAAGTCGATCTGCTCTTGAAACGGCAGGTTTATCGCCAGCTGCAGCGGATCAGGCATTGCCGCCCGCCTCGACCATGCCGGCGAGTTCGGCGGCGGCGAAGGCCAGTGCCATGATACGCGTCAGCTCTTCGGTATCCAGGTGGCCGTAGGCGTTGACCAGGTCGGCTTGCAGCGCCTCGATTGACGTGGCGGCGTTGACCATTTTGCCGATGTCGGCAATAAGGTCGGTCATGGCCTGGGCGGTGTCGCTGGCAAGGCGGGCGGCCTGGATGGCGGGCGCATCGGGCGCATCTTCGGCATCGGCGAACTCGGCCGCAGGCGCTGTACTCAACGGCTTCCGGATAAACCCGCCAGGGGTTAAGGTTGGATCGGACGGCGGTTCCACCGCCTCATACCCCTCGCCGTAAACCTTGGTCACCCGTTTCAAACTGGGCTTGAAGCCCACCGTAAACAGCTTGGAATCCCGCTCCGCCGCCAGCGCCGTATCTTCCGGCTCATCCATCACGCGCCAGACTTGCGGGTAGGCCGCGCCGGGGAAATTCCACTCGGTCAGCCAGCGGGCAATCGAACCGTTGAACGACATGCAGACCAGATCCGCATCCGCCTTGGTGATGTCCGCGCGCACATCCGCCTGTTCCTGGTCGCCGCCCAGCTTGCCGGGCGTGCCTTGCGTGCTGGCGGTCTGGCCGATGGTGATGACCAGAATCGCCGCATTCATCATGCTGACGAACGCCGCATGGTCGGCCGATCCGGAGCGGGTCGCCTCCAGCAGTTCGGCTTGCATGCCCTCCGGGAAGATGATCGCGCTATCGCGCTGGATCGCGCGCAGCGCCGACAGCAGCTTGGTCTGGTCGGCAGGGGCGGTACCGGGCGGGAACTTACCGACTGCCGTCGGCGTGCCGAACTTCTCCAGGAACACCGCCCAGAAACGCAGGCCGTTGCGCTTCAGCCAGACCGGCCAATACAGCCAGTGCGCCAGGCCCAGGCCATAGGGCGCATCGTCGTGGTCGGCGCCGCAGGCAAAGTGCCAGAACTTGCGCTCCGGCAGCAGCTCACCGTCCGGCTTCTGCATCGTCCGCATGCGCAACCGGCCGGCGCCGTCGAAGCCGAAGCGTCGGCGATCGCGCACCTTGATGTTATCCAGCGTCACCCGGCCGCCATCCGTTCCCCACATCGCCTCGCCAACCGCAAAGCCATAAAACACGCCGTACAACATCTTTTGCGTGATGGCATCCCAGCCCAGTTTTTCAATCTGCTCTTGCAGAAACGCCGCCGCCTGCTTGTCGATGCGCTTGTCGCCGCCCGGCCGCACCTCGATAGGCCGGCCGATGACCGAATCAATCCGCTGTTGCAATGCCGCCTTGACGTGATCGTCGCGCAGCACCTCGCGGTACAGGCTGTAATCGCCGCCGCCGCGCTGCATCAACACCGTATCGTCGGGCAGCTCCAGGCGTAGCGGATCGACCATGCCGCGCGTGATGTCGCGGCCATCCAGCGTGCTGGCGATCTCGCCTCTTATCGGGTTTCTGGAATTGACCGGAACAAGAACGCCGCTCGGGTTGTATTCATAATCCATCAGAAACCTCCAAAATCTTGTGTGCCGGCCAGCGTGCCCCAGCCGGTATCGGTGGTCTCACCGCCCGGAATGGCCAGGCCGGAATAGTCGATCTGTTCAACCGCCCGAGCGCCGGCAGACTGGAACTCAATCGGGATGGTGTCCGCCCGGCTCGCCGCATAGCCCAACAGAATCGCCACACCCGAATCGCCGTGGCGCTGCTGGCCATCGTCGCCGGTGGTGCGCTTGTCCGGGATCAACGGAATGCCTTTCACCACCTGGAAGGCGCGCAGATCGTCCACCACATCGGCCGAACGTGGCAGCAGGATGGTGCCGTCCTCGAAGGCGCTCTTCAGCGGCGCCGTGTTCTCGCGGTACCACATCTGGCTCAGCATCACGCACTCGATGCGCGCCGCGCCCCAGCGCTGCATCGCCTTCTCCGCCAAATACTGGCCATTGCCCCGGCTATCCAGCTTTCCGGCCCGGAAGCGCGGCAAACGGTCGCCGATGTAAAACAACGCCTCGCGCTGCTGGTCGAACGGGCAATTGCCCAGCTCCACCAAGAAGGGAAACCGCCGCACCAGGTTGGCCTGGATCTGCCAGGGCGCAATCACCGTCAAGTCGCCGGACCGGCCGAAGTCTTCGCCGAACCCGCTGGCCAGCGACGGATCCAGCGCCACCAGCAGCGGCAGTACGTGTTTTTCCAACCAGTCGCGCATCTCCGCCGTGCGTACCGCCTCCGGCCAGAGCACAAATGCACCGAATTCAGGGTGATCCTTTGGCGGCTTCCAGCGCAGCACCGGCGCTTCGAACATGCGCGCCTCGATCAACGCGCGCGACAACCAGGATCCGGCCGAATTCTTCGGGATGACATCCAGTTCTTCCGCCGCGTTGTCGCCGTAGCGCTTGCGGATACCGTCGATCCACTCCTGCTTGCCTGCAGCCGTCGGCGTTTTGCCGGTGCGTAGACAGACCCGCTCATACAGCCCATCGGCAATCGCATCGTCGAACGAAACCCGGTGCAGGCTATACGGCAGCTTGCCGGCGCGAATGTCCTGCACCAGCTCATTGAACGGGTTTTCCGCGCCGTTGTGCGTGCTGATCACATGCACCTCGCCGCCCCAGATCAGCAGCGCCATGGCCGCCTTCAGCAGCTCGTTCAGATCGGTATGGAATGCAGCTTCGTCAAGGATCACCCGGCCCTGTTTGCCGCGCAGGTTGCGCGGCGCCGACGACAGCGCCTCGATGCGGAAGCCGCTGGCAAACTTCAGCGTATAGATCGTGATTGCCTTGCGCTCATCGCCATCCAGCCACACCTCTTCAGACTCGGAAATCTCCCCGGCCACCAGCGAATACAGCTTGGCGAACTCCGCGCAGTCCTGGATGAATTCCTTCGCCATATCCTTCATGTAGCCGATATAGAAGCAATCCATGCCGGATGCCGACGCCGCCAGCAGCGCCGTATCCGCCGCCTCGCCCCAGCTCAGGCCGATTCGGCGCGACTTCTCGATCACCTTCACCGGCGCACGGTCCGCCGCCCAGCGCTGCTGATAGAGCAGCAGGGCGAGCGGGGTGAGGGGAAAGGTGGGTGAGTCAGTCATCCAGGCGGCCTTCGCGCTCACACTTGAGGACGTGTTTTGCCACTCTGTATTCGACCCCCAGCGACTCAAGGGCTTCGATGGTCGATTCCTTGATTGCCAGCACCCACGATAGCGCCAGCAAAATCATGAATGCGCACGGAACCCAGATGAAGAAGGCAAAAAAATAGACCGAGTAGCGATACGCCCGGTATTTGCTGAGGCGCGATTTCATGAAGTCGCGAAGTTTCACGCCACCCCCAAAATCTTCTTCCGGATCAACTCCGCCGACGCATCCGACAACCCGGCCTGCACCGCCACCTTGTCCACTTCCTTCGCCGCCTGTTGCAGCGCCTCGGCGCGGATCTTCGCGCGCGCCTCGAAGTCGATCTTGGTCGCGCTGGCAATGTCCTTGTTCAGGCGGCCCAGATGCGCCAATTCCTGCGCGTTGAATTCCTCGCCCTCATTGAGATTGCTGGCCGCGCGGAACGCCAACATGGTCAGCATCTGCCGCACCAGCTGCGACACATCGCCGTTCTCCGGCAGCTGCTCGGCCCAGGTCTTCGCCATGGCCTGCGCCTGGCGGTAATGCTCCATGCTCTCCTCGACGGATTGCTTGTAGCGCCCCACCGATGACTTGCTCGCCTGGCCGCCCAGCTCCCGGATCAGCCCGACGATATCGGCAATGGTCGCGCGCCCTTCGCGGATCGCAGCGTCGACGGCCTCTTTGATCTCCGGCGGCAGGCGGGTGATGTGGGATGGGCGCGGCATATCAGAGCTTCCGCCCGACGCCATGCACCCGCACCGCCCCATGCGACACATCCAACCCAAGCAGCGTCAGCTTCGCGCGCAGCGTCAAGCCTGGAATGCCGGACAGCGACACCAGCCCGGCCTCAGCCAGCCAGGTCAAATCCTTTGCCACAAAGCCACCCGGCAAGTGCCTCGAACTCAACACCATGCCCAGCATGGCTTCGCCCTCCGCGTAGTCCTGCGCCTCGGCCAGAATATCCAGCAGCTCACGGCGGCGCGCCTCTTCCACCAGGGTTTGCAGGTCGCTCATTTCGGCCCCTTGATCAGCGATTCATAAACAAGATTCAGAATGCGGGTCTGGCTGCTGCTCTCGCCCTCGATCCGCTTCAGCGCACCAGCCACCTCATTGATGCGCTGATGCAGCTGCGCCAGATGGTCATGGTTCGGGCTCATCTCCACCCCCTTTTCCAGGCTGGTCAGGCGATCGGCATGCACATCCAGCTTCTTATCAATCTCCTCCTGCAGCGTGCTGATCCGCCCGTTGGTGACCTTGTCGCGGCTCGCCAGGTACATCCAGCCGAAGCCCAGCAAAGTGCCCAGTTTCCAGACAATATCGATGACTAGACTCAGGTCCATCAGCTTCCCCTCCCATTGATCTTCTTCATGCGCTCAGCGCGCTCCCAGTCGTCGCGGCAATCGGCATCGCAAAAGCGCGCGCCACCGCCGGTGATGGCGCCGCAGTAATGGCACTCGCCGGTATAGGCCAGCGCGTTCTTGGCAGCCTGATAGCGCCGCTCCCGCTCGCAATCCTCCTGATACTGCTGCTCGCGAAACTGCGCGCGGTCGATGTCATCCGGCATATAGACACCCCAGCCACCCCAGCAACACCATTGCCGCCAGCACAATCACCGTGCCGACGGCCTCTTGTTTCCACAGATCGCGTTCACGCATCGCTCAATCCCTCACGGCGGACCCGGCGCCGTTAGCGCCCACTCCGCCAGCGTCCGCAGTTGCTCCCGACACAGTTGATACTGCTGCGCCACCTCGATGTGATTCGCCAGCAGTTCCATCAACAAACCCGATGCGGGCTGCAGCAACTCCGGGCATGGCTGCGTAAGGTGCGGCGGCGGCAGGCGCAGCGGCAACGGTGCCGGCATTGGCGGCGGTCCAGAGGCGCAGCCCGTCAGGGTCAAGGCCACAAGGCAAATCATCGGAATGGATAAGCGCATAGCGGCTGGCCTCCTGGTTGAGTGAGCGGTAAACGACGCGGATGGCGGCCGTGCGCGCCTCATGGCTGCTCAGCACTTCGGCATCCTGGCGGGCGATTTCATTCGCCTGCTCGATGGCGCGGCGCAGGTGTTCGGCCTGGGCCTTTTCCGAGGCGGCTGCGGCGGCCTGGCGCTCGTCGGCGCCGCCGTCGTGCTGGCCGAGCAGATAGAGGCCAAGCGGGATCAGGCAGACAGCAAGCAGGCCGCCCAGGCGTAACCAGAGGCTAGACGGCATCGGTTGCCCCCTTCTGCCAGCGGTCATCCAGCGTCGCAAACCCGATGTAGGCGCCCACCACCGCGCCCGCAAACAGATAAAACGGCCCGGCCAGCGCCGCCAGCGTCGTGCCGTCGACAGCCAGGCCCAGCAGCGGAAACGCCAGCGCGGCAATCAATGCCAGCCAGCTCATGGCACGGCGGTTGCGCCAGCGGTCGACCGGGTTGTCGGCGTTCATTTCAGGCCCACGTTGGCGGTGTGCGCCGGCATCGCCTGCATGCCACCGGCCAACCAGTCGCTCACATCAAACCCGGGGCAATCCTTCGCCACGCCGGGAATCTCGCGGTGGCCGCAAATTCCGGGCGTGTAGATGAAGTGTTTGCCGCCGCTGACATCCAGCTTTGCCGGCGCCAGCGGAATGGTGAGCCGCTCTTGGCCAGCCCGGAAACCGTCAGCGCCAGCTGCGCCCATTGCAGATCGGTGAACTTGTCCGTGCCCACCAGGCAGATGCCCAGGCTGGGCGCATTCCAGCCCGCCACATGCGCGCCCGGCTCATCCTCATGCCGCCCGGTGAACAGCGCGCCATTGCGCGCAATCACATAGTGATACCCGATGGCCTCCAGACTGGAGTTCTGCCGCCCACGCCAGTAGGTGTCGCGCTTGAAAGCGCGTTGCTTATGCCAGGCATCGATCTCATGCACCGGATCGCGGAAGCCCGGCGTACCGGCTTTACCGGTAAACAGCGAGCGCTCATTCGGCGACGCGCTGCAATGGATAACGATCAGCCGGATATTCCGGGACGGGACGAGGGGAGAAGTAGGCGCGGGCATGCCGGACAGTGTCCGCGCGCGCGGGAAGCGGGTGGCGGCTGACCTGGGTCAGCGGGTAAAAGGCCACCTAGCAGTGGCCAGGGGGATTGATCTAACCGAACAGTCGATAGTGACGCAAAGCAGCCTCGAAAGCCCGCTCCAGCAAGGTCGAATCGGATGGACGCATCGGGTTGTCATAGCGCCAACCGCCTACCCCAAGGATGTAATTCCCATGTGGAGAGATGGCGCAGAATCCGCCCTCAGTCACCTCGATTACATACCCGATTGATCTCAGATTATCCAATGTCATGTTTGTTTCCATCGCGTAATACTAAAACAACTGCCCCTGCGCCGTATCCACCACCGCCCCGCCATGGCTGACGCGCTTGCGCAGCCGCCAGATGTAGCTATCCGAATGGCGGAACTTGCGCGCCAGCGCCGCCACCGCCTCACGCGCGCTTGCGCCTGCGGCCTCCAGTGCATCGCCCTCAGCACGGATCGCATCGTGCTCGATCGCCATCAACGCCGCGCGGCACAGCGCGATGTAGATCGGGTCTTTGAAATGGGTCACCAGCGCCCGCGCCGCCGTCTCGCCGATCACCTCTGCCAGGTGCGCCGCATTGGCGCCGGTGCGCGCCGGCCATAGCGTGGTGCCGCCGTATTCCTCGACCAGCTTCAGCGTCGCCGGCAGGCCGATCAACTGCACAACCAGCTGCATCGTCGGCGGCAACAGATCGACGGCCAGCTTCACGGCCGGCTCTCCGCCAAGACCTGATGCACCCACTCCAGCGTCTTGATCGTGCGCGTCCACTTCGCCAGCTTCTCGGGCGCGTGCTCGCGCAACAGATCCTCAACCCAGGCGCGGGTCAGACCACGCTCGCCGAGCAGCTGGTCGATGCCCTCCAGCGCCCAGCGTTTCTGCTGCTCATACGCCAGCGCCGCGATGACATTCGTCAGGTGTTCCGGCCGCGCCCACTCCAGCCGATCCACGCCGACCCGGCCCTTCGCCCCCTTGGCGGAAACGTGCTTCAGGATGGTCGCCGCATACGCCCAGGGCAGGCGCATATCGGCCAGCTGCGCCTCCACCTTCTCCAGCAACGCGCCGCAACCCCGCCGGCAGGTTTCCGGATAGCCCGGATGCCGCCCGACGTACTTCTCGCCTGCCTGCCCCGGCCGCGCAGCGCCGGACTTGCGCATGTGTTCCAACACGCGATCGCACTCCACCAGGTTGAGTGCGGTGGTGCTGTTTTTGCCGGGGCATTGGCCGGCGATCAGCGCGCGGCGGTCGTCTTCGGACAGGCCGAGTTGCCGAGCGGCTGCGTGGATGGCCTGACGGCGTTTGGCGAGTTGAGGGGTGGGGGTCATGCCGCCATCTCCTCAGCAGAAAACAATGATGGTTGCTCAGCGCCATTCTGGTAAACGGTAACCGGCAACCAGGCATCTGCAGCCGGCTCGTCGCCATCCCAGCCATTGGGCCAAGTGCCCGCGTCTATCAATTGCGTGATCCGCGTGTACTCCTCCTGATTGATCAGGCTGACCACTTTCCCGGTGCCAGATGGCCGAATACGCTGTTCAGCGAAATTACAGTCGTTCTGGATTTGGATGATTTTCAGCAGCGCATCACGCCGCGCATCAAGCGTGATTGGACCCATCCGCTGCGGGTTCGCGGCGATGGCGCCATTCTTTAACCGCTCGGCGCCGGCCTTGCGGATGCGTTGCGCCGGTTCGCGCAGCCAGCGATAGATCGGCTTGAGATCGCGCAACGGCTCCAGGTGTGCCCACCTTGGCATAGCAATGATGCTGTCCAGAGCCGCATCCTTAGCGGCCAGCGGACAACCGATGCAGCCTGTTCTAGCGTTGACTTCCTCTGCCTCGTCGCCGCCGTAGGAGTCAGCGATCATTCGCGTCGACCAGCCGCCGTATTGCTCCAATGGCGCCCAGTTCCGCAACCACTCCCACACATGGCACACGCGCCAGTGCAGCAGCGGCGCCAGTGTGGCGATTCGGCCGCGCACTCCTTTGGACTGCGGCAACACCTGCTGATACCAGCCCTGGCCGCACTCGGCGCCGTCCTTGCTGCAACTCATTTCGATGCGGCGATCACGGATTGCGCTCTCGCCCTGGCGCACGCCGGTAATCACCAGCGCCGTGCCGTCGCCGATGGTTTCGGAGATGGCCTCGGTCATCGGATCAACCTTGATCTGGCGTGTACACCAGCGCAGCGTGTTGTTGTTCGGCGGCGGCACGCCGCGCCCGAGGATGTAGACCAGGAACCGCTTATCCAGCGGCGCGCGCACGATGCGGCACTCGATACCGCGCTCTTCCAGTTCATCCATGATATGCAGGGCGGCCATGGCCAGCGGCGGCAGTTCCTGGCGCGTGTCGGCAT
Organism: Hydrogenophilaceae bacterium; assembly: GCA_031426815.1. Classification (GTDB taxonomy): domain Bacteria; phylum Pseudomonadota; class Gammaproteobacteria; order Burkholderiales; family Thiobacillaceae; genus PFJX01. The sequence continues at coordinate 45,954 of JASJPG010000008.1, forward strand.
ACAACACCGTCAACTTCTCCGGCGCCCGCACGCGGCCGGAGTCGATCAGCCAGACCAACAGGGTGAGTGTGGCGCTGGAGTCCTTCCCGCCCGACCAGGCCACAACCCAATGGCGATGCGCGGGGCCGTAGGCGGTCAGACTCTGTACGGTGAGTTCGATGCTTTCCGTCATCTGCAGACGGGCGGCGCCGGATTCGAACAGGTCGAGGCTCCTGACCAAAGCCATCACGCCACCTCTTTCAACTTCAGTTTCCCGGCCTTCTTCGTCGTCTTCTCGTCGTCGCCCTGGCGCCGGGCAGCGTCGGCGAGGATGACCTTGACCAGTTTCTCCAGGTCGCTGTCGCCGATGGTGACGAACGCCTGATCGGTGCCGCTGACCTGGCGGACGCCGATCTGGCGCAGGGTTTGGCTGTCCAGCTGCGGCAGCGCATCGGCGACCAGGCTGGTTTGAGTGCGGATCAGCAGGTCGACCTGGTCGGGGAGGATCGCCTCGATGCGGCGCATCACCACTTCTTCGTCGTCCCAATCCAGCGAATCCAGCTCTTTTCGGTAGCCGGCTTTGACGCCGTCGACGGTGATGGAACGCGGACGCTTGAACAGTTGCGGGCTGGCCTGGATCAGCTGCATCAGCGCCTCATACGCGGCGGCTTTTTCCTCGGCGGCGGCGTCGATGCCGGCGCGGTGGCGGGCGGCGATGGGCGCCACGGCGGCGGCGATTTCGGCCTCTTGCGTCTGGGCGCGCAGAGTCAGCTCGCGGTTGGTCAGCGCCAGGTATTGCGCGGCTTCGATGACGGCGGCCATTGCGGGGGATTTGCTCATGGGTTGCTCCTGGTCAGGATTGATTTCGCCTCTGCCAATCCGGCTTTGGCGGCCTCCGGGTTACGGGTTGTTTTCTTCGCCGGGGCTTCCGGCGCGAAGGGTTTATGCGCGGCGCTGGTGCCGACCGGGGTTTCACCGCGGCCGCTGCGCAGCTTTGCGACTTCGGCCTTGGCGTCATCGCCGGCGGCCATGTCGGCGATGATCTGCAGCAGCAGGCCGTGGCCTTTCAGGGGGCGGCGCAGGGTGGGGATGTTGAACAGCTTGTCGAGCGCGTCGGACCAGTACGCCAGCGGTGCCGGCCAGGTGCGGCCGTCGCGCTGGATGCTGCCGGCGTCCATCATCTCCACCACTTCGCCCATCAGGATCTCGACGCGATCCCAGCCGATCTTGCGCTGCGCCGGGGAATGCAGCCCGACGTAGCGCAGCACGGCTTTGCGCAGGGCCGGCGAGCCGGGCATCCGCGCCATCAGCGCAACCACGCCGCGCGCATCGTCGCTGCCCAGGATGGCCTCCAGGCCCATCTCCACCTGGCAGGCCGGACCCACGACGCGGGGCAGGCCGGTCATGCGTAGATGTTCCCGAGTGCGTTGGCGCGGCCGGGCGTAGCCGGCGGGCGCTGGCCGTGGCCGAGGCGCCACTTGTCGCCGAACCGCACCACCGTATGGCCGGGCGCGACCTTTTCCCGCTCGACGCTGTAATCGCGGGCGACATGATCCTTGCGATAAGGGGCGACGCCCAGCTGCCAGACACGGCTTTTGCCGATGTTGTCGCCGCACCAGGCACGGTTATCGCCCTGCAGCGCCTCCAGGTCATTTTTGAGCGCTGCGCGTTTCAGGCCGGTGGCGCGCATCAGCTCGTTGAACGACATCGGGCGGATGGTCAGGTGCATCAAAATCAGTTCGGTCGGGGTCATCATGGTTTTGTCTCCGGGTTTTTTGCGCGATCCAGGTGCAGCTTGCAGACCGCCATGGCGCTGGTCAGGAAATTGCCCAGGCCGCAACGCCAGGTCGGGCAACCGCGTTTGATGTCTTCGGCGCCATGCGTGCAGTTTCTGCAACTGGGGCGCTGATTGGCTTTGAGATAGCCCATGACGGCCTGGGAATTGGCAATGGTGCTCATGGCCGCAACCGCACCGGTTCGGCCGGCATCGGCGCCCAGTGCGTCACCACGCCAAGCACCTCCTCGCTGCCGTCCGGCTCGCTGTTGTAGGTGGCAACCCAGCGGCCATCGTTGCGGATGAAGCCGATGCGGATCAGCGTATTGCCCTCCTCATCGGAGAACCCCGGCAGCACCTGCAGCGCCAGCACATCGGTCAGCGGCTCTGGCAGGCCCATGTGCAGCGGGCGCCAGGCAGCGTGCGAACGGGCTTCGAACGTGGTGTCGATGATCTGGATCGACTCGCCGGCGGGCACATCGAGGCCGATGATTTCCGTGGTGCCGTCGGCGTGGTGGATCTCCAGCGCCGGCGGGGCGTCGTCGTCGCGGTAGAACAGCAGTTCGGTATTCGGGCGCATGCCGACCATGACCTGGTAGAGCGCGCGGGCCATGTCCAGCGTCTGATCAGTGGACAACACGGTATTGAAGTTCAGGGGCGCGTTCATCTCAATGCCCCCTTTCGAACCAGACCACAGTGACATTGCGGTAAGCCAGCAGGCAGCCCTTGCGGAACGCCAGCCCATCGGCGCCGACGCCGCGCATGTAGTAGGCGCCCTGGCCGTTTTCGGCCAGCTTCGCCAGGTGCGAACTGGCCTGGATCTGGATCGTCGGCTTGGAAACCAACAGATCGACGCCGACCACGGCATGGCCCTCGCGGGTCAGCGACTCGACGGCGCGCTCCATCAGCGTGAGTTTCGCCATCACATCGGCATTGATCGCGGCGTTGCGCGGCGGGCGGGCGGCATGGTGGGCGCGTTCAAGCTGGCCTTTGACGCGGGGGGAGGTGTATTGAGTGGTTTGCATGCTGCCTCCTCAGAGAGATTGAATGACGTCGGCGGTCACCAGGTCTTCGCCGATGCGGGCGGCCTGGTTCATCGCTTTCACGATCAGGTTGTTGACCATCAACGGATACAGCTGGCTGGCGACGGTGAGGCCGTGGCGCTGGGTCAGGCGGATGCGGATCGCCTCGTAGGCATCGGGCGCAAACACCCGTGCCGGATCCACATTGCGGCGCTGCAGCTTGTGCGCGACGTATTGCTCCAGGTGCGCGTCCAGCGGCATCAGCGTCGCCACCTCGCAGCGGCGAATCACTTCGCGCAGCTCCGGGTGCCGCGACTCATCGAGCAGATCGGAAAGCTCCGGCTGGCCGATCAGGATCACCCCCAGCAAAAAGCGGTGCCCGGCCTTCAGCTCCAGCAGCCGTTTCAGCGTTTTGAGGGTGGCCGGCAACAGGCTGTGCGCCTCCTCCACCATCAACACCACGCTATGCCCGCTCTCGCTCGCCGTGGTCTGCGCCAGCGCGCCCTTCACCTGCTCGGTCAGCCGCTGCATGCTCTGGCGCGGCCGCTCGCTGGAGATCGCCGACAGAATGCTTTCCAGGACGCGGCGCGCGGTCAGGCGGGTCTTGCTGCTGTCCAGGTCGATATCCACCACCGAAGGGGTCGCCACAATGACCTTGGCGCGATCCGCCTCGATGCGCTCGTACAGATCGTTGAACAGCGTCGTTTTGCCGCTGCCGGATTCGCCGATCACCGCCAGGAAGCCGCCGTGCTTCGACACCGTGTACATCGCCTCGCGGATATAGCGCTGGTCGGCGGACAGGAACACGTCCTGGCTGCTCTGCACGTCATCCTTGAACGGGTCTTTGAAAATCTTGAAATGGCTACGCGTCTCGGGATACAGCATCTCGGGCTCTCCAATGGGTTCGATTTCGGTGGCCACAGCGGTCGGGTGAGACGAAGCACGCGGGCGGGACAGATGCGCGCCGCCGCCGGGCAAGTGGTGTTGCGGCTGGATGCCCTTGTGGTCGGCCGCCAACGGCTGCCAGATCGTCGCGATCTCGCCTTCCGGCACGCCGCGTTCCTGCAGCAGCGCCACGATGGCCGCCTCGATCTCGGCGCGCGGCGTCGTCACCGGCCACAAGCCGAAGTTGATCAACTGATTGATTGCCGGGCGCGACAGCCGCCGGCCGTTGGGCTGGGTCACCCGCTCACCCACCTCGGCCTGGCGGATGCCGTGCTCCGCCAACACCAACTTCAGCGCGATGGGTTGATAAACGTCGCGATGCGCGGCCATGGTCATGCCTCCTGCCAGCCCTGTTTCAGCAGGTGTGCCGCCGGATGCGCGCCGCCGGGGTCGGAGACGAACACCTCCACCTCATCCGGCCGTTCGAAGTGCCAGAACACATCGTCCACACACCAGTAATCGCCGTGTGCGGTAATCGCCAGCATGTCGCCCACACTGGGCACAAACGGTATGTCGCAGCGCGCCACCATGTCCGCCTCCGTATTCACCGGAAAGTCAGCGGTGGTTCTGAAAATGCCTTTCATGTTTACAATCCCCTTGCATTTGTGCGGCCCACTTGGGCCAATCCGCTGGCGACCTGGGTGCAACCAGGCCGTCAGCACCTTCAACTCACCAGCGCCAGCTTGGGCCGCTCCTGAGTCAATTCACGGGCCTGGCGCAATGCCTCGGCCACCGTCCCCACGTCATCCGGCAACACCCCCTCCGGCCAGCCTGCTTTCAGCGCGCGCAGATCCTCGCGGCCCCAGTCCGGCAGCAGGCGCGTCAACAGCGCGGCGGTCTCGGCATGGGTCATGCGCTTGATCTCCACATGGGCGCGGTCTGGCACGTTGAGCGCGGTACCGCGCTTGGGCAGCGCCGTCGGCTGGTAGATGTCCGCCAGGTGGCTGTGTGCATTGAGGCCGCCGAATGGCGCGGTCTGCTTGGCGCGCGCCTTGGTCGCGTCCTGGTCCGGGAACGCCATCGCATCCATGCGCTTGGCGGCCTTGTCTGCGGCGGTGTCGGCGGTCGCCTTGTAGGTCTCATTCCAGACTGGGGCGTCGGCCTCGAAGCCGTATTCATCCGGCGCCGGCTCCGCTTCCAGGCGGTGGAACACATCCTCGCCGTCGTACCGAGTCATGCGCAGATGCAGCGAGCAATCGCCGCCAATCAGCAGCGGCCGCACCATCACCTTGTCGCCGGCACAGATGCCGTCCAGGCCATCCACCTTGTAATAACGGGTGCGCGGTGCGGCTGGGTGCTTGAAGCTGATGGTCAGCTCGCGTGAAACCGGGCGCTCCAGTTCCTTGCCCGACAACAGCGCACGACAGGTTTCCAGGCCGGGCAGAATGCGCAGCTGCGCGCTGCTGATGCGCCGCCACAGGTTGTAACGCGCGGTCGGCTCCATGCCGCGCCGGCGCAAACGGCAGTCGTCCCGCACAATCAAGTCGGCGTTGAATGCGTTCTGCCAATGCAGCACCGCCGCATTCAGTTGCTCCACGCTTTCCACCGGCTCGAACTTCAAACGGCTCTCGAACTTGGTTTCCACCAGGTTGTTGCCGTTCTCCACGCCGCCCTTCACTCGCGCCTTGCCGGCGGCATGTTCGATCGCCGTCACTTCCAGGCTGAGCAGCAGGTTCTTGATTGCCGCTGCCGTGTTGGCGCTGCCCTTGTCCCACACCAGGATTTTCGGCACGCCGTGAAACTCGCGGCCGGGCTGCTGGCCCCAGGCCCACATCAGAAAATCGAACAGGATCACCGGATTCTCGCCGGCCGCCTCGTAGTAGCGCACCGCCAGGACAGCGCTGGCATGGTCGTACAGCACATAGCGCCAGACCTTCAGCTTTACCTTGGCATAGTTGTCCAGCTTGTTCTTGTAGAAGGCGTCCGCCTCCATGATGTGCTGCTGTCCGCGCATGTAATAAAGCACGCACAGCGACGGATCCACCTGGTGCACATGGTTAGGGTGCAGGCTCTTCAACCGGCCCGGCGCATCGGCCTTTTCCTGCGTATCCAGATCGAGCTTGCGCGCCTTCATCAGCTTGTTCAGCTGGCCGTTTGACACCGGCAGATCGAGATCATTGGCCACCATGATGCTGGCGCCGGTGCTGGTAAACAGCGTGCGCTTGCCGTTCTTGCGCACCGCCTCGCGCTTCATGGCCGCCAGCATCTCAATCCGTTCCACCGGCACGCATGTTGTGCCCTTGTCGGCGCGCGCCTTACGGCCGGAATGCCAGCCCACCTCGCTGCGCAAACGGTTGTACAACTTGGCCCGGCTCCAGCCCAGGAAACCGGTGACTTCCAGCACAATCGGCTCGGTCTGGCCGTGTGCGGCCGCGTCGATCCGGCGTGCCACGTCGGCCAGGTAATCGCGGATATCGGGCGCCAGTGCCATGATTGCCCCTTAATCCTGCTCGTACGGCAGGATGTAGGTCTTGTCCATGTCGATGTAACCCGACAGGGTCAGACCAAACTGGTTGCGCAACCCGGCCGCCAGCGTGCACAAGCGTTCGATCTGCTCCGCCATGCGGAACACCACGCCCTTGTATTGCTCGTGCGCCGGTTCGGACTCGTCCATTTGCTGGTAGACCAGATCGGTCGCTTCGATCAGCGTCAGGTGTTTGGACAACACCTCATCCATCACCTTGCCCAAGGCGTGCAGATCGTCCTTCAGGCCGTCAATCTGCTCGGGCCAGGGGGATTCCGTCAGCGGACTGTGTTGGGTCTTCTGCTTTTCCGCCTTCACCGCCAGCTCATTGATCTTTGCCTGGTTCTGTTCAAGTACGCGGTCCTTGGCCTGCGATTCTTCTCGCGCCTCTCGTAGTGCCGCCTTGAGCTCGCGCGCCGTCATACACTCGATTTCATCCAGCGCCATGCCGGCGAATGTGCCGCCGTTCGCAAGCTCATCCAGGTCTTCGTTGTCCGCGTCGACCATCAGGTCAAGCAGCTTGCTTTGTCCGATTCGTCCAAACGTTTGGACAGTTTGCGGATTCATCTCCAGCAACCGGCGCGTGGCGCTCATGAACTTGTAGGCGCTGGCCCGCGACAGGCCAAGCCGCTCCTCAACCAGCCGGTCGAAGTCGCCGCGCGGCTCGTGCTCGCGGATCAGCAGCACGCACTTGCCGGCCTCAATCAGCGAGTTGCTGGCATTGCCGATGTGGATGTTGAACTCGCTGATGACGCGTTCGCGGTCGTACAACATGCCGTTGCCGTACTTGGCATCCAGCTCCACCAACTGCCCGGCGCGCATGTTGGCAGCGGCCGCCACGGCGGGCAGGCCGGGGGTGTCTGCGTCGGTCACAACCACTTCGCGGTTTACGGTATTTGCGGGCGGGCGGGCCATGTCAAACCCCCATCCGTTCGAGAACCACATGGTTGATCTTGCTCGGCCAGCCGGCATTGCACAGCCAGGTCAACGCCTGGTTGAGGCCCATACCGTTGCGGATGCGCTGAATAAGCTGCTCGCTGACGGCCATCATCACGCGGGCATCGGTATCGCTGATGTCGTGATTGGCCAACGCCTGATCGAGCAGCTTGCGCGCGCCCAGCTCTTTCAGGGTGTCGCCAAGCAGCGCAGCGTTCAGCACCATTTCTCTCAACTCGGCCGTCGTGGCGCGCCGGTCGTGCAGGGTGTCGTCGTTCATGGTTTCCTCAGTTGCGGGTGATGCGGGTTTTAAGTTCGTCGACGCGGTTCGATGCGTCGTCCAGGCTCTTCAAGATTCCGTAGCAGGCTTGGGCATGCCGCACGCTGGCGCGGATGCGGCCGGTCTCGGGAATGCGCTCGGCAAACCCTTCCGCCTCCAGCGCCGCCACGTGGTGAACCACCTGGCTGGCACTGATGCCGGTCGCCTTGCTGATGTCGCCATTGGTCAGGCCGTGGGAGAAGTGCTTTTCCAGCAGGCGCAGGATGCGCAGCGTCGTGATGCTGGCCTGCGGTGGGCGGGCGCGCTCAGCCATGGTTCAGCTCCAGTTCCGGCTGCGCGTGCTGCGCCACGTTGGTGCGGTGCCAGGCGGTTTGCTCCATGTGGGCGGTCAGCGCCGCCTGGGTAGCGAGCAGGTCCGCTTTGCCAGCATAGAAATCAGACAGCAGCACCATCGCGGTCGAAAACGACTGGTGCATCTGCAACAGGTCGTCATCGAACAGATCGCGCCCACTGGGCGCCGGCACCAGCAGCAGGCCGCGTGCATAGCTCAGGTGGTCAGACACGAAGTGAATGCCGCAGATCGCCTCATACGACTGCACCAGCGAGAGGTGCATCTGACCGTTCGACAGCCACTTGTAGAGCAGGTCGGCGCTGATCCCCATTTTGTCGGCGATGCGCTCCACGCTCAGGTTGTGGCGCTCTTTGGCGTAGTCCTTGCACATCCGCATCGCCTCTACGGTGCTGCGCGGGATGAGCCGTTTCCAATTGCGTGCCATGTCGGAAATCCTCAGAAAGTGCGGTTCAGAACAAAATGCAGTTTGGAACCCATACAACGCCGTTGCCTTGCGTACAATTTGCAGCAACAACACAAAGCGGAGACGGTCATGGCGGGCATGGACTTTGACGAGTTGGCGGCGCGCATCGACGGGGTGGCCTGGGTGCTCAAGTCGCTCATTGCGGACCTTGAAATATCGGGTTGCCTGGATGGGCCGGGCTTCTGTGATCGCATCCGAGCAACGGGGCGTCAGCGTGAAAGCCATACGGATCTGGCGCGGTCCGGCTTACAAATACAGATGATTGCGGCGGCGCTGGATGCCGCGCGGGCAACTCGCCAAAAATGGGCGACAGAGGATTGAAACCATATGCGTCGAACATCGCGGGCCTCACACAGGCCGTTGAACAAACCAGCCGCCGCCGATCGAGGCACGGATGGCAACGGTGCGGTACAGCCGGTGGTGCAGCAGGCTGCGCAGGCGGGAAAGAGAAATGCGGTTCATGGCCATCTCCTTGTTCAGGCCGCGAGCGCATTGGCGGGGTCGGTGCAGGCTTCTCCGGCCTTGATGCCCAGCTTGACGGCGATGTTGTGGGACTGGCCGCGCAAGGGTTTGCGCTGGCCGGAAAGAATCATGATGACCAGGTTCGGGTTGAACCCGTTGGCAACGGCCCAGGCCGAAACTGAAACGCCTTTGCGTTCCAGCTCTGCCCTGGCTTCTTGAGGTGTGCGCAGATTCATGGGGCGGCTCCTTGCTTTGGTTGTGTGTGCACAATCGAGTGCATGGATTGAATTATTGCTCAATATTTTGAGCATATCAACTGGACTTGTGAAAATAAATGAGCGGATTTGCTGATCGTCTTCGCGAAGAAATTGAGCGGATCGGAATTTCTAAGGTTGCCAATCTGATGGGGGTGGCCAGAAACACGGTTTACAACTGGATGGGTAATGCGAACGTGCCGCTCAATAACCTGATGGCGCTGTATGGAATCGGGCTCGATGTTCTCTACGTCATTACCGGTGAACGCGGCGCAGACGCACTAAGCGAAGATGAGGCGGAGTTGCTTGAGTCATTCCGCGCCGCGCCGCTGGCCGTCAAGGCCGCTGCTATCGGCGCACTCCAGGGCGGCAGTGCATCGCCCGGAAAAATCAAACAAACAGTTTCAGCGCCGGCAGGCCAGGTGGCCGCCGGAGAAGTAGTCACCCAAACCCAGGGAGATGTTCATGTCGGTGGAGCAGGAGGTAAGCGCAAGCGCTGAGCAGATTGGCGCTGGCGAGGTGGTCAGTCAGGTGCGCCTGGATATCTGCATTGGCGAGGGCGCAGCCAATCAGACCATCAATATCGGCGCGGTCTATACCGGGCCGATTCAAATTCACTTGAATCTGTCCGCCGTTGCGGCGAAATAGGGAGCTGAAATGCAAAACTTTATGGATAGAGTCCGCCGCCACGCCGAGCATGTCGTCAACGTGGGCATGCATTGCGTGACTGAGGAAACCACCAAGCAGGCGCTGATCCTGCCGCTGCTGGATATCCTGGGCTTCTCGCCGTTTGATCCGCTGCGGGTCAAGGCCGAATACAGCGCCGATTTTCCCGGTGCCAAAGTCAATGAGCGGGTCGACTACTCGCTGTTCTGCCACGGTGTGCCGGTGATGTTCATCGAGGCCAAGGCCTACGGTGAGAAGCTTTCCAACCACTCGCCCCAGCTCTCGCGCTACTTCAACGCCACGCCGGAGGTCACCATCGGCGCCATTACAAACGGCCAGGAATGGCGCTTCTTTACCGATCTCAACAACAAGAACGTGATGGACGTCGAGCCCTTCCTGGTGGTCGATTTCATCGGCCTGGATGAATCACAGGTCGGCCGTCTGTATCGCTTCCGTCATGATGAGTTTCAGCCCGACGCCTTGCGCACGCTGGCCGAGGAAAGCATCTACCTGGAGGCGTTCAAGGATGTGGTTCGCAACAGCGTGCTGGAATGCGATCAGGACTTCGTTCGCTACGTAGCCGGCAAATCCACGATTCAACGCACGTTGACGGCCAAGTTCCTGGAAATCATCACTCCCATCGTCAAGCAGGCCGTGGCCCAGTCGATGAGTGAACGCGTGGCGGACAGCTTGTCGGCGCCCAAGCCCGCCGCCCCCGTCGAAGTGGTGGCGCCGGTTGCTGCGCCCGACCAGTTTGCCGACCAAATCGACCCGGCCAATCCCCGTATCGTTACGACCTATGCTGAACGCCGCATGATCGAAATCGTTCTGGATGTCTTGGGCGAAGGTACAGAGATCGCTCCGAAGGACACCGAAAGCTATTTCGCCGTGCTCTACCAGGGCAAGGTTAATCGCTGGCTACTACGGTATTTCGCGGAAGGCAAGAACCCGCGCATTCAGGTGTGCGTGCCCTTGACCGAAGATCGAAAACGCGAAGTATCCCGCGCCGGCCTTCAGCTCGGCCCAGCCGATACCATTCTGCTGACGCAACCCGAACACCTGATGCGCATCCCCGGCATCCTTTTCGACGCGTTGGCGTATTGCACAGACGATAGCAATTTCAAACGGGGTGGAGAAACAAAGCCGGGCGCATAACCGCTTTGCCTGCTCGCCCAAACAAAGGCCATTGCAGCCAATCGCGCCCATTTCCCCAGGCCGACATACCCGCCGGCCCGGAAAGGTGCCCCTAACACGTGTTTCCGCGCGGATGACGCGTGTTTTGAGCCGGGGTTAAACCTGTAGATGCACGTGCATAGTGCGCAAGTGCTTTTTTTGGGGTAGCGTAAAAAAACACACGCGCACCGGGAGGCGCTGAAGCGCCAAGCTACCCGCTGACCCAGGTCAGCATCCCCACAGCCGTCCCGCTGCCAGAAACTGGCAGCCATGGCTACCAAAACTCTCCCCCGCATCCACTGCTTCAAATCCGGCCGGCATACCGCCATGTCGGGTGCGACGCTGAGCTTTTCCGAATCCGATCTGGCGGCGTCCGCTGCGTCGTATGACCCGGATCTGTTCCGGGCGCCTATCGTTGTCGGCCATCCTCAGTTGGACGCGCCGGCCTATGGCTGGATCGATAGCGCGCTGTCCGAGGCGGATGGTCTTTACGTCGGCGCGGTGGATGTGGATGCCGAATTCGCCGACATGGTCCGCGACAAGCGTTTCCCCAATCGCTCGGCCTCCTTCTTCCCGCCCAGCCATCCGCGCAATCCGGTGCCAGGCGTTTACTACCTCAAGCATGTCGGCTTCCTCGGCGCAGTGCCGCCGGCAGTGCGCGGCCTGAAGCCGGTCGAGTTTGCCGACGATGCCGATTGCGTGACGCTGGAATTCGGCTACGACGACATGCTCAACGCCAGCCTGTGGCGCCGCCTGCGCGACTGGATTATCGGCAAGCACGGCCTGGAAGAGGCCGACCAGGTGATTCCCAGCTGGGAAGTGCAATCCCTCGAAGACGCGGCCCGCCAGGACGCCGCCGACTCATCCCCCACCCCCATGTATGCAGAAGGAGACTCCATGTCACCCGAAGAAAAGGCGCGCCTCGACGCGCTCGAAGCCGATAACGCCAAACTCAAAGCCGAGGCCGACGCCCTCAAATCCCAATCCGCTGAGTTTGCCGACCGCGAGTCGGCCTTGCTCGCCAAGGAAGAAGCCGCGCGCCAGGCCGAGATTGCCGACTTTGCCGATGTCCTGGTCAAGGCGGGCAAGGTGCTGCCGCGCGACAAGGCCGGCCTGGTCGCCTACCTGGCCGGTGCGGACGACGCCGGCGCCATCGAATTCGCCGACGGCGACGCCACCGTGAAGAAGCCGGCCGATGAGTGGCTGCGCACCTTCCTCAATGCGCTGCCGGCGCAGGTGGACTTTGCTGAACGCGGTGCGCCGGAAGGCGAAGCTGGCGCTGCGGGCGTTGCCGACTTCGCCGCCCCCGATGGCTACCAAGCCGACGCCGCCTCGCTGGATCTGCATCGCCGCGCGCTGGTGCACCAGGCCGCCAACAAGACCGATTACCTCACCGCCGTCAAAGCGGTTTCCAAACCCTGATCGCAAGATCACCCCCCTGACCAGGAGACCGCCATGAGCGCTCAAAGCATTGCCCTGTTGACCCTGTCGCTCACCGCCGCTGCGGCGCTGACGGCAAGCCGTTTCGTGACCCATGCCGGCGCGGTACCGGCCGCCGGCGCCAACGTGGCCGGGGTCAATCGATCGACCGTCGCCAGTGGCGCCATCACCCCGGTGGATGTGCTCGGCACCGCCGTGGTGGAAGCCTCCGCCGCCATCGCAATGGGGGCGGCTATCGAGACCACCAACACCGGCAAGGCGGTGACCAAGACCACCGGCGCCACGGTGGCGCGCGCCTTGCAGGCCGCCGCGGCCGATGGCGACCTGATCGAAGTGTTGCTGATCGCGAACTGATTCCGACCGCGCGGCCCGCGTCCTCCCCCCATTCCCCCTATCCCTCTCAGGAGACTCTTCATGCGTACTTTCAAAATCCCCTTGCCCATGATCATGTTGATCGCCGTGGCGGGCTTTGCCCTCATGCTGGCCGTTGGCTGGGTTCACCCCGCCCCCGACCAGGCGTTGCTGTTCGCTGCCTTCGGCATCACCGGCCAGATGACCGGCGCCCAGGCCCGGATGGTCGACCCCGTGCTGTCCGAGGTGGCGCGCGGCTATCAGAACGGCGAGATGGTCGGCCACAAGTTGTTCCCCATCGTTCCTGTCGGGCAGCGCGGCGGCAAGGTCATCCAGTTCGGCAAAGAGAGTTTCAAGCTCTACGCCACTGGGCGCGCGCCAGGTGCCAACACCAAGCGCGTGCAGTTCGGCTATGACGGTGTTGATTTCGCCCTCAAGCAGGATGCGCTGGAAGGCGTCCTGCCCTACGAAAACATGGAAGAGGCCAGTGCCGGCCCCGGCATCGACCTGTCTTCGGGCACCGTCACCGGCGTGCAGGACATCATCCAGCTCGGCCGCGAGTATGAGCAGGCCGCGATTGCGCGCAACGCCGCCAATTACGGCGTCAACAATAAGGTCACGCTGTCCGGTACCGACCAGTTTTCCGACCCGGCCAGCAAGCCCAGCGTGGTGATCAAGGACGCCGCCGAAAGCATCCGCCGCCAGACCGGCAAGCGCCCGACCGTGGCGGTGATCGGTGCCGCTGTGTTCGCCACCCTGCAAGAAAACCTGGCCATCCTGGATCGCATCAAATACACCGGCCGCGATTCCATCACCACCGCCATGCTGGCGGCGCTGTGGAACATCCCGCAAGTCGTCGTCGGCGACGCCATCTACGACGCCAACGGCACCCTGACCGACGTCTGGGGTAATGACATCGTCCTGGCCTTCACCCAAACCGCCAGCGTCGCCAACCGTGGCCTGCCGAGCTATGGCTACACCTACCAGCTGCGCGGCTACCCGCTGGTTGAGATGCCCTACTACGACCGCAGCGCCAAGAGCTGGATCTACCCGGTCACGGAAGAAGCCAAGCCGGTGCTGGCCGGCGCCGATGCGGGCTTCCTGATCGTCGACGCGGTTTAACTCAGGCGGTTGATCCAGGCCGGCGGCCACGCCGCCGGCTTCAGTCAACGGCCCGGCGCCATCAGCCGAGAACACGATCACAGAGGAGCCACCATGGCCGCCAAGAAAACCCCTGCGAAGCCGGCAAGCCCGGCCAAACCGTCCGACGTGGTGAAAGCCGCGCCGCCCACCCCCATTACCCCTGAGGGCATTGCGCTCGCCACCGCCGTCGCCCCTCAGCCGCTCGATGCGGCTGAGGTTGTGGGCGATGCCGAGCAGCTGTCCTACCGCGTCATCTCCCCGCTGCGCCACAACGGCCAGCGTTACCAGATCAACGACCTGGTCGAACTGCATCTTGATGAGTTCGCCCGCCTGCGCCGCCTCGGCGTGGTGACTGATCAACCCGCGCTGAGCTGATGTCCTACATCACCCTGCAGGGCCTGATCGACCGTTACGGCGAGACTGAGTTGGTCCAGCTCACCGATGCCATCGGCACTGGCCAGGTCGATACCGCCAAGGTCGATCGCACCATCGCCGATGCCGATGCGGAGATCGATTCCTACCTGGTCGGCCTCGGCATCCTGCCCATTTCGGCCGCGTCCCCTGCGCGCCTGCCCTTGCAGCGCATCGGCGGTGTGATGGTGCGCTACTACCTCTACAAGGATGCGCCGCCCGACCTGGTCAAAGACCAATATGCCGACGCGATCCGATTCCTGAAGGATGTCTCGCGCGGTATCGCCCACCTCGGCCCCGCCGAAAGCGGCGCCGCCACCCCGGAGACTGCCGCGCCGTCCTGGTCGACGACAGATTCCGTTTTCAACAGCAACGCCATGCGCGGTTTCTGACCGCGCTGGCACCGTAACCACCGGAGACCCCCATGTCCGCCATGACCGACTACCTCGAAAACAAGCTCATCGACTGGCTGCTGCGCGGCCAGGCCTACACGCCGCCGGCCACCGTCTATGTCGGCCTGCTCACCGCAGCACCCAGCGACAGCGCGGCCGGTACCGAGGTGACCGGCGGCGGCTACGCGCGCGTCGCGGTGACCGCCGGCACATCCGCCTGGAACAATACCCAGGGCAATACCACCGGCGCCTCGTCGGGCAGCGACGGCACCGCCGAGAACGCCGACGTCATCACCTTCCCGGCGCCGAGCGCGTCCTGGGGATCGGTCACCCACTTCGGCATCTACGACGCGGCCAGCGCCGGCAACCTGCTGATCCAGGCCGCGCTGACCACGCCGAAGACCATCAACAACGGCGACGCCGCGCCGTCGTTTGCAGTCGGCGCGTTGAGCTTCCAGGTCGACAACTGAGCCATGCTTAAGCGCGTCGCGCAGTTCTGGGCGTTCGTCGGCCTGCAACTGCTCTCGATCCTGGTCGCCATCGTCGTCTGGCGCGGCGGCTTGACGCGGCGCGGCGACCCGATGCAGCTGCTGATCGCGGTCGACCAGACCGGCAACGCCATCGCCTGGGGCAGCCCGGACGAAATGATGAGCGCGGCAGCCTGGCGCAAGCAGCTGCACGCGCTGGCCACACAGGGCAACCTGGAACGCTGGTGCTGGGCGGTGCGCATCATCAACGCGCTGTTCCGCGATCCTGACCACTGCCGCAAGGCATTCTTGACCGAGCTGCAACGCCAGCAGCTGCCGGCCGCTTACCGGAGTACTTTATGACCCCCGCCCAACTCACCGCGCTGCGCGCCCACATCGACGCCACGCCGGCTTATGCCGACTGGATTGCCCACGGCAACGATCAGCAGCTCGCCGATGCGCTCAGCGCCCTCACCGTGCCGGTCGTGGGCAGCGTCAGCCGCTCGCGTTTCGCCATGTGGTGCGGGGCTACCGGCCTGCGCGCCGCGATCGCCGACCATGCCCGCACGCCGGGCTCGCCGCTGCGTAGCATCGCGCTGACGATTGAGGATTTCCTGCTGGGTGGTGTGGCGGAGGAACTGCACCTGGCCGACCCGGCCAATCAGATGATGATCGCCGCCTGGGTGCAGGCCGGCGCGCTGACGCAGGCGCAGGCCGACGAACTGCTCGCCCTGGCGACGACACCGCAACCGCTGTTCGGCCAGGTCAGCAATACAGACGTGGCCTGCGCGTTTGGCCGTACCGGACTGGGGGCATAAATGGCTATCGGAACCAACGACGCAATCGTCAAACTGGGCACGACCAAGACGCTGGAAGCGTCCGGCAACTCGATCGCCAACAACACGCTCGAATTGGCCAACGATGCCAGCTACAGCATCGCGGCGGATGGCGCTAATGCGCCGGATGCCGAATTTGTTCTGGCGCTGATCTTTGCCACGGCGCCGACCGAAGGCGCCTCGATCGGGCTCTATGCGCGCGAGTTGGATGTGGACGGTACCGGCGACGAGGAAGTCCCCGAAACCACGTTCAAACCGCATTTCATCGGATCATTCCCGGTCAACAACGTGACGACGGCGCAGTACATCAAGTTGCTGGCGCAGGATGTCCCGCGCGTGGCGGACTACTATCTTTTCAACAACGGCACCGGCCAGACGGTATCCGCCAACTGGACACTGAAAGTCACCCCGCGCACGCTGGGACCGGCGGCATAAATGTCCGCGCTGATCCTGCCGCGCCGGTTCCGGACGCAGCCGTCCGGACCGGTACGGCTGCGTGATGAACTGATCCCTTACTCGGCCGCGCTGCCGTGGCTGTCTTCCGGTCCTGCGCTGCCCGATGTGCACGGCCCGGCCTGGTCGACGGCCAACCCGCCGGCGATCAGCGCCAGCTACACCCCGCTAGGCGGCGCAGCCCTGCGCAACACCAGCAGCGGTTACTGGTCGCGCCCCGCGAGCGAGCTGGTGTCTGGCCCGCTCACGGTAGTCATCGTGTTTACGCCGGATACGGCGATAAATCAGTACGGCCTATGGTCACTGGGCAATACAAATACCGATGTCGGGCCGCAGTGGCTGATACAACGCTCCGGCGCCGACATCCGCTGCTATGCGGCCGGCTCTTATCGAACACAGCACGTCGGCGCGGTGTCGGCTGGAAAAACATCGACCCTCGTCGCATCGCTGAGTGACATATCCAATTCGGCCATCAATGCCAGGCTGACCCTGGCCGTCGACGGCCGGCAGTTGAACACTGTCATCACAAACCTGGGAATTTACAGCCGTAGTACCGAATACCTGGGAGCGGGTTACCCGAGCATCCACCCCGGCCGTTACCACCTCCACGCAGCGTTTCGGCGCTATTTGCACGCAGATGATGCGGCAGCCCTGTCGCGTGAGCCGTGGAGTGCGTTCCAGCCGCGCAGCCGCGTGCTGTATTTCGGCCTGTCTGGCGGCGCAGCTGCGCTCGCCGGCCTGGCCAGCGCGCAAGCCGCCGCTGGTGGCGCCCTCACCAGCGCCATCCCCGTCGCCGCTGCCGCCGTCGTCGTGGCCAGCGCCGCCGGCGCGCTGTCGACGCAGATCCCGCTCGCCGCGCTGGCCGGCGCCGACGCCAGCGCCGCCGCGGCACTCGCCAGCGGCATCCCGCTCGCGGCGCCGGCCGCAGCCATCTCCCTCGCCGCCGGCACGCTAACCACCACCTTGACGCTGTCCGGCTCCGCGCTGGCCAGCGCCTTGGCCGCCGCCGGCCTCGATACCGCCCTCCTGCTCGCCGCCAGTGCGGCCGGTCAGGCGGGCGCGGCGGGCGCACTGTCTTCCGGGGCCGGCCTTGCCGCCGATGCCGCCGGCGTGTCCGCCGCAGCCGCCAGCCTGACGGCACAGATCCGCCTCGATGGTGTCGCGCTGGCCGCCGCCCTCGCCGCAGCCGGTCTCGGCACGGCACCCGCCGGCCTGTCCGGCATCGCCGCCGCGCGGTCGCAGGCCGCCAGCACGCTGTTGACCGGCATCCCGCTCGCCGCCCCGGCCCAGGCCAGCAGCAGCGCCGTCGGCGGCCTCGCCAGCGGCATCCCGCTCGCCAGTGCCGCCGCCTCGGTCAGCGCCGCCAGCGGCGACCTGACCGTCGAATTCACCTTCACCGGCACCGCGCTGGCCAGCGCGTTGTCCGGCGGCGACCTGACCACCGCCATCCACCTCGAAGCCGCCGCATTGGCCCAGGCCGTCGCCGCCGGCGCGCTCGGCGTCGGCCTGGCGTTGCCGGCGCGCTTGAGCCACCTGGTCGAGGCCAGCGCCGGAATCTGGCAGATCGAAGCCAATCACGCCCATTGGGAGATCGCCGCATGAGCGAGATCAAACTGTTCCCCCCGGTCGCGCCGGAAGCCCTGCTGCCGATCGCGTTCACCTTCGCCCGCTTCCTCGGCCCCGGCGTCACCATCGACAGCGTCAAGAGCGTCAGCATCAGCGTCACTCGCGGCACCGATGCCGACGCCGCCACGCGCCTGTACAACGCCGCCCAGATCGACGGCCAGCGCGTCGTGCAATGGCTGCGCTACCCGCTGATCGACGTCGTGTACAAGATCAAGGCCGTCATCGTCGCCAGCGACGGCCGCGAATGGCCCTGCACCGGCCTGCTGCCGGTGCGCGAGTTGTAGTCTCGGAGCGCCGGCGAGACGCCGGCGCTCCCCTTCATCCGCTTCGCCCATCCTGCGGAGTAGCTAACCGCTGACCCCGGTCAGCATCCCCCGCTTCCCGCGCGCGCGGCACCATGCCGCCATGCGCCCTCCCAACCCCGCCCCATGTCCGCCCCGCTGACCGATTATTTCCAGGTCGGCGCAGCGATCAAGTCGCGCCTGGTCGATGCCAACCTCGGCCTGCTCGATGTCGGCGATCTGGCGCCGCTGGCCGATGCGCTGGCCGGCGCGCAGGATGCCGACATCGCAAAACGGTTGTCGGCGCTGGCGCCGCGCAGCCCGGCCGCGTTCGTCGGTTACGACACCGATCTGATGCAGTGGGATAGCGAGGCCGGCGGCCACCTGTTGTTGCAGCGCTGGCTGATCGTGCTGGTGGTGCGCAACGCCGCCGACACCGCGCGCGGCGGCGCCATCATGGCCGCTGCCGGGCCGTTGCTGCTCAACACCATCCAGCTGCTATCCGGCTGGCGCCCAGGCATCGACGGCATCGGCGAACTGATCCACACCGCCGGCCCGCGCCCCGCCTTCGGCCCCGGCATCGGCCTGTTCCCCGTCGCGTTTCTCGCCCCCGTTTTTATCCCCGGAGCCAACCCATGAGCAAAGCCAAAGGCGCGCCCGCGCCAACCCAGCCGCAGCTGCAGGACTACACCCTGCCCATCCCGCACGAACACGCCGGCACGCTGCACCCCGCCGGCACGGTGTTGGCGCTGTACCCGGATCAGATCGACCGCATCGAGGCGCACGCCAAGACGCTTTCCCCCACTGCCGCTTAACTCGGAGGCTTCATGTATCCCAACACCCGCAATATCGTTCTGCCCGCCGGCCGCGCCTACTTCAATGAGTTGCGCGCCGACGGTACCTATGTCGGCGAGTTGTACCTGGCGGAAACGCCTGGCTTCGCGCTGAAGGTCGCCTCCGAATCCACCGTCATCATGTCCGACGACGGCCCGGTCGCCGAGGAGCTGGTCAACAAGACCACCTCGGTCTCGCGTGATTTCGACTTGAAGTGCAAGAACATGACCGGCGACGTGCTGGCCATGTTCCTGATCGCCGACAAGGCCAGCCTGACCACCACCGCCGGGCCGGTCACCGGCAAGGCGATCAACGGCGGCGCCGGCGTCACGCAAGGCTACTGGTATCAACTCGGCGAGGATGCCAGCTTCCCGGCCGGCGTGCGCAATGTCTCGGCAGTGTCGATCAAGACCGGCGCCACCACGCATGTGCTCGATGCCGATTACAAGCTGGACGCCACCGGCGCGCGCATCTACATCATGCCCGGCGGCGGCATTGCCGACGACACAGTGATCACCAGCGACTACACCAAGGCCGCCACCAGCTGGGAGAACATCACCAGCAACGACCTCGGCGCCAAGACCGGCGCATTCCGCTTCGTCGCCGACAACACCAGCGGCGAAAACCGCGACCTTTACGTCCGCTCCTGCGTCATGTCGCCCAACGGCAGCATCGAGTTCAAGGGCCGCACCACGCCGCAAGAGGCGGGCTTCTCGGTCAAGGTGCAAAAGCCCACCGACGGCACGCCCAGCGTCATCGTCAACGGCCGGGCGGTTTAAGCCATGGCGATGAACCGCATCGCCATCGGCGCGCAAGTGGTCGGCTTCCGCGAGTTGACCGTCGCGGAGGTGCGCGCCTGGCTGCAGTCGCTCGCCGTGGCCGATGAAATCGAGGGGGTCGACCTGGCCGATGTGCTGCTGTTCGAGGATGAGGGTATCCGCCTGCGCGATTTCTCGCGGCTGACGGATCTGACGTTTGATCGACTGCAAGCCATGACGCCGGCCGAACTGGGCGACGTGTTGGCCAAGTGCCGGGAGGTGAACCCGCGTTTTTTTCTGGCTTTGGGTCGGGTGCTGGCGCTTGGTCGGCTGTCGATCCAGCAACGGTTGTCGATAGCCTCGAAGCCACCTGCGCCGAAGTCGCGCGGCTGGTTCACGCGGATGTTTACGCCTGGCCGTGGGGCCGGCTGATCAATTCCGTCGAGGCGCTGAGTAGTAGCGCCAGATAAGCCCAAACATGGCCAGCATGCACATCACCCCGATGCCCACGCTGGCCATGTTGCCGATGATGAGGGCCAGCACGACCGCGCCGATGGCCATCATCACTGCCAGGCTCTCGCGGGTCTTTTCGCTGGCGATGCCGCGTGTGATTGATTCACTGATTTTGTCGTTGTTCATGAGGGGCTCCCGTGGCGAATGAACTGAAACTCTCGCTCATCATAGATACGCTGGTCAAAGGCGCCAAGGATGTGCTGGGGCTGACCCATAGCGTCAAAGACCTGGGCGCCACCGCCAACCAGCCGGTACCGGACAACACCAGCGCGCTGCGCGAGGGCGCTCAGCAGACCAAACTGTCGGTCAACGATCTGACCCAGGCCATCGGCGGCCTGGTCTCCCTCGGCGCGATCGCGCAGTTCGCCAAATCCAGCGTCGATGAATTTGCCAAAGCTGAAAGCGCTTTTCGCGGGCTGGAAGCGGTGGCCAATGCCACCGGCGCCGGCATCGGCAACGCGCTGCAGAAAGCCGAGGCGCTGGCGGCGGATGGCCTGATCGGCGTATCCGACGCCAGCAAGGCGCTGCAGAACCTGCTCTCGCGCGGCTACAACCTCGATCAGGCGGTGGACACCATCACCCGGCTGAAAGATGCCGCCGCGTTCAACCGCCAGGCGGCGCTGTCGATGGCCGAGGCCGTGGTGGGTGCCACGGAAGGTCTCAAAAACGAAAACAGCATGCTGGTCGATAACGCCGGCGTGACCAAGAACGTGGCGAAGATGTGGGAGGAGTACGCCAAGCAGCGCCGCATCACCACCGCCGAAATTACCCTGGCGCAGAAGATCGAGGCGGAATATCAGGGCATCCTGGCTGAGACCGCCGCGCAGACCGGCAACGCGCAGAAGGCGCTGGCGGGCTATCAGGGCCAGATGGCGCAGGCTGAGCAGGCTGCCGTCAAGATCAAGCAGCAATTCGGTGAGGCGCTTGTTCCGGTCCTGCTTGAACTGACTAAATCCGGCATTGCTGCGATCGATGGATTTTTCAAGCCGATGCTGTTTTTGTTGCAGTCCGCCGGCGTGCGTGCCGGTCAGGTTGCGCTGGCCTTCGGCGCGCTGTGGGATGCCGCCACTACGCTCGATTTCTCTCGCGTCAAAGAGTCTGTCCGCGTCCAGGGCGAACTGGCGGAAAAGGAAATCGAGGCCATCGCCCGCCGCCTCTCCGGAGACTCGCTCAAGATCAGCGAGGGGCTGACCGGCGGCGCCGATGCGGCCAAGGCCAAGGAAGTGGCGGACAAGCTCACCGCCGGCGCGGTCGCGGCGGGCAAAGCCGCCGCCGACATGGCCAAGGAAACCAAAAAGGCGATCGAGTCCAGCATCAAGGATTACGAGTCGCTGGCCAACGCCGCACGCGCCGCCTGGCAAGACAGCCTGGCCACCGAAAAAACCTACCTGGAACAAGCCGCCGCGCTGCGCAACAAGGCTGCAGTCAAGCCCAAGGACAGCAGCATCGAAGGCCAGGCCAGCGCCACGCTGGATCTGATCTATGCCGAACAAAAGCTGCAACGCTTGCAATCTCAGCCGGATCTGGCTGCTACCCAAAAGCAAGCCGAGCTGGTGCGCCAACTCGCCGGCAACATCGACAACCAGGCGCGCGCGCAAGAAGCCCTGCGCAATGCCAACCTGGGCGAAGCCGCCGCGCTGGAAACCGCTGCCGCCGCCGAGAAAACCCGCCAGGAGGGCCTGCGCGTGGAGTGGCAGAAGTCCGAGCAGGTGGTGAAGGATCTGCAGGCCGCGCTGGAGTCCATCGGCAAGGGCACCGCGATCAAGATCGAGAGCGATGCGGCCAAGGCCGTGCTGGACGAAATCACCGCCAAACTCGACGCGATCAAAGACAAGACCGTCACGGTCACAGTGGTAACGCTGAGCGATACCGGCCAGTCGATGGATAACCTCTCCGACCTGCCGGCCAAGGCCGCCGGCGGCCCCATCGTCGGCCCCGGCGGCCCCACCGCCGACCAGGTGCTGATGTGGGGCAGCAACGGCGAGCACATGCTGACCGCCGCCGAAGTCCAGGCCGCCGGTGGCCAGGCTGCCATCTACCGTCTGCGCGCGGCGATCCGCGCCGGCCTGCTGCCGCATTTTGCTAACGGCGGCGCCGTTTTGCGCGCAGCCAACCGCCTGCCGTCCCTGGCCGGCGCCGGTGCATCCGCCGCGCCGAACTTCCCCCACCTGGGCCGCATCGAGATCGGCCTGGGCGGTTCGAGCTACCCGGTCTACGCCGAGGCCGATGTCGCCAGCGCGCTGCGCATGGCGGCGCTGCAGCGCGGAGGCCGCGGATGAGCGCGTATCCCAACCTGGTCATCGGCGGCATCGAACTGCCGCTGCGCGCGCTGACCGGCGGCTTCAGCCAGGAATACGAGGAGCTGGCCGGCATCTCCGATCTGCGCATGGGCGATGGCAGCCTGCTCATCCAGCGCGCCTGGCCGGTGTTCGGCAACTACAAATTGCGCACCACGATCAGCGGCGGCGGCCGCCTGCCGGCGCCGCTCGATGGCCTCGACCGCGCCGCCGCACAAGAGATCGAGTGCGCCGAGCATCGCGCCATCGCCAGCCCGCTGCACATCCTGGCCGTGCCCGCCGGGCGCCGCGGCGGCGGCATCTACGCGCCGGTGGGCTACGCGCTGGTCGGCGGGGAACTGGTGGCGACACCGCTGGCGCTGGTCGACAACGTCGCGACGCTAATTGAAGTGACCGGCGCGCAGCACTACCAGGTGCGCTACTGGCCCAAGTTCACCGGTCGCATCACGCATCGCTCCAGCGGCCAGCCCTGGCAGGCGACGCGGACCTGGACGCTGACGGTCGAGGAGATTTGACGTGGCGGTGACCTGGAGTCCGAGCGACAAGGCGGCGGCCGTCACGCTGAGCAATGGCAATCTGACGGCCACCGCGAGCGGCGGCTCGACCACCTATAAAAACGCCCGCGGCACGGATGCAAAAACAACGGGTAAACATTACCTGGAGTACCAGATTGACGATCTGGACAACGCGCTGTCGTCAAAACTGGGCATCGCGCTCGGCAGCTATCCGTTGGCGGGTACCGACCCGCCGACGGACGTAGGGTCCTGGTATTACCGCACAGCCAGCGGCGCGATGCGCTTGAATAACGTCACGGTGTCGGGTGATCAGCCGGCGCTGGTGGTAAGCGGCGTGCTGCAAGTGGCGATCGACTGCGATACGGGGTCGATCTGGTTCGGCGCCAACGGGGTGTGGATCAACGCCGGCGATCCGGCTACCGGCGCAAACCCGAACGGCACCGGCTATGCGTTCGCGGGCGGCGTGTATCCGCTGTTCAAGTGCGGCGGGCTGAACGCCGGCCAGAGCTTTGTCGCAACCGCTCGTTTCGGCGCAGCCAGCCAGACCTATGCCGCGCCGGCCGGATTCGCCGCCTGGGATGCCGCCTCGACCATCATCGGCAGCGCCACCTACGAATGGCCGCTGGCGCTGGCGGTGGCGACGCCCTACCGGCCCGAGTGGCCGCTGACGCTGCAGTTGCTGCGCAGCATCGATGTGGTCGGCACTTGGCCGCTGTCGCTCGCCGTCGTCGTACAGGCGCAGCCGGAGTGGGCGTTGTCGCTGGCGGTCGCGTTGCCGACCCTGCAGCCGGCCTGGCCGCTGGCGCTGGCGGTCACTGGCCAGGCGCAGCCGGCGTGGCCGCTGGACCTGGTGGTGCTGGATTTTTCCATCATGAAATCCGCACGGGCCTATGCCTGGAGCGCGTACGCCGTCATGAATGGCGTGGATGTCTCCGCTCGCCTGGTCGGCCAGATCGAGATCGACGCGGAAGCCAATAGCACCGCCGTGGCGACGCTCACGTTGCGGCCGCCGGCGGGGGTTTTTTATCCGGCCGAATACATTGGCCGCGAGATTTTGCTCACGTATTTTTTCCGGGGCGAGGGCGATGCGCCGCCGCAAGGCGTCCCGATGTTCCGCGGCCAGGTCGAGACGGTGGAGGTGGATCCGGCCAGTTATACGGTACGCCTGACCTGCACGGATAACCGGCGGCGGCTGCTCTATGGCGCGCGCGGCGGCCTGGGGGGGCTGTTGCCCGACAGCCTGTGGAGCGCGGCGGTATTCGACGCCGAGGCGGATGGTTACCGCCAGGCAGAGGATCGCCTGTCCACCTTGTGCGCCGATTTCGATCTATCGCCCAACGGCGCGCCCAATTTGACGCCGTGGCAGAGCAAAGCCACGGCCGACTGGGCATTCCACCAGGCGGATTGCCTGGACGGATCCCTGTCGTTGGAGTTGGGCCGCATCTCCGATCTGGTGCAATACGTCGATGCGACCCTACTCTATCGCTTCACCCGCCTGCGCCGCCGCTCGGCCGCCCTGCAATACACCTTCGCGTGGGGCGATCTGACCCAGCACAGCATCGCACCGCCGGCCTCGAGCATGATCCAGGACGCACTGGAGGACACCGGCTGGACGCTGGAGCATTTCCAGGTGTTCCGGCCGTATCCCTCGTTTCAATCGGGCGGCGTCTATTACCAGCTCGATGCCGTCAACGGTACTTGGCTCATGTCGGCGCGGATCGGCAAGCGGTTTGCGCAATCGATCGAGGAGCGTTTCAAGTTGCGCGTCGATTGCGGCGCTGCGTCCGATGTGAAGCTGTCCGCCACGCTATCGGGCGCGCTCGCCTCGTCGTTCGACGGCCGCGCCTGGGAGGACGCCGCCGACGCGGCCCCTGTATTGCCGTTACCGGGCTGGGCGGCGGAATCGGCCGCCGACGCGATCAACGACGATGCGACCGGCCGCGCCGCCGCCGAGATGGCCATCCGCACGCTGCTGGCGATGGCGCGCCGCATCATCCGGGATAGCCACCGGCGCAACCGGGTGACCTTCAGCGCGCCGCTCAATCCGATGGTCGACCGCACCGCTACCGTGCAACTGTCGGCGTTCGGCATCACGGCCATCGGCCGCGTCCAGCGCATCCGGCATGCGCTGGATATGACCAGCGGCCGCGCGGTCTCCACGATCACGCTGGCCCTGTCGGCGGCGTCGCTGGTGAATGGCAACGATAGCCTGCTCGATCCGCCTGCTGCGTCGGAGATACCGCCTGTTTCAAACGACGTCCGCGCGGCGCATTACATCGCGCTGGGCAACCATGTCGGCGGCACCGCGGACTCGCCGCCCTATCAGGAGTCGATGCAGGGCTACATCTGCAACATCCCGTCCGAGGCGATCGTGTCCAATATGGTGACCAATTGGGGCACTTCGAGCATCGGTGTTTACGACTCTGGACCGACCACCAGTCTGTATGGCGTCAGCAGCATCGTTAACCGCACCACCTATTCCGGCGCAGTCATCAACCCCAGTTTCCAGCCCGACAAGGCCTACCCCTGGCAATTCCGCGTCACGCCGCCAGCAATCGAGCCGGCCGTGCGCGACAACCTATCGATCGACCTGGAGGAAGCCTATCAGGTGGTCGTTCCCAACGACATTTTCATCATCACCATCCCGTAAGGATCCCCCATGCCCGCGCTCAATCTGTTTACCGATCTTCTCCTCATCGATCCCGCGGCCACTCCGCTGGCGCTGGCGCAGGACACTGACGGCATCATGCCGCCGCACCAGCGCCAGTTCTGGATCGGCAGCACCGATGCCAGCATCAGGTTCCGCGCCTTGAGCAACCCCGGCATCGACCAGGTGCAACTGCAGATCGTCGACAGCGCCAGCGGCAGCGGCCAGCCCGCCAGCGCCATCAAGCTGGCGACGACACAAGCCGGCCTGGCCACCGCCATCGGTGGCGCAACGCTCGATCTGGGGGTTGAGATTCTGTCCGGTGTCGCCAATGCGCTGCCGGTCTGGGTCCAGTTCACCGACGCCACCGGCGTGGTGGCCACCGACCTGGCCCTCAAACTGCAGACCAACGCGCTGGAGATCTCCGCACTATGAGCGACGCGGGCAAATTGCAGCGCGATCTGCAGGCGCTGGTCGGCGCCGGTGCGGCGCCGGCGCGCAAACTACCGGAGCGGCCGGCCGCGACACCGGTCGCATCGCGCACCGGTGTGGCCAAGCCCGCCGCGCCCGCCGCATCCGGGGCCGGCATCGCCAGTCCGCTGACCGAAGAATCGTTTGCCGATCGCGAATGGCATCCCGAGGCCATCATCGCCAGCAGCGACGGCATTTTCACATTCAGTCTCTACCGGCTGAAATCCGTGCAGATGACCGATGCCAACGGCCTCCCGGTCCAGTTGATTTTCGCGGCGCCATGATCAACAGCGGCTTGCCCGACGGCGCCGAAATGGCCGAACCGGTGCGCTTCGGCAACCCCTGGCACGGCCAGGTTGTCGCCGCCATTTTGATCCACCCTGTCGGTACGCGGCCCTGGACGGAACCCGTCGACCACGGCGGCACCATCTTGTTCCAGATTCCCGGACTGGCCACCCCGGAGACGCCCGCCGCAGAAGTCGACCTCGGCATGCGCTGGGACGCCAGTGCGATTCTGTGCGGCAAAACGCATCAACTCTATCGCCGTGAGCTTGGCAGCCATGCCTGGCTCTACGTCGATGGCGACGGGACGCGCTGGCGGGTGATGCATAGCGCCAGCGTCGAGGACTTCGCCGCCGGCACCAGCATCGCCTTCACCTTTACCCGCTTCGGCGAGTTCGGCGCCGCCGCGGCGATGTTTGATTTGGTTGTCGCGCTGCCGGACTGGGGCCAGGCGACGCCGCCCATCGCCGGCGCCTGGGGCCCGGATATTACCCGCGCAGACCTGACGCTGCAGGATGCCAAATCGGACGGCGCTGAGGCGATCGTGATGCTGCACAACACCGCCGCGGACGCGGTCACCTACCCACCGATCATTACGGGGTATGGCGAGGTTGATCGCGCCGAGACGATCATCCGCGCCCTGGGGTTTTTGACGGTACAGATCAGCGGCGCCGGCAGCGCCATCGAGGTTGCCGTCACTGTGCTGAAAACCCGCGCGCAGACGCTGGGTACCCATAGCAGCACGACCAGCGGCAGCAAGACCACCACGCCCTATGCCGCGACCAATCCATACGGCGACACCTACCACGTCACTGCCACCAACGGCTCCATTACGGAAAGCTTCAGCTACACCGACCGGGTCATCGGTTACGCCTATGCCGATGATGTCGCGGTGCCGTACACCGTCAGCCTCGCCGTCTCCCGTGTTTCGGACTACTCTGGAACGGCAAGCCTGTCAGCCGTGCCGGATGAGTACGGCTTCGACGGCGCAACCAGTTCGTCCAATAACGAAGAGCAGACGAGCACGCTGTCCCTGACGGGTCCGACGGGGGTACTCACGCTGACGCATACGGATACGTTATTGCTCGGGGGCAATACCATCTACGTAGCGGTAGGCGAACCTACCGCTACGGGTTCGTCTACCCGCAACACGGTGTATTCCCCCGCGTTGATCGACCCGGTTACCGTATCCAGCTCAGGGCCTGCTGTTGCCGTGTCGTTGTCTGAGGGAGAGGGCGTGGTGCAGGTAACGCCTGGCGGCGTCACCCCGTTTATTGCTGAAGCTGCATTTAATTTGATCGCGTTTGGTGACGCGCGCGTCTACCGCTACAGCCCCAGCGTGTTCGGCCTCTATGCCCACACCTCAGGCGGACCGGGCAAATACTACGGAGCAGTCGGCCGCAAAGCGATGAGCACCGAGCAGATCACACACCCCGCAGGCTCGGAGCCCGAATACATCGGATATGGCAGCGACCACCCAATCAGCGGCGCGCTGATGTTTGGTCAGGCCGCGCCAGTCTGCTACGTTTGAGCCAGTGCAATTCCGTTGCACTGGTGCAAACATAATTTATGTGCCATTTATCGCGCAAATCCGTGCCATTTATCGCGCGCCGTTACATAAGGAGCGGTCAACTGCTGTTTCAAGGTTCAGTCGGGCCGTTTCATCGCCAAGATCAGGATCCATCCTGTTTCGGACGGATGATGATCAGCCGCAAACCCTCGGCCACGGCCTGGCCGCGGGTGCGTACCTTGAGTTTCACGCGGATGTTCTGCACGTGGTTCTTGGCGGTCATCGCGGAAATGGTGAGGCGCTTGGCGATTTCCAGGTTCGAGCAACCGTCCCGCACCAGTTCGAGCACCTGCATTTCGCGTGGCGAGAGCGTGTTGCCCATGGCCATGGCCTGGCCGAAGGCACCTACTTCGTGGCTCAGCATGCGGGCATAGGTGGCGGTGATGCAAGGCAGCAGGAGTTCGAGCAGGGTGGCGGTCTTGTGGTCCAACTCGCCCACTCGAAAGAATCCGAACCAGGCATTCAAACCACCTTGTGGCGACAACTGCCCGTGGGCGGCCATATTGCGCAGTTCCAGGCGAAGCATCAGCGCTTCCCATTGCGGATCGCAAGGCACGCCATTCGGCGGGGACGGCACCAGACACGGCTGACGCGTCGCTTTCCAATGGCTGACGATCTGCGTGATCAGGCCATTGCGCGGATTGCACGCCGCCTCGAAATGCTCAGTCTTGAAATAGCGCGTAGCGGTGAAGTAGCGCATGCGAAGTTCCTGACTCGGCCCTTCCGCCATGCCGCAAATCATGATTTCGTGGGGTAGCAGGGCTTGCAGCGGCCCCTGGGTCCAGGCGAAGAACTGGCTTGGCCGGTGCACTTTGGTCGCGCTTTCCAGAACGTTGATCAGCCGGTCGCGATTTTCAGTGTGTTCCATGCTGGCAGCTCGTTCAGTCCCGACATGCGATTTATCAAGCGCCGATTTATAGCGTCCGCATGTGACAAATAAGTGATCCCTAATGCATCGTTTCGCGCCGCAAGGGATGTCAGCGCGCGCACCATCGTTTACTCTGCGACTTTCCCTTAGGGAGACGGAATATCGGGCAAGACGCAGAAGTCGAAGCGTCCTCCGGTGGGTCCATACCATGCTGGAATTTCTCCACCTCGTTGGTAGTGCGCCTGACCAGAGCCTGCTCTATCCCGGGCGCTACAACCCGCTGCTCGTCGCCCTCT
>JASJPG010000009.1:0-3445 GCA_031426815.1 Hydrogenophilaceae bacterium
CGGGTCAGGAACACTCAATTTTTTGTATTTGGTTATAAGTTCACGTTATTCTGATTTTGCACTGCAACATGAACACCCGCTCCCCTGCTTCATGCGCTCAGGCAAGGCCGGCGCATATCGATGCAGTCAGGTGAAGTTTGTGCGGGATGCATCCCGCCAAGCGCGGCAGCCGAGGGCTTCAGCCGCCGGTCATGCTCATGAAGCGGACCAGTTTTTGCGGCGCTTCGATGAATTCGTGGCGTTCCGGTTTCATGTCGATGGCCGTGCGGATCGTCGCGACGATCTCGTCGTCGCTGGCGCCGTTGCGCATCATGGCGCGGAAATCGACGCGGTCTTCCTGGCCCAGGCACAGGTGCAGGATGCCGTCCACGGTCAGTCGGACGCGATTGCAGGTAGCGCAGAAGTGTTGCGAGATGGGGGTGATGAAACCGACGTTGAATTGCCCGTCCGGCGTGCCCAGATAACGCGCCGGGCCGCCGCCGTTCATGACCGTGTCGATCAGGCCGAAACTCTTTTGCAGGCGCGCCTTCACCGGCTGGAGGTCGACATAGCCCATCTTGCGGGCGGTATCGCCCATCGGCATCAGCTCGATCAGGCGCAGGACGAAACCGCGTTCCATGCAGTAGGCGACGATGTCGTCGATCTCGTCGGCGTTCTCGCGCATCACCACCATGTTCACCTTGATCGGCGCGAAGCCGGCGGCACGTCCGCCTTCCAGGCCAGCCAGAATCTTGTCTAGCGCGGGCCGGCCGTTGATCTTTTCCACCCCTTCCGGACGCAACGAATCGAGGCTGACATTCAGGCGGGAAACGCCGGCACGCTTCAGCGCGACCGCCATGCCGGCGAGTTGCGTGGCATTGGTCGAGACGGAGATATCCTCGATGCCCGGCAACGCGGCGACGCGCTCGACCAGACCGACGATATTGCGGCGCAACAGCGGTTCGCCGCCGGTCAGGCGCACGCGCTTCAGGCCGAGACTGGCGAACAAGCCCAACAGACGCTCGATTTCATCGAAGGTCAGCCAGTGATCGGGCTCCTCGAAGCCCTTGAACCCTTCCGGGATGCAGTAGGCGCAACGCAGGTCGCAACGATCCGTCACCGAAAGGCGTAAGTATTCGATGCGGCGGCCGAAACGATCAATCAGGTTCTGGGTCATATGTGGTTACTCGGTGTGCAACAAAATATAGTCTCGCCCCCATACACAAGAAAGCGACGGACTTGATGCTGATCAACTCTCATCTTCAATGCCTTGATTTTGATCATGCGCCGGGCCGGAACGTTCACTGCATTATCGCGCCATGAAGATACTCGGCATCGCGGGCTACAGCGGCAGCGGCAAAACCACGCTGATCGAACGACTGTTGCCGCGGCTGAATGCGGCCGGCCTGACCGTCTCGGTCATCAAGCAAAGCCATCACGATATCGAGGTGGATGTGGCCGGCAAGGATTCCTGGCGGCACCGCCAGGCCGGCGCGCACGAAACCCTGCTCACCTCGCCGCATCGCTGGATGCTGGTCGGCGAATTGCGCGGTGCGCCGGAACCCAGTCTGGGCGATCATCTGGCCCGGCTGTCGGCATGCGATCTGGTGCTGGTGGAAGGCTACAAACATGCGGCGCTCGCCAAGCTGGAAGTCTGGCGGGCGGCCAATGCGAAGCCCTGGCTGCATGCCGACGATGCCGGCTTCATCGCCGTCGCTGCCGATCAACCACCGGCCGGCCCGGTACGCTATCTGGACTTGAACAACCCGGAGGCCATCGCGGCCTTCATCCTGGAATGGATCCGATCATGAGCGAAATGCTGAGTGTCGAAACTGCGCAAATACAGTTGCTGGCCGCCGCCACCGCCGTCGTCGAAAGCGAAACGCTGCCGGCCGAAAGCGCGCTCGGCCGCGTCCTGGCCGCGCCGTTGATCTCCGGCGTCAGCGTGCCGCCGCTGGATAACTCGGCGATGGACGGCTACGCGTTGCGTCATGCCGAATGCGGCGATGGCGCCTGGTTGCCGATCAGCCAGCGCATCCCCGCCGGCCATCCCGGCCAACCGTTGCAAACCGGCACGGCGGCACGCATCTTTACCGGCGCGCCGATCCCGGCCGGTGCCGATTGCGTGGTGATGCAGGAAGACTGCGAGGTGAACGGCGGTCAGGTCCGCGTGACGCGCCTGCCCAGGCCGGAGGCCAATATCCGCCGCGCTGGCGAAGACATCCAGGTCGGCCAGACCGTGCTCACGCCCGGCAGTCGCCTCGGCCCGGCGCAGCTCGGCGTGGCCGCTTCGGTGGGCGAAACCAGGCTGACCGTCTACCGCCGCCTGAAAGCCGCCGTGTTCTTTACCGGCGACGAAATCGTCCTGCCCGGCCAGCCGCTTGGCCCCGGTCGCATCTACAACTCCAACCGCGCCACGCTGATCGCGTTGCTGACCCAGCTCGGCATCGACGTCATCGACCTCGGCCAGGTCGCCGATAACCTCGATGCCACCCTTGCCGCGCTGCAACGCGCCAGCGCCGTCGCCGATGTGGTCATCACCAGCGGCGGCGTCTCGGTCGGCGAGGAAGATCACGTCAAGGCGGCCGTCGACAAGATCGGCCGCATCGACATGTGGCAAGTCTCGATGAAGCCCGGCAAACCGCTGGCACACGGCCGCATCGGCACGGCCGACTTCATCGGTTTGCCGGGCAACCCGGTCTCCGCTTTCGTCGTATTCTGCCTGTTCGTGCGGCCGTTCCTGCTCAGGCGCATGGGCGCACTGCCCCTGCCCGTTGCTGCGTTCAGCCTGTCCGCCGGCTTCAGCCGCGCCAAACCCGGCAAGCGCCGCGAATTCATGCGCGCGCGCATCGAGAACGGCCAGGCGGTGTTGTTCCCCAACCAGAGTTCCGGCGTGCTCACCTCGCTGGCCTGGGCCGATGGCCTGGTCGATGTCGACGCCGGCGTCACGCTGAATCCGGGCGATCCGGTGCGTTTCATCCCCCTCGCGGAGTTGCTGGCATGAACATTCGACTGCTTTATTTTGCGCGTCTGCGCGAAGTCTTCGGTATCGGCCAGGAAGGCCTGCAACTCCCCGCCACCGCCAACACGTTGGCCGATCTGCTCGCCACCTTGCGCGCCCGCGGCGGCGTCTGGGCCGATGAACTGGCCGTCGGCCGCGCCTATCGGGTGGCGGTCAATCAGGACATCGTCGGCATCGAAGCGACGCTCTCCGACAACGACGAAGTCGCTCTGTTCCCGCCGGTGACCGGGGGCTGAAGCCGAGTTTGCGCGACAATCGGGCGGTCGCTTCAGTGACCCCGCTTCCGACCCGCCCGATGCAAGACGACGACACCCTTTCCCTGCGCCACCAGCTGGTCAACTGGCTGTTCACGCCGCTGTTCCTGCTGCTGCTGTTTTCCACCGTCACCGGTTACATGGCGGCGGTGAACCTGTCCAACAAACCCTACGACCTGGTCTTGCTGGA
>JASJPG010000010.1:0-14932 GCA_031426815.1 Hydrogenophilaceae bacterium
GACCTTCTCGACCTTCTCGACCTTCTCGACCTTCTCGACCTTCTCGACCTTCTCGGCCTTCTCGGCCTTCTCGGCCTTCTCGACCTTCTCGACCTTCTCGACCTTCTCGGCTTTCTCGGCTTTCTCGGCTTTCTCGGCTTTCTCGATCTCAGCAATTTCGCTCTTCTCGATTTCGCGCTCTTGCAGATTTTCGTGACGATCTGCCCGCTCGGCAGTCTGCTCATCCTGCTTTGAATCGGGGATTTCAGGGGCGATTTCCCCTGCCGTGTGGTTGGCAGCAGAGGCACTGCCTTTGCTGTTTGCCTCCTCGTCCTGCTTCGAGCGGTTTGCATTGCCGCCATCGAGCACAACAGGGCGATCGATTTCCACCGCATTGACGCCCAACCCGCCACCCGCAAGCGGTTTCACCTCGATGCGCACCCATTGGCCGTGTGCTTTGTTCAACACCTTGGCGGCGGCAGGCGTCGAAGCTTGTACATGGGCATAGCCCAGCGAGACGCCGCCCTTGGCATCGACTTGCGCCACGCCCTGCAGCAACAAGCGATCGACCTTGTCGGCGAAGTTGATTGCCGGATTGATCTCGACCCGTTGCGCCTGCAGCAGCCCAGCCCGTTCCAGACCAACCACTCGAACCTGGGTGCCGACACCTACAGCCCCCATGCCCAGCACAGGCAATGCGCCAATTCTCCCGACGCCTTGGCCGACTCCATCGAGACGACCGGTGACGCTCGCCGGGGTATCCGGGCGTACGCGCTCGATATGCGTAGCACGCACCGCTCCGACGCTATCGCGTAAACCGCTGACGCGCACCGTGTCGCCCAGACGCGGGCGGAAATCTCCTGCCGCGCGCATCGGTGCGCCTTCGGGTGCCAGACGAACGAACTGGCCCAGGGCGACGAACGCGTCGCCTTCCGGCGCGACCCAGGAAATGCGGCCGACCACGGCGGAATTGACGAAGATACGCCGCGCCCGCAGCACGTCGCCCTGACCTTCGGCATCCACGGAAACCAGTTGGCCGATGGCGAGCTGGCCGGAGACGGTGGGTTGACCGTCAAGGCTGACCGGGGTGCCGCCGTCATAGTTGATTTCGACACCATTGACGCAAATGCTGGCAAAACCGGTAATCAGGCCGACCACGCCGGTGCCGCCGATGCCGGAGTTGGCCTGTTTGCCGGTACCGCCGATACCGGACCTGGCCTGTCGCCCAGTGCCGCCCATACCCGAGCCATCTGCGCGTTGACCGGTACCGCCCATGCCGGAACCGTCGTTTTCATGCCCGGTGCCGCCGATGCCGGAACCGTCTTGCCGATTTCCCGTGCCGCCCGATCCCGAACCATCGATACCGGTGCCGCCCATGCCGGAACCGTCGGCCCAGCCCGCGCTGCCCGGCAATGCACAGGGATTGGCCCAGGCCGCGAGGGAATAGCCAAAGGACACCCCGAGGGATATCCACAGGAAAACCCGGAGCCAAGCCAGGCGGCGCATCTGCTTCACTGCGGCCGGCCTCCGCCGCTACGCGTCGATTCGTCGTAGAAGTAGACGCCAAACGTCATGCGCTGATCGGCGTCTTCACGCTCAATATCCTGCTGTTGCAGCGCCATCGCCTGCCGGTTGATTTCCTGCAGAGTCGCCACGGCCATTTCACGCGACATCACCCGCAGTTTTTCAACCGACGCTTCGCTCAAGCCGTCGTAATAAACGCAACGTTCGAGATAGGCGGGCTTGCCGTCGAGCAGGTTATGCGTCGCGGCAGCCAGATGGTCATGCAGATTCTTGCCGAAAAAGAATGCCTTTTCCTCGACGCCATTGGCCGGGACGAAGGCCGCTTCGGACAAATGCACGCAATCGGCTGCGTCCATGGTCGCCACGCCGAGACGCAGCCACTCATCGAGGACCGCGCGCGGCCGGATGTCCTTGCTGACGCTTTCCACCAGACGTTCAAAGGACGCCTCACCGCCTTGTCCGGCGGTGCGCGGCAAGGGTTTCGGCCAGCGCTGATGGTCGAGATAAGCCGGTTCGGCACACCAGCGCGCGACGATCTGCGCGCCCATCGAGACCGACTGCGGCGCCTGATATTGCGTTGCCTCGGCGCGCAGTCGCTTGACCTCGCGCCGATGCACGCCGGACAGCAGACAGACTCGGCTATCGCTGAGACCGCTGCCGTCATCCGGAAAGTCCCGTGCCGCCACATCGACGAATACGCCCTTGGCAAGTTCGGTAAAAGCGGGGAAATGAATGCCATGCGCCATCAGCAACCGAGCCAAGGGTCTGAGCATTCGACGCACCGCAACCAATAAGGCCGGAGGCGGCGCCAGGGAGACACGTGTTTTTGTCAGCATAGGCCGGCGACTTTACCAGATGAGCAAATTTCACACACCATCCAATTTCCACCCCCAACACCAACCCGTTCCGGAGCAGGCAAAAAATATCTTCAATCCATCTGAACACCCGATGAGCACTGTATTCATCTCGTTTCGCCATCGAATCTTTTCCAGACTTTTCGCCAAGCGCATTTGACGTGTAATCATTTTACACATACTCTGCGAATCACCCATGTCGCGAGCATGGGTGTTCAAGCCGCCATTGCGGTCTTCATGGTCTGGTCAGGAGGTAGTTATGACGTACAAGAGGTTCATCCGTGGGCTGGCGGTGTTTGTTGCGCCGTTGGTATTCCTTTCCCAGCCGGTGCTTGCCAGCTGGCATCATTCAGAAAGACATTCAGAAAGAAGTAGTGAGCGCGCGGCGATGACCGCTACGCCCGCCGCGTTGACGCTGCTCAAAAACGAAACGGCAAAGCTCAAGCTGAGCAATGTATCCGGCTCGGTGAAAGTGACTACAAGCAATTCGAAGATCGCAACGGCCAGCCTGTCCGATGGAAAGATCAAGGTAACCGCCAAGGCTGTCGGGTCGGTGCAGATTACGGCCAAGGACAAGAAGACCACGCTCCGAATCCCGGTGACGGTCACTGGCACAACGGGAATGACGGCAAGCCCCTCCTCCGTGAGTCTGGCCACGGGAGCGAGTTCGACGATCACGCTGTCCAATGTCTCGGGTAGCCTGACTGCGAGTTCCGCCAACGCGGCGGTCGCCACGGTTGCGGTGTCCGGCTCCAGGGTCACCGTGACAGCCAAGGCCGCCGGCTCCACCCAGATCACGCTGAAAGACAGCAAGACCACGATCAACATCCCGGTCACGGTCAGCGCCTCAAGCGCAATGACGG
This sequence comes from Hydrogenophilaceae bacterium, assembly GCA_031426815.1. Classification (GTDB taxonomy): domain Bacteria; phylum Pseudomonadota; class Gammaproteobacteria; order Burkholderiales; family Thiobacillaceae; genus PFJX01. Next base: position 3,221 of record JASJPG010000010.1, read on the forward strand.
CCAGCCCGACCTCGCTGGGTCTGCTGACCGGCGCGACTGGCGCGATCACGGTTGATAATGTTTCAGGTACGCTGACCGCAACCTCTTCCAGCACGACCATCGCCACCGTGGCCGTGTCCGGATCCAAGGTCACGGTGACGGCCAAGGCTGCCGGTACGGCCCAGGTCACCCTGAAGGACGGCAAGACCACGCTGACTGTCCCGGTGACGGTCACCACAGCGGTAGTTGGCACGTCGCACACCTTGTTGGCCTGGAACGACCTCGGCATGCACTGCATGGACGGGGATTTCTCGGTGTTCTCCATCCTGCCGCCGTATAACAACCTGCATGCGCAACTGGTCGACAGCAGCAACAACGGCATCGTCACCTCCGGCGTCACGCTGACCTTCGAAGCCATGGCCGACGCGGACGGTTCGGTCAACAGCATTTCCACCGGCAAGACCAATTTCTGGCAATACGCCAAGTCGTTCTTCGGCGTCGATCTGCCCGACGGCATGGGCCTGGCCGGCAATGCCACCGCCTCCTTCACGCCGCAGGCGCTGAAACTGGATGCCGCCAGCAAGCAGTTCGTCGCGGAAGGCATTCCGATCACGCCGTATGACGATAGCGGCCGCAAGAACCCGTATCCGATGGTCAAGGTGATTGCGCGCGACGCGACCGGCAAACAACTGGCGCAAGCCCGCGTCGTGCTGCCGGTATCCGACGAAATGAGCTGCGCGGCCTGCCACGCATCGAATTCCGGCGCTGCCGCCAAACCCGCCGCCGGCTGGGTCACGGGTGAAACCGGTGAGCGTGAGTACAAGCTGAACATCCTGCGTCTGCATGACGAGAAAGCGCTGTCCAACGCAACCTTCAAGAGCGCGCTCGCAACCAAGGGCTACGACGCCGCCGGCCTGTTTGCCACCGCCTCCGCCGGCAAGCCGATCCTGTGCGCCTCCTGCCATGCTTCGAACGCCTTGCCGGGAACCGGCATTGCCGGCATCAAGCCGTTGACTGCGGCCATCCACAGCCACCACGCCCTAGTGAAGGACGCCACGACCGGTGTCCTGCTCGACAGCATCAACAACCGTAGCGCTTGCTATCAGTGCCACCCCGGTTCTGAGACCAAGTGCCTGCGCGGCGTCATGGGCAATGCGATATTGGCCGATGGCAAGGCGGCAATGGATTGCCAGAGCTGTCACGGCACCATGTCCAACGTCGGCAGCAGCACCCGCACCGGCTGGCTGGATCAGCCCGACTGCCAGGCTTGCCACCATGACGGCAAGCGCGAACTGACGGCGGTCAGTGCGACCGGCATCCTGAAGAAATGGACCGACACCCGCTACGCGACCAATGCCAACGTTCCCGCCACCGGCAAGAACCTGTTCCGCTTCAGCAAGGGACATGGCGGACTGCAGTGCGAGGCTTGCCACGGTGCAACCCACGCTGAATATCCCAGCTCGCACGCCAACGACAACGTGTTGTCGCTGGATGTGCAGGGTCGCACCGGCACCATCGGCGAGTGCACGTCTTGCCACAAGACCGTTCCGATGACGGCCGATAAAGGTCCGCACGGCATGCACACCGTCGGCAGCAACTGGGTCGGCAAACATGGCGACTATGCCGAGAAGAGCACCACGGCCTGCGCCTACTGCCACGGCGCCGACTATCGCGGTAGTGTCCTCTCCACCGTCAAAGCCGCACGCAGCTTCAATGCCGAAGGCAAGATGGTGAACTTCGCGGTCGGCCAGAAAGTCGGCTGCTACGACTGCCACAACGGTCCGCAGGGCGACTGAAGCGTCTTGAACTGACACTCTCTATTTTTGGGCGGGGTTGCTCCCCGCCCTTTTTTTGTCCATTGATAATACAAATTATGTATTTCGCTTATCTCTTATTACGATGCACACATCGACCCTGCGAACACCCCCGATGAAATCGCGACTTCTCCTGCTGCTTGCGCTGCTGCCCGCCCTGGCTTCGAGCCACAACCTCTGGATAGAGCGTAGCGGCCCGCTGCACAGCCTCGCTTTTGGCCACGAAGCTTCCGGCCACACCGGCGCGAAGCGGCTCGAATACAAAGCCGAGAGCGTGCAACAGGCGGTTTGCTACAACACTGCCGGCCAGGTGCAACGCGCAGAAGCGGGACTCGGCTACCCGGCAACCCTGAACGGCGACTGCGCCGTCTCCTGGTTTCTGCTCTCCAGCGGTTTTTGGAGCAAAACGCCGTACGGCAGCCAGAACCTGCCCAAAAGCGAAGCCGGCGCGGTGATCGACAGTTGGTTGTCGCTGGAATCGGTCAAGCGCATCGACCGCTGGTCCAATTCGCTTGCCAACCCGCTCACCAAGGAACTGGAACTGGTCCCGCGGGAGAATCCCACCGCCATGCCAACCGGCGCCAAACTGCATCTGCGCGCCTATTTCCAGGGCAAGCCTGCGGCCAATGTCAGCGTGGCCTATTTCGGCAAACCGCGCGGCGTTACCGGCGCCGATGGCGCGATCAACATCCGCCTCAACGAAGCCGGCTTCCAGCTCATCCAGGCCAGTCTGGAATTGCCGCGCAACGAAGGCAAGGCTGACAAGACCATCCACAGCACCGCGTTGCAGTTCGAAACCCCATGAAAATCGCCCCACTTCTGGCTGCGGCTGCCCTCCTGCTTTCCATCTGGCCCGCCCGCGCGCACGACCTGCAATACCGCGTCGGCGGCGGCCAGGCCGTGGTGATCAGGCTGTTCTACATCGACAACGCGCCGTTCAGCTTCGAGGGCTACGAGATCTATCGCGACGGCGAAAAACTGCCGTATCAGGTCGGCCGCACCGACAGCCTGGGCCGCATCGCCTTCCTGCCCGACCGCGCCGCCACCTGGCGCATCAAAGTCGCTGCGGAAGATGGCCACGGTCTCGATTTCAAACTCGGCACCGATGCTGCCGCCGTGCTGACCGGCACGGAAAAGCCCGCCGTCGAGCGCTATGGCCGCATCGCGGTCGGCGTCGCCGTCATCCTCGGTCTTTTCGGCTTTCTCAGCCTGTACCTCAAACGGAAAAAATCGCCATGAAAGTTTGCATGTGCGAATGAATTCGAACCTACGGCTATTACACGCGCTGCTGCTGGCAAGTCCCGCCGCGTTGGCGCACCACGGCGTTGCCTCGCTCGGCGCGGCCGGTCTGGCAGGCCCCGGCGCACCGATCGAAACCTCCAGTTCCGCGACGTTGCCGCAAGGCAGCTGGCTGGGCCTGGTGAAGCTGGACTACGCCAAGTTCAAGACCTACGACCCACTCGTGCTGGAGACCGATTACAACCAGTACTGGATGGCCGGCGTCGGCTACGGCTTCAAGCCCTGGCTGTCCGGCTATGCGTTGCAGCCCTACAACGTGAAGGTGGACGAAGCCGGCGGCCTCGATACACGCGGGCCGACCGATCTTTCCCTGGCGATGGTGATCGGCTTCAAATATGACGAGCGCTTCATGCTGGTGCCGGCCAACGAAAGCCTGGACGATCTGCAGGACTGGCATTTCACGCTCAATCTCGGCATCAGCCTGCCCAGCGGGGATGCCAATCATCGGCTGGACGACGGCAGCATCGACCCCGGCAAATCACTCGGTTTCGGCAAACCCAGCTACAACTACGGACTGACTGCGACCAAACAATTCACCGACAACGATACGGCGGTATTCGAACTCAGCCAGATCCGCTTCCAGAAATATCACTACGACCCCGATCCGGTCGGCGGTTTCCCGGCCGGCGTCAGCGTCAAATTCGGCACCGAAACCCGCCTCAATGCCGCCATTTCGCATCGCCTGATGACCAACCCCGACACCAAGTTCCGCCTCGACGGCAATGCCGAACTGAACTTCCTGAGCCTGGGCCGCGATGTCGAAGACGGTGTGCCCGCCACCGCCGGCGGCGGCAAGATGCTCTACGGCGTGCTCGGCCTGCGCCTCTACCAAGGCGCGACCAGCTTCGGCGTGGCGCTAAAGAAACCGATCTGGACCCGGCTCAACGAGGCAGCCCGGCAGCAAGGTTCGGAAGGCAAGGAAAAATACCGTCTGATCACCACGTTCTCGGCGATGTTCTAAGCAGATGCATATCCCCGACGGTTTCATCTCGCCGCAAACCTACCTGCCCGCCTACGCGGCGGCGTCCGCTCTGTGGACTTACGCGGCGCGGCGGGTAAAGCGCGATCTGGACGCCGACACGCTGCCGTTCCTGGCTGCCTACACCGCCTTGTCCTTCGTGTTGATGATGGTCGCCCTGCCCTTGCCCGGCGGCAGCACGGTGCATGCCGCCGGCATCGGACTGCTGGCAGTCAGCTTCGGCGGCTGGATGGCCTTTCTCGCCATCTCGCTGGTGCTGGCGATGCAGGCGCTGCTGTTCGGCGACGGCGGCATCACGGCGTTGCCGATCAACGCGCTGGCGATGGGATTTGCCGGCAGTTTCGCGGCGGTCGCGGCGTGGAAACTGCTCGGTCGATTCAACGAAAGCGTCGCGCTGTTCCTGGCCGGCTGGCTCTCCATTGCGCTGCCCGCCTTGTTGATGGCATTGGCGCTGGGCGTGCAGCCGCTGCTCGCGCACGACGCGCAAGGCGCGCCACTGTTCTTCCCGTTTGGACTGAACGTCACCCTACCCGCCATCGTGTTGCCGCATCTGCTGGTCGGTCTGGCGGAAGGCGTGCTGACGGTGCTGGGCTATCGCTATCTGACCCGCCTGCGCGCCAGGACAACACAATGAAGCGCGACCATGTCCACCTGCTGCTCTACCTCGCCGCCGTCGTCGCGGCGACGCTGATCCATGATCCACGCTGGCTCGCCGCTGGTTTGGCGCTGGTATTGCTGAGCGCCGGCCGCCAAGCCGGCAGCCTGCTGCGCCGCGCCGTGCTGACCGTACTGGCATTCAACACGGTGATCAGCCTGAGCTATCTCGGCATGGCCTGGTGGCAGGACATTTCGCCCTGGCAGACCCTGCTGCGCATCAACCTGCGCGTCATTCTGCTGACCAGCCTGAGTTTCCTGTTCATCGCCCGCAGCAACCTGTTCCAGGCGTTGAGTTTCTCGAACAACCTGACCTATGTGCTGGGCCTCGCCTACAGCCAGACGCTGACCTTCCGTCGCGCCCACGACGACTTCCGCCTAGCGCTGGCGAGCCGCTCGCTGAAACGCCCCGGCCTGCGCGACCGTTACCGCGCCAGCGCGGCGGCCGTATCCTGGTTCATCGAAAAATCGCTGCATGCCGCCACGCAATCCTCGCAGGCGCTGCGTTCGCGCGGCTTCTTCCATGACTGAACCACGCTATCGCATCGTCAACCCCGCTACTCCCCCCTTTGAAAAAGGGGGGCTGGGGGGGATTTCAACGCCGTCACCCGCGCCCGCCGAGCTAAATCCCCCCTGCCCCCCTTTTTCAAAGGGGGGAAAAGACCCCATCCTCGAAATCGTTGGCGTCAGCCAGCGCTATGGCGCGACCGAGGTGTTGCGCGACATCGATTTCGTCATTCGCCCCGGCGAGAAAGTCGTGCTGCTCGGCTGCAACGGCAGCGGCAAATCGACGCTGCTGAAAATCCTCAACGGCCTGGTCGCACCGGCGGCCGGGCAGTTCCGCTATCAAGGCGAGGCGATCACCCCCGCCCGGCTCAAACTGCCCGGCCTGCATCGCCGCTTCCGCAGCGAAGTCGCCCTGCTGTTCCAGAACCCGGATGCGATGTTGTTCAACCCGACGGTGTTCGACGAAATCGCCTTCGGCCCGCGCCAGATGGGCCTGGCCGATGTCGATGCGCGGGTACGGCACTGGGCCGATCAGGTCGGCGTCGGCGCGCATCTGGCGCGACCGCCGTTTTCGTTGTCCGGCGGCGAAAAACAGAAGGTCTGCCTGGCCGCCCTGCTCGCGCTGGAGCCGAAGGTATTGCTGCTGGACGAACCCACCGCCGCGCTCGACCCGCGCTCGACCGGCTGGCTGGTCGATTTCCTGTCCGCTCTGCCGGTCACCACGCTGACCACCACGCACAATCTCAGCCTGGCGCCGGAACTGGGCAGCCGCGCCCTGGTGCTGGGCGAAGATCACCGCCTGATCTACGACGGGCCGATCCGGCCGCTGCTGGCCGATCTGGAAAAACTCGCCGCCGCCAATCTGGTGCATACCCACCGCCATCGCCACGGCGATATCGAACACCGCCATACCCACGTGCACGATTGGCAGTAAGCCGGCAGGCGGTTAGCCGCGAGCCGCGCGCAGGGTTTCCAGTGCAGCCGGGAAATCGAAGGCATCGACCTGTCGGACCAGGCGGGTCAGCGCTGCCGGCGAAATTGCGCCAGCCAAGCTAGGCAGAACGGCACGCAAGGCATCGCCGGCGCTCATGTCGTCTTCGCGCAACAAATGTTCCAGATGGGCCATCGCCGCCTGGGTTGCTGCGCTGCTGACGGGCACCGGTTCCAGTGTCGGCAATGCCGCGCGCAATGCGGCAACCAGACGGGATTGCGCCGCTTCGATGCGGACGCACAGCGCTGCAATCGCCTCCGACGAGGCATCCAGTCGAATTGCGTTTTCCAGTTCGGCGGCCAGTGCTTGTACTCCGACCGCACCAAGCGCACCGGAAGCCCCCTTCAGCGAGTGGGCGATACGCCGCGCCTCTTCCCGCTCACCCGCCGCGTGGCGATCGCGCAGCCAGGCCATATCGCTCTGGTGGCTGTCCACATAGAGGCGCAGCAAACGTTCATAGCTGGACCATTTGCCGCGCACGCTGTTCAGGCCGACGGCGGCATCCAGGTCGGCAATCTGCATCAGGGCTGCAGGCGGATCGTTCGGCCCCGACTCGGCCGCCTGTGGCCGGGACGTGGCGTCGGGCGGCTGCTCCCGGCTTTCCGGCAACCATTTGAGCAAGGCGGCAAAGAGCGCATCCGGGTCTACCGGTTTGGCGACATGGTCGTCCATGCCGGCATCGAGACAAAGCTGGCGGTCTTCGTCGAATGCGTTCGCAGTCATCGCCAGGATGGGCGTGTGTTCGCGGCCGGGCAGCAGGCGGATGGCGCGGGTGGCGGCGAGTCCGTCCATGAGCGGCATCTGTACGTCCATCAAGACGAGGTCGTAAACGTTTTCGCCGACCAGGCGCAGGGCTTCGGCACCATCCGCGACCACATCGGCGTCGAGGCCCGCTTCGCCGAGGAGATCCAGCGCCACCTCCTGGTTCACGATGTTGTCTTCCGCCAGCAGGATACGTGCGCCGCGTCGGCTGGCCAGCGCGGCCAGCGCATCGACGGAAACCTTGCGCGGCAGCGGCTCCCCGGTTTTGCCCAGCGCCAGCGGGATTTCGAACCAGAAGCGACTGCCCTGCCCGGGATAGCTCTCGACGCCGATATCACCGTCCCGATCGCCCCCCATCAGATGGATCAAACGCTTGCTGATCGCCAGGCCAAGCCCGGTACCGCCGTACTTGCGGGTGGTGGAAGGATCGGCCTGTTCGAATGCCTGAAACAGGCGGGAGAGCTGCTCTTCGCCCATGCCGATGCCGCTGTCGCTGACTTCGAAATGCACGCGCAACGCCGCGCCATGCCGCATCGACAGACGGGCTGCAATGCGGATACCGCCCAGCTCGGTGAACTTGACCGCATTGCCGACGAAGTTGAGCAGCACCTGGCCCAGGCGCTGGGCATCGCCACGCAGCACGCGCGGCAGTTCCGGGTCGATCTCGCTGGTCAGGGCCAGGTGTTTGGCGGCGGCCTTGTCACGAATCAGATCGAAGGTGGTGTCGATGACCTGATCGAGGCGGAAATCGACCTGTTCCATCACCATCTTGCCGGCCTCGATTTTCGAAATATCGAGGATGTCGTTGATGATGCCGAGCAGATGCCGTGCCGCCTCGGCGACCTTGTCCAGTTGCTCGGCCTGCTTGGGCTGACTGCTGGCGCGGCGGAGCAAATGCGTGAGGCCGATGATGGCGTTCATCGGCGTGCGGATTTCATGGCTCATGTTGGCCAGGAAAGTGGATTTGGCGCGACTGGCGGCTTCCGCCCGCATCCGCGCCGCCACCAGTTCGGCAGTACGTTGCGCAACCAGAGCTTCCAGATGCTCGCGGTGCTGTTCCAGTTCCTGCTGGATCGCCTTGCGTTCGGTCACGTCGCGGTTGACCCCGCGCCGGCCGCGATACGCCGACTTGCTGCTGGTCACCCCCTGGCATTGATGTTCGATCCAGCGCACCTTGCCGTCTGCTGTGACGATGCGGAATTCCATGACCGTGCGCGGATTGCCGACATGGCTGGCGTGCCAGTGCTGGTCCCAGACGGCGCGATCCGGCGGATACACGATGTCGCGCATCAGATCGGCGTTATCCAGGAAGGCTTGCGGCGGGTAGCCGCTGATCGCCGCGCAGCCGGGCGAGACATAGAAGTAATTTCCATCCGGACCCAGCCAGTACTGCCAGTCCGGCGAATAGTCGGCGAGGATGCGGTAGCGTTCCTCGCTTTCGGCAAGCAGTTCGCGCGCCAGTTTCTGCGCGGTGACGTCCTGCACGGAACCGAGGCCGAACACCGGCTTGCCCTCGACGAAAGTAATGTGGGCGCGTTCGCGCACCCAACGTACTTCATCGTCGTCCACGATGCGGTGTTCGAGATCGTAAGTCGCGCCCGACATGGCGGCATTCCAGGCGTCCGCCACGACGGCGCGGTCATCCGGGTGGACGCGGGACAGGAAGGTATCCAGGCCGAGCCGGGCGCCGGGCGGAATGCCGAAAATCCGGTAGGTCTCGTCCGACCAGAACAGGTGGTTGCCTTCGATGTCGAGTTGCCAACTGCCCATCTGGGCGACCCGTTGCGCCAGGTTGAGTGCCGCTTCGCTGTCGCGCAGGCGCTCTTCGGCTTGCTTGCGCGCATGGATATCCACATGCACGCCGATCATGCGCTGCGCCTGGCCGTCGCCGGCGCGTTCCACCACCAGGCCGCGCGCCTGGATCCATTTCCACCAGCCCGCCTTGTGGCGCAGGCGGAAATCCACCACGTATTCGGGCGACTCGCCGCGAAAGTGAGCCTGCAGCGCGGCGTGGACATGCGGTTTGTCCTCCGCGTGCAGCAAAACATCCCAGGTCTCGAAGCGCTGTTCCAGTTCGCCTTCCGCATAGCCGATCATGGCCAACCACAACGGCGAGAAAAACACCTCGCCGGATGCAATGCGCCAATCCCATACCCCGAGGCCGCTGCCTTCGAGGGCGAATTTCCAACGCAGTTCGGCTTCGCGCAGCGCCTGTTCCGCTTGCTTGCGTTGCGTGATATCCGCCCAGATCGCCACCACGAAGAGGCGCCCGCCGGTCCGTACCAGCCGATTGCTGACCTCGACATTGCGCAGGCTGCCGTTCTTGTGCCGATGCACGGTCTCGAAATCCTCGCTGCCGCTGGCCACGATGTCGTCCATCGCCTCGCGAATCTGTGCCGGGGTCAGCGTCGGATTGATGCGGATCAGGTCGAGTGTCGCGAATTCCTCGCGGCTATAGCCCAGGCACTGGCAGGCGGCGTCATTGAACTCCGCCAGGTGCAACGTTTCCGCATCGATCAGGACGATGCCGTCGGCGGCTTGCCGGAACAGGGTGGACAGACGTTCCTCGCTGTCGCGCAAAGCACTTTCCACAGCGCGCGCGGCAGTGATGTCGTGCGCAATGCCAAGTACCCCGATAACACTGCCGTCGGCCGATCGCATCGGCGTTTTGGTCGCCTCGAACAGACCGCGATAGCCGTTTGCGGCAAAGGTCAACCATTCCTCGTTGACGCGCGACCCCGCCGCCGCCGCGGCCGCCAGGTCATTGGCGCGGAAGAAATCGGCCTGCTCCGCATCGACGAAGTCGTAATCGGTCTTGCCGACGATGTCGGCTTCGCGTGCGCCGTAAAGTTGTTCGAAGCGCGGATTGCAGGCGAGGTAGACGCCCTTCGGGTCTTTCAGCCAGACCAGGTCGGGGATGGTCTGGATCAGCGTCTTCAGGAAACCGCGTTCGTGTTCCAGATCGTTCAACGCCCGCACGCGTGCACTGATGTCGCGGAACGACCAGACACGCGCATGCTCCTCGCCCAGGTGCAACGGCACAGTGAAGCGCTCGAACACGCGGCCATCCTTGAAATGCAGCGTATCCAGGGTGCGTTCCTCGCTGCGATAGAGGCGATCGACCTCGCGCAGGAACGCGTCCGGATCGGCCAACTGATCCAGCACGTAAGCCTGCAGCTTGGCATCTTCATGGGTCGCCAGGAGTTCTTCCGGGATATGCCAAAGTTCCATGAAGCGCCGGTTGGCGGAAAGCACCTGGCCGGCAGCACCGATGACCAGAATGCCGTCGGCGGTTGCATCCAGCGTCGCCCGCAGCAACGCCTCCTGCTGTTCCAGCGCTTGCCGCGCCGCCACCCGGTCGCTGATGTCGCGGGCAAAACCGACCGTGCCGATGACCTTTCCATCCAGTGTTACCGGCGATTTATAGGTTTCCAGCCAGAAGCGGCGCCCATCCTGCTCGATCTCCTCTTCCACCACCTTGGCTTGCCCGCTGGCCAGGACCGCCCGGTCGTCGGCCCGATAATGTTCGGCCAGTTCGGGCTGCCAGTAGTCGAGATCGGTGGTGCCCACCAGTTGCGCCGGATCCTGCCGGCCGGCGACATCGGCGTAGGCCTGGTTCACCGCCAGCAGGCAACTGTCTTCATCCTTCAACCAGACCATGAACGGGAAGTTGTCCAGCACCGCGCGCTGATAGCGGTCGCGCCGCACCAGTTCATCCTGCGCCGCCTTGAGTGTCAGCGCCTGGCCGAACTGGCGGGCGATGGATTCGAGAAAACGCACGATGGGTTCGGGCATGCGCCGCGCATGTTTGCTGACCAGATCGAGGCTGGCCTGGATGCTGCCGTTGACTGCAATTGGCAACACGATCAGTGAAGTAATGCCTTCGGCATTCATATACGGCGAATGCACCAGATTCACGTCGGTGCAAACCGCGCCGGGTTCCACGCAACTGCATGCCGTACGTCCGGCGGCCAGCAACGCTGCCCTGGCGCTGCCCGGTTCGATCTCGCTCGCCTCGGCAATGTAAGCGCTGCCGATGCCGCGATGGGCGACCAGGCGATAACCGCCGTCCGGCCGCATCTCGTAGAAACTGCCGCCATCCAGTTGGGAGAGCGACAGAACGGTATCCAGCAAGGCGGCAACGAGGGTTGCGCGATCCGGGCTGTCCAGCAGGACCTGGTTGAAATCCTGCTGCAGCCGCAGCAGTTCTTCCTGCTGCTTGCGTTCGCTGATGTCGGCCTTGGTGCCCGATATGCGCAACGGACGGCCTTCCGCATCCCGCTCGACGACATGGCCGCGTGCGGAAAGCCAGACCCAGCTGCCATCGGCGCGCGCGAAACGGTATTCGATCGGGTGCGGCGCGCCCGCTTCGACGGCGACGCGCAGGGCTTCGCCCTGGGCGCGATCGTCCGGGTGGATGCGGGCGAACCAGTCGGCCAGGCTGGCGCCTTCCGGCGCAGGAAAATCGCCGCCGACCCAGGCGCGGATCAGGTCGTTGTAGACGAGGCGGTCGCGCGCAATGTCGTATTCCCAGAGGCCGACGCCGACCGCCTCCAGCAGTTGGCTTAATTCGCGGTCAGGTTGAGGCAGTAGGGACATGCGTTCGATCTCGGATGAAGACGCAAAGCATCGCTTCAACCTTGAAACAACAGTTGAACCCGTCCGAGGGCGGGGTGGAGGAGTCGTCTGGCAAGGCGCGACGACGAGTCATGCCGAGGCATGGCGAG
>JASJPG010000011.1:0-72421 GCA_031426815.1 Hydrogenophilaceae bacterium
TGTTCTGATGCCCGTTGTTCTGATGCCCGTTGTTCTGATGCCCGTTGTTCTGATGTTAGGAAGAGGCGGAAAAATGGGGCGGCAACAGAGTGTCTGAATTTTTTACTTTTCGTTCTGTTTTTATGACATAAATAAATAATTGTCATTTAATTTCATTGTGTTACAAAATATTAAACGTGTGGCTCGATTATTGCTCACCATGCGCCAGTTCTAGATATTTCACCTCGGAGTTGACCAAATGAACCCCCAAACCATCGCCCTGGCATTTGCCCTGAGCGCCGCCGGCAGCGCCCAGGCAGGCGTCATATCCGCCTTTTCGGAGAACTTTGAAGGCACGCTCGCGGCCTGGACGGATCGCAACCCGTCGAACCCCGAAGCCGCCATCGTCGTCGACCCCCTGCGCGCCGGAAACCACGCCCTCAGTTTTAACCGATTGGGGTCTGCCGGCAGTATCTACAGCAGCGATCTCATCACCAGCAGCGGCAATTTCACGGTTTCCTTCGAATACCTGGGCCGCCCTGGCCTGGGCGGCGCGGCGAACGATCTGGGCGGCTTCTTCGGCATCAGCCAGGGGCTGCCCGGCAATCACTATTGGGTGGCGGGAACCGGTTCCTATCCCGCACCCATCGACCTGATCGACGATGGGGCGTGGCACAGCTACACCCTCACCTTCGCCTCGACCGTCGGCCAGCTGGTGCACCTGATGTATGAGGACTATGCGGGTTCGGGCGGGGTGGCGGGCGATGTGTATTTCGACAACATCCGCTTCAACGACCAGAACGTCGCCCCGGCGCCTTTCCAGTCCGTGCCGGAGCCGCTTTCGACTACGCTGCTTGCGCTAGGGTTGACGGCGCTCGGCTTCAGCCGCCGCAGCAAGGCGTAGCGACAGACGTTTTTTGCCCCCCCAACGACAAGCCCGGCAAATGCCGGGCTTGTCGTTATTGTTGACGCTGCAGTTAAAGGCACCGCAGGGCACAGACCACAGTTCCTGCATAAGTAGGGTCAGGTTGGTTGTCAGGCCAACCCGTTCAGGAACTACGTCCAGTGTCACCCGGCGGATCAATGCAGTCTCATTTCACAACCGCCCAGCTTGCTGCCGTTCCTCCTCGGCAATCAGGTCGAGCGAAGCTTGCCAGTTGTCGCGGCAGAAATCCTGGAATCCCGGTCAGCTTCGGCGCATCGAGCAGGCCATAAAGCAGGTCGATGGCGCGGGCGTGGCCGACCACTTCCTGATGATGCGCCAGCGAGCGACCTTCAACCGTGAGCCCATAGGCCAGCACAAACGCGGTTTCGCCCAAGGGAAGGGTGTTGTCTTCCAGTGCGGTGGACGTGTGTCCACAGGTCGCGTAGTTGGGCAAGCAACGCGGCGCGCAGGTCGGGGCGAGAGAAGAGAAAAAGGGCGGCATGGTTTGCCTGTTCAACGATGTGATTGGGAGCAATCCACGAATTCGCCCCTTAGCCGCCGCTTTCCATCACTTCAGCTCACCCTTTCCGGTTGCTCCCCGCCACCAGGCGATATTCCACCAGCCGGCATTCCAGCGGGCCGTTGAACAGCGGCACGCGGCGGCTGGTTTGCAGGCCGATGCGTTTGGGCAGTTCCGGGTCGGCGGAGAGCAGACAGACCGTCCAGCCGGGGAAATGCTGCTTCAGGTTATCGCCGATTTCCTTGTAGAACGGACCGAGGTCTTCCTCGCTGCCCATGCGCACGCCATACGGCGGGTTGCTGACGATGAAGCCGCTCTCGGTGGGCGGATCGACGTTGAGGAAGTCCGCTTCCATCAGGCGCACGCAGTCGAACAGGCCGGCGGCGCGCAGGTTGAGGCCGGCGGCGCGCACCATGGCCGGGTCGATGTCGGAGCCGAAGATCGGCAGCGGCTCGCGTTCCAGCACGGCGGCTTCGGCGTCCTTGTGCAGGCGCAGCCATTCGATGCGGTCGAAGGTTTTCAGATGCTCGAAGGCGAAATGGCGGCGCAGGCCGGGGGCGATGTTGAGCGTCATCAGCGCCGCTTCGAGCAGGATGGTGCCGCCGCCCATCATCGGGTCGTACAGCGGCACGCCCGGCGTCCAGCCGGACAGAAGCAGCATGCCGGCGGCGAGGTTTTCGTTGAGCGGCGCTCCGGAGGGCTGCACGCGGTAACCGCGCCGATTCAGCGGCTCGCCGGACAGGTCGATGTAGAGGTTGTAGCGGTCCGAGCTGAGGAACAGCGTCAGCGGGATATCCGGCTTGCGGGTGTCGACGCTGGGCCGCTCGTTGACGGCTGCGCGGAAGACATCGCAGATCGCGTCCTTGATGCGCAGGCTGACGAAATTGAGGCTGGGCAGCGGGCTGTTCTTGCCGACCGTTGTCACCGCGATGGTGCGCGTGACGTCGAACCAGGCCGGCCAATCCAGCGACAGCGCGGCCTGATAGAGGTCTTCCTCTTTTTTGTAATGGCCTTCGCCGACTCGCCATAAAACGCGAATCGCCAGCCGGCTCCACAGGTTGATCTTCCAGCCAGTCGGCATGTCGCCGACGAAACCGACGCCGCCGGAAGCGGGCACGATGTCGCTCGCGCCGAGATCGTGCAATTCCTTGCAGAGTTCTTCTTCCAGGCCGCGCGGGCAGGAGGCGAAGAACTGGTAACCGACCGGTGCGCGCGACGATGCGCGCGGTTGCGATGCGGGTTTGTCGTGACGCGCGTTGTCGTAGCCCGGTTTCTCGAAACGCGGCTTCGCATAAGCGGGCTTATCCAGCCCCGCCCGCGTTTCCGGGCTGATTTCGCGGCGGCGCGGGTTGGACGGGTAGGCGGGTTTGTGCTCCGGCGCGGAACCGGACGTGCGCTCAGGACGCGCAGAACGATCACTCTCGGTATAGCCGGAACGGCCCGAGCTGCGGCCACGGCCACCCGCTGCGGGCGGCGCATCGGACTGGCCGCCATACGCAGGCTTGCCTGGACGTTCCGGACGCCGTTCGGATTGATCCGGCCGCTCGGCCCGACGCGGCTTGTCGGCATACGGCGCACGCGGCGCACGCTTGGCGTCGGGACGCACTCGCTTGGAGATGGTCGGCGCGCCACCCTCGCTCTTTTTCGGGATGTCGGCCGAAGCGACCCGGGTGCGCGGCGTATGGCGGCCGCGCACGGGCGGACGCCAGCCGGCATCTTCATTTTTTGCGGAATCGCTGCCGCCTTCGGGTTTAATGCGGAGCGTGTTGCGTTTGGGCTTATCGGATGACGAAGACAAGGGAATTCCTCAAAAAACTGAAACCCAGCCCGATCACGGCAATTCTGATCGGGCTGATCGTGTACCTCTGGTTCCGACCGCCAGCCGCTGTGGACGACCTGGCCTATGCCGCGCCGGATGTGCCCGCCCTGCCGGGCC
Organism: Hydrogenophilaceae bacterium; assembly: GCA_031426815.1. Taxonomy (GTDB): domain Bacteria; phylum Pseudomonadota; class Gammaproteobacteria; order Burkholderiales; family Thiobacillaceae; genus PFJX01. The sequence continues at coordinate 3,361 of JASJPG010000011.1, forward strand.
AACGTCTGAGCGACCTGCGCGGCAAGGTGGTGCTGGTTAATTTCTGGGCCACTTGGTGCCCATACTGCCGCCACGAAATGCCGGCGATGCAGGCGTTCTATCAAGACAACAAGGCGAAAGGATTCGAGATTGTCGCCTACAGCCTGGATAAAACCCAGGCCGAGGTAAACGACTACTTGCGCCGAGAGGGTTATACCTTCCCCGCGCCCCTGGCCACGAACGAAGTAACAACTGCATTTGGCGATGTTTCGCGGGTGCCGTTGTCATTCGTCATCGACCGCAATGGCATCGTGCGCCACAAGATCGGCGGTCAGGTTCATCCCGGCCGGCTCGACGACCTGATCACACCTCTTCTTCGGGCGCCGCAGCCTGCTTCATCTCGCTGAGCAGGCGTTCCATCTCGCGCCGGTAGTAGATGAAGTCCATTTCCGGGCTCGGCGTGCCGAGGCGGGTGGCAATGGCAGAAACCTGACCGCGATGGTGCGCGAAATGCGTGAACAGATGGGTCAAGGCATCGCGCACCCAGATCGCGTGGGATTTGCCTTCACTGCCGATGTAGACAATCCGGGTATCGAAAAACTCTGCCGGCTGCGCTTCCAGCCAGGCTTGCAGCCTGCGGGTTTCGCGCCGCAGCGCGAGTTTGAGTTCGCGCCAATCCGGGTTGTTGATGACTTTGTAGTTCGCCGCCAGCGTCTCGCCTTGCAAGCGCGCCAACCAGGTCTGGCTGACCAGCAGCATGTGATCGACGGTGTGATGGATGCTGTTGAAGAACAGGCCTTGATCGCTGCCGATGACATCGGGCTGCAAGTAGTCCAGCGAGGTGAACAACACCTCATTGGCCCAGTGCTGATAGTCCGATTGAACGACGAAATGACTTTTCCACGCGTACATGCTGTTCTTTCCCCCAGTCGCGGTTATTCGGCGGCGGCCGAAAAACGGCTACGTGTCCGGTACGAACTATAGCCAATCCAGCCCGCGCTTGCGCGCTCGCTCACTTTGCGCCGGTAGCCCAGATCAGCCGTTTCGCCATTGCCGGCGTGGTTTCGATGTTGCCGTCGGCGGCGATGAACAGCGCTTCGCCGATGCCCATCTTGTCGGCCAGACGCCGCCAATCGCCCGGCCCGGCGATGAACAACGGCTTGCTGGCGACATCGGACAGCGTGCCGGCGTGGGCGCCCCGCGCGATCACCGTCACCGCCTGTGTCCGCTCGGCCGGCCAGCCGGTGCGCGGGTCGATCAGGTGGCAATAGCGTTTGCCGCCCAGCTCGAAAAAGCGCTGGTAATCGCCGGAGGTGCCGATCGCCTCGCCGTCGTGCAATTCCAGCATGGCCAAGGCGCCGGCGCGGCGCGGATGCTGAATGCCGACTTTCCAGGGCTGGCCGCCCTTCTGGCCGAGCGCCAGGATGTTGCCGCCGATGTTGATCAGCGCGTTGTCGACGCCCTGGCTTTTCATGTAGGCCGCCGCCAGATCCAACGCATAGCCCTTGGCATAACCGCCCAGATCCAGCCGCACCGCCGGATTGGTTCCGCGCAACTGCAAGCCATCGATATGCAGGTCGGCCATGCTCGGATGCGCCTTGACCAGACGCTCGATTTCTTTGGCATCCGGCAGACGCGACTCGAAGGTATCGGAATGAAATCCCCACAGACGCACCAGATTGCCGATGGCCGGGTTGAACAGCCCCTCCGAGAGCGCCGACAAGCGCACGGCATCCTGCAGAATCGGTACCAGCGCCGGTGGCAACGTCGCCTTCGCCGGTGCATCCGGCCGCGCCTGTGCGAGGATGCCGTTGACCCGCTCCAGTGTGCCCGGTTGCCAGGCATGCAAGGTCTGGTGCATCTGGTCGAAATCCTTCAGCACCTGATTGGTGACCCGCCGGGCCTGGTCCGCATCCGCGCCATAAACAGTGACTTCGACCAGCGTACCGAACACGTAGGACTGCTGCTTGTGCAGTTTTTCGCCGCAGCCGGCAAGTAGAACAACAGCCAGAAAAAGCAGCCAGAGTGCGGCCCGCGATGCGAATGAATTCGCACCTACAAAACCCATTGCCGCACCCATCACGCAGCCGCCTGCACATTCTTCTCCAGCGCATCGACGAACATCGCGGCGACATCAAAGCCGGTCTGCTGGGTGATTTCCTGGAAACAGGTCGGGCTGGTCACGTTGACCTCGGTCAGACAGTCGCCGATCACATCCAGTCCCACCAGCAACAGGCCGGCATCCTTCAGCGTCGGGCCGAGCGCTGCGGCGATTTCCCGGTCGCGCTCCGTTAATGGCCGCGCCACGCCGGTGCCGCCAGCGGCGAGATTGCCGCGCGTTTCGCCTTCCGCCGGAATGCGCGCCAGGCAAAACGGCACCGCCTCGCCGTCGATGATCAGAATGCGCTTGTCGCCGTCCTTGATCGCCGGCAGATAACGCTGCGCCATGATGGTCTCGCCGCCGTAGTGGGTCACCGTCTCCAGGATCGCGCCCAGATTGGCGTCACCCGGACGCAAACGGAAGATGCCGCTGCCGCCCATCGCGTTGAGCGGCTTCACGACGATATCGCCCTGCTCGGCGAGAAATTCCCGGATCAACGCGGCATCGTTACTGACCAGGGTCGGCGCGATGAACTGCGGGAAACGGGCGATGGCCAGTTTCTCGTTGTAATCGCGTAGCGCCCGCGGCCGGTTGAACACGCGCGCGCCCTGCCGCTCGGCCATTTCCAACAGCCAGGTCGCATACAGATAAGCCTGATCGAACGGCGGATCGGTGCGCATGATCACCGCATCGAAATCCGCCAGATCGCGCCATTCGGCCTCGCCCTCGGAAAACCACGGGTCACCGCCGGTGAGGCTGATCGTCCGCATCCGCCCCATTACCCGGCCATCGCGCCAGGCCAGATCGCCGGCCAGCATGGCGTACAGCTGACGCCCGCGCCGCGCCGCCTCGACCATCATGGCGTAGGTGGAATCCTTGTAAGTCTTGAATGCCGCCAGTGGGTCGGCGATGAACAGGAAATTCATGTTTGCAGCCCTTCAGCGCACTTCATCTGCATCGCAGTCATGTTGTTTCACCATTCGGAACAGCGCTTCGAGCAGGTCCAGCTTTTCTCTGACTTCACCCGGAATGCCCTGCGGGTCGGCGTAAGCAACGAGGTGGTGGAGTTCGCCCTTCTTGAGCAACATGGCATGCCCGAGCTGGTTGGCAAGACGGCGAAAAAACTCCTCGACGAAATCACTCAGTTTCAGGCGCTCCGTTTTGGCCTCCCAAACCAGACGCGCGGCCTCTGGCGGTAGCGCGAGATAGGTCTGGTAATCGGCTGCCAAGCCAGCGAACACGCGTTCAAGTACAAGCAACCCTACAACCTGCTCAATCTCATCGCGAAAGCCTCCGAAAAGTTCCATATCGGCGTAGTGCTCAAGCGCGTAGCGGCGCAATACGTCTGGAGTGACAAAGTAGTTTTCCGCCTCGTATCGACGCCAGTAGACCAGATCCAGCCCGCCCTGCCGAAGGGGCTGACGGTTCTGCCCATCGTTATCCAGAATGGCGACGCCTCGGAGGCCTGGCACCAGTTCGCGCAATGCAAAAAAATGCTCTTTCGGCGTGATGCCGAATCCACCCTCGACCCGCTCCAGTTCGCTTTCGAGCGATTGAATCGGATAGTTGTTCTGCACGTAGAACGAGTTGATGCGCTCATCCCACAGAAGCGCTACCGGATGACCGATGCGTTCAGCCAATGCCCGCAACATATCCAGATCGGTACCGCCTTCCACATACAGCACGTACCCGCGTTCCCTCGCCTTGACGTAATGTTCGGCGCCGAAATGCTTGAGCGTGTTGCGGATGTCCTTTTTCGCGGCGAGATCATCCGACCTGCCATCCAGCAACAAAGTCAGATTGTTGTCCAAGGCCTCGTCGAGGATCACTTCCGAGTGCGTCACGATGACCACTTGCGATTCGTTTTCCGTGGCGATATCGCGCAGCAGAACATAGACCTGCTTTTGTCTGAGGATTTCCAGATGCGCATCCGGCTCGTCCACCAGCAAAACGCTGCGCTTGTGGGAATACAGATAGGCAAAGATCAACAGCATCTGCTGAAAGCCGCGGCCGGACATGGCGATATCGAGCGCCTCCTTCACCTGTGCTTGCCTATACAGCAGCTTGATCGCGCCGCGTGAAGTTTCCTGCGGGGTGCCGAGTTCCACGGCAAACAGCCGTTGCATCAATTGCACAACGCGGTTCCAGTCTTCGGGCTGATCCTTGGCGACCATCAAGCACAAATTGCGCAGCACCTGCGCGGTTTGTCCCTGCCCCAAGAGCACGCCGATACGGCCCGGTTGAAGTATGGGTTCTTCCGTTTCCAGACCGGACATCGGATAGAGCAGTTCCACATTGATCGACGACGCGTATTCGATCAATTTCATGTCCTTCAACGCCGCATCGTCGGGAGTGCAGTACACCAGTTCGTCGCCTTGATTGCGAAAGCGCATGGACAACGGTACGAGTTGGTTTTGCCACCAGACGCCGACAGTCACGATCAACGGCACATCGTTGTTGCCAATACGCACCTGCGTGTTGTGCCAGAAGTAGCGAGTGCGCTGCACAGGAACAGATACGATCGCCAGCCGGTTCAGCGCCGTTGCCACCTTGACGCTGGAGGCCTTGCGCGTGTCGTACCAGGTTTTCACCGCCTGCGACCATAAGGCCAAGGCTTGGATTGCGCTGGTTTTGCCGCAGTTGTTCGGGCCGATCAGCACTGCCGGATGGTCAAGCTCTATGCGCTGCTTGCCGCCAAAGCGTTTGAAATTCTCGATCTCAAGGTAATGCAGCAGTCGCATCGTGCAATCCAGGTCTTAAAAAATTGGGCAACAAAACTTCATGCCTTCGGCTCCGTCTGCTCCAGCTCCAGCGCCGCCGCCAGCGCGGCGAGACGGGCGAGCACTCCGTAGGTGTAGAAGCGGTTGAGCGGGGCGTCCGGGCGCAGGCCGCAGTCGCAGAAACTGCCGATCTGGTCGAACGCGAGCGGCACGAAATGCATGCCGGCGGCGTTGAGGTTTTCGTCGATGCCGCGACTGGTATGGACGCGGTAGAAACCGCCGATGACGAAGTGGTCGATCATGTACACGACCGGTTCGGCGACGGCTTCGTTGATGCTCTCGAAGGTCGGTACGCCTTCCTGCACCAGCACCTGGGTGACTTCCAGGCCTTCCTTGACCACCGCCATCTTGTTGCGCTGCTTGCGGTTGAGATCGCGCACGTCGTCGGCGGATTTCACCGTCATGATGCCCATGCCGTAGGTGCCGGCATCGGCTTTGACGATGACGAAGGGTTCTCGCTCGATGCCGTATTCGGCGTATTTGGCACGGGTCTTGGCGAGCACTGCCTCGACATGCTCGGCCAGGCAGTCTTCGCCGACGCGGGCCTGGAAGTTCACCTCGCCGCAATAGGCGTGATACGGGTTGATCAGCCACGGGTCGATGCCGATGAGGCCGGCGAATTCGCGCGCGACCTGGTCATAGGCAGCGAAATGGTTCGATTTGCGCCGCGTCGCCCAGCCGGCGTGCAATGGCGGCAGCATGGTCTGGGACGGGTCGAGGCCATGCAGGATCGCCGGCGCGCCGGCGGAAAGATCGTTGTTGAGCAGGATCGAGCAGGGATCGAAATCGGGCAGATGCAAGCGGTTGCCGTTGCGTTGCACCGGTTCCAGCGTTAGCTGGCCGCCATCCGGCAAATCGAGCGTAAGCGGTTCCTGCAGATCCGGGATCAGGCTGCCGAAGCGCACGGTCAGGCCGGTCTTGCGGATGATGTCGGCCAGCGCGGCGACGTTCTGCAGGTAAAACAGGTTGCGCGTGTGGTTCTCCGGAATGATCAGGAAACGGCGTGCGTCGCCGCACATCTTTTCCACCGCGACCTGCGCCGCCTGCACCGCCAGCGGCATGAAATCCGGATTCAAGTTATTGAAACCGCCGGGAAACAGGTTGGTGTCCACCGGCGCCAGCTTGAAGCCGGCGTTGCGCAGATCGACCGAACTGTAGAACGGCGCGGCGTGTTGCATCCATTGGCGACGGAACCAGTGTTCGATGTCGGTCTGGGCATCGATGACGTGGCGTTCCAGGTCGAGCAAAGGGCCGGCAAGTGCGGTGGTGAGGTGAGGGACCATGGCGGATGCAAAAAGGTAGGTTAAGCCGAAGTTTAGTCGGGTAGGCGTTCCGCTTGCGGGCCGAATGTATCAGGGTGCTGTACCGGGTTCGGCCCGCAAGCGGGCCGCCTACCTGGATGCGCCGAGTTCCCGGACTTTCTGCTGGGCGAATTCGCGCAGTTCATTGCTCAAACGGGTTTGCAGGGCGCGCTGGTAGGCGGCGCCGGCATCGGCTTTGGTTTCAGTTTTGCCATCGCCTTGTTCCAGCGCCACGGCGAGGCCGATCCACCAATTGCCTTGCGTCGGATTCAGCCGCAAGGCCTCGCGATAGGCCTGCGCGGCATCGTCGGTCTTGCCGAGTTTGGCCAGCGTGCCGGCATACAGGCCCCAGTTGGCGGCATCGGACCGTTTCGACAGACTGGTTTTCAGGATCGCGGCGGCTTGCGCTGCGTCGCCGCGTTGCAGCTGCAGTTGCGCCAGGCTGCGCGCATACCAGGCATCGTTCGGCTGCTGCGCCAGACCCTCGCGCAGCAAGGTTTCCGCACGTGCGCCATCGCCCGCTTCCAGCACCAGCGCGATCAGGCTCTGGCGCGCCCCGGCATGGCTCGGATCCAGGCGTAATGCGCTTTCCAGCTTGTCCTGTGCGTCGTGGTTGCGGCCCTGTTCCTGCAGGCGGGTGGCTTGCCGCCAGGCGTCCTCGGCCAGAACCTGCGGCGTCAGGGGTTTGATTTCTTTAACAACTTGCGACTTGCTGGCTTCGGCTTGGCGTAACTCGGGTGGGCGCGGTTCGGGCAGGCGGGTATCGAGGCGCGGCTTCGCAGCGGGGATAACAGCATCCACAGCTTGCGTAGGGCGGAAAAGCGTAGCGCCTTCCGCCGAATGAGCGTGGATGGCGGCAGGCGCTACGCTTGAGTGTTGCCGTGGCGCTACGTCGCCGAGTTCTTGCGTCAGGCGCAACTGCGGCTCGGGTTCGGCTGGAATCGGCAACGGCGGCGAGATTTCCGCCGCGCGCGGTGCGGCAGCTGGCGGCAATTCTGGCTGCCACCACCAGGCGGTGACGGCCATGCCGGCAACGGCGGCCATCCCCAGCAACCAGGGCCAGCGCGGCGCGGCGTCATCGCGCCGATTGACGGCAAACACGCCGGCCGGCGTGCTGGCGTTGGCGCCCTTGCGATCGAGATCCTTCAACACCTGATTGATGACGCTCATGCGGACCTCGACAAGTAGTCCCACCAGGCCAGGCGCGAACCCGGCGTGTCGCGCGCGGCCAGGCGGGCATGGCGCGGTTCGGCCTGCGCGCGGCCTTCGCCGTAGGCCAGCAGCAGGGATTTATGCGCCAGGATGTTGAGCAGCCGCGGCACGCCCTGGCTGAGGCGATGCAGCTTCTTGGCGGCGGCGGGCGTGAACAGCGGTCCGGCTGCGCCGGCCTGGTTGCCACGATGCGTCAGGTATACCGGCGTTTCCTGCGCGGCCAGCGGCGTGATGCGTTCATGGAAGGCGATGCGGCTGCGGATCTGGCGCACCGACGGATCGGCCAGGCGGATGTCGAGTTCGGGCTGGCCGAACAGCACGATCTGCAGCAACTTGCGCTTCTCGGTTTCCAGATTGGTGATCAGGCGCAACGCCTCCAGGCTTTCCAGCGGCATCGCCTGCGCCTCGTCGATCAGCGCGACGGCGGGCTTGCCGGCCTGGGCCAGTTCGAGCAGGCGCATTTCCAGCGCCTTGGTCAGGCCGTAGGCGAGGCTGCGTTTGACGTCGCCGCCGAGTTCGGCCAGCAAGGCCTGGTTCAACGCGGCCGGCGACAGATGCGGATTGGGCACGTAGGCGGCGGCCCAGCCTTTGCTTTCCAGCCGATTGAGCAGATAGCGACAGAGCAGGGTTTTGCCGGAGCCGACTTCGCCGACGATCTTGATCAGCCCCTCGCCCGATTCCAGCGCCACCAGCAAGGTGTTGAGCGCCGCCTGAGCGCCGCCGCCGGGGAAGAAATAGCCGGTGTCGGGCGTCAGGCCGAAGGGAAATTCCTTGAGACCGAAATGCGTGAGATACACGTGGGTTGCGTTATTGACGTGTCGGCGCCGGCGTAAAGGACTGCAAACGCACGCTGGCATCGCGCACGCCTTCCATCCAGTCCGACTGCTGCTTGATCAAGGTCGGTTTGAGCAGGATCACCAGTTCCTGCTTCTGGCGGGTGGCGTTGGTGTTTTTGAAGAACCAGCCGAGTCCGGGAACTTCGCCCAGGCCGGGCACGCCGCTGCCGCTGTCGCGCGATTCGCGTTTCATCAGGCCGCCGATGGCAGCGATTTCGCCGTCTTTCAGGCGCACCACGCTGTCGGTTTCCGAGACGCTGCTTTTCGCCAGCGGCAGGCTGAACGGCTGGCCGCCGACGGTGACGGATTTGTCGTCGGTGACCACCTGGCTGACCGACGGATGCACATGCAGGATGATGTTGTCGGCATCGTCGATCTGCGGTGTCACGTCGAGCGCGATGCCGGAGAAGAACGGCTGCGTCGTGATGCTGGTCGAGGTGGTGGTGCCGGAACCGCCGCTGGTGGAGGGCGTGCTGGTGATTTCTGTAACGAAGAACTCGTCGGTGCCGACCTTGAGCACGGCCTTCTGGTTGTTGATCGCGGCGATGCGCGGGCTGGACAGCACTTGCACCTGGCCCTGGCCTTCGAGGAAATTGAGCAGTGCGGCAAAACTGCTGGTCTGGAAAGCGAGGCCGAAGACGCCGGCCGACGTCGTGCTGGCGGCGGCGGCAGCGGGCAAGCCGACGCCCAGCAGCGAAGCCATGTTGGAACCCGCAAGCGCGGCAGCGGGCACCGGTAGTCCGCTGGTCGTCGCGCCCTTCGACCAATTGTGTTTGCCGTTATGGAAATGCGCCCAGTTGATGCCGGTCTGCGCGTTTTCGTTCAGTGTCACTTCGATGATCTTGGCTTCGATCATGACCTGGCGCTCGACCTGGATGCGCGCGGCTTTCAGGTATTCGTTCACTTGCCGCTGTTCGACCGGCAGCGCGCGCACCATCAACATGCCGGTATGCGGGCTGACGCCGACGCTGCGCCCGCTCGGACAGTTGGCCGCCACCGCGGTCGGCCCTGCGGTCGGGCTGGCGGTCACCGTGCAGCCGACCAACATGCCGACGGAAGCCTGCAATTCGCCCCAGAAATCGCTCGCCACCGAAGTCGTCACGCGGCTGCTGTCGACTTGCGTGCTGGTGCCGCTGCCCGCCGCAGCAGAACCGCTGGAAGAGCTGGCACCGTTATCGGCGATCGAGCCGGAAATCACGCGCAATTCGGATTTGCCCTGGCGCAGCGAGGCCGGGTAGGCGATGGAATAGAAGCGGGTCTGCGTGGTCAGCGGCTGCACGAAGATGCGGTTGCCGTCGATGCGGTATTCGTAGCCGTACAGCTCGCGCAGCGCGTCCATCGCCTCGGGCACGGTCACGTCCTTCAGGTTGACCGTGATGCTGCCGGCGACTTCCGGGTGCAACAGCATGCTGTAGCGGGTGCCGGAGGCGATGCCGAGAAACACCTGCTGCGCCGAGGCGGCATTCACCGCCAGATCGAAGCGCGCCTCGACCGATTGGCCGGCCGATTTCGGCAGTTCCAGCCGGGTTTGCGGCGCCAGCGCGGCCTCGACGGCGGCGGGCAGGGGTTTCGCCGCGGCGCTGGCTTGCGGGGCGGCAGCTTTGCGCAGTTCGTCCTGAATAGTCGGCAACACAGGCTTTTCCCTGACCTGGGCACAGCCGACCAGGATCAGCGCCAGGCAGGCGAGACCGCTCGAAAAGCGGGGAATGTTCAGCGTATTCATCATTTCTTCTCCGTGCGCGCGGCGGCGGGGGTCTTGCGTACATCTCCCGGCTTGACCGGTGTCTTGACGACTTCGGGCAACCATTTCAGCAACCGCATGCCGCCGCGGCGCTGGTCGGCGCCGGTGACGACGATCCAGACACCGTTTGCGTCGATCTTGCCGACCTTGCCGTCGGCGAGCGGGTCGCCCGGCCGCACGATCTGGCCGTCGACGACGGCATAAGGCTTGGCGCCCATCAAGAACAGACTCGATACCACCAGCGGAGCCGTTGGCGCGGCGGCCGGCGACGGGCTGTCGGCCTGTTCCGCGAAGCCGTCCGGCGGCCGCGTCGGGTCGAGGCTGTCGGCGGCGGCCGCCGCGGCCAGTTGCAGCAGAACGAAGAGACCGGCGAAGGTCAGACGGTCAACCATGTCCGCTCCAGGCTGAGGGTGTAGAGGGTCAGCGTCAGGCTGATCTCGGGATGCGCGCCGGCATCCAGTTCGGCGCGTGCCCAGTAAAAGCCGACCGGCAGATGTTCCAGGCTTGCCATGTAGCGGGTCAGCGCGGCATAGCTGCCGACCAGAGTCAGTTTGACGCCATGTTTGTAGAGCGGATTCGCCGCCGTTTCCTGCACTGCGGCCGGCTGCGTGCCGGATTTCGGCGCCTGGACGGGTTGGCCGACCGGTTCCGGCGCCAGCGTTTGCAGGCTGCCCAGGCGCAGGCCGGCTTGCTCGACCAGCATGCCTTGCAGCACGCGCACCATGTCTTTCGGGTCGACCATGCGTGCCTGCAGGCGGGCCGCGGTCTGCATGCGCGCATTCAAGTTCTGGCGGGCGTTTTCCAGGCGTTGTTGCGCAATCCGTGCGGGATCGGGCTGACTGGCGCGCAATACCAGCGCCTGTTCCGCCTCGGCCATCTGGCTTCGCGCCTGGGCGATCTTGTCCTGTTCCGCTTTGCGGGTACGCTCCTGCGGCGCCAGCAACAACGCATCCATGGCCGCCCAGATGCCGGCCAGCATCAAGACGAACAGGATGACCCGTTCGCGCAGGCTGAGGGCATCGACTTTCTGTAAAAGGTCGGTCACTGCTTTCATGGCGTGCTCCCCGCCTGGCGAACGTTTGTCGGACCGCTCGCAGCCGCTTCGGCCAGGCGGGCGCTGAGCGAAAACTCCAGGAAGCGCGGCGCTGGCGCGGCTTTGCCGGCTGCAGCGGCAGCCGGGCCTGCCGGCGCCGCCTCGCCTTGCGCCGGCGCACCGACTTCCAGCCCGGCGAAGGAGAGGCCGACGAACAGCGGTTCGCGACGCAGGTTGGCGATCAGACGTGCCGCGTCGGCGCCGGTCAGGGCGCGGCCGTGCAGGTCCAGGGCGCGGCCGCTATCGGCGATGGTCACGCCGGTCAGCCAGGCACCCGGGCTGGCCGCAGTGTTCACCGCGCGGGCCAGGGCGCTGAACTGCGCCGCATAGCCGGTTTCCGCACCCAGTTCGCCGCTGGCGATGGCATCCTGCGCCAGTTGCAGCGCGCGTACGCGGGTTTCCAGCGTTTGCGCCTCGGCAGCCACGGCGGGATCGACCTGGCGCGTACCCATCGCGGTGGCCTGCACCTGGCGCGTCACCGCTTCGGCACGCTGCACGACCTGTTCGACCTGGCCGCGCAACTGGCGCAATTGCCAGCCATCCCAGGCGTACAGCGCCAGCAGGCCGAGTAGAAGGGTGCCGCCGCTCAACGCCAGCGCGCGCGCCGGCAAGACGACTTTGGGCGGACGGAATTCGGCTTGATAGAGGTTGATCTGTTTCATGGCGCCCTCCCCCGCAGGCTTGCACCGAGCAAATGGAAGGCGGCGTTCTGTACCTGCACGTCCTGCAATTGCGCCTGGCCGGCGAAATCGAACACCCGCGCCAGATCCAGATTTTCGGCACCGACCGGCAGATATTCGCCGAGCCGGCGCAGCAACGCCGGCGCCGCCGCAACCGGCGCCAGGTACAGCTTGGCCAGCGGCAGCCAGGAATACTGGCGTTCGAAGTAGTCGACCGAACGCTGCACTTCCATCGCCACCTTGTCGAGCAGGGATTCGCCGGTCGCGCCGCGCCCTTCGATGCGGCGCGACATGATCAGGCTGGCGCCGAAGCTGAAGGTGAGCAGGCCGTTGTCGCCATCGAAATGCAGCACGGCGACGGCATAGTCGGCCGGGGTGATACGCATCGCCAGATTGTGCTGGGCGGTTTCGCGGATATCGATCACATCGAGCGGCAAGCCGGCGTCGTGATACGGCTGCACCAGCGCGCGCACCGCCGTGGCCTGCGCCGCCACCACATACAGACTCGCCGGTCGCCCGCTGCCACCGGGGACGGGCACGTGGTCGAGCACCGCATCGTCGATATGGAAGCTGAGCAGATCCTTCACTTTCCAGCGGATCGCACTCCTGATTTCATCGTCCGGCACACTGGGCGCTTCCACCATCACGGTCTGATAGTGGTCCTGCCCGAGCAGGGCGATCAGCGGTGCATCCTTGATGCCGGCTTCCGCCGCGATCTGCTGCAGCAGATCGGCGGAGACCGGTGCATTTTCGCGTTGCACAAAGGCCAGCACGCGCGCCACGGCGCCATCGTCCTGCACCTGCAAGGCGGCGGCCCCACTCAGATAGGGCGACAACACGGCATGCTGGCGAGTTCGGGCGCGGGATTTGAACCAGTTCATAGGCTTGAGTCGGGTGGGTTCATGCGCTGCGCGAGATTACTTCGATAAGCCATTGTCATGTCAATAAATTTCCCGCCGAATGATGACCTTGTCACTGCCCTTGCGCTTGCCGAAAGTGGCGCGGGCGCGCGGGTTGTCGTCGAACAGATTGGCGTCGCCAGCCTGGTCGACGCCATCCCGGTTGTACTGCAACCACACCGGTGCGCCGATCGACAAATCGAGAAAACCGAAATTGCCGACGCCCGGCGCAGACAAGCGCAGATTGCCGTTGCCGGCGATCAGCGTGGCATTGAAGCTGGCCGTGGTTTCGCCGCTGGCAAGGCGGTTATCGGCGCTTGGCGCATAAAACGTGAGCGCGGGTGCAGTCAAGACGGTGCAGTTGTCGTCGCTGTTGGTCACAAAACCCGCATCGTTCCAGTATTGCGCGGTCAACGGGACGGGCAGAGCCAGCATTTCCGAGCCGAGCGTGTTGCTGATGCGCAAACGACCGAAACGATGCGGCGCGGCGGCCGTGGCGACGCTGGCCGCAGTCATCGTGACGCCATCGCTGTCGCTGACTTGCGCCGTCACCTCGATATCCGCCCTGGCTTGCGGAACGCCGCTGCTTGCGCGGACAGTCCGGTGCGCCGCCGTCACGTTGGCGTTGCCGTTGCTCCAGCTGCCCAGCGGCGGACTGGCACCTTGCTGCAGCGTGGCGCCTGCTGCGGCAAAGCCGAAATTGGCCCAGTCGGTCAGGCCAAGCCGCGCGAAATTTCCGGTGTAGTTCTGGGTGATGCTGTTGGCGATGTTCAGCGCCTCCAGGGTGAAGGCCGTGGAGAAATCCTGGCCGTAGTAGGTGAAGTTGCCGCAACCTTGCGTCAAAACACCGGCGGCCAGCGTGAAATGATCCGGCGTGAAGCGGCCGAAGTAATCAGTCGCGGCGGTGTTGCCGAAGTTGCAGCCGTATTTGCCGCCGACGGCCGAATTGGAATAGTCCGCGCTGCAGTCGCTGTTGGCGGCATCGACGCTGGTGAAGGTGGTGTCCGCCACACCGTTGGCGGCAAGCCGGAAATACCCCACTTCGCTGTAATTGAAGACGCTGCCGGAGGCTGCCCCGGTGCCGGCGTTGGCCGCGCCAAAACTGCCGCCCAACGCGCCGGCCTGGATTGCGCCAGGGTGTGCCTGCACTTTGCCGGCATCCAGCGTCGGCGTACCGCTGTAGCCCGCCACGGCGGTGGCGGTGAGTGCAAAAGCCGCGCCGGTCTTCACGCGGGGGGAGGCGCTGGCGCTGGCGCCGGTTGCATCGGCATTGGCATTGCTGGAGGCCAGCGTGAAGGTCGTGGGACGGATGCTGAAGTTGTCGCTGGAGCAGCCGGTAATGCTGCCGTCCGAGACGCGGCAACGCAGGTTGGCATAGGCGCCGGCGACATTGGCCGAGCTGGCGGTGATGCGGCCGGCGTTGGCGCTGGTAAAGGTCTGACCGGGCCAGGCAATCAATGAAGTTCGACTGGTGCAGGCCGTATTGCCGCTGCCATCGACGAGCTGCACGGACACCGCCTTGTTTGCATCGGAGGCATAGCTGGTTTCCACCGTTCCATCCGCCTTCAAGGCGACGATGTCGAAGTTGAAAAGGGTCCCGGCCAGCTTGGTATAGAGGTGGCCGCTGGCGGCGCTGGCGCCGACTTCGACACAGTTGAAATTGGCCGGTGGGGTCGGTGCGACGCTTCCACCGCCGCAGATGCCGGAACTGGACAGGGCGGCGGCGACCGCGGCGTTGTAGGTGAATTCCGCGTCTTTGCCGATGGAAATGGCGCCCGGGGAGATGAGCGCGCCGGTGATTTCCCATTCCTTGTCGAATGTGATGTTGTTGCCGGCGCCGGCCGCCACCACGATGCCCTCCAGGCGGCCTTCCTTGTCGGCGGTGAAATCGGCCGAACCGTAGAGATAGAAACGGGCGGGTACGCTGCCGACCGCCGCGCCGCTGGCGAGCAGATCGACTTCCTTATCGATGCTCACCAGGCTGTTGATGCGGAAATCGGTGGTGGCGGTGAAAGAGATGTTCTCTTCCTTGTCGATGCTGAGCGTGTTGACGTAGTACGTACCGCCGCCAAACGTCACCGTGCCGTCCAGCGTCAAGGTATCCATGTAATAGGTACCGCTGGGAGCGGTACCCGAGGTCAGGGTGACGTCATCGTAGGTCGCGCCGGGCGTCAGGCTGCTGGCCGATCCGCTGTAATCGCTGCCGCCGCTGAAGCTCGGGAACGAAGCCGGGTTGAGCGCGCCCAGCGTTTGCGTGGCGGTACTGCGCACGCCGGTGTCCGGATTGATGGCGTTGCCGCTGCCGGTGATGTCGTGATTGTTGATTTCCGAGTCGTCACCGACGCTCAGGCTGCTGCCGGCGTATACCGGGTTGGCGCAGACGGCGGCGGTCGTGGCGCAGGCATGGGTTTCGCCGAACAGCGTGGCAACCTCGCTGGCGGTGAGTTCGGCGTTGTAAACCCGCACCTCGTCGATGCTACCGTTGAAGCGGTAGTAGTTATCGCGTTGCCAGCCGCTGATGCGCAGCGTCGATTGCACCTTGGCGGTGGTGTTGTTGGGCGTGCTGCGGCGCTGCGTGAGCGACTGTCGCACCCCGTCGAGGTAGAGCGCGTTGCCGGTCACGCTGCCGTTGGTGAACACCGCCGCCACATGCACCCAGCGGTTGGCCAGTCCGGCGGACGCAATCCCGAAGACATCGCTGTTGCCGGTGTTGAAGCCGAAGCTGCCGGAAACCAGCCAGAGATCATGGATATTCCAGCCGATCGGCATCATGTTGTCGCCGCCGTTCCAATACATCCAGAAGGACACCGTGGTCTTGGCGCCGGCGACGGTGGACACCGGCAAGCCGCTCAACTCGATTGCGCCGCCGTTGGCCGCAGGGCCGGCAAAGCTGCCATAGCCGCAGGTACCCGGATTGCCGGCGCGCGCCGGTGAGGCGCTGGCCGGGGCCGGATTGGGCGCACCGATGGCCTTGCCGTGAAGATTGTTGCCGCTGCTGTCCCTCACCTCGCCTGCGGTGCCATTCCAGCTGGCTTCTTCCAGCCGCCATGCGCCGATGGGCGTCGGCGCCGCCGCGCCGCTGTAGCAACTTGTTACCGGACAACTCGCCAGCGTGCCGGCGTCGCGCACATTGCCGTCGCTGTAACTGGTGCCGCCGGCGACGCCTTGCCAATAGTTGCCGGTAAAGCGGTGCGTCGTGCTGTTGCTGTAGGCGCGCGGCGTGCTGGATTTGATGAAGCAACTGTTGCTGACGGTGGTTTTGTAGGCCGGATCCGCCTCGACGCGAACGCCATAGGTGGTGTTGGTGAACTTCGAGTTGCTGATCGCGACGTTCCTGGCGTGCCATTGCGCCACATTGACTCCATATTTGCCGCTGTTCACGCAGACATTGCTGAGCGTGCTGGAAGGCGCGGAGTCTTCCAGCAGAATGCCTGACTCCTGGGCGTCGAGCGTCAGATTATTGAAGACGTGCGCCCCTGAAGCGGCCCAGCCGAGATGAATGGCGTGGCTGTTGCTGCTCGATACGACCATATCCCGAAAGCTCAAGGCGCCCGCCACTTCGACGTAAACGCCCTTGTTTTTGGCGGTGACATTGACGTTGGAAAAATCCAGCGCCTTGCCGCTAGCAACCCACTCCATGTAGATGCCGTGATCGTTGACGGAGGTGGCCGTGATGTTGGTAAAGCTGGCGTCGTAGCTCGGCCGCAGGTAAATGGCGGAATTGTTCTGGGCGGTGACGGTAATGTCCTTGAACAATCCGCCGCCGTTGTAGCTATAGATGCCGTAGTTCTTGCCGGTCGCGGTGATCGTGTCGAACACGTGCGCGCCGCGGGTGGCGCCTTCCAGCCGGATGGCGTCGTTGTTGCTGCTGGCAACAGTGACATTGGTCAGGCTGACCAGGGCTGCTACCTCGATGTAAATGCCTTTTTCTTTGGCCTTGACGTTGATATTGGAAAAAGTCAGCGCCTTGCCGGTGCCGACCCAGGCCATGTAGATGCCGCCGCCATTGCCAGAATCGCTTGTATTCGCCGTGATGTTGGTAAAGGTGGCGTCGTAATTGGGCCGCATATAGAGCGCATGCTCTTTGCTGGTGACCGTGATGTCCTTGAACGTGGCGCCGCCGTTATAGGAGTAGATGCCGTAACCATTCGGGGCGCTGGCGGTGACGGTGTCGAACACGTGCGCGCCGTTGCTGGCGCCGGACAGGTAAATCGCGTCGTCGTTGCTGCTGCTGACGGTGACGTTGGTGAAGCTGACCTTGGCCGATACGTCGATGTTCACGCCTTTGCCTCTGGCCGTGATGGCCAAATTCTCGAACGTGTAAGCGCTCGGGCTTGCGGTCCAGCCCCGGCTGACGGCGCTGTAATTCGTGTTCGTGCTTGTGCTCAATACCGTCATGTCTTTCAGAGTGATATTGGCGCCGGTCAGCGTGAACGGAATTCCCGAGTTGGTCACGGTGACGTTGGCCCGATTGCCGGTCGCGCCGCGAAGGGTCAGGTTGTCCTTATTGACGGTGACAGCTTCGTTGTAGTTACCCGGGCAGATCAGGATGCTGTCGCCTGCGCTGGCGGCGGCGATCGCGGCGGCCACACTGGCGCTGGTGGGGCTGCCGCAAGAGCCGACATAGCGCGTAGCGGCGAGCGCGTGCCCGCACAGCAGAACCAGGACGAGTGGGATAAGCCGTTTCATCGTTCCACCGTCGCTGAAACATGCCGCTCGACATACTCCGGCAAACTCGGCGCGGCGTTCGGGCAAGCCCCGCCGCTGGGCTGGTTGCAGGCAATGCTGGTAATGACATGGAACGCGACGGTCGTTCCGCCTTCGTCCGCCGATGACGACGCGCAGCTCACGCTGGCGGTAAAGCGGGTGAGGTAGTTGCCCAAGGCGATGTTCTGCGCGGTGCAACTGCCATTCAGCGCGGCATGAACTCCGGCCTCCAGCCCGGCCTGGGCGGCCTGGTAGGCGCGCTCGCCCTCCATCGCCAGCGCATCCTGCGCCTGCGTCGCCACGGTAAGCTGCATCATCCAGCCGGCCAGGCCGCCCAGCACCACGAGCAGGAAGATGGCAGCGGGCAGGGCGAAACCGCGCTCGGGTTCATGCATCGTTGTTCACCACCACTTCGCGATACAGCGAAACCTGTTCGGCGTTGTCGCCTTCGCTGTTCTCCAGTTGCAGCCATAGCGTGAGCTGGCCCAGACGCTGACTGGCGCCCGCAGCGTAGACGATGCTGCAGTCCTTGACCCGGTTGGCCAGCAGCGCGTTGCTGCCGCTGGCGAAACTGGTCGGCTGGGCGGCGCTCGGCGCGCCGTAACCGGAATAGCGCCGCACGGTGCCGGCGGCGGCATCGCAGACATAGCTGACCGGCGTGCCGACCAGATAGAAACGGTGGCCGGGCGATTCCAGCGGCAACGGCGTGCCGCTGGCGGTGAAGGCGAGATTCGCCACCGCGCCGACGCTGGTCACCGCGCGCCGGTTGCCGCCTTGCCAGGCATCGCTGTCGGCATCCAGGCCGAGGTTGTAGACCACCAGATATTGGCTGGCGGTGGCGTTTGCTCTTGCGCTGACGGCGGGCCCGAGCACGTCGAAGCTGGCATCCGCGCCGGAGGCGAAATCGAGTATGTCGCCCGCGCCGGCACCGGTCGGGTCGGCCCGGTAACGGCCGCCGTCTTCGATCGGCAGGTATTCCAGGTAGTACGCGTTGCCGACTTGCGTGACGCGCACGCTGTTGGGCAGCGCGGTACGCAGGTCGCGTGCGATGCGGACCAGCGCGCCATCGGCCGTGTCGGTCAACTCGGCGCGGCGCGAAGCGGCCATATAACCTTCCAGCGGATGCCGGATGAATACCGCAACGATGCCGGCCAGGATGCCGACCACGGCGATGACCACGATCAGTTCTATCAGCGAGAAGCCGGCGGTGGAAACGTTGCGGCGCATGCTCAGTAGTTGGCCCGGTAGCCTTCCAGCGCGAGTTGCGCGCCGGAGGGGTCGGTGACGGTGACGGTGATGCGATAGCCGGCGCTCGCGGGCACCGCGCCGAAGGCTGCGGCGACCACGGCGACGCGGGCCTGGTAGTTGCCCAAGGCGGTCAACGCGGTGTTGTCGAGGCTGCGGATGCCGTCGTCCATGGCAAAGTCGTTGTAATCGTCGACATCGTCGAACCATTGCCGGTTGGCGCTGGTATATGGCCCGGCGAAACCGCCCTGGGCGACATCGTCGGTCGCGGCACTGCCAAACGGTTTGAAGCTAATTTCATCGAGCAGCGATTGCGCAATGGCCAGCGATTGCCGCCGCAACACCGGGTCGGCGCTGCCCTGGTTGGCGATATCGAACGCCTTCAGCACGACCACCAGCGCGATGCTCACGACGACGATGAACAACACGGCTTCGATCAGGCTGACGCCGCGTTGCCGCTGTTTAATCGCCTCGACCAAACCTTGTTGCGTCATTTCCGCGAAGGCGGGAATCCAGTCACGGCCACAGGCTGGATTCCCGCCTTCACGGGAATGACGGTTGTTTCGGGACGCTTTAGTGCACATAACCCGTCTCCGCTTCCACCGTCAGCGTGCGGGTTTGATCGCCGCCGATGCTGAGCGTGACGCCGCTGTTCGGACGACCCTGCGCATCGAAGCTGAAGCTGGCGACGTTGCCGCTCTGGCTGACGCCATTCGGCAGCAACACCTGGAACGGTTGCGTCCCATCCGGCCCGGCGATCTGGTCGGCGGCAGGGCAAGGCGCCGTCGTGACGCGGCAGAGCGTGAGGCCATCGGCGCCGACCAGCACCGCGACATTGCCGTGGCGGGCGATCGCCAGTTTCTGCGCATAACGCAGAAATCCGGAAGCGGCATCGTAGTAACCGCGCGATGCAAACGTGGCCGTGTTGAAGAAACGCGGTGCCGCCACGGCCGCCAGGATGCCGGCGATGGCGATGACGCCGATCAGTTCGACCAGAGTGAAGCCTTTAGCCGGTAAAGGCATGGCGTTCACCCTGAACTCTGGACACTTAGTCGCAGTCGGCGGCGGCTGGCGCGGCACTGATCACGGGAGCAGCACCTGCAACAGCTTCTGTGTAAGTGATCTTGCAACCGGTGTGTGCGGCATCCGCCAGGATAGTCAGCACCGTGTCCGTCGCAGCGGTGGTGGTCAAATCGTAGTCGGTCAAACTGCCGGCGGCGAGAGCGATGCCGCTGGTGGCGGCAGCCGCGGCTGCCACGACATCCGGATAGCCGTTCACCAGATTGACGACTGTACCTTCCATCGTGATCGAAGTTGGATTGGTGCCTTTCACCAGAAACGCCGAGTGCGCAATTGCCGAAGCAGATTTGACGGCGCCCAAGGCCGCCTGCATCTTGGCGACGCGCGCATCGGTCTGCAGGTCGTAAAACCGCGGTAGCGCAACGGCGGCGAGGATGCCGAGAATGACGATGACCATGATCAGTTCGATCATGGTGAAACCGGCCTCTTGCGAGCGAATCGGTCGCAGCGGGGAAACGGGTTGCAGCTTGGGCATGGCGATCTCCTGTTGGGAATGACTAAACAACGTTGGCACGGGGGTTAATACGGCACGACGACAAGAAACTTGAAGAACATCTTAGGTGATCTTTCATTTAGCGCTTCATCATGGTGGAGCCCAAATCCCAGACCGGCAGGAACACCCCGAGGGCGACGACCAGCACGATGGCGCCGAGGCCGGCGATCAGGATCGGTTCGACCTGTTCGGACAGGGTACGGATTTCATATTCGACTTCGCGCTGTTGCAGATCGCCGATTTCGCCGAGCAGGCGGTCCAGTTCGCCGGTCTCCTCGCCCACCGCCATCATCTGCAGCACCACCGGTGTGAATACGGCGGTGGTGCTGGCGGCACGGGTCAGCGATTCGCCGCGCTCGACGCCGTTGCGCATCTGTTCGATGCGGCTGGCGATGAAGGCGTTGTCGACCACTTCCGAGGCATTGGTGAGGCCTTGCACGATCGGCACGCCGCTCTGGTATGTCATCGCCAGACCTTTGGCGAAGCGGGCCAGCGCCGCCTTGTGCACGATCTTGCCGGCGATGGGCATCTTCAGCAGCCAGCGATCCCAGGTGTAACGCCCGTCCGGCGTGCGTTTCCACCAGCGCAGGGCGATGAATCCGAACACCAGGCCGACCAGGAGCGCCGGCCACCACTGCACGGTCCATTCCGAGAAGCCGACCAGGATGCGGGTCATCAGCGGCAAATCGGCTTGCGAACTCTTGTAGACCTTGGCGAAAGCGGGGATGACGAAGACGTTGATGACGCCCAGTGCGATCACCAGCGCGGCGATGACGAAGGTCGGGTAGCGCAGCGCGGTTTTCACCCGATCGCCCATTTCGCGCTCGAATTCGAGATGGTGGAACAACCGCATGAAGACTTCGTCGAGGCGGCCGGTGGCTTCGCCGACCCGCACCATGTTGATGAAGAACGGCGGAAACACCTTGGCATGCTTGCGCAGACAGACGGAAAGTTCGCGTCCGGCGGAAAGGCCTTCGCGGATATCGCCGAGCAGTTTCTGGAACGCCGGATGCACGCTCGATTCGGCCAGCGAAGCCAGCGCGCGCAGGATCGGCACGCCCGCCTTGAGCAGGCTGGCCATCTGGCGCGCAAACAACATGATGTCGAGTTCGCTGACCTTCTCTTCGAAGTAGTCGCCGAACAGGTGCTTCGCCTCCACCTTGCCGGCCAGCGCCTTCACTTCGACCGGAGTCAGCCCGGAGCGCATCAACTCATCCGCCACCGCGTCGCTGGAATTGCCTTCCAGACGGCCGCTGAGCAGTTCGCCGCGCGGGTTGCGGGCCTTGTAGCTAAACGCGGGCATGCGTCGTCCGGAACAATCGCGCCTTGGAAGGCTCTCCTACGCGGACCGTGGCTGTCGTAGTCGCGGCGCGGAAGGGCTTCACTCGTCCACCTGGTGCGTCACGCGCATCGCTTCGGCAACGCTGGTGACGCCTTCGCGCACCAGTCTGAGCGCTTCGTCGCGCAGGGTCTGCCCGATCAGGCGTTGCTGGGCAGCAAGGCGGAAGGCGCTGGTGTCGCCGCGGTTGAGCAGGGTGGCGAGTTCGGCATCCAGTTCGAGCAATTCGTAGATGCCCTGGCGGCCGTGGTAGCCGGTGTGGTTGCAGTGGCTGCAGCCCTTGCCCTTGCGCGTGCTGCCGGCGTCCATGCCAGCGGCGATTTCATTGCGCAGCCAGGCGCGTTCGTTGGCATCCAGTTCGGCCGGCGCGGCGCAGGACGGGCACAACTTGCGCACCAGGCGTTGCGCGACGATGCCGGCCAGGCTGGTGGCCAGCAGATAGGCCGGCGCGCCCATGTCCATCAGGCGGGCGGCGGCGGACGGCGTGTCGTTGGTATGCAGCGTGGACAACACCAGGTGGCCGGTGAGCGCGGCACGCAGCGCGATCTGGGCGGTTTCCGCATCGCGCATTTCGCCGAGCAGAATGACGTCCGGGTCTTGCCGCAAAAAGGCGCGCAGGGCTCGCGCGAAAGTCAGGTCGATCTTGTCGTTGGCCTGCACCTGGTTGATGCCGGCGAGGCGATATTCGACCGGGTCTTCCACGGTCAGGATCTTGCGTTCCGGCGTGTTGAGATCGGCCAGCGCGGCATACAGCGTGGTGGTCTTGCCGGAGCCGGTAGGGCCGGTGACCAGGACCAGGCCGTGCGGCCGGTGGATCAGTTTGGTGAAGCGCTCGAAATGGCTGGCGGTCATCGCCAGATCGGCCAGGCCGGCCGAGCCGCTGCCGGTGAGCAGGCGCAGCACGGCGGATTCGCCGAACTGGGTCGGTACCGTCGACATGCGCACGTCGATGGCGCGCTGCTTCAGGCGCAGCATGAAACGGCCATCCTGCGGCAGGCGTTTTTCGGCGATGTCGAGATCGGCCATAAGTTTCAGGCGCTGAATCAGTGCCGGCCCGATCTTGCGGTCGGCCTCGGTGGCGATGGACAAGACACCGTCGACGCGGAACCGGATCTGCAGGTTGCGTTCCTGCGGTTCGACATGGATGTCGGAAGCGCGTACCTGCAAGGCGTCTTCGAAGATGGTCTGCAGCAAGCGCACGACCGGCGCTTCCTCGGCCGACTGCGTCGCCGCCAGCGCGCCGAAATCGATGATGTCGTCGCTCAGTTCGTCGGTGAGGTTGCGCGCCAGTTCGCTGATTTCCTCGGTGCGGCGATACACCCGGTCGATGAACTGCGCCAGCTCGCCTTCGTTGGCCACCGCCAGTTCGATGTCGCGGTTGAGGTAATGGATGATTTCGTCGAAGGCGAACAGGTCGGTGGGATCGGCCATCGCCACCAGAACCTTGTTGTCGCGCTGTTCCAGGACGATGGCGCGGAAACGGCGCGCCAACTGTTCCGGCAACAGGCGCACAATCTCGGGCCGCACATGCACCTGGCGCAAATCGAGAAAGGGAATGTTGAGCTGGCGTGCGATGGCGCCGGAAATTTCGTCTTCGGTAACGAAACTGTTCTCGACCAGCACGCGACCGAGTTTGCGTCCGGATAGCCGCTGCTTCTCAAGCGCCGTGCCGAGCTGCTCTTGAGAAATAAGCTTTTGCTGTACCAGAAGATCGCCTAAACGGATCTTCTCAGGCCGCGCCATAAGCGGACTCCACGATTAAATTTGCCCGTAAATTAACGACTTAGCTTCTATATCTCAAGTTATATGTTTGACATCGTTCTGGTTGAACCGGAAATCCCCCCGAATACCGGCAATGTGATCCGCCTCACAGCCAATACCGGTTGTCGCTTGCATCTGGTACAACCCTTAGGGTTCGATCTGAGCGACAAGCAATTGCGCCGCGCCGGCCTGGACTATCACGAGTATGCGGAACTGATCGTGCATCCCGACTGGCCGGCATTGCTGCGGGCCATCGCGGGCCGTCGCCGCTTCGCTTTCACCACCAAGGCGTCGCGTCCCTACGCCGAAATCGCATTTCAGCCGGGCGATGTCTTCGTGTTCGGCCCGGAAACGCGCGGCCTGCCCGCCGAGCTGCTTGCCGACTTCGCCGCCGATGCGCGTCTGCGTCTGCCGATGCTGCCCGGCCAGCGCAGCCTGAACCTGTCCAATGCGGTCGCGGTCACGGTATTCGAGGCCTGGCGCCAGCAGGGTTTTGCCGGTGCCATCTGAAACTTGCGCTAGCGCGACTCGCCCCCATCCTTTCGATCTCTATCCACGGATATCGCCATGAACGCACTGGAAACCTTCGAAAAAATGTTGGCCTCGGGCAAGGACAGCGTCTTGCTGCGTTATTCGCTCGGCAACGAGTGCCTGAAACTAGGCCGTCTGGACGCTGCGCGCGTGCATCTGCAAGCCGCGCTGGCGTTCGACCCGCACTATTCCGCCGCCTGGAAGCTGCTCGGCAAAGCGTTGAGCGAGGCCGGTCTGCTGGCCGAGGCGCGCGAAACCTATCGCCAGGGCATCGCCACCGCCGAAGCCAAAGGCGACCTCCAGGCCGCCAAGGAAATGACGGTTTTCGCCAAACGGCTCGACAAGCAACTCGCCAGCGAGTGATGCTGAAGGTTCGACGCAAACCCACCCAACGGCTACCATCCGAAACATCCAATTCAATTTATGCAGGAGCAAGAAAATGGCACGTATGGTTCAGTGCGTAAAACTCGGCCGCGAAGCCGAAGGCATGGATTTCCCGATGTTGCCCGGTGAACTCGGCAAGCGCGTGTTCGAGAACGTCTCCAAGGAAGCCTGGCAGGGCTGGATCAAGCTGCAGACCATGATCATCAACGAAAACCGGCTCAATCTGGCCGATGCCCAGCATCGCAAATACCTGATGGAACAGGCCGAGAAATACTTCTTCGGCGAAGGCGTCGGCGCACCGGAGGGCTTCAAGCCGCATTGATATGTCCGACAAACAAACCCATTTCGGCTTCAAGACCGTCGCCGAGGAAGAAAAAGCCCGCAAGGTCGCCGAGGTGTTCCATTCCGTCGCCAACCGCTACGACGCGATGAACGACCTCATGTCGATGGGCCTGCACCGGGTCTGGAAACGTTTCCTGGCCTTGCATGCGCGCATTCGGCCCGGCCACAAGGTGCTCGATATCGCCGGCGGCACCGGCGACATTGCGCGTTTGCTGGCGCAGGAGGCCGGCCCGACCGGCGAGGTCTGGCTGACCGACATCAACGGTTCGATGCTGGGCGTCGGCCGCGATCGCATGATGGACAAGGGCCTGATGTTGCCGGTGGCCCAGTGCGACGCGGAAAAACTGCCGTTCCCGAGCGATTACTTCGATCTGGTCACGGTTGCCTTCGGTTTGCGCAATATGACGCACAAGGAAGTCGCTCTGGCCGAAATGCGCCGCGTACTGAAACCGGGCGGCAAGCTGATGGTGCTGGAGTTTTCCAAGGTCTGGAAACCGCTGGCGCCGCTGTACGACCTCTACTCGTTCCAGATGCTGCCGCGCATGGGCGAACTGGTCACCAAGGACGCGGAAAGCTATCGCTACCTGGCCGAGTCGATCCGCATGCACCCGGATCAGGAAACGCTGAAAGGCATGATGGAAGCGGTCGGTTTCCAGCGCGTCGACTACTTCAACATGACCGTCGGCGTCGTCGCCTTGCACGTGGGCTACAAGGTCTGACGCGGTTGCGCTAATGAAAAAAAGGCCACGCGAACGTGGCCTTTTTCAATTCCGGTTGCAGCTTAGTTCTGGCTGCGCAACTCCACCCGTCGATTCTTGAGGCGGCCGTCGACGCTGTCGTTGTCGGCGATCGGCTGGGTTTCGCCGTAACCCTTGGCACTCAACCGCTCGGCCGCCACGGCCTTAGCAATGAAGTAATCCAGCACGGCCTTGGCGCGACGTTGCGACAGATCCAGGTTGTGCGCATCGCTGCCGGCGCTGTCGGTATGACCGGCAATTTCGACCATCAGGCCGGGATAACGCTTCAGCGTAGCGGCGGCATCGTCCAGGATGGCCGCGGCGTCGGGACGCAAAATATCCTTGTCGGTGTCGAAATTGACGCCCAGCAGGCTCAGCACTTTCGGCAACGAGCAACCCTTGCTGTCGACCCGGTCGCCGGCCAGCGTGGCCGGGCATTGGTCGGCGCTGTCGACGATGCCGTCGCCATCACTATCCAGATCGCAACCCTCACTGTTGACCTTGTTGCCGGCCGGGGTGGTCGGGCACTTGTCGAGCGCATCGACGACGCCGTCGCCATCGCCATCCAGTTCGCAACCTTGCGCATTCACCGTGCGGCCGGCCGGGGTGGTCGGGCACTTGTCGAGCGCATCGACGACACCGTCGCCATCGCCATCCAGTTCGCAACCCTGTGCGTTTACCGAGCGGCCGGCCGGGGTGGTCGGGCATTGGTCGAGCGCGTCGACGACACCGTCGCCGTCGCCATCCAGTTCGCACCCCTTGGCGTTGACCTTGCGGCCGGCCGGCGTATTCGGGCACTGGTCGAGACGATCGACCACGCCATCGTTGTCGTCGTCGAGTTCGCAGCCGTGCGCATCGACCTTGGCACCCTTCGGGGTGCCTGGGCAGCGATCCTTGTCGTCGGCGACGCCATCGCCGTCGCTGTCGGCGACTTTGGCCACAGGTTTGGCGGCCAGCGGGCCCACGCACGGCGCATCGAGTATGCCGCGACCGGGGCAGCCGATGGTCTTGAACAGCTCGTGGCCGGAGGTCATGCCACTTGAACTGGATGCATTCGAGGGGTTGTAGTAGGGCGCGTCGGCAGCCTGGACAGGCATGGCGCCAGTGGCGAGCAGGGCGGCGCTGAGGCTGCTCAGTAAAGTTGATTTGATACGCATGGCTGGTCTCCTTTTTATTTGACCTCTTGATGCCGCGCGGTCGCGCGACGGATTACCCCGGAATCTTTACTTCAACAAGCCGAACACCTTGCCGAGCAGGCTACCGGCGTATTGGCTCGGATTGGCGCGCAGACTGCGTTCTTCCTCGCCGATGCGGCTGTAAATACCGTCTAGTGCTTTCTTGTTGACATAGCTTTCGACGGTGCCTTGTTCACTCTTGATACCGAACTTCGCCAACGTACCCGCCAGCGAATTGTAGGAACGAGCGAGATCGCTCTTTTCCGTAACCGACTTGACGACCGGCAGCAACGTCTCTGCCAACTGACTTTCGGTGGTCTTGCGAAAATAGTCGGTCGCCGCGCTGTCGCCCCCGGTGAGGACGGACTTGGCATCGTTGACCGTCATTTTCTGCACGGCATCGAGCACCAGTCCCTGCGCTCGCGGTGCGGCGGTCTCTGCCGCCCGATTCATCGCCAGCACCAGATCGTCGACCTTTTTGCCGTGCCCCAGGCTGCGCAGAATGCGTTCGGCCTTGGCAAAATTTTTCGGCAGACCGATCTTGCGCCGGGGGTCGGCGAAGTAGCCATTCTCCTTGCCCAGCGCGGCGATGGCTTTGCGCGCGCCTTGCTCCAGGCTTTCGCGCAACGCTTGTGCGGCTTCCGGCCCGCTGATCGCCTTGAGCAGATCGGCGGTGTCGGATTGAGCCTGCGCGCGCGTGCCGGTCAGGCCGAACCAGGGCAACAGCAAGCAGATTTGTAGAAAACGACGGCGCGGGTTCATTTTTTCAGGGCATCCCGGATTTCGCGCAGCAGAACGATGTCTTCCGGCGTCGGCGCGGGCGCCGCCGCCTCTTCCTTGCGTTTGAGCCGGTTGATGGCCTTGACCGCGACGAAGATGGCGAAGGCGATGATGGTGAAGTCCACCATGCTGTTGATGAAGGCGCCGTATTTGATCAGCGGCGCGCCGGCCTTTTCGGCCAGCTCCAGACTTTCGTACGAGGTCGCACCGAGGTTGAAATAGAACTGCTTGAAATCGACGCCGCCCAGCGCCGCGCCGACCACCGGCATGACGATGTCCTTGACCAGGGAATCGACGATCTTGCCGAAAGCCGCGCCGATGATCACGCCGACGGCCAGATCGACGACATTGCCGCGCATTGCGAAGGCCTTGAATTCCTGCATGAAGCTCATGCTTCCCTCCCATTCGTAAAGTCAGGCTGCGCCGATAAGAACATATGCGGCAGCGCTCGACTGTGAAATTGCTCACTCTCAGGGTAGTCAATCGCCACTCATGCCGGCGATGCTGATGCCGGTCTGGCCGGCGAATTCCAGCATCCGATTGATCGAGACCACGGCACGCCGGCCGATCGCCGGGTCGATGTGGATTTCGTTGGCGCCGGTTTCCAGCACGTGCAGCAGGCCTTTCAGCCCATTCACCGCCATCCATGGACAATGCGCGCACGACACGCAAGTAGCACCAACGCCGCCGGTAGGCGCTTCCAGCAGGGTTTTGCCGGGCGCGGCGAGATGCATCTTGTGGAAGATGCCGTTGTCGGTCGCGACGATCAGGGTTTGCTGCGGCAATTCCGCCGCGGCGCGGATCAGTTGCGTGGTCGAACCGACCACATCGGCCAGTGCGATGACCTCAGCCGGCGATTCCGGATGCACCAGCACGGCGGCGTCCGGGTATTCCGCTTGCAGAGCGCGGATGCCTGCCGCCTTGAATTTTTCATGCACCACGCAGGAACCTTGCCAGAGCAGCATGTCGGCGCCGGTGGCCCGCTGCACGTAATCGCCGAGATAACGGTCCGGCGCCCAGATCAGCTTCTTGCCTTGCGCGGCCAGATGCGCCACCACCTTGACCGCGATGCTGGAAGTTACCATCCAGTCGGCGCGCGCCTTCACGGCGGCGGAGGTGTTGGCATACACCACCACGACGCGGTCCGGATGCGCATCGCAGAAGCGGCTGAAGTCCGCCGCCGGGCAGGACAGGTCGAGCGAACACTCGGCATGCAGGTCCGGCATCAGCACGCGTTTTTCCGGATTCAGGATCTTGGCGGTCTCGCCCATGAAGCGGACGCCGGCGACGGCCAGTGTCTTCGCTTTGGCGGCATGGCCGAAGCGCGCCATTTCCAGCGAATCGGACACGCAGCCGCCGCTTTCCTCGGCCAGCTTCTGCAACGCGGATGAGGTGTAGTAATGCGCAACCAGCACCGCATCCTGTTCGATCAGCAAGGTCTTGATGCGGGCGGTCAAGGCAGCCTGCTCGCCGGGCGCGAAGACTTCCTCGATTACGGGCGGAACGTCGATGACCGGGCAAGCGGCGGGAATTTCGGGGTTCAAAGTATCTGTACTCATGGCGTCATTTGGTCGCTGGATACGGCGCCTGTCAAGCGGTGCGACAACCCAGTTGCGTCGGAGTTGCATCGGAATGCGACCCAGGCGCGCTGGTAAACTCACGCGCCATGCAAGTTCAGCCCCCCAACCAACTGATTCTGGATATTCGCCCGGACACCCCGCCCGGTTTTGACAATTTCCTGCCCGGCGCCAACGCTGAAGCGCTGGCCGCCGTGCGCGAACACGCCGCCGGGAGCACGCGGGAACCTGTTTTGTATTTGTGGGGTGAAGCCGGCACCGGCAAAAGCCATTTGCTGCAGGCCTGGTGTCGCGCCACCGGAGCGGCTGCCGTTGCACCGCTGCCGGAACCGCCGCAGGCGCTGGTCGTGGTAGACGATGTCGACCGCCTCGATGGCGCCGACCAGATTCGCCTGTTCAGCCTGATCAATGCGGCGCGCGAAGGCGATGGCCGCGTGCTCGCCAGCGGCCCGATACCGCCGGCGCAACTGCTCGAAATGGCGGGCCTGGATTACCGCCCCGACCTGGCCACCCGCTTGGCGCAGGGCCTGGTATTCCGGCTGCAACCGCTCAGCGACGCCGACAAACGCGCGGCGCTCTGCGTGCGAGCCGAGTCGCGCGGCTTACGCTTGCCGGACGAAGTGGTGCGCTATCTGCTCACCCACTGTCGCCGCGACCTGCCCCACTTGCTGGCGCTGGTCGATCTGCTCGACACCCATTCGCTGAGCCGGAAACGACCGGTTTCCTTGCCGTTGTTGAAAGAAATCCTGCAGCAAAACCTGACGCCATGAAATTATTGGCGGCGATCAGCCAGCACGGGCTTGGCCACCTGGCGCAGGCCGCGCCGGTGCTGAACGCGCTGCGCACGCTGCAACCGGACCTTGCCTTGACGATCTGGTCCGGCCTCGACGCCGCCAGCCTGCAGGCCCGCATCGAAGGGCCTTTCGTCCATCGACATGAGGCCGCCGATGTCGGCCTGATCATGCACGATGCGATGCAGGTCGATCTGGCCGCCAGCCAGGCCGCCTACCGGACATTTCATGCCGATTGGAGCGGGCGGCTGCGACGCGAGGCCGACTGGCTGCGCGCGCAAGCGTTCGACCGGGTATTTGCCGACGTGGCCTATCTGCCGCTTGCCGCCGCCGCGCTGGCCGGCATCGACAGCGTTGCGCTGTGTTCGCTGAACTGGGCCGACATCGCGCGCGCCTATCTGGCCGAACGAGCGGGAAACGACGGGATGTTCCGCGAGATGAACGCGGCCTACGCCAGCGCCGGCATCTTCCTGCAGCCGGCACCGTCCATGCCGATGGCGTGGTTGCCGCGTCGTCAGGCGATTGCGCCGATCGCCGCGCGCGGACGCAATCGGCAGCAGGAACTGCGCGAGAAATGGGCGCTGCCGGCAAGCAGCAAACTGGCGCTGATCGGCTTTGGCGGCATCGGCTACCGCAGCAAGGGCAGCTTGCCGGCAGTGGCCGATGTGGTCTGGCTGGCGCCGGACGATTGGCCATCGGTTCAGGCCGGCGTCATACCATTCAGCCGCGCCAGCATGCCTTTCCTCGATCTGTTGGCGTCCAGCGACGTGCTGATCACCAAAGTGGGTTACGGCAGTTTTGTCGAAGCGACGGCACATGCCGTGCCGGTGCTCTATCTGGATCGGCCGGATTGGCCGGAAACGCCTTGGCTGGCGACCTGGCTGGCCGAAAACGGCAATGCCGCCGCGATGGCGGAATCCGATCTGTTTTCCGGTCGGCTCGCCGCGCTGCTGGCGGAAATCTGGCTGCAGCCCCGCAAGCCGGCTATCCAGGCCGACGGAGCGATGCAGGCAGCGCGCCTGATGCTGGCGCGCTGAAAAGGGCTAGCCGTTTTCCTTGCCGGCTTCGGCTGCGATCTCGGCATGAACCTGCGCCATGTCGACTTCCTTGGCGCGCGCGATCAGGTCGTCGAAACCGCCGGCCGGCAGGGCGCCAGGCTGGGCATAGATGATGACTTTCTCGCGGAAGATCACCAGGGTCGGAATGGAGCGAATCTGGAAATGGCCGGCCAAGGCCTGATGTTCTTCCGTATTCACCTTGGCGAAGACGATGCCTTCATGTTTTTCCGAAGCGGCTTCGTACACCGGCGCGAAACCCCGGCAAGGGCCACACCAGGGCGCCCAGAAGTCGATCACGACAAAATCGTTGTTGAGAATGACTTCTTCGAAGTTCTGCTCGTTGAGTTCCAGGACAGCCATGAAAAACCCCTGTCTTTAATCGAAATATGGCAATGCGGTTGACGAAAAGATGACAAAAAAATGGCCGACTTACGTCGGCCGCGTCATGTTAGCACGCTCAAGGAGTCTGAATTCTGCGGCCTTTTACGCTCAGGCCGGTCGAGTATGCCGCTTCAGGTTGTTGCCTCAGCCCGCCGTTGCCAGACGGGGATGGGCTTCCCCCTGGCGGCGCCACAAGTTTGGGCTGGTTTTGAGGCTGCTCTTCACTTCCGCGCGATTCACGGCAGCGATCAATTCGGTTGCGAGAATTCTTGCCTGGCTGGGCGTCAGGGTCAGCGAAGTACCCAACTCACTGGCCAATTTGATGGCAATGCGGTCGAAACCATCATCACCGGCAATCAGACTGACATCCATATTGTCTACCTCGTGTTGCATCATGTTTGGCTCCCAATGACCTGGTTGAATCACCGTGCGGAAGACAATGAGCGGGAATCGTGCCAACCGGCAGAAATCGCTGCATCCAGCGCGAAGCCGCATTAAATCAGGGGTATTCGAATTCTTGATGACAACCGCGTCTGGCATCGCCGCCGGCCTTTCGACAGCCCTGTCGGAATTTCATCAGTTACCGAAATTCATGCCTGACGCGCGCAGAACCATTTCCACCCAGTCGCGTCTGCTTGAATGAAATGAGGAGTCAGCCATGCCCAAACACCGTTCAAACGCCATCCTGCCTTCCGAGATCACCGCGGAATCGATCTATCTGAACCGGCGCAATTTCATGCAGGGCGTCGGCGCCCTGGCGCTGGCCACAGCCTTGCCGGCCAATCCGGCAGAAGCCGCGCTGCCGGCGTTTCGCAAGAGTCCGTTGAGCGCGGAGATCAAACCGAACAGCTGGGAAGAAATCACCACCTACAACAACTTCTACGAATTCGGCAGCGACAAGACCGACCCGGCCAAGCACGCTCACCGCCTGAAAACACGACCCTGGACGGTACGCGTGGAAGGCGAGTGTCTGCGGCCGCGCACCTGGGATATCGACGCACTCACGAAAGCGTTCCCGCTGGAGGAACGCATCTACCGTCTGCGTTGCGTCGAGGGCTGGAGCATGGTCATCCCCTGGCAAGGCTTTCCGCTGGCCGGGCTGATCAAACAGGCGCAGCCGACCGGCAACGCCAGATATGTCGAATTCACGACCCTCAGCGACGCAAGTCAGATGCCCGGCATGCGCTGGCCGGTGCTGGACTGGCCCTATATCGAAGGTCTGCGCATGGACGAAGCGTTGCATCCGCTCGCGTTGCTGGTGGTCGGGCTTTACGGGCGCGAATTGCCGAACCAGAACGGCGCGCCGATCCGCCTCGCGGTGCCATGGAAGTATGGTTTCAAGAGCGCCAAATCCATTGTCCGCATCCGCCTGCTGGAAAAACAGCCGATCACAGCCTGGATGAAAGCCGCGCCGCGCGAATACGGTTTCTATGCCAACGTGAATCCGGCCGTCGACCATCCGCGCTGGAGTCAGGCCAGGGAACGCCGCATCGGCGAATTCTTCAAGCAGGCGACGCTGCCGTTCAACGGCTATGGCGATCAGGTTGCCACGCTTTATCGCGGCTTGGACTTGCGCAAGTACTTCTGATGCGCTGGCTGAAACCGCTGGTCCTGACGTTCTGCCTGCTGCCATTGGCGCGTTTGCTGTATCTCGGCTTCAGCGGCGGACTCGGAGTCAATCCGATCGAGTTCGTCACCCGCTCGCTGGGTACCTGGGCGCTCAGTTTCCTGCTCATCACGCTGACCGTGACGCCGCTGCGCAAACTCAGCGGCTGGAGCGGCATCATGCGGGTACGCCGCATGCTCGGACTCACCGCCTTCTTCTACGCGCTGTTGCACTGGCTGAGCTATCTCTGGCTCGACCAGTTCTTCGACTGGAGCGAGATCCTGAAAGATCTGGTCAAGCGCCCATTCATTACCTTCGGCATGGCGACCTTCCTGTTGCTGCTGCCGCTGGCGCTGACCTCCACCGACGCGGCGATGCGGCGACTCAAGCGCAACTGGCAACGCCTGCACCGGCTGGTCTATCCGGCCGCCGTGCTGGCGGTGTGCCATTACTTTTGGCTGGTCAAGCAGGACGTGACACAACCGCTGATCTACGCCAGCGTGCTGGCGCTGTTGCTCGGCTTGCGCATCCACTGGTGGCGGCAGGCCGCGCTAGCGCGCTAGAACCAGAACGGCCCGTCCTTGCCGAGGAATTCGTCGTAACGCATGTAGTGCGTGCCGTCGCAGGAAAAGGTCAGGCTGACCATGCCGTTGAACAGGTTGATCGACGACATGCGCAGGTAGATGTTCTCGTCGGCCACGCGCAGCGAACGCAGGCTGGCCAGAATGCGTGCGACATCCTGCACGGGAATCGCGGCGTCGGCCGGGTAAGGCTGCAGCGGGTAGACCAGGCAGATGTCGGGATCGCTCAACGCTTCCTGATCGAGGATACGGTAGCGGAACGGGTCGTTCAGCGTCCACAGCGTGGCCTGGCTGCTGGAAAAGTGGATCTGGCACTGAAACACGCCGCGCTGGGTCAGCAGCTCTTCCAGGATGGAAAGTGCCTGGTCCAGGCTCTGGTCCATCGGATTTTCGACGCGGCATTGCTGGAACACGTTACCGCGGATCGCCGGATCGCCCTTGATCTGGCGCCAATGGCCGGGCTCTTCATACAGCGTCGAGGACACCGGCAGATCGCGCAGATCAAAATCGGCGCCAAGATAGCCCAACGGCTGCCCGTTTTCAGCCCGGACGATCTGCAGCGCGGTCAGCGAAGGCCGGCTCTTGGCCAGGCTAATGTAGGCGTCGGACAGCAGGAATCCCCACACCGGTACCGCTTCCTTCATGTACGGTCGCTGCGAACGGTCGCGCGCGTAGTGCCCCGGCATGAGCCCGGTTTTGCCGAAGTTGTCGCAGATTTGGCGGCCGTCAGTATCGACGCAGTAAAGATAGGTGCAATGCGGAATGGTTTCGAAGCCGGCCAGCAGCACCGCGTTCAACGCCTCGCGCTGGCCCCACATCGGCGCGCATTCTTCGGCCAGGCACGCCAGCGGGTCTTGCAACATGCGCGCCAGTTGCTCGCGTTGCAGATAGATGTTGTCTTTCCAGGAGCTCTTCATTCGATCCGACCTGACTGGTGAGTTGACCGCGCGAAGCTTAACGCTATCGGTATTTCCTTACAGTAAGGCTGTCGCAGCCCGGGATTCCCCGGGTGCCCGCAGCAAAAGAAATGGCCGCTTGCGCGGCCATTTCGGTCAACCATAAGCCGCTCAGTCGGCGTACAGCTTTTCCAGGCGTTCGTGCTTTTCCTGCGCTTCGATCGACAACTCCGCGGTCGGACGCGCCAGCAGGCGGGGCAGGCCGATCGGATCGCCGGTTTCCAGACAAAAACCGTATTCGCCTTCCTCGATGCGGGCCAGCGAGGCATTGATCTTCTTCAGCAGTTTGCGTTCGCGATCGCGTACGCGTTGCTCAAGCAGATTTTCCTCTTCCACGGTGGCGCGGTCGTTGGGGTCGGCAAAAACCTCGTTTTCCTTCAGGTGTTCACCGGTTTCCCGCGCGTTTTCCAGGATCTCGTCGCGCATCAGGGTGAGTTTGGCCTTGAAATACGCGAGTTGCGCTTCGTTCATGTAGTCCGATTCCGGCATCGCCATCAACTCTGCGTCGCTATGCGGAATGCCGGAGATCTTTTTGGCGGCCTTGGCGGCGGGCTTGGCTGCAGCTGCTTTGGCGGGCGCGGGCTTGGCGGTGGGAGTTTTTGTTTCGGCGGTTTTCATAGTCTTGAGTGGTTTCTCCTGCACAGGTTGCGGCGTCGCAACGGATGCGGGTTTCGGGTCGGCCTTCGCTTTGATCGGCGAGACTGCCTTGGGTTTAACAGGCGCTGCGACGGGTTGAGCCGCAGCCGATTTTTCCTTTGCCTTGACCGGCGCTGGCGCAGCTTTTGCTGCCGGCTTTGCTGCAACGGCTGACGCCTTCGCCTTGCTCGGCACGGCTTTGGCTGCCGTTACCGGTTTGGCCGGCACTGCAGGTTGGGTGGCTTTTTTGGCGCTGCTCGATACGGGTTTGCTGGCCGGCTTCTTGGCTGCTGTTGCCACGATCGATTCCTCCGTCGGTGACACTGCGCTGGAAAAATTAGCGGCGGATTGTGCCACACACATGCCGCGCTTGGGCGCAAGTTCAAATTGTGTAGACGCCGAGCGGATCGTTCGGGTCGATGCCGTCCATGAATGGCTTGTTACGTTCGCGATGGGTGACTTGGTACATGCAGCCCATCCAGTTGCCGATCACCGCCTCCGCCGTGTCGTGCCAGGTGTTGTCGATGTTCGCCGTGACCAGCGTTTCCGGAAACTCCGGCAAAGCCTCGCCGTGCGCCGCAGCCTGCTGCAAACGCTGGCGCCATTCGAGCAGGATCGCCTGTTCATGTCGGGCCAGATAGTGGTCCGGAAACGGCGGATCGTGCGGCAACTTGCCTTGCGCATACAGCAGCGCATCGCGCTTGTATTCCTTGAGCAGGGAAATCGTGTCGTATTCCGGATGGCCCTGGAAAAACACCATGCGCAGACCGTCGTGGCTGGTTGCCAGATGCACGCCGACTTCCTCGCTGTCGACCAGCACGCGCAGGCCGGCGGCTTCGAACTGGGCGCGCGCGACATCGTTCCAGCGCGAATGCGGCACGTCGAAGCGGGTATTCACGTCCGCCACCAGCGGATGCCGCTTGTCCAGCACGCGATGCGAAAACACGCCCCAGCGTTTTGCCGGCTGCTTCACGCGCGGCTGGCCGTAACGGAAATGCATGACCGCATGGGTGGCCAGGCAGGACAGCAAGGTCGTGGTGACGTTGTCCCAGGCCCAGGCGATGACTTCGCCCAGCGGCGTCCAGAACGGTTCCTTGGAAAGATCCTCGCCGGTGACATTGGCGCCGGTAATGATCAGCGCATCGAGCCCCTCGGCGCGGATCTTGTCGAACGACTCGTAATAGCGGGCGATGTGCGCCGCCGCCTTGTCGCCGCGCGGAATCGCATCGAGCGTGAACGGGTGCACATAGAACTGTGCGATCGGATTGCTCTCGCCGACCAGCCGGAAGAACTGGCGTTCGGTCGCTTCCAGCGCGGCATCCGGCATCATGTTGAGCAGGCCGATGTGCAATTCGCGAATATCCTGGTTGGCGGCGCGCTCGGCGGGCAGCACGATGGTGGTGCCGTCCGCGCGCAGGCGTTGCAGGGTGGGCAGATCGTTGTGGGCGACGATGGGCATGGAATGATTCCGGCAAAAGCGCACTGATTTAATTAGGGCAGGATTATTCCCCAACAACCCTGCCAGTAGGTGCGCCGTGCGCACCGGTCAACGTGAATTGGTGCGCTCGGCGCACCCTACAAAAACTAGAATTCGTCGCCCCGCCCACAAACCGCCGCCCATGTCCGCCTCGCTTGCACTGCTCCAGGAAGTTTTCGGTTATCCCGCCTTTCGCGGCCGCCAGGCCGACATCGTCGATCACGTCGCGGCGGGCGGTGATGCGCTGGTGTTGATGCCGACCGGCGGCGGCAAATCGCTCTGCTACCAGATTCCCGCGCTGCTGCGGCGCGGCGTCGGCATCGTCGTGTCGCCGTTGATCGCGCTGATGCACGATCAGGTCGCGGCGCTGCGCGAGGCCGGCGTCAAAGCCGCCTACCTGAATTCATCGTTGAGCGGCATGGAAGCGGCGGCCATCGAACGCGGCCTGTTCAATCAGGAATTCGATCTGATCTACGTCGCCCCCGAGCGCCTGGTGCTGCCGCGCTTTTTATCGCTGCTGGAAGCGGTCGCGGACGGACCCGGCCTGGCGTTGTTCGCCATCGACGAAGCGCATTGCGTGTCGCAATGGGGGCACGATTTCCGGCCGGAATACATCCAGCTTTCGGTGCTGCACGAACGCTTCCCCACGGTACCGCGCATTGCGTTGACCGCGACGGCGGATGCGCAGACCCAGGCGGAAATCGTGCAGCGATTGCAACTGGAGCGGGCGCAAGTCTTCCTGTCCAGTTTCGACCGGCCCAACATTCGCTACCAGATCGTCGAAAAAGCCAGCGCCCGCAACCAGTTGCTTGCCTTCATCCGCGCCGAACATGCCGGTGATGCCGGCATCGTCTATTGCCTGTCGCGCAAGAAGGTCGAGGAAACCGCCGCCTGGCTGGTCGCCCAGGGCATCAAGGCGCTGCCCTATCACGCCGGCATGGAGCAGGTCGTGCGGCGGCGCAATCAGGACGCCTTCCTGCGCGACGACGGCATCGTTATGGTCGCCACCATCGCGTTCGGGATGGGCATCGACAAACCCGATGTCCGCTTCGTCGCGCATCTCGACCTGCCCAAGAGCGTCGAGGGCTATTACCAGGAAACCGGCCGCGCCGGCCGCGACGGCACCCCGGCCGATGCCTGGATGGCGTATGGCCTCGCCGATGCCGTGCAGCAACGCCGCATGATCGAGGAAGGCGAGGCCGACGCGCAGTTCAAACGCCTCGGCCACGCCAAACTGGATGCACTGCTGGCGCTATGCGAATCGGCCACCTGCCGCCGTCAGCGCCTGCTCGCCTACTTCGGCGAAGACAGCGGCGCCTGCGGCAACTGCGATGTCTGCCTGAACCCGCCGCAAACCTGGGACGGCACCGATGCGGCGCGCAAGGCGCTGTCCTGTGTCTACCGCACCGGCCAGCGTTTCGGCGCCGGCCATGTCGTCGACGTCTTGCTCGGCCACGATACCGAACGCATCCGCCAGTGGAACCATGCCGCACTCTCCACCTACGGCATCGGCAAGGACCTTACCGAGAAGGACTGGCGCGCGGTGTTCCGCCAACTGGTCGCGCTCGGTTATCTGGAGATCGACCACGGCAGCTTCGGCGCCTTGAAACTCAGCCCGTCGAGCCGGCCGGTACTGAAAGGCGAGCAGACCGTCGTGCTGCGCAAACAGGTCGACAAGAAAACCGCGCGCGAGGCACACGGCAAAACCCCGGCCGCGCAACTCGACAGCGCCGCGCAAACCCGCTTCGCGCAGCTGCGCACTTGGCGTGCGGCAACGGCAAAGGAACATGGCGTCCCTGCCTACGTCATCTTCCATGATGCGACGCTGGCGGAAATCGCCCGCATCGGCCCGCAATCGACCGATCAACTGCGCGAGGTTTCCGGCATTGGCGCGCGCAAACTGGAAAGTTATGGCGCCGCATTGATTGAAATCTGCCGGGCAAATACCGGCGCATAAAGAATTACCTGCAGCAAATAAAGAAACTACGTATTGCACAATTAGAAAATCAGTATTTATTAATATTCTGATTAAATTTATATTCACAAAACAATTGAATGGTACATATGTTTCCATTACGCTCGGATGGTCTTGGCCAATCGGCCCTGAGACATTGATATTGATTAACTTTTTTCTAATGAGGCTGAAAATGCGTTACATCATGGTCTTGGCTCTTGCAGGATTCATCGCCACGCCCGCCGTGGCCAGCATGGAACTCTCCGATAAATACGAATGCACCGATTGCCATAAGCTGGACGTAAAAGCGGGTGCGACCAGGAAGAAGAAGGAAGGCCCGAGTTACAAGGAAATTGCCAAGGAATACAAAGGCAAGAAGGGCATCGAAAAGCAACTGGTGGATAGCATCAAGAAGGGCAGCAAGGACGTCTGGGCCAAGAAGATGAACAAGAAGAGCGAGATGGACGCCGACGAGGAAATTCCGGTTAAAGACGCCGAAATCATCGTGAAGTGGATTCTGTCGCTGTAAGCGGCAGACCCCGCTTGGCCACGGCGAGTCCGGGTAATTCCGGTCGCCGTGGCCGCAACTCCCGGCGGCATTCCCGACAGCCCAGGCATGCCACCGGCGAATGCGGTGCGTCTTTGCCGCTTTCAAGACTCGTTGCCCAAGGCTGAGATGCCAAGACATTCAAGCCGCGCTTGCTGTCGTTCCGACATCCCCCGATTCAGGAGAATTACCAATGGCAAATAATGCCTTGAGATCGCTGGTCAGAATGTTGACTGTTGTTTTCTGTCTGGCGGCCGCGCCGGTCTCCCAAGCCGAAGAGATGCCCGACGGTGCGCAAGCCAGCCAGGAAGCCGCGCCCAAAATCATTTCCAACAAGCGCTGCATGCGGTGCCATGGCGATGAGGAGGAAAAGACGGTGGTGCGCCCCGACGGGACGGAGGTCAACCTCTTCGTGGAAAAAGAGGTGTTCGAACAAAGCGTCCACGCCAAACAACCCTGCGCCGGTTGTCACAACAACATCACCGAACTGCCGCATGACGAGCCCCTGGTCAAGCGCATCGGCTGTACCGAATGCCACCAGCAAAAATGGGAAGCGCAGAAAAACAACCCGAATCCCGAATACAAACGCCTGGGCGTGGTGATCCAGCAGATCGACAGCTACATGCATTCGGTGCATGCGAGACCGAACAAGCTAGACGGCACCAGGACCAACGCCACCTGCGTCGACTGCCACGAAGCGCACAACATCGGCACCCTCGGCAGCCAGCAGCGCGCCGAGCACCGCCTGAAGAATCCCGAGGTCTGCGGCCGTTGCCACGAAAAACAGAAGGAAGCCTATCTCGGCTCCGTGCATGGCAAGGCCTGGGCGGAGAAGAAAGACCCCAAGACCGCCGTCTGTTCCGACTGCCACACCACCCATAACATCAGCTCGGCCAAGGGCGATCCGATGAAGCTGGCCATCACCAAGAATTGCGGTGATTGCCACAAGGATGCGCAAAGAACCTATTTCTCCTCCTACCACGGCCAGGTCATCAAGCTGGGCTATACCCACACCGCCAAGTGCTTCGACTGCCACGGCGGCCACGGCATCCAGAAGGCCGACGACCCCACCTCTTTGATGCATGCCAACAACCGCCTGAAGACCTGCAACACCTGCCACAAGAAGGCGGGAGAGGGCTTCCTCAGCTTCCATCCCCACGGCGATGCCAAGAATTTCGACAAGTATCCCGGCATGTACATCGTCAGCAAGTTCATGGAAATCCTGATCTATGGCGTCATGCTGTTCTTCTGGACCCACGTGATCTTCTGGTTCTATCGTGAGCTCAGGGATCGCTTGCAAGGCTGCGGCCACGTGGAAGATGTAGAACACCCGGATACCGTCTACTTCCGCCGCTTCAGCCCGGTCTGGCGCTGGATCCATGTGCTCTTCGCCATGAGCACCATGGTCCTGGTCGTTACCGGCACCACGCTGCTGTTCTCGCATACCGCCTGGGCCAAGTCGGTGATTCTTCTGCTCGGCGGGCCTCAGGTGGAAGCCATCATCCACCGCACCGCGGCGACCATCTGGATCACGGTATTCCTGGCCCACATCGTCTTCGCGCTGCGCAACATCTGGCTCACTCGCAAGACCTTCACATGGTTTGGCCCGACCTCCCTGGTGCCCAACCTGCAGGATCTGCGCGACATCGCCCGCATGTACCGGTGGTTCGTCGGCAAGACCCCGCGTCCGAAGTTCGATCGCTGGACCTACTGGCAGAAGTTCGACTACTGGGCACCGTTCTGGGGCGCCACCGCCATCGGCCTGTCCGGCGTGATGATGTTCAACCCGGTGTTCACCTCGCAATACCTGCCGGGCTGGGTGTTCAACATCGCCACCATCGTGCATGCCGAGGAAGCCCTGCTGGCCACCGTGTTCCTGTTCACCGTGC
The DNA here is from genome assembly GCA_031426815.1 of Hydrogenophilaceae bacterium. Lineage (GTDB taxonomy): Bacteria > Pseudomonadota > Gammaproteobacteria > Burkholderiales > Thiobacillaceae > PFJX01. The sequence continues at coordinate 44,010 of JASJPG010000011.1, forward strand.
ACTTCTTCAACGTGCACTTCCGGCCGGAGAAATTCCCCCTCTCCACCACCATCTTCACCGGCGCAGTGCCCCTGGAAGAGTTCAAGTACGAGCACACCCAGGAATACGACCGCCTGGTGGCCAATGGCGAACTGGAGAAGTACCTGGTCAAGCGTCCGACCAGACAGGTGGAAAGCTTTGCCACCATCCTGTCCGCGATCCTGATCCTGGCCGGATTCCTGCTGCTGAGCGTGGTGCTGATCGGCTACATCACCATGTCATAGCCAAGTTGGCTGCAATGAAAGACGGGCCCTTCGGGGCCCGTCTTTTTTTGCCCGCGGGGATGTCCCATTCCGATCGCTTGCGTCCAGCCGGCCTCGGCTAAACTTTGCCCGCCCCAACTGCGCGCATCCACGAGTGACCGCTTCCATCCTGCTGGTCGAAGACGACCGGCCCATCGCCGACAACGTGATCCTCGCCCTGGCACGCGAGAATCTGGACTGCCGCCACGTCACGCTGGCGGGCGAAGGTCTGGCCCTGCTGCGTGCCGGCGGTTTCGATCTGGCGATCCTCGATGTCGGCCTGCCGGACGGCAACGGCTTCGATCTATGCCGCACGCTGCGCGGTTTTTCCGATGTTCCGGTCATCTTCCTGACCGCCCGCTCCGACGAAATCGACCGCGTGGTCGGCCTGGAGATCGGCGCCGACGACTACGTGCTGAAGCCGTTCAGCCCGCGCGAACTGGCGGCACGGGTGAAAACCATCCTGCGCCGCAGCCGTAACGGCAGCGTCGCCGCGCCGCCAGCCACCGCGCCGGCCTTCATCCAGGTCGACCACGAACGCGCCCACATCGCCTGCCGCGGCCGGACTCTGGATTTGAGCCGCAGCGAATACCTGATCCTGAAAGCGCTCGCCGCGCGGCCGGAAAAGGTGTTCAGCCGCGCCGAATTGATGGACGCGGCCGGCCTGGCCGAAGCCAGTCTGGAACGCTCGGTCGACACCCACATCAAGAGCCTGCGCGCCAAGCTGGCGGCCTGCGCGCCCGACGCCGACCCGATTCAGACCCATCGCGGACTCGGCTACAGCCTGGCGCGCATCGCCGCTTGAACTTCTTCGTCCGCTTCTTCGTCGGTTACGTGCTGGTCGCCGCCGTGGCGGTGCTGCTGGCGATGAAACTGTTCAGCGACCAGTTCGTCCCCGGCGTGCGCCAGTCGGTCGAAGAAACCCTGCTGCAGACCGCCAACCTACTGGCGGAAATGGCGCAACCGATCCAGGGCCAGGCCGGGGCCGCAAGCATCGAAGCGGTATTTCGCGGCTATGAAAAACGCCGTTTCGAGGCGCGCATCTATGGCGTATTGAAAAGCGAACCGGACTTGCGCGTCTACGTCACCGATCAGGCTGGCCGCGTGGTGTTCGATAGCCGGGGACGCGACATCGGCCAGGATTTCTCGCGCTGGCAGGACGTCAGCCGCACCCTCAAGGGCGAATATGGCGCCCGCACCACGCGGGAAAACGAATACGACAGTTCCACCAGCGTCATGTACGTCGCCGCCCCGATCGTGCAAAACGGCCGCATCGTCGGCGTGTTGTCGCTGGGCAAACCGTCGCGCTCGTTCCAGAGCTTCATCGATCTGGCGCGCACCAAGGCCTGGCAATCCGCCTGGTGGCTGTTCGCGCTGGCGCTGCTGCTGGCGCTGGCGTTTTCATTCTGGATGACGCGCGACCTGCGCCGGCTGGTCGACTATGCCAACGAAGTGGCTGAAGGCAAACGCGAACGCATCCCTATCGAAGGCCGCAGCGAGCTGCGCCGCCTGGCGCAGGCGCTGGAACACCTGCGCGCCGAACTCGACGGCAAGGCGCATGTGGAAAAGGTCTCGCAGTTGCTGGCGCATGAACTTAAGAGCCCGATTGCCGCCATCGCCGGCGCGGCGGAACTGCTCGCCGACGAATACGACCCGGCCCGACGCGCGCGTCTGCAAGCCAATATCGCCGGCGAAACCGGCCGCCTGCAACGCATCGTCGAAGGCGTGCTGAACCTTGCCCGAGCGGAGAATCGCGGCCGCCTCGACGAGGTGGAAAACCTCGCGCTGGACGATCTGGTCCGGGACGTGCTGGATACCCGCGCCGAACGGCTGGCTGCCAAGGGCTTGCTCGCCGACACAGATTTGCAACCAGTGCGAATCGACGGCAACCGCTTCCTGCTGCGTCAGGCGGTGGCCAACCTGCTCGACAACGCCATCGACTTCAGCCCGGCCGGCGGCCACTTGTCGATCAGCCTGGATGTGGCCGAAGCCAGCGCCCGGCTGTGCATCCGCGACCGGGGACCGGGCATCCCGGATTACGCCCTGCCGCGCCTGTTCGAACGCTTCTATTCGCTGCCGCGTCCCGACAGCGGCGAGCGCAGCAGCGGCCTCGGCCTGAATCTGGTGCAGGAAGTGGCGCGCCTGCATCGCGGCGGCATCGAACTGCGCAACCATCCCGATGGCGGCGCGGAAGCCTGCCTGACGTTGCCAATGGGGTAATGGCACCCGTGAAAAATCACATGTAGGGCGGATTCGACCACCCGTAGGAGCGACTTCCAAGGCGCGATGCCTTTTGCGCCCGGAACAATCGCGCCTTGGAAGGCGCTCCTACAACGGCTGGACCCAGGCGTGATTTGCCGAATGCTGCCGCGAAGCCCTGGCTGCTTTCCCACGCAATCCCCACATTTCCCACATCGATCCCCCATGTCTGCGCTTCAGGCTCTCCCCACCTCAACCGGGAGACCGCCATGTCCAAACCACTCAACATCAAACTCGTCGTCCTCGCCTTGCTCGCCCTGGTGCTGGCCTTCGCCGTCAAACAGGTCGAATGGAAGGTGATGGAACGCCAGGCCGCGCGCGACGGCGCGGTGCGCGCCATCGCCGATCAATACGCCCACGAGCAGCAACTGGCCGGCCCGCTGCTGTGGGTCAAATGCAGCGAACCGCGCACGCTGATCGAAACCGATGACAAGGGCGCGACGCGGCAACGCAACGTCATCGGCGATTGCTCCCGCGCCATCCGCCCCAGCCTGCTCAGCGGCCAGGGCAATCTGGATGTCTCGGAACGCTATCGTGGCATCTACAAGGCGCGGGTCTATCTCGCCGGCCTCAAGCTGCATGCCGAGTTGCCGGCGTTCCAGGCCAAGGCCGGCCAGCGCATCGAAGAAGCGCATCTGATCTTCGGCATCGGCGACCCACGCGGCCTGAAACGCATCCAGCTGAAGCGCGCCGACGGCCAGGTGCTCACCGCCAAACCCGGCGTACCCGGCGGCCCGTTCGAACAAGGCTTCCACGTCCCGCTCGATGTGGCGCAACTGGCGGCGGGCCTGAAGCTGGACGCCGAACTGGAAATCGCCGGCAGCGGCCGTCTGGATTGGGCGCCGCTGGCCGAGAACAACGACTTCAGCCTGCGCTCCGCCTGGCCGCATCCCAGCTTCGCCGGCCAGTTCCTGCCGGAAACGCGCGAAATCACCGCGGCCGGCTTCAGCGCACGCTGGCGCGTCAACGACTTCGCCACCGGTGGCGACCGCATGCTGGCCGGCAAAACCGACACCTGGCTGGCCACCAGCCTCGGCGTCTCGCTGGTCGACCCGGTCGACGCCTACACCCAGACCGACCGCGCCGTACGTTACGGCTTCCTGTTCGTGCTGCTGACCCTGGGCGGCTTCTTCCTGTTTGAACTGCTCAAGGCCAAACCGGTGCATCCGCTGCAATATCTGCTGATCGGCTTCGCCGTCGTGCTGTTCTTCCTGCTCCTGCTGGCGCTGTCAGAACACACCGGCTTCGCGCTGGCCTACCTGATCGCCGCCGCTGCCTGCGTGCTGCTGATCGCCGGCTACGGCCGCAGCCTGCTCGGTAACTGGCAAGGCGCGGCTGGTCTGGGTGCCGGCTACGGCCTGCTCTACTTCGGCCTGTATCAACTACTCGCCTCGGAAGACTACGCGCTGCTGATGGGCGCCTGGCTGATCTTCAGTTTGCTCGCGCTGACCATGTACCTGACGCGCAGACTGGATTGGGGGCGGGCCGGACAGGCACAGCCCATGCCGGCGATGGAAACTGCAAAGAAAGGCTCAGTTACGCTTTAGTTAGTGATGCGTGAGTTCCCCCCTTTGAAAAAGGGGGGTTAGGGGGGATTTATGAGACATCCGCATAGGCCACTGTCGTTAAATCCCCCTCGATCCCCCTTTACAAAGGGGGAAGCAACCCCGTCCAACGGACTGGGGCAGTTCGCCCCGCTTAAGGTAGTGCCATTGCCCCCAGCCCCCCCTTTGCAAAGGGGGGAGTCCTCACTGAGGTTGCTACGCCTTGGTCATCCCTACTAAACGAGAATTGAGTCTAAGGAAAACGGGGGAATAAGCATGTTCATCGCCCATCTGCCCGCCGGCTACCTCTCCGCGCGCCTGGTCGCGCGACTGCGTGGCACAACCGCCAGTCCGGTGTTGATCGTCGCCGGTCTGGCCGGCGGCATCTTCCCGGATATCGACCTGCTCTACGCCACCCTGATCGACCACTGGCAGGTACACCACCACCGCTACTGGACCCATCTACCGCTGGTCTGGCTGGCGATTTCGGCCACCGCGCTGCTGTTGTTCAGAAGGTCCGGCTCGGCAAGCCGTGGCCGTATTCTTGCTCGCCGTCTGGAGCCATCTGCTGCTGGACAGCGTCGCAGGCGACATCTGGTGGCTCTGGCCCTGGCTCGACACGCCGTTCTCCCTGGTCGTCATCCCCGCCATCCACTCGCCCTGGTGGCTGAATTTCCTGCTGCACTGGACCTTTGCGGTGGAACTCGGATTTGTCTTCCTGGCCGGCTGGCTGGCTTGGAAGCGCTCAGCTTGCACGCCGCGGCGAGCCACGGGCATGATGGCGTCGCCCGCCTGCCCGGACTGACGCGCGGGCCCATTCAACGAAAAAACAGGGACGACTATGCGCCGATGGTTTGCGGTTTCCATTTTGATTCTGGCGCTGTCTCTGGCTTACTGGCTTTTTCAGCGAGGCGAAGAGGGCGCCTCGCCAACCCGGGTGGCTGCGCCCATAACCGTCGACCACCCCCTGCTCGAAGCCGCGCGCGGCATGCTTGCGGCGCACCGCCAGATCATCGTGCTGCTGGCGGAGGAAAAATCCCTCTCGGCGGCGGAGCGGGCGGCGGCGCAACGGGTCGGCCACGCCTTGTTCCACGACAATCTGGCGCGCCTGCATCAAGTGGAAACCGACCTGACGCAGCTCCTGGCGCGGCGCGATGCGGCCCGCTTCGGCGAACTGGAAGCGGTGCTGGACCTCGTTGAATCCGAGCCCGGCCTGTACGACGCCGACCGGCTGGCGTTCCGGGAATTCCTGAACGAACTGCAGCGCGAGATCGGCCACGATGGCAGCCTGCCGGCGGTGAAGCTGCACAAACGCGTCAGCGAAGACCTGGAGGCGCTGGCCGAGATCGAGCGCCTGTACGACCGGGAAATCCTGGAAATCTTCAGCCGTTTCGAGACCCGCGCCATCGTCCTCAAACGCGAGAAATGGTCGGATTACGTCGCGCATCTGAAGACCCTGTACCGCCGCGAACAGATCCTGCGCGAGCACGGCATCGTCCTGTCCGCCGCCGCGCCGGCCGTAGAGAAGGCGCAGGACGACAAGAATGCCGTGCTGTTCGGCCGCGATCTGCCGCCCAAGACGCTGGTGCTCACCTTCGACGACGGCCCGCATCAAAGCCATACCGGCGAAATCGCCGCCATCCTCGGCCAGTACGGCCTGCCCGCCATCTTCTTCGAGGTCGGTCGCAACCTGGGCAGCCTCGATCCGGAAGGCCGCATCAAACCCTCGCCGCGCGTCGCCGCCGCGCGCGCCCTGCTGGCGGACGGCCACCTGCTCGCCAACCACAGCCTGACCCACGCCAAACTATCGGCGCAGAACGACGACACCGTGCGCAAGGAAATCCTCACCACCGACAGCCTGCTCAAAGCTGTCGACGCCAAACGCTCCAACCTGTTCCGCTTTCCCTACGGCGCCGGCAGCCCGGTAGGCCTGAGCACCCTGAGCAAGGCCAATCTGCGCTCGATGATGTGGAATATCGACTCGCTGGACTGGGCCGATCCCATCCCCAACTCCATCGCCGACCGGGTGCTGCGCGAGGTGGATGCGCAAGGGCGCGGCATCGTGTTGTTCCACGACATCCACGAACGCACGGTCAAAGCGCTACCGCTGGTGCTGGGCCGGCTGCTGGCGGAGGGCTACCAGTTCGCCACCTGGGACGGCGACGGCTTCAAGCTGGCCAAACTCGGCGCCGAACCGGCGCGGCCGCCGGTGGTCAACGCCGGCTACGGCCAATCCTGGGCGATCACCATCGGCATCGACGAATACAGCCGCTGGCCCCGGCTGCAACACGCCGCCAAGGATGCCGAAGCCATCGGGCAAACCCTGGTCGAACGCTTCGGCTTCAGCCCGGAACGGGTGATCAGCCTGAAAAACGGTGAAGCGACGCGCAACGGCATCCTGGCCGCGTTCCACGAACGGCTGCAACACAACCTGAAACCGGACGACCGGGTGTTCGTCTTTTTCGCCGGCCACGGCGCCACCCGCCATCTCAGCTCCGGCCGCGACCTGGGCTACATCGTGCCGGCCGATTCCGACCCCGAAAAGTTCGCCAGCGACGCCATCCCGATGACCGAAATCCAGAACATCGCCGAAAGCCTGCCCGCGCGCCATGTCTTGTTCGTCATGGACGCCTGCTACAGCGGCCTCGGCCTGACCCGGGGCGCCAGCGGCTTCCTGCACGAAAACGCCCGCCGCCAGGGCCGCCAGATGCTCACCGCCGGCGGCGCCGACCAGCTGGTGGCCGACGGCGGCCCGAACGGCCACTCCATCTTCACCTGGACCCTGCTGCAAGCCCTGGCCGGCCGCGCCGACCTGAACGGCGACAGCCTGATCACCGCCACCGAACTGGCCGCCTACGTCGCCCCCAGCGTCGCCGGCGTCTCGCGCCAGACCCCGGCCTTCGGAAGCCTGCCCGGATCGGAAGGCGGCGATTTCGTGTTCGAAGCGCGTACCGAAAACGAATTCCTCAGCGCCCAAAGCAGCCAGCTCTCCAGCGACGCCATCGCCCTCAACAGCCGCCTGGACACCCTGCAACCCCAAGCCGCAACCGCCAAACCCGCGCCTGTCGTGGTCACCAACCTGCAAGGCGAAGCAGAGAAAATCCAGTTGCCGAAAGCGGTGCCGCCTTCACAACGGCAACAAGCGCAGCGCGCCAACGACCGGGGCCTGCAGCTCTACAAGGAAAAACGCTACGCCGAAGCCGAAGCCGCATTCACCGAAGCCCTCAAGCAACGCCCGGACTTCGCCCTCGCCGCCAACAACCTCGGCTTCATCTACTTCCGTCAGCAGAAATACCCCGAAGCCGCCCGCTGGTTCGAGAAAACCCTGGAACTCGACCGCTCCCGCGCCATCGCCTACCTGAACCTGGGCGACGCCTGGCTGAAAGCCGGCGAGAAGGCCAAAGCCAAAACCTCCTTCCAGACCTATCTGGAACTCGCCGCCAATGGAGCGGGAGCGGGACATGCGCGGCAGCAAATCGAAGATTTGTAGCCACCGATACTTTATCAATCTACGGAATATCCATGCTCAATCGGTTCAGAACTATCGTCGCCTCGTTCCTAGCAGTCTCAGCCATATTTCTCGGCCAATCCTGTGTGGCCCAAGCGCAGAATTTCTTTGTTGACAGCAATACGCTGGTCAACCAAGTCACGCTTCTAGGGAAGGGAAAGCTGCTTGAAGTTACCCTTGGTTTTCAAGGCGACGATCTGGAAATGAAGGGGCTCGCCTTGCACAGCGGCATGTTGGCCAGATTCATTAACGATTTCGAAAAATCGTTTGGGCAAAGAGTCAAAATAATCGAACTTCCTGTTATTCCTCGAGGACGCGCAAAAGCATTCACGCTGAAAGCACAATATTTCCTAGTACCACCGGAATGGAAAGGTGCTGTAACGTTGCAGTTCGAGGCACCATCGACTCCGGATCCCGAATACAGGGCGCCTGACAACGCTTCCGACACCGTCGCTACCGCATACTCCATAGATGAAATATTCTATCTAGCCATGATTTCCGAAGAGCGCGGACTGGGAATAATAAGGACGCTGGATAACACACTGTTTTCAGTGTCTCATGGGAAATATGTCGGCAAGGAAAAATGGCAGGTAATTGGAATATCTACAGACCGGCTAATCCTTCTTGAGCCAGACAATAAAAAACACATATGGAATGTTATTCACAAAAACGAAGCCAACCGTAAAGATCAGTAATCGAAGGGGTGTTGTCGAAATAAATATCGACACTGACCCCTTTGGCAACCCTGCCAATGCAACGATGGTGTAACTTTCGTCCCTGCCGGTAGAAGCCATAACAAACATCAAATTAAAAGGGATGCGGCAAATGATCTCCAAACCGTTGTCAAAAATATGTTGAAGCTGACCCCTTTGGATTTTTGCTTTGGATTTTTGATAGTTTTGCCATGACAGATGTGAATATTTGCGGGCAGACTGAACTTACCCGTGTAATCAGAGGTTGAGCCATGATCCTATCTGAGTACCGCCGTTTTTTGCAGACACTGGTTAACGCAGGCTCGCAAGACTTGCGAAAGATGGCAAACCTTGTATTGGCGCATTGGAATGTTTTGCTGCCACTCACCACGGCACAAGGGCATCGAGTTAAGAAGTTGGCCGAGTTGGCTCAAGCTAATTGGGAAACCGTCAGTGCTGACATTCAACCAATAGCTGTGCAAACTGCAGCTATCGGCAACCAGATTCGCCAGCTAACAAGCCTTCACGTTGGACCATTTCGGGGTTTTGCCAAACCAGAAGATTTCGACCTGGCCAGTTCACTGGTGCTGATCTATGGCCCCAACGGCACTGGAAAATCGAGCTTTTGCGAGGCATTGGAATACGGTTTATTGGGTAGTGTTGCCGATGCCGAAAGCAAACGCTTTCGCGAGCAAAACGACTACCTGAAAAATGCCCATACCAACACATTTACCACACCAGAAATTAGGGCAACAGATTGTCAAGGGCATGAAGTGGCGATGCAGAGCAACGAAGCGTTATATCGCTTCTGTTTTGTGGAAAAGAACCGCATCGATAATTTTTCGCGAATCGCTGCTCAAACGCCCGCTAAGCAAACTGAGCTAATTTCCACTTTGTTTGGATTGGACTCCTTTAATGAGTTTGTACGGAACTTCAGCGCAGAGATTGATGGCAGACACATCGATCTGATTGGTGTAAAAGCGTCCTCTTTGGCCCAAAAACGCCAATCTCTTGCTGGTTCTGAACAGCAACGCAAAACCAATACTGAAGAATTAGGCAGGTTGGGTGTTGAAGAAATTGCGTTGGCGAACCAATATCGTGAAGGCATCTCATTTGCGCAAATGGTGATTGAGCTGCGTGGTGATGAGGAAAATGCTGGCCTAATTAAAACCATTGAAGCTGAGTTACAGCAGCCACTAGGCACTAATAGCGGATTGACCATCGCAAAGTTGCAAGCGCTTCAACAAAGCATTCGCAACGATCTGGCGAAGATCATCACCAAACAACAGATGCTGGCAGAGGCTGGACAACAAGTTTCGTTTAAGCAGCTATACGAAGCGGTTAGCCAAGTACAACCCAGCAGCCCAGGGCATTGCCCTGCTTGTAAAACCTCTTTGCAGCAAGTCGCGGTGAACCCGTATACGCACGCCAGCAATGAGCTGAAACAACTTCAGCATTTGGCGCAATTGCAACAAGAACTGCAACACCTCAACAACACGTTGAATCAATCGTTAAATTCACTTGCACACGTGGTGACTGCCTGCACTACCCGCTTCCCGTCAAGTAACGTGCTTTCCGCTTATCAGAGCTCTGCCAATGTCAACTGGTGGCATTCTTTGCATCAAACATTGAATGATAGTTTTACGCCATGGCAGCACTTGGAGAGCCAAGTTAGGCATCTCGAAGAAACCGACCAAGCGATAGAGCAAGCCGTGCAACAGCGAGCAATTAAGCAGCAGCAACTTACCAAGTTGCGTGAACTTGACAAGAACACTACGAAGTTAGAGACACGCCGAACCACCGCGAACACCGCCATCACTGCGGCGAATCAGGCCATTGCCAATTTTGAAACAGCAAATGCGCAACTGATTGTCGATGCAGCGGCAGAGACTACGTTAGTTACAAAAAATAAAGCAATTGCCCATGCCTATGCCAGATTTGTTGCCAAATTAAACGACTATAAAAACAATTTACCAGCGCATTTGGTTTCTGATTTGGGCGACAAAGTTTTTGAGCTTTACAACGCCTTTAATCGGAACGACTTACCCAGTGAAAAGTTGACTTCTGTTCGACTGCCTTTATCGCAAAACGAGCGCTTGAAAATTATCTTCCAAGCTGAACCAACTCGCTTCTTTGATGCCCTGCATGTTTTGAGTGAGGGCCATATTCGTTGCATAGGCTTGGCAATCCTGATGGCGAAAAACATAAAGGAAAATTGCCCGTTTTTGATTTTTGACGACCCTGTAAACGCTATTGACGACGATCATAGAGAATCCATAAGACGAACACTATTTGAAGATGCGTTTTTTGTGGACAAACAAATTATTCTTACTTGCCATGGTGAAGAATTTTTTAAGGACATACAAAACTTGCTTCCTGTTGGGCGTGCCTCCCAATCGAAGGCATTTACTTTTTTGCCAAGACTTGACGAATCGCATATACGCATTGATTTCAACTGCGCACCTCGAAACTACATCATTCTAGCTAGGAAGCATTTCAATAATGGCGAAATAAGAGATGCGCTCGCTAAAGCAAGGCAAGCCATGGAATCGCTCACCAAGAGCAAACTATGGCCTTATGTAAATAGACATGGCGATGGGAACCTTAGCATTAAATTACGATCATCAACTGCATCAATCGAACTGCGCAATTTAACTGAACAGATCAAATCGAAGATTGCAAAGCCCGATTTTGGCGACGCCAATAAAAACACTGTACTTACGCAAATCGACATGCTTTTAGGTATTAATGGAGACTCTCGTGAGTGGCGCTATTTAAATAAAGGCACACACGAAGAGGCAGATCGAGCCGAATTTGATCGGCAATCAGTTCAGCAAATTGTGGCGGCTCTTGAGCAGTTGGACGCTGCAGTTGGTTAGTATTTTTCTCAACAAGCTAAAGGTACTGGAGAAAAAAGTTTTCTAAGTTGACTGGAATGTTTTAAATAAAACCAACCAAGTGGGTCAGCGTGAAATTAAACCCTACGCACAACAAAATCACGCCCAACTCAAAGCAGATAATTACCCCACCACTCTCCCGATGAATCACACCATATCAGCCTCAATCGGCTCTCTATTCGGATTTCTGATCGGAGCCCCTGTCATAGCAACACTGTATTACTGGCTTGGCGTTGGTGGATTTTTGATTTTGGTCCTTGTCGTCGTCATCATTTATACAATTTTCAAAGACAAGCACTAGCGCAGCCAAAGAGCTGCGTCTTTTTCCACCCTCCCCCGCATACCCCCTACCCCACCCATGGCCACCCTGATCCCCACCCTCGGCTCCGCCCGCTTCGACGCACGCGGCGAGTTACGCCTCGCCGAACGCCTGAAGGATTGCCTCGAAGACAATGCCTGGGTGTGGCACAACATTCCGGTCGGGCCGTTCGGCCGGCATCCGGATTTCGTGGCCTTGCATCCTCGGCAGGGCATTGTGGTGCTGGAGGTGAAGGACTGGCGGCTGGATACGATCGTGAATGTGAACAGCAAGCAGGTGGACCTGTTAACTGATCGCGGCAATGTGTCGACCGACAACCCGTTCGAGCAGGTGCGCACTTACATGTTCAACGTGGTGGATACGTTGAAGCGCGATCCGCTGCTGGTCAACGAGAGTGGCAGCTTCAAGGGCAAGCCGGTGTTTTCTTTCGGGCATGGCGTGGTGTTCAGCAACATCACGCGCAAACAGTTTGACCAGACTGATTTGCATGAGGTGTTTCCGCCGTCGCGCTGCATCTTCCGCGATGAGATGGCGGAGAAGGTCGACCCTGATGCGTTTCGCGAGCAGGTCTGGCGCATGGTGTCGCCGCGCATTGGGCCGGCGTTGTCGCTGCCGCAGATCGACCGGGTGCGTGCGCGGTTGTTTCCGGAGATTCGCGTCGCCCAGATGGCCTTGCCGTTTGACGAGCCGACGGCCAATGCCTCGCCCGCCGATGACCGCATGCTGGCGGTTCTCGATATGCAGCAGGAGTTGCTGGCGCGCAGCATGGGCGAGGGTCACCGCATCGTGCGGGGCGTGGCGGGTTCCGGCAAGACGCTGATTTTGGCGTTTCGCGCCGAACAGATCGCGCGCGCGGCGAGCCGGCCGGTGCTGCTGTTGAGTTTTGCGAACGGCATCTCGGGTCGGCTGGAGAATGCGATGCAGGACCGGGGCGTGGAGGACAAGGTGATTACCTCGACCTTCCATGCCTGGTGTTTCAGGATGCTGCGCGAGTACGGCCTGCCGGCGCCCATTCGCAAGGACTTCGACGATGCCGGCGCCTGGTATGCCGCCAACGTGCAGGCCGTGCTCGATGCCGCCGAACGCGGGTTGATTCCGGGTGGGCAGTATGACGCGGTGCTGATCGATGAGGCGCACGACTTCGAGCCGCAATGGCTGGCGCTGGCGGCGAAGATGGTGAATCCGGACACGAAGGCGCTGATGATCGTTTACGACGATGCGCAGGCGATCTACAAGGGACGCAAGCGCCCGGTGTGGAAGCAGCTCGGCATCGAGGCCGCCGGCCGCACGACGGTGCTCAAGGTCAATTACCGCAACACCGCGCAGACATTGCGCTTCGCGCGCAAGTTCGCCGCCGATGTGATCGGCCTACCGGGCGTTTGCGCCGGCGACGAGAACGCGATCCTGATGCCGGAAGACGGCGGCCGCGAGGGCGTGGAGCCGGTGGTGCGCCAATGCGTGAGTTACGACGCCGAAGGCCATGCCATCGCGGAATGGCTGCTCGGACGCAAGGCCGCCGGTTACCAGTGGGCGCAGATGGCGGTGCTGTATCCCCGCCATTTCATCGGCGAGCGCTTCGAGAAGGTACTGGCCAAACACAACGTGCCGGTGGACGTTGCCAAGGAACATGGCAATCGAGTGCAGACGAACCGTGACGCGGTGCGCTTTCTCTCCATGCATAGCGCCAAAGGTCTGGAGTTCCCCTGCGTGGCGATAGGCGGGTTGGGTGAGTTGAAGAAGGCCGAAGACATTGAAGACGATGTGCGTCTGACCTACGTCGCCATCACGCGGGCGACGCATGAGGCGTTTATCACTTACTCGAACATGTCTGGGCTGGTGGGGCGGCTGGTTGTGTAGATCGGGCGGGTGGAAAAACGGGGCCTTGATCCATGCGGCTCCAAGGTGTGCAACGCATGACCAGATACGGTTTCCGGTTCAGCGTGCGGGTCTGCCGGTCGCCGGCCTGCCAGGTGCCGCCACCGGGCTCGCAGCACCTGCGCGGAAGTAGAAATCCCCTTCCAGCAGGCCTTCCATCCAGGGTTCCTGGCGACCGCGGGAGCCGACCCGGACGCCGGTGGCAACGCGCTTCTGTACCTGCTCCACGGTAAGGCCGGGGATTTCCATGGCGGTCAGCAGGTTCTGTGTGTACAGGCCGTTCTGGCCGTCGCCGTCCGCCGCCACGCTGCCCGGTCGGGTGGCGTAGAAGATCAGCGTGCCGCTGGGGGCGTTGACCCGCGCCAGGCCTTCGCCCGCAGAACGGAAACTGCGGGAATAGGGGTTGTTGCGGCAGGCGTCCAGGTAGACGAGGTTAACCCGGGTCTTGCCCCCTTCCATGACGGACAACACCTTGTTGAGGTCGATGGCCTGGGTCGGCACGTCTTCTTCTGAGGCGATATCGGCATCCACCGCCGGCAGGTAATTGACGCCGCCGACCTGCAGGCCGTGGCCGGCGTAATAGAACAGCGCCGTGCCACCGGGCACCAGGCGGCTGCGGAATTCGCTCAGGGTGCGACCGATCTGCTTCTGGGTGAGGTTGTGTTTCTCGATCACCTCGAAGCCCAGGCTGCGCAGTTTGGCGGCGATGGCACCAGCATCGTTGACCGGGTTGCGCAGGGGCGATTCCCGGTAGGCGGCATTGCCGATCACCAGGGCCAACCGGGGCTCCCGGATGGCCGGCGGCTCGGGCTCGACGACGGCGACCGGCGCCTGGATCGGCAGCGGGGCGGGAACCTCGGCCACGCCCTGGGGAAACACGGATATGGGACTCCTGACGGCGTTCTTGTACAGGGTGAAGAACTCGGCGATCTTCACTTTCTCGACCACCGCACCTCGGCTGGCGGAATCCATGATGCCCGGGGTCGCGAGCAGCCGCTCGGCGAAGGCGGCGGCCTCTTCGTTGCTGGCGGCATCCTGTTCGAAAAGCACGTCCGGGCCGATGCCGGAGCGCTGGATGGCGCGTCCGTTGGGCGTGTAATAGAGCGCGGTGGTCAGCTTAAGGGCGGCGCCGCCCGTGGCCGGCAGCACCGTCTGCACGGTGCCCTTGCCGAAGGTGTTGGGCCCCACCACCAGGGCGCGCTGGTGATCCTGCAGGGCGCCGGCGACGATTTCCGCGGCGGATGCCGAACCAGCGTTCACCAGCACCGCCATAGGTACGGTTTTCACCCAGGCCGGCAGGTTCTTCAGGTAATCGGGCTCCCCCGTTGCGCGCAGGTAATGTTCCGGGGCGTTGCTCAGGCGCAGGCGGGAGCCGTCGCTGCGGCCATTGGTGGTCACCACCAGGTCGTTCTTGCCGAGAAAGGCGCCGGCCACCGCCACCGCGGCATTGAGCAGGCCGCCCGGATTGTTGCGCAGGTCCAGCACCAGGTAGCGCAAGGCGCCCGCGTTGGCCTTTTCCAGGGCATTGAGGGCCTCCACCAGGGACTGGCCGGTGCGCTCCTGGAATTGGTTGATGCGGATGTATCCGGTGCCGGGATCGAGCATCCGGTGTTTCACGCTCTGGATCTTGATGGTGGCCCGGGTCAGGGTCAGGACTAGGGGCTCGGCTTGCCCGGGACGGGAAAGGGTGAGGGTGACCTGGGTATCCAGTTTGCCGCGCATGAGGCGCACCGCCTGGAGCAGCGAGAGGCCGCTGGTGGAGGTCTGGTCAATCTTCAGGATGCGGTCGCCGGCCTTGATGCCGACCTGAAACGCCGGCGAGTCCTCCAGGGGGGTGACCACCTTGACGTGGTCCCCCTCGATGCCGACTTCCATGCCCAAACCGCCGAACACACCCTGGGTGCCCACCTGCAATTCCTTGTATTCCTCGGCGGAGAGGAAGGCGTTATGCGGGCCGACCGAGGCCAGCAGGCAGTTGAGGTATCTGGCCTGATTGCCCGCGTTGATGACCGGGGTGGCCGTCTTCAGCGATTGCCAGAAGGCATCCATGGCCGGTTTGCCCGCTGCGGGTTTCAGGGCGCGCTGGTCTTCCAGCGTGCGCGCGCAGTAATAGCGGGCTTTATCCAGATCGACCTGATCCACTTCCCGGTAGTGCTGGCCGGCCAGCAAGCGCTCGCTGGTGTTCACCAGTTCTGCGGACTGGTCGCTGAATTCCACACTGCCGTTGGCCAGCGCCAGGTCGATCTTTTCCGCATCGAGCCGGCGGTAGATCTCGCTTTGCACATCGCTTAATCGGGCAAGGTTTGTTTCATTGCCGAGCTTCGCTTCCAGCTGGATGCTGATCAGCGCGGTGGCAGCCAGGCCCCGGGGGAAATCGCCGAGGATGTTCCAGGTGAATTTGCGTGCCTTGCCGGGAGCGACCTCGTTGCCGATATCGCCCGTGATGCTCAGGCCACGCGGGGAATAGATCCGGTCTTCGACGGCGATCAGCGCGGATACGTTGGCCGGCTTTGCTTCATCGAGATCGTAGCTGACGACCAACTGGCCTTCCTGCTGCTGGGCGCGAATGTTTTTGATATCCGCAAAGGCAGAAATGGAGACACACAAAAACAGCAAACCCAACAATCTTGTGTAGCGGTGTTTCATGTCAGTTCGCCTGCAAAGGTGCTGCCGCGTTGTTCGAGGGTATTCCTTGATCAGGCCGGCTGCACTGCATTGCCGGGACTGAGCGACTCGCCATGATTGTATGTCAGGGCAATCCGCAGGACTTGACCAGAGCCTGCGCCATCCCGGCCTTGGATAGATCAGGGTTCTGGGGCAGGCCACGGTTTTCTAACCCATTCCCCGAATGTTCTTCCCCTGGACGCTGGAGCGTGGGAACGGTGACACCGTGACCTGATGAAGACATAGAAGACGACGTGCGCCTGACCTACGTCGCCATCACGCGGGCGACGCATGAGGCCTTTATCACTTACTCGAACATGTCCGAGCTGGTCGGGCGGCTGGTGGTGTAGATCGGGCCGAATGTAGTTGCCAACTCCAGAGCCTTCCGATATCTAAGCGTTTGACGAATAGTTGAAGCAAGGGAGTGGTGAGATGTCAGCCGGACCTCGTGTACTCCGTCAAAAACGCTCCCTATTGCCAAATAAATGAACCACATCCAGGCGCTCCAGCAATTCGAAGCGTTGATTCAAGCGCCTACGCCCGATGCGTTGCATGCGCAGCTGACAGATGTCGTTCAGAACCTTGGTTTCGAACATTACCTGTGCGGTCTGTCCGCCAACCTGAACCTGCCCGACCCCAAGGTGTTCGCCTTGAATGGTGTCTCGCAGGCATGGTGGGACCACTATCAAACCCGGTCCTGTCTTGCTGTTGATCCGACAGTACGCATGCTGCTGCGGGAACAACGCGTCATTCCCCTGCCTTGGTGGGATATCCGCTGCATCAATCCGAGCGAGAAGCAGTTCATGGGCGAGGCTGTCGACCACGGTCTCAACTCAGGTGTGTCGTTCTCACTGAATGCACGCCATGAGGTGGGCGTATTCAGCCTGATCCTCAAACACCAGCCGCGCCAGCTGCGTCGGCATGTCAGCCATGCTATTCCGCTTGGCAACCTGCTAGCCGCTTATGTGCAGGAAGCTGCCCGGCGTTTGATGGATAACCAGGGCAATCCCGGCAGCAAACTCACCCGGCGGGAAAAAGAGTGCCTGCTCTGGGCAGCCTCCGGCAAAACGGCCTGGGAAAGTTCGGTGATCCTCAACATCAGCGAGCGAACCGTCGTCTTCCACCTCACCAATGCCGCCCGCAAACTGGGCGTCTCCAACCGCAGACAGGCCATCGCCCGCGCCATCGTTGAAGGCTTGATCCGTCCCTGATCCGCCTCCGCCTGGCTTCCGTCACAAACGGCACGTCAACCTGTAAGAACGGACAGCTTATCCATCTCCTCCCCCAAGGCCACCATACGGTCGCCTTGCACATTGCAACAGGCAATTTACCTCAGGGGAAATACCATGACTCATTCGACGACTCTGGCAGCAGCCTTCTCGGCGGTGGCCATTCTGATCACACACGCAGCGCAGGCTGATACGCCCGCGACCCAATGCGCCTTCACGCCTTACGTCGGCATCTGCTCACAAGGCTGCGACGAGGATGCCAACATGGCCTCTGGCGTGGATGCCAGAGCACTCATCCTGTCCACACTGCCCGCTGGCAAAACCATCCAGAACGAAGCCGGACCAACCGCGCATACGCTGCAACACAACACGCCAAACTCATAGCACACCAAGCAAGTCGGCCACGGAGCCCATCGCCTAAACTGCAAGGAGAAAACATGGCAATCAACTGTACGAAATGCGAGTCGGAAAATGTCCAGCGGCTATCCATCATCTACTCGGAAGGCACATCGAAGATCAATACCAGCAGTACCTCGGTCGGCATGGGATCGAGCATGCGTGGCGGCCTCTCAAGCGGCATGGCACGCACCACCACCAGCGGCACGCAGCAAAGCAACCTGGCCGTAAAGGCGCGTCCGCCCACCATGCAGAATCCATTCTTCTTTTTCATGGGTGCGCTTGCGTTGGGCATCATCGGCGGCGGCTTCGTTGGCGGCTTTGTCGGCGCCCAGTTGTTCCCCTCCGACGATAGTTCCATGGGCACCTATGCCTTCTTCGCCGTGCTCGGGACGGCGGGATTCTTCGGTCTCAAGAAAGCAGTGGTCGCTTATCGCTGGAATAACAACGAATGGCCCAAACTCAAGGAAGCCTGGGAACACAGCTGGATGTGCATGAAGTGCGGCAGCGTCTTCGAACAACGCTTCTGAAATGCGCGCCTCACTCTGTTCAGCCCGAGTGAGCACGCGCGCATGAGTGGTACACGCTGTTTACGTCGACAGACTGCCGTAAACAGCGTCTCCCGCAAACTCCGGCCTCGCCGCCGCTGACCGCCCATTCCCCACCCGGATTTCACACACCCCACACAATTTCCCCACAGCCGCTCCCCAGGCTGGCCTCGTCCACAACCACACCGAGGCCCTGCCATGTTCCGCCTGCTATTTCTGTTGTTCGCCCTGCTTTCCCTGCCGTCCGCGACGGCTTGCGCAGGGGAATGTCCCGACTGCATGGACCTGCAGCATGCCCGGTGGATCGTCGCTTCGACATTCCTCACACTCACCACTTTGTTACTGTCCGATTTTTGTCGCGGTGAGCACACATTCGTCCGGGGGAAAACCGTATGAAGCTACGCACTCTCGCCAAAATCCTGTTGCCAGCGCTGCTGCTTGCCGCCGCCATCGAGGCCATCCTGCCGGCCGGTACCTTCACTCTGCCGGTGCTGGGCGCCAGCCGGCGCGACTGGAACCCGCAAACCTTCTGGTTCTCGCCCTGGAGCAAGTCCGGCGTACACAAAGGCATCGACATCTTCGCCGCCAAGGGCGAGACGGTGATGGCCGCGCAGGATGGGCTGGTGCTCTGGCGCGGCGAGCTCGCACAGGGCGGCAAGGTGATTCTGGTGCTGACGCCGCGCGGCTGGCTGCATTACTACGCGCATCTGAAGCAAATGCAGACCAAGCCCGGGGCGTGGGTGGTCGCCGGCGAGCCGATCGGTGAAGTGGGCGACAGCGGCAATGCCGTCGGCAAACCGGCGCACCTGCATTACAGCGTGCTGACGCTGGTGCCGCGTCCGTGGCAGATGCGCTGGGCGCCGCAGGGCTGGAAGCGTGCGTTCTATCGCGATCCGGGCAAGTTGTTGCCATGACGACCAGATGGCATCGAATGTAGCCAGCGGAACAATCATGCGGCCTTGCCATGCCGCGTGGTGCCTGGCCGGAGGTGGCGATTGCGACTGGTATGGATGTTGCTGTGTATGCAGGCACCCAGGCCCAAACCACCGAAAAATGTTGAACGCAGACCAGGAAATCCAGCGGGTCAAAGACTGCATCGCGGCGGTCTATGCCCAGCGCGAGCGGTTGAAAACGGAATTGGAGACGGGCGTGCTCGCACCACGCGCCGGTTTCGCGCAACTGGAAGCAACCGACCGCGAGCTGTCCGGGCTGGATAGCCGCTTCAAACTGCTCTGGGATGCCGCGCAAGTCGCCACCGCCAAGCCGCCGCATCCCGCGACGCGTTGGGCGCGGGAGACGGTATTCGAGCCGGCCCATCTGGATTGTGTGACCGCGATCATGCTCAAAATTCTCGATGCGAAATGCAAGATGGGCGAGCCCGAAAAGGCCGCGCTAGCCGCCGTCTACGACGTGGTCAAGGCGCATCCCGGCCAGAGTCTGGGCGATGAAGTGCATGCACTCATCGGCGCCGCCCGCCTGGGAACCGACACTAATCTGTCCGAGCACATCCACGCCTGGCGTGAGCGCGCCGAGGCGCACATTCCGAAGCCGGTGATGAAGGGCTTCAAGCAAATCCTGCGGGCATCGCTGCCCATGCACTGAAAGGGAACGACCATGGCCTACCACGACCTCGACTGCGCCGAAATCGCGACGCTGCGCGCCGAAAGCGATCTGCTCATCTTCGACACGCGCGACCCGGACAGCTACGCGCGCGGCCATCTGGACGGCGCCCAGCTGGTCTCCGACGCGGCGCTCAAACAGCTGATGAAAAGCCGAGAGCGTGCGCGGCCGGTGCTGGTTTATTGCTATCGCGGCAACAGCAGTCGCGACATCTGCCAGTTCATCGCCGGCATGGGCTACAACCGGGTCTACAACCTGAGCGGCGGCTGGCAGGCCTGGGCGGCATTCAACCAGCCCGCCCCGGCGCTCAAGCCCGGGCCGGAACTGGCCGCCTGGCTGCAGCACTGGGGCTTCCCGAACGACAACATCCATGCCCGCGTCGAAAACGGCATGTCGCCGTTGATGCTGGCCGCGCTGAAGGGCGAACGGGCGCTGGTGGAGGCATTGCTCGCCCTGGGCGGCAACCCCAATCATGTCAACGACGACGACCATCACGCGCTCTGGTTCGCCTGCGTGCATGGCGACGCGGAGCTGGTGTCGCTGCTGATCGCGCATGGCGCCAACGTCGACAACCAGAACGTCAACGGCGCCACCTGCGCCATCTACGCCGCTTCCACCGGCAAGCTGGAAGTGCTGAAGCGCCTGGTCCAGGCCGGCGCCAATCTCGGCAAGGAAACCAGCGGCGGCTATAACGCGCTGGAAAGCGCTGCCACGCTGCCGGTTCTGAAATTTCTGCGCGGCGTTGCACCGGAACGGCGGGCGTTGGCCGCGGCGTAGGGCTGGCGCGGATTACTCGGCAATCGCGCCGTCAGGACGGCGTATCGCCCGTCGCCGGCGCGCTCAATATGAGCTTCCCGTCCTTGACTGGAATGCGCTCGCCCGGGGCATGCTGCATGCGCACGACGCCGTGCTGGTCACCCAGGCGATAGGACACGTCATATCCCACCACCTTTTGCTGGCTGTCGTACTCCGTCTTGCAGCGGGTTTCATGCACCTGTTGCGTGCCGGCATCCTGCATGTTCCGCTGGATCCGGTTGCCCGCGTAGCCGCCGGCCGCGGCGCCACCCACGGTAGCGAGGGTGCGGCCGCTGCCGGAGCCGATCTGATTGCCGAGCACGCCCCCGACCACGGCGCCGATGGCCGTGCCGGCGATGCGTTGGCGGTCCTGAACCGGGGCATTCCGGGTGACGATTTCGTCCTTGCATACCCGGTGCGGCGTCTTGATCGTCTGGGTGACCGGTTCGGACTTGAGCACTTCCGCATAGGCTGGCTCCATGTACCAAGCGCGGTAGCCCGCCACGCCACCGACCGCCGTGGCTGCGACGGCGCCGATCAACACTCCTGTCATCATCGACTTGTCCATGATCCACCTCCTCTTGCATGAACCAAGTGGTGGTCTGACCCTTCCAGCCCGGAAAAGTGCTCGGCCCGCGAGCGGGCTTCTTACTTGGTCAACGCCAAAAACAGCTCCGGCAGTTTCTCCGGCAGGCGCTGGATGTTGTCGATCACGGTGTACTGGCGGCCGAAGATGCTGCTGACGTAGTCGTCGGCTTTCGGGTCGAGGTTGATGCAGTAGGTGAAGATGCCTTTGCGGTCGAGTTCCTTGACGGCCTGGCGGGTGTCTTCGATCAGCAGCTGTTCGTCGTGGGTGTCGACGTCGGAGGGCTGGCCGTCGGTCAGGATCAGCATCAGTTTCTTGTCGGCCGGGCGCGCTTCCAGGTAGTGCGCGGCGTGGCGCATGGCCGCGCCCATGCGGGTCGAGTAGGCGGCCTGCATCGCGGCGAGGCGCGCCTTGGCGTCGTCGCCCCAACGTTCGCCGTAGCCCTTGATGTGCAGGTAGCGCACGTCGTGGCGGGTGTTGGAGTGGAAGCCGGCGATGGCGAAGGCGTCGCCCAGTTGCTCGACCGCCCAGGCCAGCAGCGTGACGGCTTCCTGGCTGAGTTCGAGGATGGTCTGCTCGCTGCCGGCGGCCTTTTCATTCAATGATTCGGACAGGTCGAGCAGCAGCATGACGGCGATGTCGCGGCCGTCGGTGCGGTGGCTCATGTTGATGCGCGGGTCGGGATTGGCACCGCCCTTGAAGTCGATCAGCGAGCGGATGGCGACGTCGAGGTCGAGTTCGCTGCCTTCTTCCTGGTAGCGGATGCGCACCTTGTCCTGCGGTTTCAGCAGGTCGAGGATGCGTTTCAGGCGCTTGGCCAGGGCGGCGTGTTTTTCCAGCAGCCGGTCGATTTCGGCCGGGTTGCCTTTCGGGTGCAGCGCCTCGTAGACGCTGACCCAGTCCGGCCGGTAGGTCAGGCTCTTGTAATCCCATTCCGGGTAGTGGCGCGGCGGCAGGCCTTTCTGTTCCTCGCTGGGGGTGCGCTTTTTCTCCTTCTCGAACATCTCCTCGTCGTCGCTCTCCTCGATGAACAGCCACATCTGGCGGTTGTCGTCGCGGTAGTCGACGACGGTGTCGTCGAAGTGCACCTTGGCGTACTGGTCGCTCTGGCGGCGGGTCTTGGCGACGTAACTCAGCGCCAGCGTGGCGATATCGGTGGTGTTCGATTCACCCTGCGCCATCAGCGCGTGGAAGCACTCGGTGAATGCCAGCAAGTCGTCATTGCGATAACCGTGTTCCGGGTCAAGCAGCGCGCGCGACAGCATCGCCATGCGGTGACGCAGACAGGAGGTAGTTTCCGGATCGCAGGCGTCTTCCACCGGTCTCGGGTGCAATGCCAGGAAGATGCGCTTCAAGCCGGGGTATTCGCGGCAGAGCAGGGTTTCGATACGGCAATCTTCGAAAAACTCCACCGCCATGCGCTGGAACGGGCTCCAGTTGTCGGCGATCTGGGCCGTGGTCCAGCGCCGGTGGCCGACCATGTGGGCCAGCGTGGCGCGGTAGCGGTCGAGGCCGGAGATGGTGTCCGCATCGTCGTACACATCCGGAATCCGCATGCCCAACTTGTCGTAATACGGCACCGGCTTGCGCAGTTCGTCGAAGGCGGTGGAGTAGGGCACCAGTTGCTCGGAGGCCTGCCATAGGCCGCGCAAGTACAGGTCGAGCTTTCGTTCCACATCCATGAACAGCGTGCCGTGGCGCTCGCGTTGCAGCACGGCGCGGCTGTCGGCGGACTGGACGCTGAAGTAGTCCTTCTGCCGTTCCGGGTGATTGCGGTAATTGCGGATGCCGTATTCGACCCAGTTCTTCAGGCCGGCCAGACTGAGCTGGCCGAGCAGGAACGGCGCCTGCGCGAAATAGTCGGGCAGGCCGGGACTGGGGAACGTGGTGTGATGGCCGTGGATGGAACCGGTGGTGCGCTCCATGAAATCCAGCGTGATGTCGAGGTAATGCCGCATCCGCTCCTGCGAGTGCAAGCGCCGCGCGACCGGGGCCAGCGTCTGCAGGAACGGCGCGATCGCCTTGCTGTTGGGCGACTTCTGCATGCGCATGACCACCGTCATGATCTCCGGCAGCGCGTCCTCGCCCAACGCCTTGGCGGTGGACGGCCACTCTTCCAGAAACGCCAGCATCGGCTCGACGCCGCGCCCCAGCTTGCCGATGACGCGGCCGGCTTCCAGGTAGGCATTGATTCCCTCGCGGGTCAGGATGGCCAGGGCTTCTGCCATGACGTCCTCGAACACTTCCTCCACCGGCTTGAAGTGGGTGTCGATCTGGGCCCAGTAGGCCTGCATCAGGGGGTGCTGGTATTCGGTTTCGGCGACGGTCATGGTGAGTTCAACGTCAGCAGCGCGCCGAGCTTGGCGCGGATTTCAGAGATTTCGGCCGGGGTGGCGCGGCCCTTGCGTTCCGCTTGCCGCGTTTGCCAATCCAGGCTCTTGATCTGATCGGCCAGCGCGGCCCCGGTGGCACCCCCGCCGCTCAATACCACCTCGAAGGGATAACCCTTGATCTGGTTGGTGATGGGCACGCACACCAGCAACCCCGACTTCTGGTTGTATGGCCGGGGACTCAACACCACGGCGGGCCTGCGCCCGGCTTGTTCATGCCCGCTCTGCGGGGTGAAATTCAGCCATACGATGTCGCCGACATCAGGCACGTAGGACACGGCCATCAGAGCAGTTCCCGCCCCTGTGGCGGACCAAAATCCACCGCTTCGTGGCGATTCGCTTCGGTCATGCCGGCCAGCAAGACATCCAGGCTGAAAGCGGGCGCGACCGGCTCGATGATCACCCGGCCATCCACGGCCTTGACCTCGACCGCCTGATCCAGCGTCAGATGCGCGGCTTCCATCACGGCGGCGGGAATACGCACGGCAGGGCTATTGCCCCATTTGCGAAGAACTTGCTGTGTCATGGCCCTGCCTCATGTAGAAACAATGTTGATACGTTAGCTTAGCAGTGTTTCCACCGATGTTCTACGCAAACGTCGCGTCGATGGCGTGGTCCAGCGTTTCGCGGATGTCGGCGTCGTCGGTGATCGGGCGCACCAGGGCCATGCGGCAGGCGTCGAGCGGGTCGACGCCGTCCTTGATCAGGGTCGCGGCGTAGACCAGCAGACGGGTGGAGATGCCTTCGTCCAGGCCGTGGCCTTTCAGGTTGCGGGCGGTCTGGCCGATCTTCACCAGCTTGCCGGCGGTGGCTTCATCGAGGCCGGTTTCTTTCGCCAGGATAGTGGTTTCCAGCGCGGCGTCCGGGTAGTCGAAGTCGAACGCGGTGAAGCGTTGCTTGGTCGATTGCTTCAGATCCTTCATCAGCGACTGGTAGCCGGGGTTGTAGGAAATGACCAGCTGGAAATCCGGGTGCGCGTGGATCAGCTCGCCCTTCTTGTCCAGCGGAAGTGTGCGACGGTGGTCGGTGAGCGGGTGGATCACCACGGTGGTGTCCTGCCGAGCTTCGACGATTTCATCCAGATAGCAGATCGCGCCGATGCGGGCGGCGACGGTGAGCGGGCCGTCCAGCCAGCGCGTGCCGTTGGCTTCCAGCAGATATCGGCCGACCAGATCGCTGGCGGTCATGTCTTCGTTACAGGCGACGGTGATCAGCGGCTTGTTCAGCTTCCACGCCATGTATTCGACGAAGCGCGATTTGCCGCAGCCGGTCGGGCCTTTGACCATCACCGGCAGGCGGTTGCGGTAGGCGGCTTCGTACAACTGAACTTCCTTACCTTGCGCCTGGTAGTAGGGTTCGGTGTGAACCTGGTACTGCGTTTTGTCGATGTTCATTGCTTGCTCCAGTTTACGAATTGCTCAAGCGGGCTGTCTGGCCCGTATCTCATCAAGAATCTCATTGGCCAGGGCCAAAATTTCCGGGGCCGCGCCCACGGGGGTTTCACCGTTTGCCCAGGCGCGCAAGGCCAGGGCAAAAGGAAGCAGGAAATCGGCATAGGGGCTGGCTTCCATGATATCTGCCAGGGAAGAAGCCAGGCCGATTTGGGCGGACTCCCAACATTGCTCCCGTACTCGATAAAACGCCTCCTGTTCGCCCGCCGAGGCCGTTACGGCCAGGGCATCCAGGACGAGACGCGCGGAATCCCGGTTACCCAGCCAGAGGTGGGCTTGCAGGCGCAGTTCCCGTCCTTCGCCGGCTTGGGCGTCATCGGGAATCCGGCGCAATGCCTCCCGGTAGGCCGTGGCGGCGGCCTCCGGTCTTCCGAGCATGGCGTAGAGCCGGGCCAGATTGGCCCATGGCCAGGCATCCTGTTCATCCAGCGCAATGGCTTGGCGATAGGCCGCCTCGGCTTCGTCATGGCTGCCTTCACGGAGCCCGGCCAGATCGCCCAGTTCCTCCCGGCTGAACCACATGCGCATGAACTCCACCGCCCAGGTCAGGCGTTGGCGGATGCGGCGGGTGCCCAGGCGCATCAGGTACCAGATGTTGAACAAGCGTTCGCTGGCCTGGTAGCCGTTGCGCTTGGTCTTGCCCGCCAGGGGGGCCTTGTGGATGAGGCCTTCCACTTCCAGGCGGGTGAGTTGGCCGCTAACGGTGGTGGCGGCAATGCCGGACTCACGCGCCAGTTCTTTTACGCCGAGTGGATGCCAATGCTCCATGAGGTGGGCGAAGAGCTTGCGGGGCTGTTCGCTCAGGGCTTCCATGCGCGCCTTGTAGAGGGGCGTCATGCTGTCCAGCAGGCGTTCCAGGTCGCTTTGCAGGCGCTCATCGCCGCCCGAGCTGAACAGTTCGTACAGCGCGGTGCTGGCGCGGGGGTTGCCGCCGGAAAGCAGGCGCAGGGTGTGCAGACGTTCCGGCCGGCGGTCCAGCCGACGCGCCATTTCGGCCTCTGCGGCCTCCCCGGTCAGACTCGTCCCCACGCCGAATTGCCGCGCCAGGGCCAGCAGGGCGGCGCGCATCTCCGCCGCCGTCAGCGGACGCAGTTCGTGCAGGGCGAAGAAGTCGTGGAAGGCGTCCTGGTATTGGTGGCTGGCTTCCAGCGCTTGATAGCTGGCGCCGATCCAGAACAGGCCCTTCTGATTGGAAAGGGTGCGGCGCAAGCGCCAGAGGGCGGAAGCATCGCCCTTGCCCGCCTTGCCTTCGCCCTGGATCAGGGCGTCCATGAGCTGGTCGCTGCTGTCCACCAGCAGGATCAGGCCGCGTTGATGTTGTTCGATCCAGCCGGTGAGAAAGTCTTGGGCCTGGGTTTCGATCTGGTCACGGGGCAAATCGGCGATGCGCTGGATTTCGGCATCCAGCAAGGCCAGTTCGGCGAGCTGGGCACCGGCCCGCTCCAGGGCATCGGCAAGGGCGTCGAGGACATTGAGCCAGAATTCCCCCAGGTTGCTGACGGTGTATTGCTCTTCTGGAAAAATGAGGGGCAGCCATTGGGCCGCCAGTTCCGGGGTTTCGTTGACCGCCAGAGCCAGGCGGTGCAGCAAGGTGCTCTTGCCCATGCCGCGATGGCCGCTGATGAGCAGGTGTTGCGGAACCTGATCCCGGGGGCTGGCGACGATCTGCTCGGTGATCTGCGCCAGATCGGTCTGGCGCACCACGAAAATGGCGCGCAGCTCGTCCGGTCCCCAGAGGTGGGGGTTGTATTTGATGGCGGCACTCAACGGTTCGCGGGGGCGGAGGGCGGGATCAGTTCGCATGATTCCTCCGCCAGTAATCCCGCAGCAGAAACGCGAGGAATTGGATGTGCTCGCCGTGTTCGCCCAGGTAGCCGTTTTCTTCCAGGTAGGCCAGGGCGTTGGAGAACCGCTCGCTGCGCACTTCCACATCCGGCTCCAGGCGAGCAAGGCGGGCCAGAAGCTGGCGCCGCGTCAGGGGCGTGTCGCTGCGGGCGATGTGGCGCAGCATGGCCAGGATGAAGGCCAACATGGGTTCGCGCAGGTCGCGGTTGAGGCGCTTGTACCAGTGGATGAAGCGGGAGCGGCCCGCCAGGAGTCGGTCGTATCCGTCGTCGATGTCGCCGGTCTGGATCTCACGCTCGGTATCGCCGCTTTCCAGCAGGCGGTCGCGCATGGCCTTGATCGCTTCGTCCAGCAGCAGGTTGAGATAGAAGGGAGAGAGCCAGCCGGTACGGGTGCAGAGGTGGCGGGCGTTTTCCCGGCTGATTCGGCATCCCTCCCGCGTCGCCAACGTGGTGAGCATGTCCAGGGCGGAGGCTTCGCGGAACGGCCCCAGCTTGTATTCATAACAGTCGTTGAGCCAGGTGGTGAGGTCGTGACGCTCCAACAGGGCGTTGATGCCGACGGAGCCGGAAAAGATGAAACGACAGTGGGTGTCGGTCATGCGCCAGGTGCGCAGCCAACCCAGAAGTTGTTCCGCTTCGTGGGCGTCACGTTCGATCAGGTTGTCGAGAAACACCGAGAACTCATCCACCAGCAGCAGGGCGGGGGCGGTGCTCAGGCGGGTCTGGAGGTCCGCTGCCTTCCGGCCCCAGGGGGTGGCGGGTGGGGCTTGCAGTTCCATACTGCCCCCGACGTCACCGGGGAGCGTGATTTCCACTTTTTTCAGACATGCGAACCAGGTCCTGATTTTGTCGCCGGCGTCCGCGAGGTGGCGGCGTATGGAGGCGTCCGGATAGGCGGCATCGAGGGCATCCACGAAGGCAGCGGCGCCGCTCAGGCCTTGCACGTCGATGTAGCGAACCATCAGTCCCCGTTCATGGGCCTGCTCTTCCAGTCGCTTGAGGAGTGAGGATTTACCCAGCCGGCGAGGGCCGGTCAGGGCGATGTGATTGCCCTCAAGATAGCGCCAGAGGTCTTCCAGTTCGATGCGACGATCGAAGAAGTCTTCTCCGCTGGCGATGTTGCCGACACGTAGAGGCATGGGTCACTCCCAATCAGCTATAAGTGTCTGCACAATGAATTCAAATATGAATTGAGTCAATATTGACTTGATTGCTACTGTAACGGCATGCGTGAAAATGAAACGCCCCCAGCGAACCGGGGGCGTCAGTACCGCAACTACATAAAGCGGACGTTCGACTTACTTGTGGACGCCCAGCTTGTCACGCCAGCCCGGGAAGATCTTGTCGGCATCGCCCGGGAACGATTCGAAGGCGCGAGCGAACTCTTTGTGCTCTTTCGCGAATTCGATCGGGTCGGCGCCGGCTTTCCAGCACTCGTACGACTGACGCAGGGAGATCGCGCCGGCAGCCGGGCTGTCGATGTGGCCGTAAGCGCCGCCGCCGGCGGTGTT
>JASJPG010000012.1:0-16465 GCA_031426815.1 Hydrogenophilaceae bacterium
GTCAGCGTGGTCTTGCCCGCGTCAGGGTGGGAAATGATGGCGAAGGTGCGCCGTTTGGCGACCTGGCGGGCGAGGGGGGAGTCGGGATTCATGGCAGCAGTAGGTTGAAGCAGTCTCAGAAAACACAAAAGCGGCCAGCCGGCCGCTTTTGCTGTGGCGCAAGGATATCAGGAGTTCTGCTGAATACCCGCCACCACCCAGCCTTGATTGCCAGTGAGCGGCTTGGTCATGTGCCAGACTTCGTCGAACGAAGTGGTCGCTTCCTCGTCTTCGCGCAGCGTGCCGTAGAAGCGGACGCTGACGATCTGACGATTGCCTTCTTCCAGCGCTTCCAGGGTTTCGGCGTTGATCGTCATGACTTCGGTGTGCTGTTGCTTGCCTTGGCGCTCGTCGATGTCCATCTTCAGCTCGGCATACATTTCCGGCGTGGTGAACTCGCGCAGGTCATCCAGGTTGCCGGCATCGTTGGCGGCCTGCATGCGGATGAAGTTGACCTTGGCCTGACGCGCGAAAGCGACTTCGTCGAAACCGGGCGGGAAGGTTGCAACCGAGTTGGCAGCTGCGGGGGCAGTTGCAGCGGCGTCGCCCTGACCGGATTTGTCGTAGATGCTGCCCGGAACAACAGAACCGGCTGCCGGCGCTTCGAAACGCATCGGCTGGGGAGCGTTCTGATCCGCGCCTTGGCCCGCGTATTGCAGCGGACGCTGCATGGCCGGCTTGTTGCGGTTCAGGAACCAGCGCACCAGCATGAATGCGGCCATGGCCAGCAACGCCATCATCAGGAAGTTGGCGACGCCTTCACCCATGCCGAAATGCGACAGCAGCGCGGCAATGCCGAGACCGGCGGCCAGGCCGGCGAGCGGGCCCATCCAGTTGCGTTTCGGGGCGGCAGCGCCGGCAGCACCTTGTGCCGGGGCGTTTTGCGCTTGCTGCGGGCTGGCGTCGCGTTTCATCGGTGTGGCTTGGCGTTGCATGCCGAACGACTTGCCGCCGCCCATGCGTTTGGCTTCGGCGTCGTAAGTGGGCAGGGCGAACGCGAGGAACACGGCGAACAGGGACAAAAGAATACGTTGCATCAGGTGACTCTCCAAGTTGAAACGAACTGCGTAGATGGCGTCAAAGCGGCGCTTTGCAAGCGGTCGGCATTGTACCTGTCGTAAATGACAGATGGTTTCTGTGATGCCGGGCAGATCGGGATGGTTCCCGCACGCCGTCCACACCGCTGTCGAAGCAGAAGCCGTAGGTCGGAAAAGCCGGCGTCTTTATGCCGGCGCCTTCCGACATCATGCGGCGGAAGGCGCGATAAGGCCGCTTTTCCGCCCTACCAACCACGCCAGCGCGCCGTTGCCGGCGACGCGGCCGCTGGCGAAACTGGCGGTGAGCAGGTAGCCGCCGGTGGGCGCTTCCCAGTCCAGCATCTCGCCGGCGCAGAACACGCCGGGCAGGTCGCGCAGCATCAGGCGCGCATCCATCGCCTCGAACCTGACGCCGCCGGCGCTGCTGATCGCCTCGTCGAGCGGACGCGGCGCGATCAGCGTGAGCGGCAAGGCTTTGACGGCGGCGGCCAGGCGCAACGGATCGGCGTAGGTGTCCTGGTCGAGCGCTTCGCGCAGCAGGCCGGCCTTGACGCCGGTGATGCCGGCGCGGCTTTGCAGATGGCTGGACAGCGAGCGCGACCCGCGCGGATGTGCGATCTCGGCGATGACCCGCTCATGCGACTTGCCCGGCGCCAGATCGAGAAATATTTGCGCGCTGCCGTTGGCTTCGATGGCATCGCGGATCGGCCCGGAAGCGGCGTAGATCAAGCTGCCCTCGATGCCGTGTTGCGTCACCACGCACTCGCCGATACGCTGGAAATCGCCGAAGCTCAGCGCTACCGATTTCAACGGCTGCCCGGCATAGCGTTCGCGGAAATGCGGGCTCCAGGCGATGTCGAAGCCGCAATTCGATGGTCGCAGCGGCGCCACCTCGACGCCGCGCGCCCGCAGCCACGGCACCCAGGCGCCATCGGAACCGAGCCGCGCCCAACTGCCGCCGCCCAGCGCCAGGATGACGGCATCGCAGGCGTGCGCCGCCTCGCCGCCGGGGCCGGCGAAACGCAGTTCGCCCTGCTCGCTCCAGCCCAGCCAGCGCTGGCGGACATGAAAATGCACGCCGGCGCCGCGCAGTCGATGCAGCCAGGCGCGCAATAACGGCGCCGCTTTCATGTTGGTCGGAAATACGCGGCCGGAACTGCCGACGAAGGTGGCGATGCCCAGGCCATGCACCCAGGCACGCAAATCCTCCGGCCCGAACGCGTCGAGCAACGGCTCAATCTGCGCCTGACGTTTGCCGTAGCGCGCCAGGAACGGGGCGCGCGCTTCCGAGTGGGTCAGGTTCATGCCGCCGATGCCGGCGAGCAGGAACTTGCGCCCGAGCGAAGGCATTGCATCGAACAGATCGACCTTGACGTTGGCCTTGCTCAATACCTCGGCAGCCATCAGCCCGGCCGGTCCGCCGCCGATGACGGCGACGCGCGGTTGCGGGGGGTGTGTGGGGTTTTCGGCGGGGGATACGGAATTCAAGGCGGTTTTTGCGGGTTTGGGTTACATGCGATTATCCATGGCATGACAACAGCGTCTCTCATCGACACCCACTGCCATCTCGATGCCGGCGAATTCGAAGCCGACCGCGATGCGATTTATCAGCGTGCTTTGGCTGCGGGCGTAGCGATTCAGGTCATCCCGGCGGTGACCCGCGCCAACTTCGCCGAGGTCGACGCGGTGTGCCGGCGCTACCCTGGTTGTCTGCCGGCCTGGGGCATGCACCCGATGTATATCAACATCCACCGGGACGAGCATCTGGCCGAGCTCCGTGCCCAGGTCGAGTCGTGGCGGCCGGTCGCCATTGGCGAGATCGGGCTGGATCTGTTTGTGCCCGAACTGGATTTCGCCCGGCAGGACCATTTTTACGTCGAGCAACTCAAGGTCGCGCGCGATTTCGACCTGCCGGTGCTGCTGCACTGTCGTCGCGCCAACGACCCCATCCTCAAACAGCTGCGCCGGATCAAGGTGAAAGGCGGCATCGCGCACGCGTTCAGCGGCAGTCGCCAGCAGGCCGACGCCTATCTGAAACTCGGTTTCAAACTAGGCTTCGGCGGCGCCTTCACCTGGACGCGCGCCAGCAATCTGCGCGCGCTGGCCAAGGAATTGCCGCTGGACGCCATCGTGCTGGAAACCGACAGCCCCGATATCCCGCCCGCCTGGATCGGCAAGGGCCGCAACGAACCGGCGCAGGTGGCGCGCATCGCCGCGTGTCTGGCCGAGCTACGGGGCATTGGCGTGGATGAGGTGATCGATCAGACCAGCGTGAACGCGCGGGCGGTGTTGGGGTTGGCGGTGTCGTAGGAGCGCCTTCCAAGGCGCGAAATCCAGAACAATCGCGCCCCTACGGAGCTACCGGGCTACGGAGCTGGATTTGCCCCGCCCAGGTTCAGCGTGAACCAAGTTCCCAGCGCGCCACGAATTTCCGCCAGGGTCAGATGGCGCATCAAACTGGCGTTGCCGGGTGCGTTCTGGTTGCTCATGCAGGTCAGCGCGCGCACCGGCGGGCTGGCGATTGGCTGGCTATCCTGCAGACGGAAAGTGGTCTTGAAATAGATATGCGTGGGGCTGTCGTCATCGCTGAAGGCGACGCGACGGGCGCGCCAGGGCGCGGGAAATATCGGCAAAGCGGCCGGCATGCCGGCTATCGTTTCGACGCTGCGCGAGATGGCGACGATGCGGAACTGGCCGGGCGGCACGCTTTGAATTACTGGCCGCACGGTATCCACTTCGAACACGCAGAACGGGTCGTGTTCCTGCACGGCGTTGCGCGCCACGATGCGGCCGTATTGCAGGCGCACCGTGGCGGCATCCGGCTCGATGTTCAGCGTCTCGCGCAGTTGCAAGGTGCCCAGGCTGGTCGTAGCGGGACCGGGAGCGTGGGCACACGCGGTCAGCAGGACGGCCAGGAGTGCGAGGGAGAAGGCTGGAAGGCGGAGCATGCGCGTTATGATTCGCCCATGTCGCGTCGAGTTCCAGCCGATTCTTTCGAAACCCCGGTCGCTGCGCGCTTGCGCATCGATAAATGGCTATGGGCCGCACGCTTTTTCAAGACGCGCGGGCTGGCGCAGGAAGCGGTGGAAGGCGGGCGGGTACGTTTCGTCGTCGCGGGCGACGTCGGCGATCGCATCAAGGCGAGCCGCGAGGTGCGTCTGGGCGATGTGCTACACCTACAGATCGGCGATCTGCTTTGGCGCGTGACGGTGCGCGGCTTGTCCGACAAGCGCGGTCCGGCGCCGGTGGCGCGCCAGTTGTATGAAGAATTGCCGGAAAGCCTGGCCGCGCGTCTGGCGCAGGTCGAGGCAAAACAGGTGCTGGCCGAACCGGGCAGCACGATCAAGGGGAGGCCGACCAAGAAGGATCGGCGTCAAATTCATCGTTTCAACGATTTTTAGGGTTCTTCAAGCTTGAGTCATTCGGAAATGGAAACAGTCGATTGCGTTGTGGTCGGAGCGGGCGTCAGCGGCCTGGTCGCGGCGGCACGGATGGCCCGGGCGGGCCGCAGGGTTCTGGTGCTGGAGGCCTCGTCGCGCGTCGGCGGCTGCATCCAGAGCTGGCATTTGCGCAACGAGATTGAGGCGGCGGGTGTGGCAAATGCGCCGGGCGCCGACTTCTGGCTCGAACTCGGCGCCCACACGGCTTACAACTCCTACTCGCAATTGCTGGAAGCGCTGCAGGAACGCGGGCGACTGGACGACCTGCTGCCGCGCGAGAAACTCGGCTACAGCTTCGTCGGCGCCGATGGCACGCTGCAATCGCCGCTCAAGCGGCTGAATTTTCTGCAGGCAGCGGTTTCGCTGCCGTTCGGCATGGGCAAAGCGAAGCCCGGGCGCAGCGTGGCGGACTGGTTCGGCGGTCTGCTCGGACGTGGCAATTACCGCAATCTGCTGGCGCCGGCCTTTGCCGCCGTGCTGTCGCAGCCGGCGGACGCCTTTCCGGCCGAGTGGCTGTTCCGCCGCAAGCCGCGCATGCAGGCGGCACCGCGCAAATACAGTTTTCCCGGCGGCTTGCAGGGCCTGCTGGAAGCGCTGGCCGAAGGCGCCGCGTTCGAACTGCGCCGTGACAGCGCGGTCAATTCGATCACCCGCGCAGCAAACGGTTATCAGGTGGAAACCGCTGCCGGCGCGATCGCCTGTCGGCAATTGATCCTGGCCGTGCCGGTGGATGCCGCGGCCTGCCTGCTCGGTGCGGCGCATACCGATCTGGCGCGCGATTTGCAGGCGTTCCCGATGTCCAGCAGCGAAGCGCTCGGCGTGGTGTTGCTGGCGGGCAAATCGCATTTGCCGGCGGTGGCCGGTTTGATCGGCGTCGATGACGATTTCTGGTCCGTGGTGACGCGCGACCCGATCCCGCACGACACGCTGCGCGGCTTCACTTTCCACTTCCGGCCCGGCCGTCTCGGCCACGATGCCAAGCTGGCGCGCGCCGCCGCCGTGCTGGGCGTCGCACCGAGCGATTTTCTACATGTTCGCGAAACGACGAATCGATTGCCCGCGCCGGGTGTCGAACATCCCAGGCGCGTCGCGGCGATCGATGCTCGGCTGGCAAGCGAGCCGCTGGCGCTGGTCGGCAACTATCTGAACGGCCTCTCCATCGGCGATTGCGCCGAGCGTGCGGCGCACGAAACGGATCGGCTGTTGGCTTTGTAGGAGAAAAACATGGCAACCGTATTGATTCCATTGGCCCCCGGTTTCGAAGATCTGGAAGCCGTCACCTTGTCCGATCTGTTGCGTCGCGCCGGTATCGAAGTGGTGCTGGCCGGCCTGCAGCGCGGCACCATTCAAGGCAGTCGCGGCGTCCGCATCGAACCGGATGCCTATCTCGACGACGTCCTGGCGCGCGATTTCGACCTGATCGCGTTGCCCGGCGGTCTGCCCGGCGCCGAGCATCTGCGCGACGATGCCCGCGTGCAGGCGCTGCTCAAGAAAATGGCCGCTGCCGGGCGCTACACCACGGCGATCTGCGCCGCCCCGATGGCGCTGGCGCAAGCCGGCCTGCTCGACGGCAAACAGGCTACCGCCTACCCCGGCGTGCTCGACTCGCTCAAGCTGGCCACGACGCAGGCCCTGGCGGATGCGGTGGTGGTGGACGGCAAGGTGGTCACCTCGCAAGGCCCAGGCACCGCGATGGATTTCGCGCTGACCCTGATCGAACTGCTCAAGGGTGCAGCCATGCGTAAACAGGTCGAAGCCGGGCTGGTGCGTCGATAACGCTACAAGGAGAAGAACATGTTGATCCGCGAAGTACTGTCGGTAAAAAGTGGCGTCGAAATTGTCAGCATCGACCCCGATGCTTCTGTCACCGAAGCGGTCGGTCGCATGACTGAGCACGAAATCGGTTCGCTGGTCGTGCTGCGCGACGGCGATCTACTCGGCTTCATCACCGAACGCGACATCCTGCGCGGCTTGCATGCGCGCGCTTGTGGCTTGAGCGAGGTGACAGTCGGCGAACTGATGGAACCCGCGCCGCTGGTCGCCACGCTGGACGACTCGGTGGATTACGCCCGCGATGCGATGACCAAAAGCCACACCAGCCATCTGGTCGTGCTCGACGAGCGAAAGATGGTGGGCGTCATTTCCTTCCACGACGTCGCCCGCGCCTGCCTGAAGGAAGCCGATTTCGAGAACTCACTGCTGAAGCGGTATATCAAGCATTGGCCGGAGTAGGGTGCGCAGCATGGACCCTGGTAGCGCTGGGCTCGGCGCGGAGAATTGATGGCGCATATGTCAGCGAGTGAGGCTGTCTGGCGGCCATCATGCCTGCCAGCATCGAGCATCAAGACGAAGTTGATTCATTCCTAGCTATCACAGGAGATCCCATGCAGACAGGCCAGAACCAACCCTTTGCCCTCTTTATTTTGTCGCTGGAAGGAACCCAGACCCTCAACGAAATCATCGGTACGTTTTGTGAACTGAGGAAAGCGCCTTTGCAGATTGTCATTGCCCCTAACCTTGGCTTGGCAGACATTGCCCGACAGGCTGGGTTGCTTGGTATCGATTGGATGGTTTATTCCTTTGAGCCCCTGCCCGATGTTTCGCCGGTCTATCGCGACCGAGTCGTGGTCTGCGATGTCTCGCCGCTATGGGAGACGCTGCAACTCAGGTTTCCAGCAGGATAGGGGCAGAAAAACGCAGCAACATCAACCATATTCATAGCTTCCAGGATGTTCGGGACGCTCTTCGTGCGTCTCATGATTGCGCTGATTTCACCGGCCTTTGCGATGGGGTTGGCCGCTCTGATCGCATTCGGCCTTGTCGTTATTCCTCTGGGCGCGCTGCTCATCGCCATGCTACTCACCCCGTCGAGGAAATGAGTTTGAGCGTTTACATCATTCCGCTCCTAACGCTCAGACAATATGACTACATGCAGGGCTGACGACGGCGTCGGAGGTCTCAGTCCGTCGCCTTGTCTTGTCACGCAGTTTGAGGTCTATCAGGTTTTGGCGGAGGACAAGACTGTCAAAGTGCTGCGGATGTAGTCGCACAACGCGTAGTTGGGCCTGCACACTGTTTCAGCGGATGTCCTCGATGTTGAATTTCTTGTCCATGATGGTCGGCACCAGCACGGCGTAGCCCTTGTTCTGCCAGTGCACCAGTTCCACCGGCGCGCTGGGCACGACCTGGACGAAGTCCTGCATGTCCTTCAGGCTGTAACCGTAGTCCTGCATGGCCAGGCCGCAGACCTTGAACTCGATGCCGAGGTCGGCGTAATAGCGCATGCGGTCGACCGCATCCTTGTATTTCGCCTCGTTTTTCTTCGCCAGTGTGACCAGTTCGGTGCCGTGCACGACGACTTTGATGGTGTCGCTGTCGTATTCGTACGGCGGTACCGACAGCGGCAGGATCAGCGAGCGCAGCCAGTACAGCGCGGCGCCCATCTTGGCGGGGTCGTCCAGATAGAAATCGAACACCACTTTCGGCGCGGCGTAGGCCGTGTTGACCACGCTGGCATCGGCGCGGGCCTGCAAGGAAAGGAGCAGGCCGAAGAGGAGGGCGGCGAAGGATTTCATGGGGTGGTCTCCACAACGCGATGTTTTCAGGATAACTGTCCGATCAGACTTTGATACACCCGCATCCGGTTCTGCAACATGTCGCCCGCCTGCACCGCGGCGAGCACGGCGCAGCCGGGTTCCTTCAGGTGGCGGCAGTTGTAGAAACGGCACTGGCCGGCGCGGGCGCGGATTTCCGGGAAAGCATCCATCAGCGCGGCCTGACTCAGATGTTGCAGGCCGAATTCCTGCATGCCAGGCGAGTCGATCAAATCGCCGCCGTCGGGTAAGTGGAACAGACGGGCGTTGGTGGTGGTGTGTTTGCCGGCATCGAGCGCGTACGAGATTTCGCCGGTGGCGGCCTTGGCCTCGGGCGCCAGTTTGTTCAGCAAGGTGCTTTTGCCGACGCCGGATGCGCCGACCAGCACGCTGGTCTTGCCGTTCAGATGCGCTTGCAGTTCGGCGAGTTGGTCCTTCTCGCCGCGCGCCGAGACGGTGATTTGCGGATAGCCGAGTTGCGCATAGGTTTCCAGATGCCGCGCCAGCGCGGCAGTTTCCGGCAGGTCGGACTTGTTCAGTGCGATCAGGACCGGAATGTTCGAGCTCTCGCAGGCGACCAGGCAGCGGATCAACAGTTCTTCGCGGAAATACGGGACGGCGGCAACGACGACCACAGCCTGGTCGAGATTGGCCGCGATCAGCTTGCTGCGGAACTCGTCGGAGCGATACAGCAGGTTTTTGCGCGCTTCGACGTGCTCGATCACGCCGTGGTCTGCGTCGGTGATGTTGAATGAAACCTGATCGCCGCAAACGATGTCGCTCTTGCGGCCGCGTGTGACGCATTCGATGATGCCTTCGCCCGTGTCGATCAGAAAACGTCGCCCGTGCGCGGCGACGACGCGGCCGGCCGGCAACGGGCTATTTGCCATTAAAGAGGGCCATTACAGATCGAACAGTGCATCGATCTTGGCGGCACAGATGAAGTCCGATTCCGACAGGCCGTTGATGGCGTGGGTGACGTATTCGACGCGGCAGGTGTTGTAGCCCACCGCCAGGTCGGGATGGTGGCCTTGCTGGTGCGAGACCCAGGCGATGGCGTTGACGAAGGTCATCGTGACGTAGTGGTCGGCGAACTTGAAATCGCGCCGCAGCTTGCCGTCCGCCACTTGCCAGTCTGCCGCCAGTTTCGGCATCAAGCCGGCAATTTCAGCGTCGGTCAGGGCCGGAATGCCGCCTTCGCAGGGTTTGCACTTGCCTTTGGAAAGATCGCAGAAGGTATCGGTCATGGTTGTGCTCTTCGGGTTATTTGAACTTGTAGAACTGGCTGTTCAGGTAGGCCGACAGATGCAGTTCGTCTTCCGGGAACAACTGGTTGCCCAGCATCGAGTTGCAGGTGGTGACCTGCTGCGCCAGGGCGGAGGCGGATTTCACGCGGCGGTCGGCGCGCGTGTACATCTTGCTGCCGTCGCCGCCGACTTTGGAAATATGGCAACCGGCGCATTGTTTATCGTGCGTCGCCTTGCCGGCGTTCGGGTCGCCCTTGTCGAAGGCTGCGAAGGCCGGGGTGGCGAGCACGGAAGCGGCGGCGATGGCCAGAATAAGGGATAGGTTTTTCATGGGTGACTCCTCTCGTTGGAATTGATCAAGCCCGCATGGGCTGCGGGTCGCGGCTTTGCTTACGGTAAGACTCCAGTTTTTCAATTCGTTCCACCGCTTTCGGATGGCTGTCGTAGAACAGCGAATAGATCGGGTCCGGCGTCAGCGTCGCGGCGTTGTCACGATACAACCGCACCAGCGCGGAAACCAGGTGGCCCGGCTGCGTGAGTCCCGCGGCGAAGGCATCGGCCTCGAATTCGTGTTTGCGCGAATACAGGCTCATCAACGGCGACAGCGGGAACAGGAACACCGGCAGCGCGAGGAAGAACAGGGCCAGCGCGGTGGCATCGCTCTGGCTGGCGACGCCGAGGCCCTGGTAGAACCAGCTTGCCTCCTTCAGCGTTGCCAGCAGCGCCAGCATGGCCAGGCTCAGGCAGAACATCAGCACGATGCGTTTGACGATGTGGCGGCGCTTGAAATGGCCCAGTTCGTGCGCCAGCACGGCTTCGATCTGCTCCGGATTCAACTGCGACAACAGCGTGTCGTAGAACACGATGCGCTTGTTCTTGCCCAGCCCGGTGAAATAGGCGTTGCCGTGGCTGGAGCGGCGCGAACCGTCCATCACGAAGACGCCGCTGGCATGGAAGCCGGCACGGGCGAGCAGGTTCTCGATGCGGTGCTTCAGGTTGAGGTCTTGCAGCGGTGTGAACTTGTTGAACAGCGGCGCGATGACGGTGGGGTAAACGGTCAGCAGCAGCAGATTGAAGCCCATCCAGACCGCCCACACCCATAGCCACCAGGTGGCGCCCATGATCCCCATCAGCCACAGCACGAGCAGGAGCAGCGTGCCGCCGAGGGCAAGGCCGATCAGCGTCTGCTTGAGCAGGTCGACGAGGAAGCCGGCCGGGGTCTGTCGATTGAAGCCGAAACGGGCCTCAATGCGGAACTGGCGATACAGACCGAGCGGCAACTCCACGGCGCCGCTGATCAGGGTCAGGCCGAGCAGCACGCCGACGCCCGCCAGCAGCGGCTGCGATACCGCACCGGCAAGGGCGTCATGCAGCCATTGCAGGCCGCCGCCGAGGGTGAATGCATAGAGCAGGCCGCCTTCCAGTACGAGGTTGAGCAGGCCGAGACGGGCTTTGGCCAGCGTGTAGGCCGCGGCTTTTTGATGTTCTTGCAGCGGGATGCTGTCGGCAAAGGCGGCCGGCGGGGTGTCGCGATGCATCCAGACATGGCGCATCTGGCGCAACAGCAACCACAGTTTCAGACCGAAAGTAATACAGAACGCTGCCAAAAAAACGCTTTGAAATGAAGGCATTAGAGAACTTCTTGTGACGTTGTCGGGCCGATTATGCCACAATGCTGCGCCCCCAATTCGAGCCCCTCCGGCGCCACCTACATGCCACAAAACAATACTCATCTGGTCTGGATCGACATGGAAATGTCGGGCCTGAATCCCGATACCGATGTCGTTCTCGAAGTTGCCTTGATCGTGACCGACAAGGATCTCAATCTGGTCGAAGAAGGCCCTGTTCTGGTATTGCATCAGCCCGACAGCGTGCTCGACGCGATGGACAACTGGAACAAGGGTACGCACGGCAAGTCCGGCCTGATCGACAAGGTCAAGGCGTCCACCCTGACCGCCGCCGACGTCTCCGCGCGCATGATCGAATTCATGAAACTGCATGTGCCGGAGCGCACCTCGCCGATGTGCGGCAACTCGATCTGCCAGGATCGCCGCTTCATGGCGCGCCACCTGCCCGAAATGGAAGCCTATTTCCATTACCGCAATCTGGATGTCTCCACCCTCAAGGAGCTGGCCGGGCGCTGGCGGCCGGAACTGAAGGACGGCTTCAAGAAAGCCAACAGCCACACCGCGCTGGCCGATATCCAGGAATCCATCGAAGAACTCAAGTACTACCGCGAGCATTTCATTCGGCTGAATGCGTAGGCGCGAATTCATTCGCACTGTGTCGGGCGCTGGAAGGTGCGAATAAATTCGCACCTACACACGATGTCGACAGCGAAGCAGAGAGAGGAAACAGCATGAAACCGGGTACCCCCTTCGTCGTTGAAGTCAATCCGCGCATACCGCGCCGCCTGTCGCGTCTCACCGAGTTGGCGGACAACCTCTGGTACGGCTGGGACCGGCCCAGCCGTACGCTGTTCGCGCGCCTGCATTCGGGCTTGTGGGATGCGGTCAACCACAATCCGAAGGCGTTCCTGAAGCGGGTCGACGAGGAGCGTCTGACCGAGGCGGCGGAAGACCACATCTTCCTGGGCAGCTACAACCGCGTGCTGTCGGCGTTCGATACCTACATGAGCGAGCCGCTGCGGCGCGACATGCAGCTGGACCTGCATCCGGGCGACCTGATCGCCTACTTCTGCGCCGAGTTCGGCTTCCACGAGAGCTTCCCGGTGTATTCCGGCGGCCTCGGCATCCTCGCCGGCGACCACTGCAAGTCGGCTTCCGACATGCGCTTGCCGTTCATCGCGGTCGGGCTGCTTTATCGCCAGGGCTATTTCTTCCAGCGCATCGACAACGACGGCAACCAGATCGCCAACTACACCGATTCCGAGTTCGACGATCTGCCGGTGCATCCCGCCATGCGCGAGGACGGCAGCGAAGTGCACATCCAGATCGAACTGCCCGGCCGCACTCTGGAAGTGAAGGTCTGGGAAGCGAACGTCGGGCACGTTCGCCTCTGTCTGCTCGATACCGATCTGCCGGTCAACAGCGTCGAAGACCGCTACATCACGCACCAACTCTACGGCGGCGACAAGCACACCCGCATCCAGCAGGAAATCGTGCTCGGCGTCGGCGGCATGCGCGCATTGCAGGAACTCGGCGTCAAGCCGACGGCGTATCACATCAACGAAGGCCATGCCGCCTTCCTGGTACTGGAGCGGATCCGCCGCAAGGTGAAAGACGGCCTTTCGTTCCATGCCGCGCTGGAAGCGGTGGCGGCGAATACCGTATTTACCACCCATACGCCGGTGCCGGCCGGACACGACCACTTCGGCGAAGAAATGGTCTGGGACTATTTCGCGCGCTGCTGCAACGACCTCGGTGTCAGCCGCGCCGAGTTCATGCGCCTGGGTGGCGCCGAGCACGGCCAGGACTTCAACATGACCAAACTGGCCTTGCACGGCTCGCGCCATCACAACGGCGTGTCGCGCATCCATGGCCAGGTTTCCTCGCACATCCTGTCCGACATGTGGTCGCAGGTGGCGCCGGAAGATTCGCCGATGGACTACATCACCAACGGCGTCCACGTCTCCACCTTCCTGGCGCAGGAATGGCAGGACCTGTTCGACAACAAGCTGGGCTACGAATGGCGCCGGCGGCTGACCGATGTCGAGTTCTGGCAGAAGATCGATGCGATTCCCGATCACCATTTCTGGTCCGTGCATCAGGCGCTGAAGACGCAGATGCTGCATGGCCTGAACTTCCGCATCACCCAGCAACACCTGCGCAACCACGGTTCCGAGGCGCACCTGGAACGCATGCTGAAGTACGCCAACCCGCTCGATCCGAACGTGCTGACCATCGGCTTCGCGCGCCGCTTCGCGACCTACAAGCGTGCCACGCTGATGTTCGAAAACATGGACTGGATGCGCCAGATCATCACCGACGCCGACCGGCCGGTGCTGTTCATCTTCGCCGGCAAGGCGCACCCGGCCGACAAGCCGGGCCAGGAACTGATCCGCCGCATCCACGAGATTTCGCGCTGGCCCGAGTTCGAGGGCAAGCTGTTGATGGTGGAAGGCTACGACCTCGGCTTCGCCCGCCGGCTGGTTTCCGGCTGCGATGTCTGGCTCAACAACCCGATCTACCCGCTCGAAGCGTCCGGCACTTCCGGCATGAAAGCGGCGATGAACGGCGTGCTCAACCTGTCGGTCACCGACGGCTGGTGGGACGAGGGCTACGACGGCGCCAACGGCTGGGCGATCAAGCCGGCGCCGGAAAACTACGACGACGCGCGGCGCAATCGGGAAGACAGCCAGACCCTGTACGAACTGCTGCAGGATCAGGTCATCCCGATGTATTACCGCCGCCACGAACTGGGCTTCTCCGCCGAATGGGTGAAGATGGCCAAGCGCTCGATCACGACGCTGCTGCCGCGCTTCAATTCCACCCGCATGGTCGCCGAGTACGTCAACAAGTTCTACGGCCCGGCCTCGCGCCAATGGCGGCGCTATTCGGAAGGCGGCTTCGCCGCCGCGCAAAGCCTGGCGGCGTGGAAATCGAAGGTGCGGCAGGCCTGGGGCAGCGTCTCGATGCGGCGCACCGAAGATCCACTCAAGCGCATCTCCTATGGCGAAAGCATCGAACTCAAGGTCGCGGTCAACCTGAACGGCCTGCTGCCGGAAGATGTCCGCGTCGAAGTGCTGGTCGGCCGCGCCTCCAAGCAGGGCCAGGACCGGGATGTGCAGGCCGTGCGGATGCAGCCGGAAGGCTGGGCGGACAGCGAATGCCTGTACCGCCTGGAATTGACGCCGGAACTGTGCGGCAAGCTGCTGTATCGGGTGCGCATCTATCCCTGCCACGATTTGCTGACGCACCCGTTCGAAACCGGCTTGATGATGTGGCTGTGAGCGTGCATCCGAGCTACCCAAGGTAACGCTGGCTCGGGCATGGCGATTTCCGCCTTCCTTGCCATCGGCTTCGGTGCCGCGTTCGGCGCCTGGCTGCGCTGGGGTTTGGGGCTCTGGCTCAACCCGCTGTTTCCGACGCTGCCCTACGGCACCCTCGCCGCCAATCTGCTCGGCGGCTATCTGGTCGGCGTCGCGATCGCGTATTTCGCGCAGCATCCCGGCTTGCCGCCGGAATGGCGCTTGTTCGCGATCACCGGGTTTCTCGGCGGTCTCACCACGTTTTCCACCTTTTCCGCGGAAGTCTTCACGCTGATCAGCCGCAACCAGCTCGGCTGGGCGCTGAGCGCCGCATCGGCGCACCTGTTCGGCTCGCTGGCGATGACCGCGCTCGGCGTGTGGACGTTCAAACTGGTTCGGGGGTAATCGATCATGCAGACGCTGTGTATCCGTTTTTTTGTCGAAGAAGGCATGAAGCACGCGCACCGGCCGGTGCATGAGTGGCTGTTCGAACAGGCGCGCGATCTCGGCATCCCGGGCGGCACGGTGTTCCGCGCCGCGGCGGGCTATGGCCGGCATGGTGTGCATGAAGACGCCTTTTTCGAACTCGCCGGCAAACTGCCGGAAAGCGTCGAGTTCACCGCCGACGAAGGCAGTATTTCCGCGCTGCTGCAGCGTGTCGGCGGCGCCGGCCTGCGCCTGGTTTACGTGACGCATCCGGTGCGCATGGGCGTGACCGGGGCGGATTGATGGCCGCATGAACCTCCCGGCAGCCGATCACCTGATCCTGCTGGTCGCCTCGTTCATCGCCAACTGGTTTTCGGCCTTGTCCGGCGGCGGCGCCGGGCTGATCCAGTTCCCGCTGCTGATCTTCCTGGGCCTGCCGTTCGGCGTCGCCCTCGCCACGCACAAGGTCGCCAGTGTGTTCCTCGGCCTCGGCGCGGTGTTCCGGCACCTGCGCGACAGCCCGCTCGAACGCCGCTTCTCGTTGCTGATCCTGGCCGCCGGCCTGCCCGGCGTCGTGCTCGGCGCGGTCAGCATCCTGCAAGTGCCGCCCGTCTGGGCAACGTTGGCGCTGGGCGTGCTGACCCTGAGCCTGGGCCTTTATTCCGTGTTCAAACCCAAACTGGGCATGGTGTTCGAACCGAAGAACCGCACCGGCAGCGGCCTCTTGATCGGCATGGCCGGCCTGTTCATGGTCGGCATCCTGAACGGCTCCATCACCTCCGGCACCGGCCTGTTCCTGACCATCTGGCTGATCCGCCACTTCGGCCTCGACTACAAACGCGCCATCGCCTACACGCTGATCCTGTGCGGCATCGTCTGGAACGGCACCGGCGCCGTCGTGCTCGGCGTGCTCGGCACCGTCGCCTGGGACTGGATGCCGGCGCTGCTGGTCGGCTCCGTCGTCGGCGGCTACCTCGGCACCCACCTCGCCATTCGCCGCGGCAATCTCTGGATCAAACGCGCCTTCGAAATCGCCACGATTGCGATTGGCCTCAAGCTGATTTTCTTCTGAGCGGGTGTTTGGCCTGGATGGCGGCGGCAGCGAGGAATGCTGCAAAGCCATTGACCG
The DNA here is from genome assembly GCA_031426815.1 of Hydrogenophilaceae bacterium. Classification (GTDB taxonomy): domain Bacteria; phylum Pseudomonadota; class Gammaproteobacteria; order Burkholderiales; family Thiobacillaceae; genus PFJX01. Next base: position 15,842 of record JASJPG010000012.1, read on the forward strand.
GAAATAGGGGCTCGACGATAGTCACGGCCTTCGCTTGGGCCAACAACAATTAGAAAAACCGCCCGCATTCTTTGGGAGAGCTCGCAGTCGTGACGCTTCAGATCATTTCCGATCCCAGTCGGGCGGATTCAATTTTCATCGCCGCATGGTTTGGGCTAAGCGACTCGGTCAACGACCCATATCCAAACCTCCCGTCAATAACATCAGGGTAGCGCGATGAACCACCGGATTATTTTTATGCGGATTGAAATGAAAGGGGCTCTATAAATCATAGTCAACAATATACCGGTTTGTTTTTATGCCGATCTCGAATGTCATTGTCATTTTATTAGCTATTCACAAGGAAGCAATAATGCGTTACAGAAATTCCGTCATAGCCTGTGCAGTCTCCATATCCTTTACCGGATGCGCAACACTTACCTCAAGTGAAATGCAGACACTTTCTCTCAATACCAAAACCACCGAAGGTCAATCTCTCGATAAAGCTAAATGCACCTTGAAAAATGATAAGGGTTCTTGGGAGATGACCAGTCCTGGTTTTGTCGGTGTACGCCGATCCTCCGATGATCTTATCCTGAATCCGTGACCATTTTCCCCACCCCCCAGCACTATCGCGGGTTGCGG
>JASJPG010000013.1:0-18045 GCA_031426815.1 Hydrogenophilaceae bacterium
GAAGTAGATGCTGACGTCGGTGCCGTTATCGACCACATGCACGAACGGATCGAGTCCGGCGACGGTGGTGACGTTTGCGTTATCGACATGGAACTGGAGGGTGTCGATGAAGTTCAGCGGGAACGCGGGGTTGGCCGGTTCCATGCCGATCTCGTCCGCATCCATGACGTAGTCGGTGCTGCGGAAGCCGAGGCTATCCAGCCAGCTGCCGCCGTTGGCATGGACGTTGAAGACGAACGTGTCGTTACCGTCGCCGCCAAACATGGTGTCGTCCTGGTCGCCGCCGGAGATGGTGTCGTTCTCGTTGCCACCATCCATGAGGTCGTTGCCCAGACCGCCTTCCAGGGTGTCCTTGCCATCCTCGCCGAACATGACGTCGTCATGCGCGCCGCCATCCATGAAGTCGGATTCAGCGCCGCCGAACATGGTGTCTTCGCCATCGTCACCGAACATCGAGTCCTGGCCGAGACCGCCATCCATGAAGTCTTCACCGGTTCCGCCGGACATGGTGTCCTTGCCGTTGGCGCCGATCATGGTGTCTTCGCCGTCGCCACCATTCATGGCGTCATTGCCGAGACCGCCATTCATGCTGTCGTCGCCTTCGTCACCGTTCAGCAGGTCGTTGCCGCTACCGCCGTTGAGCACGTCGTCCTCGTCGCCACCATTCAGGGTGTCCTTGCCGGATGCGCCGATCAGCGTGTCATCGCCGTCGCCGCCATTCAGCATGTCGTAGCCTTCGCCCCCGTCCAGCAGGTCGTTGCCGGTGTCGCCGTTCAACTCGTCGTCGCCGTTTTCGCCAAACAACAAGTCGTTGTTGGCGCCGCCGAAGATCAGGTCGTTGTCATCGCCGCCCATCACGGTGTCGTTGCCGGAGCCGCCGAACAGTGTGTCGTCGCCGCCGTTATCGGTCACCAGATCGTTGCCTTTGCCGCCGTCCTGCCAGTCGTCGCCGGAGCCGCCGAACATCGTGTCGGCATCGTCATTGCCGAACATGCTGTCATTGCCGCTGCCGCCGTCCATGTTGTCGCTACCAGCGTCGCCTTGCATGGTGTCGGCACCGGAGTTGCCGGTCATCGTGTCGTCGTCGTCGCCCCCTTCCATGACGTCGTTGCCTTCGTTACCCGCCATGGAATCGTTACCGGCATCGCCCAGCATGTTGTCGTTGCCAAGGCCGCCCGACTGGGTATCGTCGCCTTCGCCACCGGACATGTTGTCGTTGCCGGCATCGCCCGTCATGTAGTCGTTGCCGTCATCGCCGAACATCTCGTCGGCAGAGTCTCCGCCAGACATGCTGTCGTCGCCGGCATCGCCGTTCATGAGATCGAGACCGGTACCGCCTGACATGGTGTCGTTGTCGTCGCCGCCTGACATGGTGTCGTTGCCGGCATCGCCGTTCAGCACATCGGCACCTGCATCACCCCAAACCTCGTCATCGCCGAGGCCGCCGCTCAGGGTGTCACTACCGTCTCCTCCGTTCAGCGCATCGTTGCCGTCACCGCCATCGGCCACGTCGTTGCCTTCGTCGCCATTCAGCGTGTCGTCGCCGGTATTGCCCAACAGGGTATCGTTGCCGATGCCACCGTTCAGCTCGTCATTGCCGTCGAGACCATCCAGGCGGTCGTCGCCGCCCTCGCCGAAGACTTGACTGTCTTGGCCGATGCCGTCGTTCCAGACGTTGTTGCTAGGCGAAAAAACCAGGGTTTGATGAAAAGCCATATCTACCTCCAATTTGAATGAGTTGAGTTCACACCTTTTCCTCGTACCCATCAGCGCACCTCACCAAACAGCGCCAAGCAACGCCTAGGGCCGAACGCTCCCTTACAAGAAGCGTGCCATGTTCACAACTCATTGTTAATAAAAGGTATTTTTATTTATGACGAATTCGTTACCACTATGAACTGCTCAATTTGCGAGACACGTTTTCGTGAGATGAAAATATTCTTCTGTTGAATCAAATAGATAGACATTCGGCGAGTTGTATCGCCGATAGAACAGCAGCGCCGACCGGCAGATTTCACCAATCTCGGCAGGTCGGCGCCGGGGTTCAGTGGCAATGCCCCGTGACTTGCGGCGGTAGAGAAACCTTTACTTAAAAAGCAAGTTTCAACGACTGTTTTTCGTCTTCCGGTCGAACCTATTCTGGCCACCGGTTAACCGGTAATCGCTGTAGATCCCGGTATCCGAAGTGGCTGAAACCCGATAGACGACTGATTCCATTGGCCTTCTTTCGGTTTTCTGCCGAGGTTGGCCGGAACCTCAGAGACATGGCAGAACGGCTGTTGCCGGGGGTCGTGGAAATGAGCGGGGAGGCAATGTGCGTACGCAATTGGCGATTTTTCGAGTCAATGACTTCTACAAGGAGATGTATCGTGAACAAGAAACTCATGCGAAATATCCTGGCGACAACCGTATTGACGGCAGGCTTGGCCCCGCTCGCGCAAGCCAGTGTGCCCAGTGGAATCTTCATCACCGAGTTCATGGGAAAAGCCGGGGCCAGTGCAAATGGCTTTGTCGAGATAACCAACCTGACGGCAAGCTTCATCGACTTGTCCGAATTCGGTTATTACAAGACCGGAATGGATTCGAGCAACGGGCCGACTTTTCCCGGGACGAGTAATTTCGATGCCAGCAAGGTGGCTCAGATCATGTTCACCAACGTGGCTCCGGGCGAGTCGGTGATTCTGACCACAGCCTGCGATTCCGCGGCTTGCGAAGACGAACTGGGCGAAAAGGATTTCCACAAGATCTGGGGGCTTAACGCCGCCGTGAAGGTGCAGACGCTGGATCCCGACCGTTACTACAGCCTGGTGCCTTCATCCGAAGCTCAGCTCAGCCTCTACCGTCTTTCCGACGGCATGCTGCTCGATCAGGTGAACTACAGCACCGCGCTTACGCAGAGCGGCGTCAGCGCCTCCGCCGGTCACGACTCGCTGGGACTGCCGTACGACGCGACGGGTTGGGTGAAATCCAGTGTCGGCGATCCGTTCGGCAGCAAAGCGACCACCGCCCTCGGCTATGCCGGGGCGATCGGCAACCCGGGCAAGTATGTCAGCCCGGCACCCGAGCCGGAAACCTACGCCATGATGCTCGCCGGCCTGGGCCTGGTGGCGCTGGCCAAGCGCCGTCGCAAGCAAATTGCGTGATCCCCGGAACATCCGGATTCGCTGAATTTGGCGAATCCGGATGTCCGCGCGTAGGAGGTCCGCTTGCGGGCCGAATCCTTCGGTGCGGACTGTCCCGGTGCGTTTCGGCCCGCAAGCGGGCCTCCTAGCAGCCTGTCGGACTTTCCTCGTGAGCGCGCCGGGGGTGATTTTGGCGCAGGGCAAGGCGCGGTGAGCGCGGTTTGGTCATTCCAAATGAGCGAGCCGCAACGCCGCCCTGCGCCAAAAGTACCCCCGGCCCGGAGGGTTGAGCGTATGAGCGGCGTCTGCGGCGTTGCGACGCTTGGCAATGGAACGACCATTGCCCGCGCGCCGCGCCTTGCATCCGTCCGCTCATGCGCTCAACGCGTCTCACGGGGAAAGTCCGACAGCCTGCTAGCTTGAACGGCAGCGCGCCACGACCAGCGCCAGACCGAGCGCCATCAGATAGAGCTGGGCCGGCTCGGGGATCGCCCGCACACTGCCAAGACCCATCGAGGTCTGCAGGTAGAGAGCGAAATCGCCCTGGGTAGATGAAGAAGAGCTGACCTCCAGCCCATCCCGAAAAATGCTATTGAAGCCGCCCACAGCCAGTGTGTACTGGCCGGCCGGCAGGGTGGCGCCGTCATCGCCATCGAAGCCGAAACTGAGCCGGCTCGTTGGCTCGTACGTCGCCAGGTTGTTGTTCTCCGCCACCAGGTGGCCGTGGGCATCGAACAAAGCGATTTCCGTGTCGATCGACGATCCGGTCGTGTGTATCGCAGCCCAATCCGCCCCGCTAATGTCGCGGGCGAAGTTGATCGAAAACAAGCGGACTTCACCGGCGGCCAGGGAACCCCGCGCGATTTCCACCTCCTGCACGCTTGCCGGCAAATATTTGCCATCGCGGGCAAGAAATGACGGCGCGGCGGGGGAAACAACGCGCTGAGTCGACTGGATGTCGATCTGGAAATCGCCCTGATGCGGAAAGGAAGTATCGACATCGCCGTCGCGGAAGATCGTGTTGAAGCCGCCCAGCACCAGCGTGTAGCTGCCCGCGCCGAGTCGGCTGCCGTCGCTGCCGCCAAAGCCGAAACGCAACAGACTTGAGCTCGTATAGGGCGAGACGTTGTTGTTGCTGGCAACCAGGCGGCCGGCACTATCGTACAGGCCGATTTCGGTATCGAAGCTGGAGCCGGCGGTAGCGATGGCGAAGTAGTCGCTGCCCTGGACATCGCCGACGAGCGTGAACGGGAACAGACCGATAGCGCCGGTGCCGAGATGCCCGCTGGCCAGCGACAGTCGCTCGACCGACGCAGCCTTCAGCGTACTTGCCGCATGGCCAGGCTGGCCGGAAAGCTGGATCAGATAGTTGGCGCCGACTGTCAACCCGGTTCTCGGCAAGATGCCCGGCGCAAAGCTGTCGTTGCCGTCGTCGTTCGCCGCCAGTTTGAGGTAGCTGGCGAAGTTGCCGGGATCGGTGGCTTGCCAGAGGGCGAGTTGCAAATTGGCGCCGGCGGCCTGATCGACCAACACCGCCACCGATTCGCTGCTGGCCTGGAAGCGGTACCAGAGGCTGTTGGTCGGGCCGCTGGCGTTCGAACACCAGCCATCCTGCGCGCGACAACTCAACCCGCTGCCGCGTCCCGGCGAGACTTCTCCAGCCTGCACCGTGGCGCCCGCATTATCGAAGGCGACGGGCACACCCAAGGCCAGTTCCTGGGCGTTTATTGCACTGTCATTCAGCGCAGCGCCGTAACCGGCCACCGGCACAGTCAGCAGCCCTGCGGCCAACAGCGTATGCCAAGCGCACAATCCCACATCCTGATCAGCCATACGACGACGTCCGAGCTCTTTTAGCGGTACGTCAGCGTTTATCGCCAGAACTGAGTTCCAGGCTTGCCAACTGCATCGGCCAGGACTGCAATGGCGAATTCGTTGCCACCTTGATTTGCATCCGGCGGGACAGATTCCCCCGGCGCGGGCCGGGAACCATGCCCGCTTCAGCGACCAGTTCGGAATCAAGTGTTTCGGCACCTATCGCCACGGAATCCGCGGCTTCAGCCTTGGCCGGATTTTTATGGGTATCGAACCCGAGCGTCTGCTCAAGCTTGTGCTTGTAAATCAATCGGTACAGCGTTGCCCGGGTGATACCAAGCCGGCGTGCCGTTTCAGACATGTTTCTGCGGGTAAATGCAGTCATCGCCAGAATCGTGGCTTTTTCGGCATCGGCTCGGGCGGTTTCCAGATCGAAGATATTGCACGCCGCTAGATCGCGTTTCAGGCAAAGATCTTCCGGCGTAATGAGTTTTGCCTCCGACATGACCAATGCCTGGCGAATCCGGTTGATCAGTTCGCGCACGTTGCCGGGCCAATCGTGGTGGCGCATGGCCATCAATGCATCCGAACTAAATCCGGTCACCTGCGTCGGCATCGTCATTCTGAATTTCTTGAAGAAATACAGCGCCAGATGCTCGATATCGTCTCGCCGCTCGCGCAGGGGCGGCACATTTATTCGAATGACATTCAGCCGATAATACAAATCTTCGCGAAAAGTCCCTTCCTTGATTGCATTTTCCAGATTCACATGGGTTGCCGCGATAACCCGCGCATCCACTTTCAATTCTTCATGCCCGCCCAAGCGCGAAATTGTTTTCTCCTGCAAAAAACGCAAGAGATTGACCTGCAATCCCAACCCCAGATCTCCGATTTCATCGAGAAACAATGAGCCGCCCGCGGCGGATTCGATCCGCCCGATTCGGGTTGCACTCGCCCCGGTAAAAGCGCCTTTTACATGGCCGAACAATTCCGATTGAATCAATGAGCCCGGCAAGGAAGCGCAATTTACCGCAACGAATGGTTTAGTCCGCAGGCCGGATTGGGCGTGAATGGAGGACGCCACCAATTCCTTGCCGGTACCGCTTTCGCCGCAGATCATGACCGGCGAATCGGACATGGCAGCCTTCTTGATCAGCTTGCGCAGGTTCTCGATCGGCTTGCTCACCCCGACCAGACCATCGTCCCAGACAAATGTGGTTTTTTCGATGGGATTGATCTGCAATTGCGCCACGCCATAAGCATGCCCCAAGGCGAATTTCAAACGTTCCAGATCGACCGGCAAGGTATGAAAATCGTAAAACCGGTTCGATATCAAATCTCTTAACCGCTCGTCGCCCAGTGCAACCCGATCGACCAGGGCCAGCCACTGCACGCCGATGCATTTTCTGGAAACCGCTTCCCACCTGCCGATCAAAGCCGGGTCATAGTTTTCAAACCAGACAATTCCAATTCTGCAGGGATTGACGATGCCATTCTCGGCGTCCGACTGCCGACATTGCAAGACGCGCCAACCGGACGACTCCAGGCGTTGCACAAGAATTTCCGACACATCCACCTGCGACATCAGCAGCACACACCTGGGGACAGCCGCTTTTACTTGTTCTTTGTCGTCCATTTTTCCAATTCCATATATATATTTCAGAACGAAACGATCTCGATCGAACCCGACGATTCCGCAATGAAAAACATGCCGTATCAGAAAACATTCAAAGCCTGCATACAAACCTGTAGCTTCGACCTACCCGTTATCAACACGGATTAATTTATGCCGTTTTACCCGCCATTACGTAGTGGCAAATACGCAGCGACAATTAATCCAGTCTTGCTCTGGCGAATTGCTGCGACTGGGCTATTTAAATAATGTTATTCACCCAACCGTATTGCAGGTTAAACACCTGGAGTGCGCACAGGCAGTCGTTGAAGCTTGCTTTTGATGTAACGAATTCGCTACCGGAAGAATGCCAAAACAATTCGGGCCTTTTAGCCGCAAGTCACCGCATCGCCCAGATGGATCGAACCGCCGACCAGAATGCGCGCAGTCATGCCGCCATGTCCGCGCATGGCGTTGTAGCCGCCCTCACCGAGCAGTTCTTCCATGCGCGAACAGGGCGCGCAGGCACCGGTGATTTCAAGGATGACCTGTTCACCGATGCGCACGCGCAGCGGCACATCCCTGAACAGCGCGCGGGCGGCGAGCAGATTGAGGCCGGAAACCACCAGATTGCGCCGCAGCAGCGCCGGGTCGAGTAGCGGCAAGCCGGCCAGGGCGGCGATGACCGGGAGGTGTTCGGCCTGGATCAGGCTGATCTGGCGTTTGCCGCCTTCGCCACGCACTGGCTGGCGAATTGCCGTGTGATCGCCTTCCAGCCCGCGCGCGGCCAGCGCCAATACGCTGGCGACAGAGTGAACCGGCGCACGCCGTTGTGGACGCAGATAGATCGCTTCGATCCGGCCCGGGCGGGGAAACCGGCTGGCGAGCTGGCGCAGGGAAGTTGCCGGGAGCGCGGCGCCAGGCATCGGCCTCAGCCCAGCAGGATCAAACCCCAGACGACCAGCACATCGATCAAGGCGATCAATACGGCGGCGCTTCCGATATCCTTGGCGCGCTTGGCGAGCTGATGGTTTTCCAGGGAAATGCGGTCGACCGTGGCTTCGATGGCGGAATTGATCAACTCCACGATCAGCACCAGCAGCACGCTGGCGATCATCAGGGCGCGTTCCAGCGGCGCGTCGGCCAGAAAAAACGCGAGCGGAATGAGCAGCATCGCCAACAAGCTTTCCTGACGGAATGCATCCTCATGTTTCCAGGCCGCGCGGAAGCCTTCCATGGAATAAAAGAACGCATTCCAGACCCGCTTGAGACCGGTTTTGCCTTTATGCGGACTTTCCACACTCAAGCTTTCCCGCACCTCGCTCACGCCGCTTTCCAGACCAGATCGAGTTCGCGCGCGGCCTTGACGTCGTCGAGCCGGCGCGACGGCAATTTATGCGGCGCCGATTTGACCAGGTCGGGCTGGCTTTCCGCTTCGCGTTTGACGGCGACCATTGCCTGCACGAAGGCATCCAGCGTTTCCTTGCTCTCGGTCTCGGTCGGCTCGATCAGCAAGCATTCCGGCACCAGCATCGGGAAATAGGTGGTCGGCGCGTGGAAGCCGTAATCGAGCAGGCGCTTGGCGAAATCCATCGCCGAAATGCCGGTCTCGTCCTTCAGCTTCTTCAGCGTGACGATGAACTCGTGGCTGGCGCGACGTTCCGGGAAGGCCAGCTCGAAGCCGGCTTTACTCAGTTCCGCCGCCAGATAGTTGGCGTTCAGCGCGGCGAATTCGGCGACGCGCTGCATGCCCAGCCCACCCAGCATGCGGGCGTAAACCCAGGCGCGCAGCAGCACGCCCATGTTGCCGCCGAAGGCGCTCATGCGGCCGATGCTTTGCGGCACCTCGGCTTCCTCCGCCCAGCGGTAGAACTCGCGTTCCGACACCACATAAGGAATCGGCAAAAACGGTTGCAGCCGTTCCGACACGCCGACCGGACCGGCGCCCGGCCCGCCGCCGCCGTGCGGCGTCGAGAAGGTCTTGTGCAGATTCATGTGGATCACGTCGAAACCCATGTCGCCGGGTCGCACGCGACCGAGGATGGCGTTCAGGTTGGCGCCGTCGTAATAGCTGAGGCCGCCGGCCTCGTGCACGATTTTCTGGATGGCGACGATGGTCTTTTCGAACACACCCAACGTCGAAGGGTTGGTCAGCATCAGGCCGGCAGTCTGCGGGCCGACGGCAGCTTTCAGCGCGGCCAGATCGACGTTGCCCTGGCGGTCGGTGGGAATCTCCTTGACGACGTAACCGCACATCGTCGCGGTGGCCGGGTTGGTGCCGTGCGCGGCGTCCGGCACGATGATCTCGCGCCGCGCCGTGTCGCCGCGCGCGTCGTGATAGGCGCGGATCATCGCCACCCCAGCGAACTCGCCATGCGCGCCGGCCATCGGCGCCAGGCTGACCGCCGCCATGCCGGTGACTTCCTTCAGCATTTCCTGCAATTCGAACATGCTGACCAGAAAACCCTGCCCGGTTTCGGTATCGGCCAGCGGATGCCGGCTGAGGAACTGCGGCAGCATGGCCAGCGAGTTGCAGGCGCGCGGGTTGTATTTCATCGTGCACGAGCCGAGCGGATAGAACTGCGTGTCGATGCTGAAATTCTTCTGGCTCAGCCTGGTGTAGTGGCGCACGACATCAAGTTCGGAGGTTTCCGGCAACAGCGGCGGCGTCTGTCGCAACAGGTCGGCCGGCAGATCGTCGGCGGCGGGTGCGTGGAAGGGCGCCTGGGCATGGGCGCGGCGACCGGGATGGGCGTGTTCGAAGATGAGCATGTGATAAGCAGCGTGTAGGGTGCGCCATGCGCACCATTTAACGTGGAGCGGTGCGCATGGCGCACCCTACGGATAATTACAGCGGTTCGCCCTTGGCAGCGGCCAGCGCGGCTTCGTAGTTGGGTTCCTGCTTGATCTCGGGGACCAGTTCGGACCAGACCACCTTGTCGTTCTCGTTCAACACGACGACGGCGCGGGCGGTCAGACCGGACAGCGGCGGGTCCATGATCATGACGCCGTAGTCCTTGTTGAAATCGCGGCCGCGCATGGTGGACAGCGTGACGACGTTTTTCAGGCCTTCGACGGTGCAGAAGCGGTTTTGCGCGAACGGCAGATCGGCCGAAATCACCAGCACGATGGTGTTCGGAATGCTGGCCGCGAGTTCGTTGAACTTGCGCGTGGAAACCTGGCAGGTCGGCGTGTCCAGGCTGGGCACGATGTTGAGGATCTTGCGTTTGCCCCAGAACGAAGACAGCGAGACGTCCTTCAGGTCTTTGTCGACCAGCATGAAGGAATGTGCGGAATCGCCAACGCGCGGGAAATTGCCGCCGACGGAGATGGGTTCGCCGCCTAAGGTTACGGTTGCCATGATGTTGTCTCCTTTGGGTTGTGGGGGGTCAACTAAGTGAACTACGTGAACTACTTGTAAGCGCAGGGCGGCACACCGGGCTCGCGCCCGCCGCGTCGGCTGAGGATACGTTGCAATTGTTGCCGATACTGTTCCAGGTCGTCGTCGGTTTTGGTTTCCGTCGCGCAAACCAGGATGCAATCGGCCAATTCAGGATAGTCGCCACCGAGCGCATAGCCACCGAGGATGCCCTGGGCGCGCAATGCACGCAGCACCTCCGCCACCGGCGTGCTGACCCGGATCACCGTTTCGTGGAAGAAGGGCGAGTCGAACACGCGCTCGACGCCGGGCACGGACAGCAGCTTGTCGAGCAGCGCCCGCGTCTTCGCATGCGATTCCAGCGCCACGCTCTTCAGCCCTTCCGGTCCCAGCAAGGCCATGTGAATGGTGGCGGCGGTGACCAGCAAGCCCTGGTTGGTGCAGATGTTGGACGTCGCCTTGGAGCGGCGGATGTGCTGCTCGCGCGCCTGCAGGGTCAGCGTAAAGCCGGGCTGGCCGTCGAGATCGACGGTACGGCCGACGATGCGGCCCGGCATCTGGCGCACCAGCGACTGGCGCGTGGTCATGAAGCCGAAATAGGGACCGCCAGAAGACATCGGCACGCCGAGCGGCTGACCGTCGCCGACGGCGATGTCGGCGCCCTTGTTACCCCATAAACCTGGCGGCTTCAGCAGAGCCAGCGCGAGCGGATTCACCACGGCGATGGCCAGCATGTTGTGCGCGTGCGCCCAGTCGGTCAGCGCATCGACCGGCTCCAGCACACCGAAGAAATTGGGCTGCGGAATGACCAGCGCGGCGGCGGGCTCGCCGGCAAAGGCATTCAGGCTGTCGACGATGGTGTGGCCGCAGTCGGTACACCAGGGCACCGTCACCAGTTCGATGTTCTGGTTCTTCACCGTCGTGCGCGCCACCGCCAGATAGCGCGGATGCACCGTCGCCGGCACCAGCACGCGGCGGCAGCCGGCCTTGTTGGCGCGTACCGCCATCAGCACCGCCTCGGCCAGCGCGGAAGCGCCGTCGTAGAGCGAGGCGTTGGACACCTCCAGCCCGGTCAGGCTGGCCATCATGGTCTGGTATTCGTAGAGCAGTTGCAGCGTGCCCTGGCTGGCTTCGGCCTGGTACGGCGTGTAGGCGGAATAGAACTCGCCGCGCGTGACGATCGGCCACACCGCCGCCGGGATATGGTGCTCGTAAGCACCGGCGCCGATGAAGTTGCTGTAGAAGCCGTCCTGCGCGGCGCGCTCATACATCAGCCGGGTAACCTGCATTTCCGAAAGTCCTTCGGGTATGCCGGGCAGGCCGCCGCAATTCAGTTCGGCGGGAATTTCATCGAACAGCGCGTCGGTGGAGGGCGCGCCGATGCTCGCCAGCATGGCGTGGATATCGCTTTCGGTATGCGGAATGAAGGGCATGGCAGGGCGGCTTAATGCGCTTCCGATTCGACGTGCGCCGCGTAGGCGGCGGCATCCAGCAAGCCGTCGAGGTCGGCGGCGTTGGCCGGCTTCAGCGTGAACATCCAGGCGGCATAGGGATCCTGGTTGATGCTTTCCGGGCTGGCTTCGACGTCGGTGTTGGCGGCCAGCACTTCGCCGGCGATGGGGGCATAGACGTCGGAGGCGGCTTTCACCGACTCGACCACGGCGCATTCCTCGCCGGCGGCCAACTGGCGGCCGACCACGGGGTTTTCCACGAACACCATGTCGCCGAGCAGATCCTGGGCGTGGTGGGTGATGCCGACGGCAACGCTGCCGTCGCCATCGAGGCGGACCCATTCATGGGACTTGGTGTATTTAAGTTCGCTAGGGATGTTGGACATTGCAGACTCCAGAAAAAACGAATCAGGGATTATCAAATGGATTCAACAGGCTGATACCACAGCCTTCGAAATCCTTGCTGTTACGGGTCACCAGGGTCAAACCGTGCGCTTGCGCGGTGGCGGCGATGAGCATGTCCGGCTGGTCGCGCACGATGCCGCGCAACGAAAACACACCGCGTAATTGACCGGCACGCCGAGCCACATCCTGATCGATCGGCAGCACCTTATGGTTATTCAGATAATGGGTCAGCCAGGCATCCAGTTCCAGCGCCGGCCGGCGTGAAATGCCGTACCAGAGTTCATCCACGCTGATGGCGGAAACATGATGCACAGCCACCGATTGCGACCACGCCAGGACAGCGGCATTCGGCCGGCGGCGGGTCAACTCGCTGATCACATTGGTATCGACCAGAAAACTCATTGGCCGGCGGCCTCCGGGTACTCTTCATCCAGCATCTCGACAAAAGCGTTGCGGCGGGTGGAGCGCGGTGGAATGGATAGGCCGTCTTCATAGCCCGCTTCCGCGAGTAACTGCCGCAACTCGGCAAATTCTTCACCCAGCGTTTTCGGCTGCTTTTGCGACGCCTTCCAGGCCTGGTATTCCGCCATGTCTTCCGCCGCGATCAGCGCCGCCACCGGCGTTTTACGGTTGTAGATCCATTGCGGCTCGCTGCGGGCCTGCTTCACGACCTCTGAGAAACGCTGTTTGGCTTCGGCAATATTCCAGTTCATGGCAACCTCACTCATGTCCATAATTTGAGCCGATTATAGACATGAAATGCGTTCAGACCAGCGGCTTGCCGTTGCGGACGAACGGGTATTTCACCACCGCCGCCTTCATACGCTTGTCGCGGATTTCCACTACGACGGTATCGCCGATGTTGACGCCGGCCGGCACGCGGGCGAACGCAATCGAACCGTTCAAGGTCGGCGAAAAGGAACCGCTGGTGATCTCGCCTTCGCCATGTTCGGTGAACACCGGTTGGTGATTGCGCAGCACGCCGCGGTCGAGCAGTTTGAGGCCGACCAGTTGGCGCGCGCGCGGCAAATGCAGCAGGGAATTCTTGCCGATGAAATCGCGTTCCGACTTCAGGTCGACCGTCCAGGCCAGGCCGGATTCCAGCGGCGTCGTTGCTTCGGTCATGTCCTGGCCGTACAGGTTCATGCCGGCTTCCAGACGCAGCGTGTCGCGCGCGCCTAGGCCGCAGGGTTTGACGCCAGCTTCAAGCAAGGCCTGCCAAAAGAACGGTGCGGCTTTCGCCGGCAGCATGATTTCGAAACCATCCTCGCCGGTGTAGCCGGTGCGGGCGACGAACATGTCGCCGACGACAACCGCGAAGAATGACTTCATCGGCGCGGCCAGTTCCTGCATGCCGGGCATGGCTTGCCAGAGTTTGGTCGCGGCGTTCGGGCCTTGCACGGCGATCATGGCGAGGTCGCGGCGCGGCGTCAGGGTCAGTTGCGGCGCGTATTTGGCCAGTTGCACTTCCATCCAGGCGATGTCCTTGTCGGCGCAACCGGCGTTGACCACGATGCGGAACCAGGATTCGTTGAGGAAGTAGATGATCAGGTCGTCCACCACGCCGCCGCCTTCGTGCAGCATGCAGCTATACAGCGCCTTGCCGGTGGTCTGCAGCTTGTCGACGTTGTTGGCGACCAGTTTCTTCAGGAATTCGCGCGCGCCCTCACCCTTCAGATCGACCGGCAGCATGTGCGACACATCGAACATGCCGGCGTCGCGCCGCACGATGTGGTGCTCCTCGATTTGCGAACCGTAATGGATCGGCATTTCCCAGCCGGAGAAATCGACCAGCTTGGCGTTGGCTTCGCGGTGTTTGTAGATGAGCGGGGTTTGTTTCAGGTCAGCCATGTTGAATCTCCTCGGCGAAATAGGAACTGCGCACCAGCGGACCCGCCTTGACCCAGGCGAAACCCAACTCGCGCGCGGCGATTTCGTATTCTGTGAACTCTTCCGGCGGCACGTAACGGGCGACCGGCAGATTGTCCAGGGTCGGGCGCAGATACTGGCCGAGCGACAGGCGTTGCACGCCGACCGCGCGCAGGTCGCGCAGCACGTCCAGCACTTCCGCCTGCGTTTCGCCCAGGCCGAGCATCAGCGACGACTTGGCCTCCACGCCGGGCATAGCGTTCGACAGGCCTGCAGCAATTTCCAGCAGACGCAGCGAGCGTTCGTACTTGGCACCCTTGCGCGCTGCCTGGTACAGGCGCGGTACGGTTTCCATGTTGTGGCCCCAGATCAGATCGCGCCGAGCGCCCGCTGGCAAAGCTTGCAACGTGTCGGTGAACAGACCGGCTGCGGCTTCTTGCACCAGACGAAAATCGGGGGTCAGGAATTCCACGCCGATATCGCCGCGCCGCTGGCGCAGTTCGCGCAACGTCTCGGCAAAGCAACCGGCGCCGCCATCGGCCAGATCGTCGCGATTGACCGAAGTCAGCACGACGAAATTCAGGCCCAGTCCGATGCAGGATTCGGCGACGCGACGCGGTTCGTCGGCGTCAAGCCAGGTCGGCCGCCCGGTTTTAACGGAGCAGAAGGCGCAGGCACGCGTACAGGTATCGCCCAGCAGCATGAAGGTCGCGGTGCCGCGGCTCCAGCATTCGCCGCGGTTCGGGCAGCGCGCCTCTTCGCACACGGTATGCAGGTCGCGGCCGTGCACGGCGCGGGCGGTATTAGGAAACTGCGCCTCGCGGCCCAGGTTCTGACGAATCCAGATCGGCATGCGAGCGGCATTGCGGGACTTGGTGGACAGATCAGCGTGCAAACCGGGCTCCAGAAATAAAAAGGGCGAACGCGAGTTGCCCCAAACGTTCACCCCTCTGTCCGGTTACCTGAGAGATTTGCCCCATCGGTGGCCACGGCATTTGTTGCAATAACCAATGCGCGGCGCTCTCCAGAGTTGCCCAATTCTCGCGGTCCTTGATGCCTGAGCGGTTGCGGGTGGCGTTGCGCCTTCGGCGGCCAGTCCTGCAACTGGCACTCTCCCGCGAGAACGATAGCGGGCTGGACTATACCGGGCGCGCTGGGTCGCGACAATCGTTATGGATATGCCAGGCTGAGCGCATAGCCCGAGGCGACCAGATTGCCGATATCGAGATCGAGCCGAATCTCCCGCTCGGCGCGGTCAGGCATGCCGCCGGCGAGTTTGACGCCAGGCGGCAGATAGGTTTGCGGGCGGAATACCTGCTGCGCCACCGGCGCTTCACGCATATCGCTCAAAGTCAGCGTGATCTGCGGCCAGGCCTGGGTCTGTCCGCTGCGATTGACCAGCAGAAAAGTCAGGCGCACACGGGATTTCTGTTCCGGATCGTGCTCCAGCGAGGAGGAAGCAATGGCATCTTGGTTCAGTTGGCGCGGCAACGGCACGCTGCAGCGCAACGACTGGCAGAGCCATTCCAGTGCTGGGCGCGTGGCGGGCGCGGCGGTGGCCAGTTCCGCGCGCAGGAAATACGCCGCTTGCAGCAGCAACAAGCCAAGCAGCAGGGTGGCCAGGCTGGCGTAGGACACGGTTTTCCAGGTGCGCGGCGGCTTTTCAGCCAGTACATGCAATGGTTGCAACAGAATATCTGCGGCTTTGTCGGCGGCTTTGTCCACACTCACAACCGCTGGCGCACTGAGCGTCACCGTATCTTCGGCAATCGGGTTATCGCTCAGCGCATGTGAGAGTGTTTCGGCATGCTCGGGCAAGTCGACTTCGGCATAGGCCTCAGCGAGCATCGCTGCAGGCGTTTGCTCTTCCGGTTCCGGGTTCGCCGCGACGGTGGGAACGAACTCGAACGTGTCAGGCGATGGCGCGATGTCAGCGCTGGCCGGCGCATCCTCGGCGGGCGGTTCTTCCAGTTCCGGCAGCAGCGTGTCGTAGGCGTTGAATACTGCATTGCAATGCCCGCAGCGCACCAAACCACGGCGGGCGCCCAGATGTTCCTGGCTGACCCGGAAGGTGGTACGACACTCGGGACAGGTGGTTTGCATGCCGCGCAGCTAGTTTTTCGTGCCCGACAGACAGACCCAGCCGTCTTCCGTCGCCCACAGGCGCATATCGAAAAACTGGCTGTACAGCGCGAGCACCTCGGCGGCCTGCTCGGCCAGGATGCCGGACAGGGCGATGCGCCCGCCGGGTTTGACTCGCCCGGCCAGCAGCGGCATCAGCGCCTTCAGCGGATTGGTCAGGATATTGGCGACCAGCACATCGAACTCGCCGGCGGGCAGGGCATCCGGCAGGAAAAAGGCGGCCTCGGTGCGATTGCTTTCGGCATTGTTGCGCGATGCGGTAATGGCTTGCGCGTCGACATCGCTGCCGACCACATGGCCGGCGCCCAGTTTTTTGGCGGCGATTGCCAGGATGCCGGAACCGCAGCCGTAATCCAGCACGGACTCGCCCCCTTGCACATGCTGTTCCAGCCATTTCAGGCACAAGCGTGTGGTGGGATGGCTGCCGGTGCCGAAGGCGAGGCCGGGATCGAGCACCAGCACGATGGCATTCGGCGTTGTTACAAAATCGGCGGCGTCATGCCAGGACGGCACGATCCAGAGCCGGTCGGAAATCGGGATCGGCTCGAACTGGGCTTGGGTCAGCCGCACCCAGTCCTGCTCGGGCACGACTTCAATTTCACGCTCGATCTCGGCCGGGAGCTTCAGCTGGGCAAGCAACGCTGCGATATCGGCATCGGCCTCCAGCAACGCGACCACCCAATTGCGCTGCCAGGCTTTCGGGTCGTCCAGGCCGGGCTCGCCGAACTGGGGGAGTTCGGCATCGGTGCCGGCATCGCGGTCTTCAATCGAGACCGACAGCGCGCCCGCTTCCATCAGCGCATCGGCAAGCGTTTCGGCAGCTTCGCCCGCGGCGGCCAGTTTCAGGGAGACCCAGGACATGACCGCCGAACTCCAATCAATGCTTGTTAAGACCGAGTTTGTTTTCCAGGTAGTGAATACTGAAACCACCTTCCAGCACGACCTGGTCGACCAGCAATTCCTGATGCAGCGGAATATTGGTCTTGATGCCGGCCACGACCATCTCGGACAGCGCGATGCGCATGCGGGCAATCGCCTGTTCGCGCGTGGCGCCGTAGGTGATCAGCTTGCCGATCATCGAGTCGTAATGCGGCGGCACATAGTAGTTCTGGTAGACGTGCGAATCGACACGCACGCCGGGGCCGCCGGGCGCGTGATACAGCGTGATGCGGCCGGGCGACGGCACGAAGGTATGTGGGTCTTCCGCGTTGATGCGGCATTCCAGGGCATGGCCCTTGAAATGGACTTCCTTCTGCGTATTCGCCAGCGGCAGTCCAGCGGCAATACGAATGCTTTCCTGCACGATGTCGATACCGGTGATGAATTCGGTGACCGGATGTTCGACCTGCACGCGCGTGTTCATTTCGATGAAGAAGAATTCGCCGTTCTCGTACAGAAACTCGAACGTGCCGGCGCCGCGATAGCCGATCTTGCGGCAGGCCTCGGCACAGCGTTCGCCGATCTTGTTGCGCAATTTGGTGTCGAGGCCGGGCGCCGGCGCTTCTTCCATCACCTTCTGGTGGCGGCGCTGCAAGGAACAATCGCGCTCGCCCAGATGGATGGCGTTGCCGTGTGTGTCGGACAGCACCTGAATCTCGATGTGGCGCGGATTGCCGAGGAATTTCTCCATGTACACGACCGGATTGTTGAACGCGGCGCCGGCTTCGTTCTGCGTCATCAGCACGGCCTGGATCAGCGCCGCCTCGGTATGCACCACGCGCATGCCGCGACCGCCGCCACCGCCGGCAGCCTTGATGATGATCGGATAGCCGATGTCCTTGGCCTGACGAATCCATTCATCCTGATCTTCGCCGAGCGCACCTTCCGAACCCGGCACGCAGGGCACACCGGATGCCTTCATGGCGTCCTTGGCGGAGACCTTGTCGCCCATCAGGCGGATGGTTTCCGGACGCGGGCCGATGAACACGAAACCGGAGTTTTCCACCCGTTCGGCAAAATCGGCGTTTTCCGACAGGAAGCCGTAACCCGGATGGATCGCTTCCGCATCGGTGACTTCGGCGGCAGCGATGATCGAGGGAACGTGCAAATAACTTTTCGCGGAAGGCGGCGGCCCGATGCAGACCGACTCGTCGGCCAGACGCACGTATTTGGCTTCGGCATCGGCCTCGGAATGCACCGCCACCGTCTTGATACCCATCTCGCGGCAAGCGCGCTGAATACGCAGGGCGATTTCACCCCGGTTCGCTATGAGGACTTTTTCAAACATGACTTAACCCCATGTGAAGAAGG
>JASJPG010000014.1:0-87514 GCA_031426815.1 Hydrogenophilaceae bacterium
CGCCGACGAATTCGTCCTTGCCCTTGCCGCCCTGGATGACGCTGCCGGCGCCGCCGGCGCCGCCGCTGATGATGGTGAACACATCGTTGCCGTCGCCGCCCTCAAAATCGAGGCGCGCACTGATGCCTTCGCCGACATAGATCATGTCGTTGCCCTTGCCGCCGCGCGCATAGATGGTGTTGATGCTGCTGGCGGCATAGCGGTGAGTCACGCCCATTGAAACGACGACGATTTCATCGTCCGCCGCATTGGTGTTGCTCTTGTCGTCGAGCGTGATCGACGCGGTCTCGTTGGTGGTGTCGTCGTAGATATCGCCACTGCCGTAGCGGCCGGAGGTATCCCCCATGTTGAGGTAGAGCGTGCTGTCGATCTTGTGCGTGATGATCGGCGGCTCGGCCCAACTCCAGAAATAATCGCCCGACGCAGTGATGCCCATGATGGTGACGCTGGCCTGCAGGTAGGCGGAAGCCGGGGTCAGGTCGATGCTGCCGCTGAAGCCGGCCAGGGTTTCATGAATTTTGAACAGGCCCATATCGATGTTGATATCGAGCGAGCCATAAACACTGGCGGCGATGCGCTTGTTGCCGATAGTGAGCGACATGCCGGCGTTGAGTTCGAGGATGGCCATGTCGACATGGAGATCGACCGAACCATGAATCTCGAAGTCGCCGTCCGATTCGATGTAGCCGCCGACATCGATCTGGATGAAGCCGAAAAAGTCGATGCTGGATTCGATTTCGAGCCGGAACACGTCGTCCTTCAACTCCATGCCGCCATGGAATTTCAGATCGAAGGCGAGGACATGGATGTTGCCATCGAGGTCGAGGTTGAACAGCGTGTTGGCGGCAATGACATGATCGCCCACCAGCGTCGTGTAATCCTCGTCGCCGGTATTGATTTCCAGAATGGCATGCGCCTTGATGCCGATGATGCTCATGCCCAGCTCGATATCGGCTTCCATGCGCAACGCGAACATCAGATCGCCATCGGCCTGGGTCATGAAGGCGATGGCGCCGTTGATGTCGATGTTGCCCAGCGCACCCAGTTCGAGCACCAGCTCGGCCGCCGCCTGCACGCCGGAATTGTCGATTTTCAGCGCCATCGCGCCGGTCATAGATATCGTATCGAGCAGGCTGATGCCGGCGGACCCGGCGATGTAAAGCGATTCGGGCGTCAGATCGACATACACGAAAGGCTCGATGGCATTCGGGTCGTCATCAGGATCGAGCGGATCGTCCTTGACGTCCTTGCTGTTGATCGCGCGCACCCGCTGCGCTTCGGTCGTGGTGTTGAGCTGCAGCAGGAAGTGGCCGTTGACCTTGAAGATGCCGCCATCGATCAGCGTCGATTCCGGACCGACACCGCCGACTTCAAGCGCGCCATAGATGCCGCCGGAAACGATGCCCAACGTACCGGTCACCGCCAGCGGTTCCAGCACCGGCAGGTCGAGCGCGGCGCTGACCGTCAGCTCCATGCCGGATTCGGACACGACAATGCCGAATTCGCCTTGCAGCAACAACGCATCGTCCAGCAGTGACAGGCTGCCTTCGCCGGTCAGCTGGATGTACATGCCGGTCCAGCTCGGTTTGCCCTCCGGCGTGGCGCCGATGGTGTACTGCCAGTTTGCGAACTGTGCCGGCGCGGTCAGGATGTTGTCGTCATCGTCCAGGTTGTCCTTGAACGACTCCGGCACGTCGTAAACGATGTCCTGCTCGAAGGTGTTCATGGTGAACTGGAAGTGCACATCCAGACTGGCCAGATCGCCCAGATCGACGCCGGTGGAGAGTTCCAGGCGCGTGGCGATACCGAACTGGCCGCCGCGCATGCCGATCACCAGCAAGCCGGTGGCGTGTGTATCGAAGCGGAAGCTCTCCGGGCCGATGCCGGCGCTGACATCGGCGAATACGGTCAGGCCCTCGGATTCGCTCAGGCGGAAATCGAACACGCCATCCGCCTCGACCAATCCGTACAAATTCAGGTTGGCTTCGCCGAACACGCGCAGCAGCTGTTCGTCATACGTCAACACGATGGGTTCGGACGGGTTGCCGGTGGCAATCGCATAGCCCTGATTGACGATGTCGTCATTGGGATCGTCGTTCTGGTTGACGATCAGCGACGTGTCCCGCCAGGTGCTCTTGGAGAAATCGATGGTGGTGAAACCGAAATCGACGCCGGCACCGTCAAATGAAACGGCGCCGGTTTCGCTATCGCGGGTATAGCCCGTATTCAGGCTGGCGCGCAGACCGGTATTGAGGTCCAGGCGCAGACCCTGCGCATTCAGCACCACATCGTCCGGCGTGCCGACCAGGCCGATGTAGTCGATGTTCGCCTTGGCGGCCATGTACATGCCGACGTCGAGTCCGGTCAGGTCGATCTTCAGTTCTTTGGCGATGATGACGCCAATGTCGAGGTTGCGAATCGCCAGGCCGACGGCGGCATCGTTGACCTCGTCGGTCTCCTCGATACGGCCGTTGCCGTTGCTGTCCCAGAAATAACCATGCCCGCCCGAAGGCACGCCGATGAAGCCGTTTGCATCGTTGATGCCAATCGACAGTGAAGTGACGATGGTCTCGTCGCCGTTGGACAACGTCACGGTTTCGCTGCCCTTCTTGGTGAAGGCCATCGACGCGGACAACTGGACAAAACCAGCAAGATTGATCTCCGCGTAACCAATCTTGGCCTGGATGATTTCCTCGGTGAAATCGAGGAAGACGCCATTGTTGCCGCCTGCCGGCAGCATGAAACCGGCGCGATCGATCTTGCCGTTGGTGTTCTTGTCTTCGCTTTCCTGCAGGATACCGTCGACCGGGTTGTCGTTCAGTCCATCTTCGCCGACGTCGAGCACGCCATTGCGATTGAGGTCTTCGCCCAGGTCGAGCAAGTTGTCGCCATCGAGATCTTCAGTGAAATCCTTGAAGCTGTTGCTGAGCTTGTAGTTGATCGACGGCGGTCCGAACAATTGCAGGCCGGCGTTGACGATCACTTCGGTGGTCGGCTCGGGAATCGGCCAGTAGAACGTGTTGATGTTGACTTCGACATCCTCGGCGCGCACCGACAGGATGTCCTCGTCGACCCCGACCAACCCGGCATAACCCACCGTGGCCTTGGCCGAGATGAACATCGGCGTGTACGCCTCCAGGCCGGGAATCAGGTTGAACAACTTGGGCTTCATGATCGCCAGGCCGAAATCGACATCGTCGATGACCAGACCGATCGCGCCCTCGTTGATGTTGTCGGGCAAGCCATCCGGAATCACCGCGCCGGTGTTGACGTCGATCGCCCCGGCCAGATCGGGGCCATAGCGATACGGCCCGCCGACGCCGGCAAAACCGGTCAGGTTGGCGCCACCGATGGTCATCGCCTGCACCTGCAACGGCAGCGGGTTCAAGGTGGTGCCGATCAATTCGCCCAACTGGGCGGCAATTGGGGCGAGGCCGCCCAAGTCCATCGCCACGGTGTAAACCTCGCCCATGCGGAAGGCGAGCGAGCCGCGCAGATGCAGGAATTCCGACACCTGAATCTCGGCCAGTCCGATGTCGATACCGATCAGGTCGTTGCCTTGCAGATCGAGATAAACCGGTTCGCCACCGGTCTCGATCTTGAGACCGGCCGGAACCGCCGGATTGCTGCCGGATGCCGCCTGTTCCGGGAAGGACATCTTGTAATCCGCGGTCGCACGCATGACGCCGCCGAACAATTTGCCACCCTGGTTGAGTTCGACGGTCACGTCGCTCGCGCGAATCTTCAGCACGTCACCAAAACCGTACGCGCCGATTTCATCGACATGGCCGGTCAGCGAGTAGAAGTTTTCGGTCTGGATCTTGCCGATGATCGGCAATTCCAGATTGGCCCGCATGATGGCCAGACCGAGATCGAGATTTTCGATGCCGAAACCGGTGATGTCCTGCTCGTCGAACGACGCGTTCAGATCGACGTCACCCACGCCGATGAAAGCCGAGACATTGGAAGCGCCCAGCGTCATGCCATTGAAGGTGACACCGTTGATGCGCGAATAATCCTCCGAGATGCCGGCGTAGTTCTTGATGCCGTCGATGATGTTCGCGGCCGTCAGTTCGGGCACGCCGGGCAGTTGCGGGATACCGAGCAGATCGTTCAGGCTGCCTGGAATGGCGCTGACGAGATTTTCGAAAATCGCGATTTCGGCAGGCAGACCGGTGTACATGCTGCCGACGAAGGTCTGGCCGAAATTGAGTTTGAAATCGCCCTGGAAGTGGACGAACTCGCCCAGATCCAGCGTCATGTCCGGCATTTCCAGCGACCCGAGCAGGTTCAGTCCAATATTGGGATCGAAGCCGATCGCGATATCGAGATCTTTGACAAACTCGACGGCGCTCTGCAGGAATTCCGGCGCACCGGACATATCGGGAATCAGGTCGCCCAGCGCGGACAGGCTCAAGCTGGGGAACAGGCTGCCGGTCTTGGGCAGTTCGAATTCAAGGTCGAAGCCGGTTTCGATCTCGATGAAATCGAAGATGCCGATCTTGGCGTCCAGTCCCAGACGCAAGGACATGGCGTCGGCATCGAACTTGAATTCGTTGCCGGCGGTGCCGATCGGCACGCTCAAGCCGCCGCCGTCCATCTTGCTGAAGTCGATATAGCCGGATGGCACCGGATAGTTGCCGACCTGCATCAAACCGACGTTGAAGCCGAGCACCAGGTCGGTCGCTTCCAGCGTCAGGAAGGGATCGGTGCCGACAATACCGGCGTACTCGGCTTCGGCATAGACGCTGAAGAAGTTGATCGGCAACGTGATCCCCGCCGAGACGGCAGGTTTGATCATCGCGATGGAAACATCCAGGTTGTCGATGGCCAGACCGATGGCGTCTTCATTCGCGGTATCGGCGTCGGTAATGACGCCATCGCCGTTGGTATCGGTCCGGTACGGGCCGTTGATGCCGGCGAAGGCGTAGACATCCTGCGCCACGAGGATCAATGCATCGCCCGGTGCGGTGATGTCGGTAATGCCCGGAATCACGTAATTCACCGCATCCAGCGTGCGTTTCTGGAAGGTGAAACCGCCCTGTAGCGTGAGAATGCCGGCCACATCGATCAAAGCCTTGCCCACGGTGGCTTCGATGATCGCGTTGTCGTAATCGAGCAGCATCGGCTCGCCGCCGGTATTGATGCTGTACCCATCCCAGTCGTTGCCGGCGCCAT
Source organism: Hydrogenophilaceae bacterium (assembly GCA_031426815.1). GTDB lineage: Bacteria > Pseudomonadota > Gammaproteobacteria > Burkholderiales > Thiobacillaceae > PFJX01. Next base: position 5,179 of record JASJPG010000014.1, read on the forward strand.
CCTTGCTCAAGTCGGCAATGAATCCGGTCAGGCTGCTGGTGTTGATGCCGACGCCGACATCCCCCAGGGTTAAATCGAAATACTCCTCGAAGCCGACAAAGCCGATGCCATCGGCCTGCGCCTTCAACGCGGTGAACTTGGTGTTCGGGGCGATGGCCGCCGCCAGCGGGTTCTCGACCACATTTTGTTGCGCCGTGGTGAAAATGCTCATGCCGAAATCGAAGTCGCTGATCTTCAGGCCGATGGCATCGTCCGCCAGATCTTCGGTATCGACCTTGCCATCATTATTCAGATCGCTGACCGGACCACCGACACCGACGAAGGCGTGCACGTTGTTGGCGCCGATTTCAATGCTGTTGGCCTTGACGCCGGTGATCGTGGTGTTGAGCGGTCCTTTGACAGTCAGCTCGACACCGCCACCGCGACGGAAGGCGAAATCGCCGGAAAGATGGACGAATTCGGACACCATCAACAAGGCGTCGCTGACCTGCGCCTCGATGAACGCGCCCTCGGAGAAGTCGAGCAACACGGGCGAGTCGCCCGCCGCGATTTCCAGACCGCCGGTAGCGGCAAAGCTGGCCACGAAATCCACGACCGGACGCTTGTCCGGCATGCCCTGCCAACCCGAGCTCCAGTTGGTGCGGATTTCGATGTCCTGACCGGACAACTCGAAGATGCCTTCGCCGCCAGCCACCAGGAACTCGCTGGCCGAGGCACTCAGCGCGGTCATCTTGGGAATTTTCAGATTCGCATTGGTCGCCGTCATGATCGCCAGACCGACATCGATGTCGCTGACCACCAGGCCGAACAGGCCATCCTGATCGCGGATCGGCGTGGCCGATTCGAAATCCGGATCGCCATAGCCGACGAACACATTCACATTGCTCATGCCGATGGTCAGCGCTTCGACCTCGACATTGGACACACTGGTCCAGTCAGCCGAGACATCGGCGCCGGCGGCGGTGAGAGCGGTATAGGTGCTGGCCCACTGCAGATCCCCGAACGAGACACCGGTGTCGAGCGTGACCCGATAGCGCTGCCCCTTTTCGAAACTGAATGCGCCCTGGATATGGACGAACTGCTCGATTGCGAGCGTTGCCTGATCGACCCGAACCCCGATCTTGCCGCTGGTATAGGCAAGCATGACCGGATCGCCACCGGTGGCGATTTCCAGGCCGTCTGCGCCGAAGCTTGAAACGAAATCGACGTAGGGTTTGATCTGCGTGCCGGTCCAGGCCGTGCCCTGATTGGCTTCGACATGAATGCCGAGGGCTTCGAGGGTAAGGGAATCAACCCCGGTAAAGGCGACCTGATCGGCGCTGGCCGACAACGCCCAGAGGTTGCCGACGACCCGGTTCGGATCTTTGAAGAAGGTCAAGCCGAGATCGAGGTTTTCCACGACAAGGCCGACGGCGTCCGGATCGCGTTCATCCAGATTATTGACTTCGCCATCGCCATTGCTGTCGACGAAATAGGGACCCGCGCCGACGAACACGTTGACGTCGGAAAGACCCAGGCTGTAGCTGTTCATCGCCACGTTTTCGAAGCGGCTGTAGCTGCCGTTATTAGCTGCCACCAATGCACTGGCACCGGCCGCCGAGGCCTGTGTCAGGTTGCTGAAACCGGTCACCAAGTCGACGCTGACGCCGCTGCCCTTTTCCAGGCCGAAGCCGCCTTCGATGTAGAAAAAGTCGTCGATCTTGATCAGCGCATGGCCTATCTGGACGCCCAGCATGGAGCGATTGAAATCGATCGTGACCGGATCGCCGCCGGTGGCGATTTCATAGCCTGCCGCACCGTAGCTGGACTCGAAGTCGATATACGGACTCAGCTTGAGCCCGGTCCAATTGCCGCCCTGGTTCATCTGCACAGTGAGGTCGGCGACTTCGAGTTGCATGAAGCCCCAGTCGATATCGACCAGCGAGCCCGGCAACGTCGCCTTCAGCGTGTACATCTTGGGAATGATCGCCTTCGGATCCACCGCCTTGGTGGCATTCAGAATCGCGAAGCCGACATCGATGTCTTCCAGCACGAAGAAGGGATCGTCGATATCGCCGATGGTGATCTTGACATCGGAGGCGCCGAAGCTGAGGCCATCCACCGGCAAGTCTTCGAAGCGGCTGTTGTCGGACGACAACAGTCCATCGAGTTTGAATTTCTGCAAATCGGCGGCAATCGCGCTAGCCTGCGCCGGCAGGACGCTGGGCAATCCGGTGATGACATCGACCTTCATGCCGGAAGACTTCTCGAAAGCGAAGTTGCCCTCGATCTGGAAGAAATCGCCGATGTTGAGCAACGTGTCGGTCAAGCTGACGCCGATCATGCCGCGGTCGTAATCGAACTGCAGCGGCGTGCCGGAAACGGTAGGCACACTGAGGCCATCGACGCCGAAGCTGGAAAGGAAATCGATGTAGGGATTGCCGAGCTTGCCGCCCTTCCAGGCGCTGCCCAGATTGGCATCGACCGACAGATGACCGACCTGGAACTTGAAGAAGTCCCAGTCGAGATCGAGCGGGTTGTCCCATTCCACCTGGATGGCGAACAGCTTGGGCACGATGGAATCCGGGTCGGCCAGCAAGGTCGAGTCCATCATCACCAGACCGAAGTCGATATTGTCCAGCGTGATGCCGAAGGCATCCGGGTTGGTGGTCTCGCCCAGGTCTTGGTCAAACAGACCGTTTTCGTTGGTATCGATGAAATACGGGCCGAGGCCAACGAAGACATCGATATCGCTGGCAGTCAGCAATAGCGTATCGACTGGCAAATCCTCGATGCGACTGTTGTCGGCGCTGAGGCCGTCGACCTTGTCCAGGCTGGTCTGCAAACCCGCCAGGCTGGTCGCGCCGCGCGCCGGCAAGCCGGTGGCGACATCGATTTCACGTCCGGCTGACTGCTCGAAGTAGATGCCGCCGCTGACGTAGATGTAATCGGAAATGGCCAGTGTGGCGCGACCAATGGCGACGGCGGTCAGGCTGCCGCGCGTGCCGTCCATGTCCAGATCAATGCTGGCGCCGTTCGGGCCGGTGGCGACGCTCATCGCGTTCGCATCGGCGAAATCGACTACTGCAAGCTGGGTCGTCCCCACCTTGCCGGCACGATTGAGCTCGACCGAAATATCTTGCGCCGCCACGGTGATGGCATCGATGCCGACAAACGAGACGGAATCGACATTGGCCTTCAGCGCGGTCCACTTCTGCGCCGGAACAGCCTGGTTGGTCATCAGCGCGAGGCCGAATTCGACACCTTCCAGTTTCAAGCCCAATTCTTCGTCAGTGCCGCCATTGACCCCGGCAAAAGCGTCGACGCCGGACGCACCGATGGTCAGCAAGTCGACGCTGACTGCGTCGCCGTTGGCCAGCACGATGCTGTCGGTGCTCTTCTCGATGGCGAAATCGCCGGCAATCTGGACGAAACCGAACAAGTCGATATCGAGATAACCGCGCACCTGCAGCAAGGTGCCTCTGGCGCCATCCATGCTGAGATCAAAGCCGCTGTCGGGTCCGGTAGTGACCGTCAGCGCGGTCTTGCCGGTGCTGTAATCGACCACCACGGTTTCAGCGAGCTTGGCCGGCGTGGTCACGGTGGAGCCTTCCTGCTCGACGACCAGGCTGGCGTCGACTGCACCGGCGTTGGCATTGACCACCAGGTCGGCGACATCGACGCCGGCCAGGCCGCCGCCGAAGCGAACGGTCAAATCCTGACCATTCCAGAAGCTGGCGGTAATCTGAGCGTCGGCGAGTCCTACAAAAGCGACATCCAGTGCAGCCTGCACATCTGCCAGCGTGGCATCGAGCGCAATGTCCGTCGTCGTGTAGGTCTGTCCGCCGTGCGTGAGGCTCAAGCTGAAATCACCCGCCTTGGCATCGGTAACCAGCGCAATGCGCTGCTCTTCGCCGACAGCATCGGCGCCCGCGCTGATTTCCCACGGTTTGACCGTAGCCAGGTCGAGATCGCCAAAGTGGCTGGTGAAGTTGGCGATGTTCTGCGCCGCCAGTTCACCCTGGAACTGCACCTTGTAGCTGGCAACCTGGCCGGCGCTGTTGGCGGCGTCGAAGCTGACCACGACATTGCCGGCGCCGATGGCGCTCATCGCTTCCAGCGCGGCCTGGATGTTCGCCGCCATTTCGTCGTTGTCGGCGCTGTACTGAATATCGCCGCTCATCACGCCGGCGTATTCGATCTGGAAGCTGCCGGACGCTTCGGTGGCGTCGGGGTTGAGCCCGACTTTGAGGTCGGCCAGGCTCTTGCCGGCCAGGTTGCCGCCGAAGGCGATCTGGTAGGCGTTGTCGCCGCCCAGCGTGACCGTGGCGCTGCCGATGCCAGCGATGGCGGTGTTCAGCGCGGTCTGCACTTGCGCGGCGCTGGCGCCGAAGGCGAGTTCGGCGCTGGTGTAGGCCTGGTTGTTGTAGCTCAAGCTGAGCGTGAAGCTGCCGCTGGCGACGGTGTCGATCAGGACGCGCTGGGTTTCGCCGTTGCCGCCACCGCCCTGCTTGACGTTGTACGGCAGCACTTCGCCGCTCATGGTTTCGCTGATGCTGATGTCGGCGATGTCGGTGTTGGCGAGGCTGCCGAGGAATTCGATGATGTAGCGGTGGCCGCTGCTGTTGCCGTTGTCGAAGGTGACGACGACGCCGGAGGTGACGTTGAGCAGCGCTTCGAACGCTTCGCGGATGTAGCGTTTGTTGTTGGTGATGTCGTTCTGGGCGAAGCGCACCGTTTCCGTGTCGCTGCCCAGCGTGATGTTGTAGGTGCCGCTGGAGCTGTACGGGGTGGTGAAGACGATGGCTTTGGTTTCGTTGCCGCCGGTCGTGGCAGCGGCGATCTGGCTGACTTCGACGTCGATCGCCGGCGGTGCGCTGCGTAGCGTTTCGATGCTGATGCGCTTTTCTTCGTCGATGCCGGCTTGCGCGGCAACCGTCTGACTGACGCTGCTGCTGATCGTCGCCGCGGCAGTGCTCAGCGTGATGCCGCTGACGTTGTCACCAGCCAGGGCGCCGACGAACTCGACCTGATAGCCGGCAATACGGTTACCCGTCACCAGCACATTGCCGGCGCCGATGCCGTCCAGGCTCTCCAGCGCGGTTTTAAGTTCGGCAATCACCTGCGCGTTGGTTTCGCGTCCGTCGATATCGAGCAGTGCGCTATCGCTGCCCATGCTCAGGGTCAAACTGCCGACGCTGTCAGGACTGAGCGTAAGCCGCATCAGCGTGTTCTCGCTGACGCTGCTGGCGGCCTGCGCTGCCAGGGTAATGCCCTGGTTGACATTCACTTCCAGGTTTTCGACCGCCATGGTCAGGCCGTCGACGCCGACAAATGCGGCCAGGCCGGCAGTGGCTTGCAGACTGGTGAACTTGTGCGCCGGATTCTTCCGGTCGGTCATCAGGGCCAATGCAAAGTTGCTCTCGCCGAGCGCGATGCCGAGCGCATCGGCGTTCGGGGTGTCGTCGTCGTCAATGACGCCATCGTTGTTGCTATCGACCAGATAAGGTCCATTGATACCGGCAAATGCATTGATATTGCTGCCGCCCAGCGTGACCAGATCGACATCGATCTCGTCGCCATTCGACAACATGACGCTGCCGGTCGATTTTTCGAAGGCAAACCCGCCTTCGACACTGAAGAAGCCGAACACATCCAGGTGCAGATTGGCCGCCAGCTTGATCACAGCGCCCTCGGCGCCATCCATGTTCAGATCGAGCGTGCTGGACGGGCCGGTCGCCACTGCCAGATTGTTGTTGGCGTAATCGACCAGGGCGCCATCGACACTGGCCTGGTTGATGGCCACCTGAATATCGGTCGCCGCCACCGTCAGACCGTCAACCCCGACAAACGCGGCGCCGCCCGCCGTCGCCTGCAAACTGGTCCATTTCCGCGTCGGCGTCGTCTTGTCGGTGAGTAGCGCGAGGCCGAAATCGACCTCGCTCAATTCGAGCCCGAGTTGATCCGCCTGGCCGCCATTGAGACCGGCGAAGGCATTCAGATCGTTACCGCCGATGGTCAACAGATCGACCGAAACCGCCTCGCCGGTGGACAAGGTGACATCCGCGCTGGACTTCTCGAAAGCCAGATCGCCTTCGAGCTGGAAGAAGCCGAACAGATCGAGTTCCAGATGACCGGCGGCGCGGATCATCGCGCCTCGCGCGCCATCCATGCTCAAGTCCAGACTGGCATCCGGCCCGGTCGCCACGGTCAGCGGCGCGGCGAGGAAGTCGACCACATTGCCGTTCACATCGGCCTGATTGATCTGCACCAACAGATCGGTGGCGGAGACGGCTATGCCATCGAGGCCGACAAATCCGACCGAACCGGCACTGGCTTGCAGCGCGGTCCACTTGCGCGCCGGATCGACGCTGCCGACGGCTACCTTTTCCGTCATCAACGCCAGGCCGAAATCGACGTCGGCCAGTGCCAGGCCGAGCGCGTCGGCGCTACCGCCGTTGACACCGGCAAAGGCGTCCAGATTGCTGGCGCCGATGGTGAGCAGATCGACCTGGACGTTTTCGGCGGGAGTGGCCGCATTGCCGTCGGTATCAGCCAAGGTGACCGTTGCGGACTTTTTCTCCAGCGCGAAACCACCATCGGCCTGGAAGAAACCGAATACATCGAGTTCCAGATTGCCGCTGGCTTTCAGCAAGGTGCCATCGGCACCATCCATGTCGAGCGTGAGGCTGCTGCTCGGACCGGTGGTGATGACCAGATCGTCGCTGCTGTAATCGACGACCGCGTAGGCGCCGCCAGCGCTGTTGATCGACACCGAAATATCGCTCGCCGCCAGGGTCAGTCCATCGACACCGATCAGCGCGGCCGAATCGACTTCGGCTTGCAGGCTGGTCCACTGGCGCATTGCGCCGCCCCGCTCTTTCACCGCCGCCATGGCAAAACTGGCGCCGACCAATTGCAGGCCGAGCGCGTCTTCCGTGCCGCCATTGAGGCCGGCGAAGGCATAAACGTCGTTGGCGCCGATGGTCAGCAGATCGACCGTCACTGCTTCCGCCGGCGTCGCCGGGTTGTCATCGGTATCGGCCAGCGTGACCTGCCCGGCCTTCTTCTCGAAGGCGAAGTCGCCCTCGACCTGGAAGAAGCCGAACACATCGAGATCGAGATGGCCGCTGGCCTTCAGCACCTTGCCCTCGGCGCCGTCCATGTCCAGCGTCATGTCCAGACCCGGACCGGTCGGTACGAGCATCGGCATGGCACTGAAATCGACCACCGTGCCGTCGAGCGCGGCATCGGTGACCACCACGGAAATGGTGTCCGCCGCCAGGGTCAGGCCTTCGATGCCGACCAGGCCGACCTCGCCCGCCTCCGCCTTGAGGCCCATCCACTTGCGCGCCGGCGTGGTGCTACCAGCCGCCATCTGTTCGCTCATCAACGCCAGAGCGAAACTGGTATCGCTCAATTCCAGGCCCATGGCGTCATCCGTACCGCCGTTGATGCCGGCGAAGGCGCTGATGCCGGCGCCGCCGATGGTGAGCAGGTCGACGTCGATTTCCGTGCCGCCGGCGTCGTTGAGCAGCAGGGCGGTGCTGGATTTCTCGAACGCGAAGCCGCCGCTGACCTGGAAGAAGCCGTACACGTCGAGCGTGAGGTTGCCGCTGGCGCGCAGCAGTTCGCCGACGCTGCCATCCATTGCCAGCGTCTGGCTGCTGCTCGGGCCGGTGGCGACTGCCAGCGGCATGGCGAGCCAGTCGATCAGGCTGGCGTCGCTGGCGGCCTGGTTGATTTCCAGGCTCAGCGTGTCGGCGGTGACTTCCAGGCCGTCCAGGCCGACCAGATCAATCGTGCCCGCCGTGGCGGAGAGCGCGGTCCATTTGCGCGCGATGTTCTGCTGGTCGCTGGCAATCGCCAGCGCGAAGTTCACTTCCTGCAGTTCGAGACCGATCGCACCCGCTGTGCCGCCGCCGACACCGGCAAACGCGTCGACGCCGCTGGCGCCGATGCTCAGCAGGTCGACCTTGACCACGTCCGCCGGGACGGCGTCGCTCGGGTCGCTGTCCGCCAGGGTCACCGTCTCGGTGCTCTTCTCGATGGCGAAGCCGCCTTCCAGTTGCACGAAGCCGAACAGGTCCACCGTCAGGTTGCCCGAGGCTTGTAGCAACTCGCCTTTGGCGCCGTCCATGCTGAGGTCAAGGCTGGCGCCGTTGGGGCCGGTGGCGACGGCCAGTTCGGTCGCGCCCGCGCTGTAGTCGACCACCAGGGTCTGCGCCGGTTTGGCCGGCGTGATTTCAGTCTGCCCGATTTGCGCTTGCGTCAGTTCCGCCGTACCCGCTTCGGCGCTGGCAGTCACTTGCATCGCCGCGACGTTGACGCCGGCCAGGTTGCCGCCGAATTGGACTTTCAGCGTTGCGCCGGTCCAGACAGTAGCTTTGACTTCGGCGCCCGCCAGGCTGGCAAAGGCGGCGTCGAGCGCGGCTTGCACGTCGGCCAGCGTGGCGTCGAGGGCGAGGTTTTCTGTCGTGTAGCTCTGGCCGCCGTGGCTCAGGCTGAGGCTGAATTGGCCGGCGCTGGCGTCACTGGTCAGGGTGATCTGTTGTTCTTCGGCGACGGCTTCGGCGCCGGCGCTGATTTCCCACGGTTTGACCGTGGCCAGGTCGAGGTCGCCGAAGTGGCTGGTGAAGTTGGCGATGTTCTGGTCGCCCAGGGCGCCCTGGAAGCTGATCTTGTAGCTGGCGACCTTGTCCGTGCTGGCGGCGGCGTCATAGCTGACGATGACGTTGCCGGCGCCGATGTCTGCGTGCGCTTGCAGCGCGGCCTGGATGTTGGCGGCTTGCGTGGCGGTATCGGCACTGTATTGGATGGCGCCGGTGTTGGTGCCCAGGTATTCGATCTGGAAGCTGCCGGACGCTTCTGTGGCGTCGGGGTTGAGGCCGACTTGCAGGTCGGCCAGGTTCTTGCCGGCCAGGTTGCCGCCGAAGGTGATCTGGTAGGAGGCGTCGCCGCCCAGCGTGACCGTGGCGTTGCCGATGCCGGCGATGGCGGTGTTCAACGCGGTCTGCACTTGTGCGGCGCTGGCGCCGAAGGCGAGTTCGGCGCTGGTGTAGGTCTGGTTGTTGTAGCTCAGGCTGAGCGTGAAGCTGCCGCTGGCGACGGTGTCGATCAGGACGCGCTGGGTTTCGCCGTTGCCGCCACCGCCCTGCTTGACGTTGTACGGCAGCACTTCGCCGCTCATGGTTTCGCTGATGCTGATGTCGGCGATGTCGGTGTTGGCGAGGCTGCCGAGGAATTCGATGATGTAGCGGTGGCCGCTGCTGTTGCCGTTGTCGAAGGTGACGACGACGCCGGAGGTGACGTTGAGCAGCGCTTCGAACGCTTCGCGGATGTAGCGTTTGTTGTTGGTGATGTCGTTCTGGGCGAAGCGCACCGTTTCCGTGTCGCTGCCCAGCGTGATGTTGTAGGTGCCGCTGGAGCTGTACGGGGTGGTGAAGACGATGGCTTTGGTTTCGTTGCCGCCGGTCGTGGCGGCAGTCAGTTGGCTGACTTCGACGTCGATCGCCGGCGGTGCGCTGCGTTGCGTTTCGATGCTGAGGCGCTTTTCTTCGTCAATGCCGGCTTGCGCGGTTTGCGTGGTGCTGACGCTGGTGCTGATGGCGGCGGCGCTGCTGGCGACCGTGAGGCCGGCGACGTCGGTGCCGGCCAGGCTGCCGATGAATTCGATGCTGTAGCCTTCGAAGCGGCTGCCGGTGATGGCGACGTTGCCGGCGCCGATGCCGGTGAGGCTTTCCAGGCCGGCGGTAAGTTTCTGGATGACTTCGAGGTTGCTCTCAGTGCCGCTCAGGCTGACCGCGGCGCTGTCGCCGTTGTAGCCGAAGTCGAGCCTGCCGGCGCTGCCGGGGGTGAGGCTGAGGCTCCATTGGGCGTTCTGGCTGTCGCTGATTTCGGCTTCGGCGGCGAGCGTGATGCCTTGGTTGACGTTGACGGCGAGCGTGTCGGCGCTGAGCGTGAGGCCGTCGATGCCGATGAATTCGGCCAGGCCTGCGGTGGCTTGCAGGCTGGTGTATTGGTGCGTGGCGTCGGCCTTGTCGGTCATCAAGGCGAGGGCGAAGTCGGCTTCGCCCAGGCTTAAGCCGAGGGCGTCGGCGCTGCCGCCGTTCATGCCGGCGAAGGCGCTGATGTTCTGGCCGCCCAGGGTCATCAGTTCGACGTCGATTTGTTCGCCGTTGCTGAGGGTGACGCTCTGGTTGGCGATCTTCTGGAAGGCGAGGTCGCCTTCGACGCTGAAGAAGTTGAAGACGTTGAGGCTGAGGTGGCCGGCGGCCTTGATGATTTCGCCTTCGCTGCCGTCGAGGTCGAGCGTGAGGGCGCTGGCGGGGCCGGTGCGCACTTCCAGGTCGGTGGCGCCCGTGCCGTAGTCGATGACCTGGTCGCCGATCTTGCCGGCTTGGTTGAGGGCGACTTCGAGGCTGGTGGCTTCGACGGTGAGGCCGTCGATGCCGACCAGGCTGATGCCGCCGGCGCTGCCTTGCAGGCTGGTCCAGTTGCGGTCGACTTCGGTTTTGCTGGCGGCCAGTACGAGGGCGAAGTCGAGGTCGTCGAGCTTGAGGCCGAGTTCGTTTTCGGTGCCGCCGTTGAGGCCGGCGAAGGCGTTGAGGTTCTGGCCGCCGACCGTGAGCAGGTCGACCTGGATGGTTTCGGCCGGGGTGGCGGGATTGTCGTCGCTGTCGGCGAGGGTGACTTCGCCGTCGCGCTTTTCAAAGGCGAGGTCGCCGCTGATCTGGACGAAGCCGAACAGGTCGAGCTGGAGGTTGCCGGCGGCGCGCAGCAGTTGGCCGTCACTGCCGGCCATGTCGAGGTCGAGTGTGCTGCTGGGGCCAGTCTGGATGCTGAGGCCTTGCGCGGCGAAGTCGGCCACCGGCATCGTGACGGGGTCGTTGGAGCGGTTGATTTCGACGCTGAGGTCGTTGGCGGACAGGCTGAGGCCGTCGACGCCGATGAAGCCGACGCTGTCGGCGCTGGCTTTGAGGGCGGTCCAGCCGCGTGCGGTGGCGCTGCTGCCGGCCGGCAGTTGTTCGCTCATCAGGGCGAGACCGAAGTCGACGCCGGACAGGGCGAGGCCCAAGGCGTTGTCCTGGCCGCCATTGAGGCCGGCGAAGGCGTCGATGCCGCTGCCGCCGATGGCGAGCAGGTCGATGCTGACTTGTTCGGCCGGGGTGCCGGCGTCGTTGTCGGTGTCGGCCAGGGTGATCTGGCTGCTCTTCTGTTCGATGGCGAAGCCGCCGTCGGCCTGGAAGAAGCCGAATACGTCGAGATGCAGGTTGCCGCTGGCTTTGAGCAGTTTGCCTTCACTGCCGTCCATGCCGAGGCTGAGTGTGCTGGCGGGGCCGGTGGCGATTTCGAGGCCGTTCGTGCTGTGGTCGAGCAGGCTGCCGTCGGCTTCCGCTGCGGCATTGCCGGCTTGGTTGATTTCGATGTGCAGGTCGCTGCCGCCGAGCGTGAGGCCGTCGATGCCGATCAGGCCGGCGCTGCCGGCGTTGGCTTCGAGGCTGAGCCATTTGCGGGCGTTGACGACGTTGGGTTTTTCCGAGGCGAGCGCGAGGGCGAACTGGACGCCGGCCAGTTGCAGGCCGAGGGCTTCTTCCGTGCCGCCGTTCATTCCGGCGAAGGCGTCGATGCCGTCGCCGCCCACGGTGAGCAGGTCGACCGTGACCTGGCTGGCGGCGGTGGTGTCGGTGGCGTCGTTGAGGGTGACCGTGTCGGTGGTCTTTTCGAAGGCGAAGTCGCCTTCGAGTTGCAGGAAGCCGAACACGTCGAGTTCGAGGTGGCCGGCGGCTTTGAGTTGTGCGCCGTCGGCGCCGTCGAGGGCGAGCGTCTGGCTTTGGCCGGGACCGGTGGCGACGTCGAGGTTGCGCGCGGCGAAGTCGATCACCGTGCCGTCGGTGGCAGCCTGGTTGATCTGGACGCTGAGGCTGTCGGCGGCGACGGTGAGGCCGTCGATGCCGGTCAGGCTGACGCCGTCGGCATCGGCTTGCAGGGCGCTCCATTTGCGGGCCGGGGTTGCAACACCGCCGCCAACATCCACCTGTTCGCTCATCAGGGCGAGGGCGAAGTTGACGCCAGTGAGGTTGAGGCCCATGGCCTCGGCGGTGCCGCCGTTGATGCCGGCGAAGGCGCTGATGCCGGCGCCGCCGATGGTGAGCAGGTCGACGTCGATTTCCGTGCCGCCGGCGTCGTTGAGCAGCAGGGCGGTGCTGGATTTCTCGAACGCGAAGCCGCCGCTGACCTGGAAGAAGCCGTACACGTCGAGCGTGAGGTTGCCGCTGGCGCGCAGCAGTTCGCCGACGCTGCCATCCATTGCCAGCGTCTGGCTGCTGCTCGGGCCGGTGGCGACTGCCAGCGGCATGGCGAGCCAGTCGATCAGGCTGGCGTCGCTGGCGGCCTGGTTGATTTCCAGGCTCAGCGTGTCGGCGGTGACTTCCAGGCCGTCCAGGCCGACCAGATCAATCGTGCCCGCCGTGGCGGAGAGCGCGGTCCATTTGCGCGCGATGTTCTGCTGGTCGCTGGCAATCGCCAGCGCGAAGTTCACTTCCTGCAGTTCGAGACCGATCGCACCCGCTGTGCCGCCGCCGACACCGGCAAACGCGTCGACGCCGCTGGCGCCGATGCTCAGCAGGTCGACCTTGACCACGTCCGCCGGGACGGCGTCGCTCGGGTCGCTGTCCGCCAGGGTCACCGTCTCGGTGCTCTTCTCGATGGCGAAGCCGCCTTCCAGTTGCACGAAGCCGAACAGGTCCACCGTCAGGTTGCCCGAGGCTTGTAGCAACTCGCCTTTGGCGCCGTCCATGTCCAGCGTGATGTATTGGCTCGGCGCTATGAGCACATCCAATGCGTGCGCGCCGGAAAAATCGACGACGGAAAGGCCAACGCTGGCCGCGTTGTATTCGATGGCCAGGCTGTCGGCGGAAAGGGTCAAGCCGTCGATACCGGCAAGGGAAACGGCGCCGACACTGCCTTTCAGCGCCTGCCATTGATGCGATACATCGCCGGTATCGGCGAACAGGGCCAGGGCCAGATCGATGTCCTGGATATCGAAGCCGACGAACTCCGTGCTGCCGGTATTCAGTCCGAGTTGAGCGGTCAGCCCGCTACCGCCGAGGGTGAGCTGATCGACCGTTACCATGCTGCCGTCGGCCAGCGTCAGGGTCGATTCGACGCCTCGCCGCACCGCCAGACTGCCGCTGGCCATCAGGAATCCGCCCAGTTGCAGGCTGGCGCCGCCGATGCTGACTTCCTGCAGCGACGCGGTCAGGCCGGGATCAAAGGTGTAGCCGAGATCGGCGGCTTGCAGATTGACGTTGCTGTAATCGGTGGACGTTTCATTCCAGCGTACGGCGACGGTATTGGCGGAAAGACTGATCAGATCGCCCAGGTCGGCGCTGAGCCCACCTTGGGCTTCGAGCACACGTCCATCGGCACTGATGAATAGGCCCAGTGAAGCGTTTTCGACACCCACGGCAAAATTGCCGACAGCCACTTTGGCATAGGCGTTGCCCGCGATGACCGTCATCGAACTGCCATCGGCGCTCGCTTCGAAGGCAAAGTCGCCGCCGATGTTGAGGCTGTCGCCCAGATTCGCGGCCAAGCCGACAACGCTGACGGCTTGCAGGCTGGTGGATGCGGCCAGACTGCCGAAAACATATTGGAAATCGCCGGCGAACTGGAACGACTGGCCGGTGTAATCCTGGTTGGTTTGATTGAACCGCAAACTGGCCGATTCGGCGCTAAGGTTGGCAAAACCGCCCCCGCTCAATGCCAGCGAACCGCTGCCTTCGAAGGCAATCTTGCCGGCGGCATCGATGATCAGACCGAACTCGCCGTTGGCGATTCCTGCCGAGACGCCGCCCGCGGCCAGACTGGCAGTGACGTTGTGCCCGGCGACGAGGATCTGGCCACTGGTCAGAGAGATGCCCAGATCACCGGAAAGTGAAATATCGCCCACGCCGAGACTGATGCCGCCAGACAGCAGCAGATATTCACCACGGCTGCCGTCGTCATTCAGTTCGAAGCCACCCAGCGTGAACGGCGTGGCGGAAAAATCGACCACGCTGTCGTTGGCGCTGTTATCGGCAAGCGTACCCAGGCCCAGATTGAACGCGAACGCCAGATTGCTGCCGCTGGCGGTCAGGGAGGAAATTCCGACGACGTCGATGGCACCGACCGAACCCTCGCCGATGATCCAGCCGTAATCCGCGCTCAAGGCTTCCGGGTCGACGAAGACCAGGCCGAAATCGGCATTACTGAAGCTGACACCCTTGGCCCCCGGGTTGCCGGCCGGGCCGCCGAGTCCGATAAAGCCTTCTCCATCAACCAGACCCAACTGCCAATAGGCGACGTCGATCGCCTGCCCGTCGACCGGGTTGAGCAGCGACTCATGGGCGTCATATCCGAGCGTGAAATTGCCGCTCAGGAACAGACCGTTGTCCAGATCCAGCGAACCGCTGAACGATACCGGGGCGACATCCTGGAAATAATCGAAGTTGAGCCACGTGCCGACCGCATTCTCCGATTCACCCACCATGGCGTTCAGCACGAAACTGGAGAACTCATCCAGTTCATGCGCGACCAGGGTCAAACCATTGGCGTCCTGCGCAACCTCGAAGTAGATGCCATCACCGGCATAAAGCAGACCGCTGCCGGAGTCGAAACTGCCGCTGACCGATCCGAAGGTCATGATGTCGAAGGAATCGCCTTCGCTCGGCTTGTAGCCATTGATCAGCGAAACGGCCAAGGCGCCGTCGAGCGTGGCCAGACCGCTTACGTTGATCTGGTCGTACTGCGTACCGGCAACCAGGCCACCAATCTCGATATTGAGCGTGCCGACCTGGGTCTGAGTGAAACTGGCAACGTTCTGCATGCCGGGCGAATAGCCTGGACTGATGGTGCCGGTATTGAGAATGCTGACGTTGAGCGTGCCGCTACCGGCCAGCGTCTCATTGGCCGCCACCACGAAAACGCTGTCCATATAGCCCTGGCCTTCGGACAAGCGCGCCATGTCGAAGGTGATCTTGTCGACAGGAAAGTCGTAGGTTGCCGGCTGATATTGGCGTTCGAACAACGCGTGTTCGATCCGAAATGGCTGCGCTTCGTCGAAGAAATCCTGCTGGGCGAGGATGTCATACGCACCCAGCTGATCCTGTTCCCGGTCATCCGGCAGGATGGCCTGAACGGCCCCCATGACAGGGTCCGCCGAGAGCAGCACTCTGGGTTCAAGCGGTTCGACGCGAAAAGCATCACGTAACGAACGGACCAATTTCTTCCTGCAAGGAAGCCGGTTTTTACTTTTTCGCATGAACATCCTGTCCCCTCGTTTGTTACCCAAGCGCAGAGCAATCCGACTTATTGTGGCAACGACACCACAGCTGGATGCGTACGCTACGTTCGGGCAGTGATACAGATGGAGAATTACCCCAATTTTAGGGATGCAAATTTAGCAAAATTCAGACCATGAATCCTGCAAAACCACATTAGAATTTTTCTAAAACCATATACCTAAGCCATATGCTCAAAGCGATTCCGAGCGGTTCATCTTTTTGCGGAACGCTAGATGAGATGGATTTCAGCCGGCAGCGGGATAATCGAGAATGCCGGCCAACACCGACTGCAGTTTCATCCCACGAATGACCCAGTGCGCTAAATGACCCTTCGCCATGCGTTCTCGCCTTCGGAGATCGACGCCGAACTGGACCGGGCCAGACGTCTCGCCCTGAGCAATTGCACAGCGGAGGCGATTGCGCGCTATCAACAGGTGCTGACGCGTGATCCCGCGAATCTCGCTGCCGCGATAGGCGCACATCTGACGCTGCCCTTGATATACGACTCGCCAGCAGCGGTTCAGGCGGCACGCGAGCGCGTCGAATCCGGACTACGCGTCTTGCTGGACGAACGCCCCCGATTTCTGCGCATGGCATCGCAACGTTGCCTTGATCACCTGTTGCAGGTGAATTTTTTCCTGGCCTATCAGGGTCGCAACGACCTGTTATTTCAAAGTCGCTACGGCGATTTTGTCGCGAGCCTGATCGACGCGCATCTCCCCGCGCTGACCCGAATGCTGCCGCAACAGGATGTGCAGGGCCGGCGCATCCGGGTCGGTTTCGCATCAGGTTATTTCCGCCAGTGCACGGTCGGCGGCTATTTCCGGCGCTGGATCAGCCGACTCGACCGGACCCGTTTCGAAACGTTCGTTTTCCATAACAGCCCACGGCGGGATGCAGTGACCCGCGACATTGCCGCGCACGTCGATCATTTCATCGATCTAGCCGCACCCGATTTCGGGTCGCTCGATGCCTGCGGCGAACGCATCCTGGCGGAAAAACTGGACATCCTGATTTACCCGGAGCTCGGCATGGATGCGCACACCTTCCTGCTCGCTTCGCTACGTCTGGCACCAGTGCAGTGCGCCGGCTGGGGACATCCGGTGACTTCCGGCCTGGCCAGCATCGACTATTTCCTGTCCAGTAGCGCCGCCGAACCGTCCGACGCTGACCAGCATTACCGGGAAAGTCTGGTCTTGCTCGATGGACTCGGCGTGTCGTACCCGCGGCCGCTCTGCCCAAATTCGAAGCGTCGCCGCGATTTCGGTCTGCCCGAATCGAAGACGCTTTACCTGTGTCCGCAATCGCTGTTCAAACTGCATCCCGACTTCGATCCGCTGCTGGCCGGCGTACTCGCCCATGACGCCGACGGCGTTCTGGTGCTGTTCGAAGCGGATAGCCCGGCGTTGACCCGGTGTTTTCTTGAGCGGGTGGCGAGCGTATTGGTGCGTTTTGCGCTGGATATTCATCAAAGAGTCGTCGTGCTGCCCTATCTGCGCCATCCCGATTACCTCGAAGTCAACCGGCTTTGCGACGTCATGCTCGATCCGCCGCACTGGTCGGGCGGCAATACCGCGCTCGATGCGCTGGCGTGCGGACTGCCGCTGGTCACCTTCGAGGGTTGCTTCATGCGCGGCAGGCAAAGCGCCGCGATGTTGAGACAGCTGGATCTTGCGCAACTCATTGCCCGCGATACCGACGACTACCTGCGCATCGCGCATGCCCTGGCGCATGACAGCGTCTGGCGCGACGAGGTGCGCGCGCAATTGCGCGCACGGGTGGATGAACTGTTCGATCAGGATGCCGCTATCGCATCGCTGGAAAACTTTCTGGTGCAGGCCGCGCATGGCTGAGACCGCCGGAACCGACCAGGTATTGTTCCAGCAGGACACGCCCGGACGGGCGCGGCGTTTTCAGATTGAAACCCGCATCGTCGTAGGCCCCGATGGCCGTAAGCGAGTGCATAAGCGCGCCCTGTATGCGGAAGGCAGCGCACATTTGCGTCGCATGGCGGCGAATCATCAGATCATGCGCATGCAACAGACGCCGGTTTGCGCCTGCGCCTGCGAACTGCAGGGCGACCAACTCGAATTGGCGTTTGTCGAAGGCGGCAGCCTCAAACAGCAGCTGGTCCAGGCGCTTCGCCGTGACGACCGACCCGGCCTTGAATCCATGCTCGACACCTATCGCCGCCTGATCACCGCATTCGACCCGTTCGCAGCAGACCTGTGCGGGCCGGGGCAGCGTGCGGACATCTTCGCCGACACCTGTCCGCAGGCCGAGATCGAAGTGAAGTGCGGCAACATCGACCAAGGCTTCGATCATCTGATCCTGCACGACGAGCGCTGGCATTTGATCGATTACGAATGGGTGCTTGGCTTTGCCGTGCCGCTCAAATACGTGCTGTACCGCGCGGCGCAGCTGTTTTTTCAGGAGGTTCCGCCGCAGGTCTCGCCCCGTTTCAGATTGCGCGATATGTGCGCGTTTTATGGCATCGACGCGGCGGAGCGAACCCTCTACGACCGGATGGAAGCCCGCTTCCAGCATTTTGTTCGGACGGAAACGCCATGAAAGTTGAGCCCCATTGCGGACTCGCCACGCCCATCCTCGACTGGTTCCGCGAACATGCCATCGTGCATACGGCGGAACCTTCTTTCAAACTCAGCCAGGGCCAACTCAGCACGGAGCGCGGACTGTTCGGCTTCAACAAACGCCAGTTGGGTGCTGAGCCCGATGTGGCTTTGCTGGATTTCAGCGCCCGCCTGGGCATGCCGCCGGAACTGATGGCGCATTACCGGCAGGCGCTGGGTCGGACCGGGTATGTCGGTTTCGGTTTCGAATGCGACGGTGACACCAGACGCTACAAGGCCTATCTCGATTTTTCCAACCAGATGGCGCTGACCGCCAAAGAACTGCTCAGCGCAAACGACTCGCAGATTCTGTTTCTGGGCTTCAAGTGGAGCATCACCGGAAGCGGACGCCCGGTGCTGACCGAATATCGCGCATACCCACTGCTGTCGCGTCGCGGCATGCGCCGCCGCAGCCTCGAACTGCTGGGCACGCTTGGCCCGGCGAAGCAAGTGGTAGAGGCGGCATTCGCGATCTGCGCGCGCGATTGGGCCAATCGCCCGCTCGATTACATGGAGGCGCGCGAACACGACAATGCACGCGTCTCCTTCGACATCAAGTTTTATTCGACCAGCATGACCCTGTCGGACATCCGTCCGGAATTGCTCAATCTGGGCGACCAGCTTGGCATCGCTCAGCCCCTGCAAGACCTGCTGCAAATCCATGCAGATTCGCGTCTTGGCCATCTGGCCGGCGGTCTGGACCGCACGGGAACGCCCTTTTTGATGGTGTACCATGGCGTGCAAAGACGCGTCACCCCGGCGCCCGCCGCCGGCTGATTGCAGCAAACCTCCGCGCAACAGCTACTCGCCGCCATGACTACATCTCCAACGAAATCCGCCATCCGCTTCGACCCTGAGCAGGGCGTCTGGTCTGCCATGTCCACGCCGGACCCCATTGCCTCGATGCCGCAAGATCTGGACGGCACGCTGAGCACCGAACCCGCCGCGCTTGACGCGGTGGCCGACGATTACGGTCATATCGTGCATTGCCTGCCGCTCGCCGTGCTACGCCCCGGCTCGGTGGACGATGTCGTCAAGATCATGGCTTACGCATACCAGCACGGCATCCGCATCGCCTGCCGCGGCAATGCCTTCAACACCTTCGGCCAAAGCCAGGCGGAAGCGGGCATCGTCATCGACATGAGCGCACTTGACCGCATCCACGCCATGACACCCGAGCATGCCGTCGTCGATGCCGGCATCACCTGGCGCAAACTGTTGCTGGCAAGCCTGGAACACGGACTTGCACCGGTCGTGCTGACCGACTTTCTCGGTACGACGGTCGGCGGCACGCTTTCCGTCGGCGGCTTTGGCGGCACGACTTACCTGTATGGCGGGCAGATCGACCATGCCATAGAGCTTCAGGTCGTCACCGGCAAAGGCGAATTGATCACCTGTTCGGAAACCGAAAATCGCAGCCTGTTCGATGCCGTCCTGGGCGGACTTGGGCTGTGCGGCATCATCGTTCGCGCCACGCTACGGCTGCAACCGGCCAAGGAACAGGCCCGCACCCATCGACTGAACTACCCCGATCTGCACGCCATGCTGCACGATCTGCGCTTGCTCATTCATGCCGAGCGTTTCACCCACCTGCGTGGCCACTGCGAAGCGATACGCGGCGCCTTCGCTTACTTCATCGAAGCCACCTCGTTCTATTCCCGTCCCGAAGAATTGCCCGCCGATCCCTATCAGGGGCTGCGGCATCGAATGGGGGAAGAAGTCGTGCACGACCGCACCTTCTTCGGCTATGCCGACCTCGTCGTCCAGGCCGTCGCCGCGCTGGATGCCGCCGGCTTTGGCGCCTATCCGCACCCCTGGCTGGACCTGATCGTGCCGGATGCACGCATCGACAGCCTGGCCGAGCAAGTCATCGCCACACTCGACCCGGTACGCACCCTGCCCGGCTCACCCATCCTGTTTTATCCCATGCGGCGCGCGAAGCTGACCCGCCAATTGCCGCCGATGCCGGACGATGCGTTGTTCTACGGTTTCGACGTTCTTCGCACCGTACCGCCACATCCCGGTCTGGTGATGAACGCGATGCAGCAAAACCGCCAGTTTCATGAACAAAACCGCGCCATGGGCGGACGCCTTTATCCGATCAGCGCCGTCAAACAAAGCCGCAAGGACTGGAAAAAGCACTTCGCCCCACACTGGGACGCGCTCGCATCCGAACGCATCAAGCATGATCCCGGCAATCTGTTCGGGCATGCGGTGGGCTTATGAATAGCGTCGACCCGAACAAACCCATCGCCTATGTTCTGGTCGGCCTACCCGGTAGCGGAAAAAGCACTTGGGCGGCGGCACACCCGGAACGCCTGCCGATTGCATCGACTGACATATTTATCGAAGCCTATGCCGCCGCGAACCAGCTCAGCTACGCCGAAGCCTTCCGCCAATTCAACGCGCAAGCAAAATTTTTGCTGAAGCAACGCCTGGGCGAGTTGATAGCCGGCAATACCTCGTTCATCTGGGACCAGACCAATATCACCGCAAGAAAACGGCGCGCGGTCTACAACAAACTCAGCCCGACGCATCGGGTGATCTTTGTTTGTTTCTGTGTGCCTGTCGAAATCTGCATCGCCCGCGTCGAAGCCCGCGAGCGTCAGGCTGGCGAGGTCGTGAATCGCAAACTGATCAAGCACTGGTCAGCCCTGCTCACCTTCCCGGAACCGGGCGAACCCGCGGACGGAATCATCCCCATCATCCATTCATCTTTTGCACATCGACCGGCTACGTGACTGAATTTCAGCTTAGTTATTGAGCTTGATCCGGTGTGCCCAATTCGGGCCCCGGGCACCTCGGTCGAGCTGTTCTGAGGTTTCAAACAAGATTTCGGTTATCCGGAATGCCGCGCCGACTGGCGCCATCTTGAGCAGGTAGCAATCCAGCGTAGCCGCTTGCCGCCACGGTAGCGGCACCTCACACCTGCATACAGTCCTGCCTTTACGGCACCGCAGCGATGAATGGGCTTTCTATCGGACGCGTCCAGCCGCGTTACAGTTTTGAAACCGGATCGCGCCCCGAAATCAAGCCAAAATAATCCGACTTATCATTAATAATCAAATAGTTAAACATGACAACAAAAGGTTGGCACGGATGCTGCTTTGTTATGCCTGTCTGGTAAAGACCTTGCGCCTGACAGCAAAAGTTTCAACCCACGTTATCAATTTTAATTAGAGGTGAATCAACATGAAACACGCAAAACTGAAGCCCCTGTTTGTCGCCATCGGCTTGACCTTGGCGCTTGGCAGCAGCGCCGCCAATGCCGCCATTACGTTGTTCTCCAACACATTGGTCGAGGACGACAACATCGATCGCATGTCCTTCGATGCAAATGGAAACGGCCTGCTGGACGTCGGTGATCGCCTGGAGGCCATTCTGGATTTTGCCAATATCGCCTCCATCCCCCCGGGTTCCGCCTATGACCCGACTGAACTGACCGGCTACACCGAGATCGAGGTGACCAGCAAAGTGCTGTTGTTCGGCACCACCTACCAGATCGGTTATGGCCCGACTGCGGCCTTCGCCGCGACGTATGGTGCAGGTGCGATGATTGCTCTGTTCGACGACTCGGGCGACGACCTTAACCTCGTGGCCAGTTGCACCAGTGTTGCCGGTTGCCTGGCTGCAGCGACCGATTCGGATAGCGGCGACGTCTGGGCTACCCTGGGAATAGTCGATGCAGATGACGAATGGTTCTCCATTGGTTCGGACAACATTGGCGGCGCCTCGTTATTGGGTGCGGCAACCAAAGTAGCCACAGTCAACTTCGCGTTGAGCTTCGTCGAGGACAACACCGGCTACGTATTCGCCGACCAGTCCGTACCTTGCATCATCGGCTTCGCCTGTGCTGGAGACGGCTTGACCAAAGTGATCGGTTCCGCCGACATTCTGGGCGGAGCCGGTCTCGCCCCCGGTCATGTGCGCAGCGACACCGATGCGACCCTAGCGACCGTACCCGAGCCTGCCACCCTGGGTCTGCTGGGACTGGGTCTGCTGGGCATGGGCGCCGCACTGCGTCGTCGCAAGATCTGAGCCTAAGGCAAGCAAGTTACAAGCCCTGCCTGGCTGGCCAGGCAGGGCTTGTTTTTATTCATATCCCGCATCGGTCGCCTGACACCAGCGTAGCCCGGATGGAATGCAATGGAATCCGGGGCACTCCATAGGTTGCCGCGCAGATCGCTGTTCCGCGCTACTCCCCGGATTCCGCTGCGCTGCATCCGGGCTACGGTTCCCGATCAAGCCCAATAAGCGCAGTTGGCACTAGCACTAGGCGTAGGTGCGAATTTATTCGCACAATCCAACAACGTTCGGCCCAATGCGGCGCATCCAGAAAAGTGAATGAATCGGCATCGCCGATAGCTTCATCCAGATTGATTCGTTACAAACTTGCTGCAAGCTTGCGCGCTGCTTCAGCCTCGGGGAAGCCGCTGCCCGACTTGAGCGAAACGTCCAGTTCCCGCTTGGCTTCAGCCTTGTGGCCCGTCCTGGCCAGTGCCGCAGCCAAGTGATAGCGCACAACGGCAGACTTGGGCAATTTGCTCGCGGCCTGTTTCAGCAGATCGACCGACCGGGTCGTCTCGCCCTGAGTCAGCAGTATCCAGCCCAGGGTATCCATGATGGCGGGATCGTTCGGCGCCAGTTTGAACGCCTGTTCCGCGACCGACAGTGCGCGCCCATCCTGCATCCGTTGATACAGCACTGCCATATTGTTCAGCAGCGTCGCATTGGGTTGCGGCTGGCGCAGGTTTTCATATAGCCGCAGGGCTTCGGCATCGTTGCCGACGCTCTGATAATAGTCGGCGGCATAGGCTTGAACGTGCATGTCCTTGGGATGGCGCGACAGTAATTCCACCAGTTTCTGGTCGGCAGATTTCCGATTGCCGGCGCGAACCAGGGCGCCTTGCATTTTGGCGAAAACCGGCACCTTCTGCTCTCCGCTCCGGCTGATCCCCTGCTCATAAGCCTTTGCAGCCTGAGCGTATTGTTTCTGCTTGACCAGGATGTCGCCTTCCCGCACGAAACCCGCGGGAACCTTGGGATTCTTGGCCTGAAAGGCAAGGACGCGTTGCAGGGCGCCGCCCAGATTCTGGTCGGCTACATCAAGTGCGAGCAAGGCATCCAGCGCCGCCTCATGAGCAGGATTGAGTGCAAGCGCCTTTTCAAAGGCGGCGCGTCCGTCCTTTAATCGCTCGGATGCGACCTGCGCCACGCCCAGTCGATACATGGCTTCTGCCGACTTGGGCGCCTTTTCGGCCAGCTTGATATAGCTGAACAGGGCGCTAGGTTTGTCCCCACTCTGCATCTGGGCGGAAGCCAGCAGGCCGAGGGCTTCCGCGCTGTCCGGATTGGCGCTGACCGCTTCACGCGCGAAAGTCAGCGCCCGATCCAGCGCGTGCTTGGCCAAGTGATATCGCACCAGTCCGGCCCGCGGCGGAATCGCCTTCTGATCAGCCTTGGCAGCCCGTTCCATCCAGTCCAGCGCTTCCTTTTCCGCCTTGTTGGAAATGGCCAACTCGGCCAAGGCCATCATGGCCTGGGTATTCTTTGCATCCACCTTCAGAATCGATTCGAAGCGCTGGCGTGCCACATCCGGCCGGTTCTCGGCCATGTCCATGCGCGCCAGATTTGCCGCTGCAGGGAAGTAGTCGGGACGCAAGGCGATGGACCGTTCAAACGCCCGTCTTGCACCGGCGCGATCATTTTTCCCCAACAAGGCAATACCTCTCAGCTTGCCGATAAGGGGATTGTCAGGCGACTTCTTTTCCACAGCGGCGATGGCCTGCAAGGCTTTGTCGAACTCATTACGTACCATGTACAGCGAAATCAGAGAGAAATCCGCCGAGCCTACTTTGTTGTTCTGACTGGTCACTTGTTCCAGTTGATGCAAGGCCAGGTCGGTACGGCCTTGTTCGTAGTAACCGCGCGCCAGGTCTTGCTTGATCTTCTGATTCTCCGGTTGCAGGACTGCCGCGCGATCCAGTGAGGCCATGGCCTTGTCGTACTGTTTGGTCTGCAGGTACGCCTCGCCCAACATCGAGAGCAATTCGACTTCCTGCGGATTGGCCTGGGACAACGGTTGCAAGAGTTCCAGCGCGACCTTGGCATTGCCGCGACGCAACTCGTTGGCGGCGACGAGCTTGGTCGCATAAGGATGTCCCGGCGCCCGGCCGAGAACCTTTTGCGCACTGCTCAGACTTTTTTCGTAATTGCCAAGGCCAAAGCTCACCACCGAATCCAGCATGAGGGCGGGCAAATGGTTCGGCAGGACACGAAGAACCTGTTGCAGGACCTCGTTGGAAGTCTTCAAGTCGCCCTTGAGCATGGACAACTTGGCACGCGCGTATTTGACCAGAAGCGAGTTGGCGCCGATTTTCTCGGCGGCTAGCAGGGATTTTTCCGCGGCAGCCAGGTCATTGTTCTGCAACTTGAGTTCCACAATGCCAAGGTGGGCGAGAACTTCGTTCGGCTTGGCGGCGATGATCTGCTCGTAGGTCTTCAGCGTTTCCAGCGTCTTGCGCTCGGCAAGTTGCAGTTGTGCTTGCACGTAGAGCGCGGGGACGAACTTCGGATCTCGCTGCAAAGCCACGTCCAGCAAGGACGCTGCCTGGGTCGGCTGATTCCTGAACAATGCGAGTCGCGCCTTGGCCAATTGCATGTCGTTGGAGAACGCATTGGCGTCGATCAGAGCCAATGTTTTTTCGCCCTGTGCAATTGCCGCCTCCGCCTCGGCAGGCTTGTTCAGGGCCATCAGCGCGCTGGCTTTCTCGGCCTGGAGCGAAGCCAGGGCATCGCCAGTGAGTCCGGCCGGAGGAATCGCCAGGTCGACCGCTTCCTGGTATTTGCCCATCGCGACCAGCGTCCTTGCCAGCAAAGGCAGCACCCGATCCGCCTGCATTCCCAACTCCAGGGCCTTGCGGAGTTCCTTTTCGCTGTTCTCCCACTGGCCGACCGAGTGGAACGTCTGTCCCAGCAAGAGGCGCGCCTCGGCATTGTCGGACGCAATCTGCAATGCACTTTTCAGTTCGATGATGGCGGTTTTGAAGTCGGATTTCTGAATGGCCTGCTTGGCTTCCTGAATATGGCTTTCCGGGTTTTTGTCCCAACACCCAGTTAGCGGCAAGGTGAACGCGAGGGCGAGTACAGCAGTGCGCAGGCGGGCGGTGCTAGTCATGGAATCACCTTTCAAGAGGGGGCGAAAAATTCGCGAAGTGTCGGGAGCAATCGGGCTTGAGTTCCGGGCAGCGGACGCTTACCGGCCATCTGGAGAAATGCCGTACTTCTGCATCAGCCGGTACAGCTTGGGACGCGATACGTCGAGCATCCGCGATGCCACGGAAATGTTGTAGCGGGCGGTTTGCAGGCTTTGCAAAATAACCTTGCGTTCAACTTCCTCGCGCACGGCATCCATCGACTTACCCCCCCGCTCCTCCTGGTCCAGGCCGAGGTCGGCGGGGGTGATATATCTGCGGTCGCACATGACCACGGCGCGACGAACCCGGTTGATCAGTTCGCGCACATTCCCGGGCCAGTGATAGGTCCGCAGCAGACGCAACGCCAACTGGCTGAAGCCGATGACCTTCTTGTTCTGTTCGCGGGCAAACCGGTCGAGCAAGGCGCGCGCGATGAGTTCCGCATCGCTGTCCCGCTCCCGCAATGGCGGCAAATGCAGGTTGAGAACATTGAGGCGGTAGTAAAGATCCTGGCGAAAACGGCCCTCGGCGACGGCCTTTTCGAGCGCCACGTTGGTTGCCGCGATGATGCGCACATCGACGCGGACATCCTCCCGCCCACCGACGCGCTGGATGACCTTTTCCTGTAGCGCGCGCAGCAGGTTGACCTGCATGTCGAGCGGCAACTCGGCGATCTCGTCGAGAAACAGCGTGCCGCGATTGGCCCGTTCGAAGCGGCCGATGTGGCGGTCGTGCGCACCAGTGAAGGCCCCCTTCTCATGGCCGAACAACTCGGACTGGATGAGGCCGGCCGGAATCGCGCCGCAATTGACGACGACGAAGGGTCCAACCGCGAGTTCGGAATTCTCGTGGATGGCCTTCGCCGAGAGTTCCTTGCCGGTGCCGCTCTCGCCAGTGATGAGCACGGGAGCATCCGTCGCCGCCATCTTTCGAATGTCGCGAAACAGCCGCAGCATCGCCGGGCTTTCCGCCAGCATCGGATTGTCCGAGGCCTCTGCCGTGGGCTCGACCTTGCTATCCAGTACTGCCATGCCCAAGGCATGCCCCAGCGTGAATGACAAGCGCTGCGGGCTGATCGGCAGCGTGTGATAGTCGTAAAAATTATGTCGAATGAGTTGCCTTACCTCATCCAGCTTGCTGATTTCCGGATCAAGCACGGCGATCCATTCCAGCTTGTCCAACTTGCGCAGATGCAGTGCCTGCACCAATTCGTTGGCCAGGCCGATGGACTCGCCATCGAATTGCACCACCCCCACACCGACTCCATCCTGTCCCATCCGGGCGATGGCCTGCTCGACTGTGTGGGTGGTCTCGATATGCCAGTCGCTGAAAGCGTCGTGCGGCTGAAAAACATCGGGGTATGGCCCGGGTTTGAGGTAGATCAGTCGCTTATCCAGGCAATACATACTCACTCCGGTGTTGTCGATTATTTACGTTGGACGCTACTGCCGGAACCGTATGGCCGATCACCTTAAGCGCCAATCGAGAGTTGATTTAGCCGACTAAAGGAAACCGAAATGGAAACTGAAATTGAATCTGAAATGGCATGCCTCACACCCTGCTTGGTGGACGAAGAGGGTGTGCTGTTATGCGGGTTCCAGCGGGCTTGCCGGCGCGGCGGGGCGGTTCGAGCCACTTGCTCCGGCCGCATGCGCTACCGGAATTCTGTGGCCTGAAAGCGGTATTACCCTGTAGGGAAACGGAGCTGGAAACTGGTGCGGCCGGCTGCGGAACGCACCTGCACGCTGCCGCCGTGCGCCGCGACGATGGATTTGACGATGGCCAGGCCGAGTCCAGCGCCCTCCTCGCCGCCGCGTTGGCGTGACGCATCGACGCGATAGAAACGGTCGAACAAGCGCGGCAGGTGTTCGGGCGGGATCTCGGCGCCGGGATTTTCGACGACGGCGCGGATTTCGCCGGAGTCTGTGCTCAGCCGCACCCAGACCGTATTTCCCGTCGCGGTATGGCGGATGGCATTGGCGAGCAGGTTGCTCAACGCCCGCCGCAACATCAGACGGTCGCCCGCCAGTGGCGGCGCCTTCCCTTCCAAGGACAGCGTGACGCCGCGCTCTTCCGCCCAGGCATCGAAGTAATCGAACAGCGCGCGCACTTCGACAATCAGATCGATCTCGTCGCGACCGGGCTTCAGCAAACCGTTATCGGCCTGGGCCAGGAACAGCATGTCGCCGATCATCTGCGCCATGCGTTCGAATTCCTCCAGGTTGGAATAGAGGATCTCGCGGAATTGCTCGCGCTTGCCCTCGTCATCGCCCGCACCAGCCAGCGCAACCTGGGTCTGCGTCATCAGATTGCTGACCGGCGTGCGCAATTCGTGCGCGATGTCGGAAGAGAACTCGGACAGCCGTCGGAAGCTGTCTTCCAGACGCGCCAGCATGGCATTGAACGCCGCCGCCAGCGCTTCGATCTCGGCCGGCACATGCGCCGCCGGCAGGCGCTCGTCGAGGCGGCTGGCTTCGATGCGCGCCGCCAGCGCCGCCACCCGGCGCAACGGCCGCAAGCCGGCGCGGGTGGCGGCCCAGCCCAGAGCGGCGCTGAGCAGCGCCGCGAGGGCGGAGACGACAGCCAGCGTACGGCGAAAGTCGCGCATGAAAACTTCATGATGGCTGACGTCCTGCACGATGGCGACGCTGAATGGCGGCGCGAACTCGCTTGTCGCCTGGGCAAACAACCCGCGATAGTCAAGTTCGCGTCCAGCCTCGCTCGCGCTCCATTCCAGCCAACGTTCGTCGTCGGTCCCATTCAGCCGAATGGAAGGAAGGCGAGCCGAACCCGAGCTGAACCAGACCGAGCCATCGCCGGCAAATACCGTCACCTGCAAATGGTGATGCCCGACCAGCGCCAATTCGAGTTGTTGCGGCACCGCGTCCAGCGCAGCGCCTGTCGGCGCGCGCGCCAGCAGATTGCGCACCAGGCTGAGCTTGCCCTCGATCTCGTGCCGATCCATTTCGATGAAATGGTTCTGCACCGCCCGCTCCACCACCCAGCCCAGACCGAGCAATACGAACACCGCGCTGGCAGCGAACAGCAGCGAGAGGCGCGCAGTGAGGGAGAGGGATTTCACGTTAACGGGCATGGATCAACGCCGCCCCGGATGAAGGGATCCGGGCTTTGTAGGTGCGAATTTATTCGCACAAACGTGCGCTGGCGTGCGATTAAATTCGCACCTACAGACTCTCATGGCGACAGCGGCCCTTCCAGCCGATACCCCATGCCGCGCACGGTCTGGATCAGCTTGCTCTCGAAGCCGTCGTCGACCTTGGCGCGCAACCGCCGCACGGCGACCTCGACGACGTTGGTGTCGCTGTCGAAATTCATGTCCCACACTTGCGATGCAATCAGCGCACGCGGCAACACTTCGCCCTGGCGGCGCAGCAGCAATTCGAGTAACGCGAATTCCTTCGCGGTCAGGTCGATGCGCTGGCCGGCACGGATGGCACGACGACGCAACAGATCGAGTTCGAGATCGGCGACTTTCAGCACGGCCGGTTCGATGCTCGATTTGCCCCGGCGCAGCAGCGTGCGCACGCGGGCGAGCAACTCGACGAAGGCGAACGGCTTGACCAGGTAATCGTCGGCGCCCAGTTCCAGCCCCTTGACCCGATCGTCGACCTGATCGCGCGCGGTCAGGAACAACACCGGCATGCTCTTGCCGGCGCGGCGAATGCCCTCCAGCACCTGCCAGCCGTCCAGACCCGGCAACATCACATCGAGGACGACCAGGTCGTAGTCGCCGGCCCCCGCCTCGCCGCCACATGCCAGATGCAAACCGTCCCAGCCATCGCGCGCCAGGTCCGCGACCAGGCCGGCCTCGCTCAGGCCCTGCTTGAGATAGTCGCCCGTCTTGGGCTCGTCTTCGACAATCAGAATTTTCATCAGCGAACCCGGAAAAACCCGTCAGATTGTGGCCTGCGCCCTAAATTACAGATTTGTAATCTTGCAGTCAGGCTGAGGTCGGCCTGCGGCCAGCAGGATGGCAGGCATGAAACCTGGTTACAAGAACTTACGCCTGCTTGCCGGTCTGGTTGTTGCGCTGTTTTCGGCGCAGGCCCATGCCGGCCTGCTCGCCGAGGCGCTGGAACAGGCCTGGCAACTGCACCGCGAAGCCGGGGCGCTCGACGCCCGCGTAGCCGAGGCGAATGCCCGCGCCGAAATTGCCGGCGGCTTGACGCCCGGTCCCGCCGCGCTTTCGCTCGGCCATCTCAACGACAGCCTGGGCAGCGGCCGCGGCAAGCAGGAATGGGAAATCGAACTGGCCGCGCCACTCTGGCTGTCCGGGCAGAAGGCCGCACAAGCCGATGAGGCCGCCGGCCTGCTTGACGAAATCGCCGCACGCCGGGCCGCATTGCGCCTGGAACTGGCCGGCGAACTGCGCACAGCCTGGTGGGCATTGGCCGCGGCGCGGCAGGCGGAATCACTCGCGCAACGCCGTCTGAGCACGGCGCGCAATCTCGAAACCGAAGTCCAGCGCCGCTATCGGGCCGGCGATCTGGCGCGCGTCGATGCCAATCAGGCGCGCAGTGAAACGCTGGCCGCCCAGACCGAGCGCCTGCAAGCGGATGCCGCCGCGCGGCACGCCGAACGAACCTGGCGCGCCTTGACCGGAATGGCCGCGCCGGTGCAGCTGGAAGCCGAAACGCCAGTCGAACCCAACCGGCGCAGCGAAGATCATCCGCAACTGGCCGCCCTGGCCAGTACGCTCCGCTTGGCGAACAGCCGGATCAAGCTGGCGCAAACCCAGCGGCGGGATGCCCCCGAGATCGCCATGCGCGTGCTGCGCGAACGCGGCGACAGCACTGAAACCTTCGGCAACGCCATCGGGCTCAAGTTGACCATCCCGTTCTCGTCCGGGCCGCGCGTGCGCCGCGACGCTGCCGCCGCCCGCGCCGAAGCGGCACAGGCAGCGGCCGAACAGATGCAGGCGACACGCCGACTGGCGCTCGACGTGAAGCAGGCCCAGCTCGAACTCACCGCGGCGGAACAGCAATGGCAGTACGCGCAGGAACGCCGCAGCCTCACCGCCGATACGCAGCAACTGGCCGAAAAGAGCTTCAGCCTGGGCGAATCCGACCTGACCGCATTGCTGCGCGCCCGCGCCGCCGCGTATGAAGCGGAAGCGCTGTTCAATCGACAGGAAGCAGCGCGCGGGCTGGCGCTGTCGCAACTCAAACAAGCGCTGGGAGAAATGCCTTGAAGCGAATCCGCACACTGCTCGCTGCCGCCCTGCTCGGTTCTGTCCTGGCCACGGCATTGAGCACCGCCCCCGCCTGGGCACACGGCGGCGAAGACCACAGCCATCCGGAAGATGCGGCAAAAGCGGCCACCCCGAGCACCCCGCAAGGACCCCGCGCCAGCGCGCAGAGCGAGGAATTCGAACTGGTCGCCACCTTGGCGGACAAGCAATTGACCGTCTACCTGGACCACTACGCCAGCAATGCGCCAGTGGCCGATGCCCAGATCGAACTGGAAAGCGGCGCGGCGAAACACGTCGCCCGGCAGACTCAACCCGGCGTCTATGTGTTGCCCGGCGCGGCCTTCGCCAAGCCCGGCAAATACCCGCTGGTGTTCTCGATCCAGACCTCCGCCAGCGCCGATTTGCTGACTGCGACGCTGGCGGTCGCGCAGCCTGCCGCCGAAGCAGCCAAACCCGTCGCCCAAGCGCTGGACCGGCGCATCGTCTGGGGCGCTGCCGGCGCACTGTTGCTGGCCGGAATCGGCGTCGTTCTGTTCAGGAGGCGGAAATGAACCAAGTAGAGTGCACTCGCAAGGAGCACGCCGGATTCGTAAGCGCTAAAGCGCAACGACTCCGCTGCGCCGTGCGCACCGATCCAAGCACATGCGGCGGAAGGCGCTGCGCTTTTCCGCCCTACTTGATGTTGCTCGCCTTGTTCACCGGCCAGGCCATCGCCCACGGCGATGAGGACCACAGCAAGGACGCGCCGCCGGCGGTCGCCGTCAGCCAAGCGGCCAGTACTCCGGCCAATGCCCAGCGCCTCGCCGACGGCAGCGTGTTCGTGCCGAAACCGGTGCAACGCAAACTCGGCCTGCGCACCCGGCTGGCGGCAATGGAAGCGTTGGCGGTGACGTTGAGTTTCAACGGCAGGGTGATCGCCGATCCCAACGCCAGCGGTCGCGTGCAGGCGATCCAGTCCGGCCGCATCGAACCCGGGCCGCGCGGCTTGCCGGTGCTCGGCCAGAAAGTGCGCCAGGGCGAGGTGCTGGCCTGGCTGAAACCGGTGGCTAGCAGTCTGGAGCGCGGTAATCAGCAGGCTTTGCTGGCCGAACTGGAAGCCCAGTTCGCCATCGCCGAACGGCGGGTGCGCCGGTTCGATCAGCTCGAAGGCGCAGTACCGCAAAAGGAGATCGAAGCCGCCCGCTTCGAACTGGCCGCGCTGAAAAAACGCCGCGCCGCCATCGGTGCCAGTCTGGCCGCGCCGGAGCCGCTGTACGCACCGGTAACGGGTGCGATCAGCGCTGCGCATGTGGCCGCCGGCCAGGTGGTGGAAGCGCGCGAGCTGTTGTTCGAGGTCGTCGACCCGGCCCGGCTGGCGGTCGAAGCGTTGTCCTATGAAGCGTCGCCGATCGAACTGTTGACCGACCCCGTCGCGCAATTTCCCGGCGGCAGCGTGCCGCTGCGCTTCGTCGGCGCCAGCCGGCAACTGCGCGAACAGGCCATGCCGCTGCTGTTCCGCGTCCAGTCGAATGCGTTGCGACTCGCCATCGGCCAGCCGGTGAAAGTCATCGCCAAGACCGCGAGCCGGATCGACGGCATCGCCGTGCCGCAAACCGCGCTGGTCAAGAACGCCGCCGGCGACGACGTGGTCTGGCTGCATAGCGGCCCCGAACGCTACACGCCGCGCGTGGTGAAGTGGTCGCCGCTGGACGCCGAGCAGGTCGCGGTCGGCAGCGGCCTGAAGGACGGCGACCGCATCGTCGTCGCCGGCGCCAGTCTGCTGGCGCAGGTGCGCTGAATGACGACCCACACCGCCGTAGGGTGCATTCGCAAGGAGCACGCCGGATTCGTAAGCGCTAAAGCGCAACGACTCCGCTGCGCCGCGCGCACCAGGGCAGCATAAAACCATGTTCGATCACATCATCCACACCAGCCTGCGCCAGCGCCTGATCGTCCTCGGGCTCGCCCTCGGCCTGGTGATTTACGGCCTGTTGAGCGTGCAGCAGATGCCGGTCGACGTATTCCCCGATCTGAACAAACCCACCGTCACGCTGATGACCGAGGCCGGCGGCATGGCGCCGGAGGAAGTTGAGCAGTTGATCAGCTTCCCGCTCGAAGCCGGCATGAACGGCATGCCCGGCGTGACGCGGGTGCGTTCGGTGTCCGGCGTCGGGCTGTCCATCGTCTATGTCGAGTTCGAGTGGGGCAGCGACATCTGGCGCAACCGCCAGCAAATCGCCGAACGCCTGAATCTGCTGCGCGAGCAGATGCCGCCGGGCATCGCGCCACAGCTCGGGCCGATTGCGTCGATCATGGGCGAAATCCTGCTGATCGCGCTGCCGATCGGCGCCGGCGCCGAGCCGATGGCGGTGCGCGAATATGCCGACTGGGTCATCCGGCCGCGCCTGCTCACCATTCCCGGCGTCGCCCAGGTGATTGCCATCGGCGGCGAGGTGCGCCAATACCGGGTCGAAATCGATCCGGCGCAGTTGCAGGCGCTGGGCATCGCGCGCGAACGCCTGGAAGCCGCGCTGAAGGACTTCGGCGCCAACACCAGCGGCGGTTTCCTGGCCGCCGGCGGGCGCGAATATCTGATCCGCCAGATCGGCCGCACGGCGCGCATCGAGGATCTGCGCAATCTGGTCGTCGCTGTGCACGATGGCCAGCCGATCCTGCTCAAACAGGTGGCTGCGGTGAAAATCGCCGCCGCCGTCAAACGCGGCGATGCCGGCCATGCGGGCAAGCCGGCGGTGATTCTGTCGGTGCAGAAGCAGCCCGGCACCGATAGCGTGACGCTGACCCGCGCTGTGGAAAAGGCGCTGGCCGAACTGAACAAGTCGCTGCCTGCCGGCATCGCCAAGCCGCAATTCCTGTTCAAGCAGGCCGACTTCATCGAAGCCTCGATCGGCAACGTCGAGGAAGCGCTGCGCGACGGCGCGATCCTGGTCGCCGTGGTGCTGTTCCTGTTCCTGCTCAACGTGCGCACGACGCTGATTTCGCTGTTGGCGATTCCGCTGTCGCTGCTGGTGACAGCGCTGGTGTTCCGCTGGTTCGATCTGTCGATCAACACGATGACGCTGGGCGGCCTCGCCATCGCCATCGGCGAACTGGTCGACGACGCCGTGGTCGGTGTCGAAAACGTGTTGCGCCGGTTGAAGAACAACCGCGCTCTGGCCGAGCCGAAGCCGGTCGCCGAGGTCATCGCCGCCGCGACCCTGGAAGTGCGTTCCGCCATCGTCTACGCCACCTTGATCATCGTGCTGGTGTTCGTGCCGCTGTTCGCGCTGCCGGGCATCGAAGGGCGGCTGTTCACGCCGCTGGGCATCGCCTACATCGTCTCCATCCTCGGCAGCATGATCGTTTCGGTAACGGTCACGCCGGTGCTGGCGTATTACCTGCTGGCGAAAGTGAAGCTGCTGGAACACGGCGACAGCCCGCTGGTGCGGCGGCTGAAAGCCTGGGACACGCGTCTGCTCGCCGTCTCGTTCACGCATGCCCGTCCGTTGCTGATCGCCGCGGCCATCGCGGTGCTGGCAGCCGCCGCCAGCATTCCGTTCTTCCCGCGCACCTTCCTGCCGCCGTTCAACGAAGGCACGCTGACCATCAACGTTCTGCTCAATCCGGGCACCTCGCTGGCCGAGTCGAACCGGGTCGGCCAGTTGGCGGAACAGCTTGTCGCCGGCGTGCCCGAAGTGATCCAGGTCGGCCGTCGTACCGGCCGCGCCGAGCTGGACGAGCATGCCGAGGGCGTCCACTACACGGAAATGGATGTCGATCTGCAGCCGTCGGACGAGGCTTCGTCGCGCGGTCGCGAGGCGGTCATCGCCGACATCCGCGCGCGCCTGGCCCAACTGCCGGCCAATGTAAGCATCGGCCAGCCCATCTCGCACCGCCTCGACCATTTGCTGTCCGGCGTGCGCGCCCAGATCGCGCTGAAGATTTATGGCGACGATCTCGACACCTTGCGCGGCCTCGCCGCCGACCTGCGCGGACGCCTGGCCCAAATTCCCGGCATCGCCGATCTGCAGATCGAAAAACAGGTGCGCATTCCGCAGATCAAGATCCGCGTCGATTACGAACAGGCCGGCCGCTACGGCGTCGCCCCCGGCGAGTTGTTGCGCAGCCTGCAACAGATGATCGAAGGCGAGCACATCGGCCAGATCGTCGAAGGCGGCGAGAGCGGCTCCCGCCGTTTCGATCTGGTCGTGCGCCTGCCCGAAAGCGGCCGCGGCCTGGCCGTATTGCCCGACCTGCTGATCGAAACGCCGCTCGGCGCGGTGCCGCTGTCGCGCCTGGCAAGCATCGAGGACAGCGACGGGCCGAACCAGATCAGCCGCGAGAATGCGCGCCGACGCATCGTCATTTCGGCCAATACGGAGGGCGGCGACATGAGCGCGGTGATCGCGGCAATCCGCGCCGAAATCGCCGCCAAGCCCTTGCCCGAAGGCTATTTCACCGCGCTGGAGGGCCAGTTCCAGGCGCAGGAGGAAGCCGCCCGCTTGATCGCCCTGCTCGCGCTGGTGTCGCTGACGCTGATCTTCCTGGTGCTGTTCGGCCGCTACCGCTCGGTCGTGCTGACCCTGATCGTGATGGGCAACATCCCGCTGGCGCTGGTCGGCAGCGTCGTCGCGCTATGGATTTCCGGGCAGCCGCTTTCGGTCGCCGCGCTGGTCGGCTTCATCACGCTGACCGGCATCGCCACCCGCAACGGCATCCTGAAGATCAGCCACTACATCAACCTGTGCGCGTTCGAGGGCGAATCGTTCGGCCAGCCGATGATCGTGCGCGGCTCGCTCGAACGCCTGACGCCGGTGCTGATGACCGCCCTGGTCGCCGCCTTCGCCTTGCTGCCGCTGCTGCTGTCGGCCGACGCCCCGGGCAAGGAAATCCTGCACCCGGTCGCCGTCGTCATCTTCGGCGGACTGGTCAGCTCGACGCTGCTGGATACCGTGCTGACGCCGGTGATGTTCTGGCTGTACGGCGAAAAATCGCTGAACCGGCTGCTGCTGGAGAAATCGCGTGAAAGTTACTAGCCGCCGCGCGGATCGACTCCCCCCTTTGCAAAGGGGGGCCGGGGGGGATTTAACAACGCCTGCGAGAGCGCAACTCGCGCAGAAATCCCCCTCAATCCCCCTTTTTCAAAGGGGGAGGCAGCCCATTGTTACCAACTACCTTATCCACCAAGGAGCCACACCATGAAAATCTTCGCCCTCCCCTTCGCTCTCAGCCTGATGCTCGCCACCGGCCAGGTCTGGGCGCATGCCGATCACCTGAAACCGCAGTTCGGCGGCATCACCGCCGATGCCGAAGTGTTCCAGGTCGAACTGGTGGTCAAAGGTCCGCAACTCACGTTTTACCTGAGCGAACACGGCGCCCCGGTCGAATCCACCGGCGCCAGCGGCAAGCTGATCGTGCTGTCGGGCAAGGACAAGGAAGAAGTCGCATTGACCCCGAACGGCTACCAAAGCCTGGGCGCTACCCTGAAAGCCAAACCGGCCAAGGGCGCCAAGGCGGTGGCCAGCATCACCGCGCCCGGCCGCGACCCCGGCACGGTGCGCTTCACGCTGAAATAAGGCGATTGCGGGCGGCAGCGACTCCGACCATTTGGCACTTCTGCTGTAGACGCCAATCCCGGATTCCGCTGCGCTGCATCCAGGCTACGAGGTTCAGAAATCCAGATCGCCGAAATCATCGTCGCGCACCGCGCGCCGCCGCATGCCCTTGAGCCAGGCCTTGAATCGCTTGAGGTCATCGAACATGCGGAGGTCTTTGCCAAGATCCTTGATCACGAATTGAGCATCGCGGATGTCGTCCTTGAGATGGCCCATGAGGTTGCCGGGCGACAGCCGCAATGAAGGATCGAGACCGAAGCGGGCCTTGAATTCGGCTTCGACATGCCGGATTTCCAGGGTCAGTTCGCTCTGCTGGTCTTTCAGGATCAGGTTGTAGTGTTTCAGCCGTTCCTCGCTGATCTGGCCGATGCTGGCCTGGTCGATGTGCTCCACTTCGAGTTGCAGTTCCAGTAGCTGCAGCAGGTCCTTCTTGGCATAAGCCAGGTTGGCGCGCTTCATCAAACCGGTTTTTCGGTCGCGTTCGTGTGGGTCGGATTCGCGGTCGGGATGCAGAACGCTGGCCAGTTTGCGGTAGACCTCGCGGATCGATTGGCTGATCTGCTGCGCTTCGGCCTGCTGCCGCGCCTCATAGTCGAGTTGCTTGGCCGACTTCTTCCGCGTCGCCGCCTTGCGTGCCTCCCGCGCTTGCCGCTCCGCCTCTTCCCGCGCCTGCATCGCGTCGATCTGTGCCCGGGCACGCTGCATGACTTCCTCGGGTGTGCCCGTGTCGAAGTCGGCATCCAGTTCGACCCCGAGCGCTTCCTCCAGCATCGCCTTCATGCCCTGCATGCGCGCGGCTTCCTCGCGGTCGTAATCGGTCCGGCTGTGCTTGTTGTAGATGGCTTTCAGCGCCGCATCGCCGCGCACGGCAATCAGTTCACGCGCCAGATCGACGATCAGATCGTCGATCACGCCGTGTTCAGCCTTGCTCAGGCCGGATTCGCAACTGGCCCGGTCCAGCCGCTGCACAAACTCGACCTGCAACCCCTGCAAGGTTTCAACCAGCGGCACCATCACGCGCGAATACTTGTCCAGGTAAGCCTGGCTGGCGGACTCCCAGGCCAGCAGTTGCGCGCGAGATGCCTCGATTTGCTTGATCAGTGTGTTGAACGCCTTTTGCTGCTTGCTCAGCGTGCCGGGTTGCTGGCTGGCGGCGATGCTGACGGTCTTGATGTGGCTGCGGGTCATGGGCTGGCTGAATTCAATTGCCTGGATCAGGGCGAACGGTAACTGATTGATGCTAAGCATGGAGAGCATGTCTCCGGCACGTCGACGACAACCCTGCCAATTCGCGGAGAATACGCCCCAGGCCCGACACCCCGGTCGGGATCACTTTCCGCCAACCTGCCCCCCGACTTGACCACGCCATGAATCCGAATCTGCAACAAGCCATTCAGCGCCAGCGCCGCATCCTCGAAGGTTGGCTCGCTTCTTCCCTGTCCATTCTGGCGGAAGGTTGCCGGGAGGTCTGGCCGGATCGGTTGAGGCTGGAGGCGCGGCTGGTTCAGGGCATGGAGGAGTTGCCGTATTGCAAGTATCTGTACGTGCTGGATGCGCAGGCACGGCAGTTGACTGCGAACGTGACACGGGCGGGTCTGCTGGAATCGCAGTTCGGCCGCGACCGCAGCGAGCGGCCTTATCTCGCCGACGCCATGGCCGGCATGCCGTTTTCGCTGTCCGAGTCGTATATCAGCCGCAATGCGCAGCGGCCTTCGCTGACGGCGGTGCGCCGCATCGAGCGGGAATCCGGGGAGTTGCTCGGTTATCTGGGCGCCGACTTCGATTTGCGCGAGTTGCCTGCCACGCAGGCGCTCTACCGGCAACCGGAACAATGGCTGCAGATGAAGGGCGATCCGGCCATCCGTGCCGGGCTGTTCCATCAGGAACGGGTGAACAGTCCGCTCGACGATCGCATCGACGAAGTCTTGGCGCTGATCCATGAACTGGTCACGGTGCACGGCGTGTTCCACGCCAAGCTGCATTTCTCCAGCTCGCGTGCGACGTTATGGTTGGTGGACGATCCGTTCCGTTACCGCCTGCACGGTATCGCCGATCTGTCCGATCCGAACCTGTGCCTGGCGTATCCGCGCCAGCCGTATCCAGCCGACGCGAGTATCCCGGCGGACAAGGTGCGCGCGGTGCTGAACTGTTTCCGCGATTTGCGCTTCATGGACGAAACCCTTTACCTGCGCTCCGGGTCGCTGAACATCTTCAACGGCATGGTGGGGCTGACCTTTTCCTGCGACGGTTCGCATTACATGCCATGGGACGAGTTCCTCGACAAGAGCCTGGGGTTCTGGGTGGGCAGTTCGGCGTAGGTGCGTCAGTCAGGGCAGCAGCAACTGGAACACCGCGCCGAGTTCGTTGCGCAGACGGAGTTCGCCTCGGCGGCTGCGATTTTCGTGGGTTTGCACGATCAGCTTGGCGAACTGCAGGCCGAGGCCGGTGCCGGTGGCGTGGTAGGGCGCGTCACTGGCGACGCTGTGCAGGATGTGTTCGGGAAATCCGGTCGAGTCGTCGCGCACCGACAGCAACAGGCCGCCTGCATCCATCTCGGCTTCGATGGAAATTTTCGAGCGGGCATAGGCCAGCGAGTTATGGATGGCGTTGACCATGGCCATCTCGATCAGGGTACGGTCGAAAAACCAGAGCGCCGGTACGGCCGCGTCGATGCGGGTTTCCACCTGGAAACGGCCGTGCGACATCGAGGCGGCGGTATCGCGCAGTTCGTGCAGGAAATCTTCGGTCGAATAGGCGTCGATTGACGGCTGGATCTGGCCGTTGGCGGCCTTGTAGATCAGCAGCGCCTGTTGCAGCCGGTCGATGACGCCCTGGCAGAGCAATCTGGCGTCGTCGACGACCTTGTCATGCGCCGGCTCGCCGCGTAGCGGGATGCCATCGATGGTCATCGCGAGCAGGCCGAGGTTGTTCTTGAGTTCGTGCATCAGGGTGGCGTAGAGGTCGACATCGTTGAATTTCATGGCGCATTCCGTTTGCGGATGCCGAACCGGCTTTCGACTTCTTTCATGTGCAGGCGTAGCCCCTTGATCCGGATATGGCCGGGGGTCTGGCGTTCGGCTTCGTCCAGGCGCCGTCGTGCTTCCTCCAGCATTTCCTCATCCATGCCGGTCTGGTCGAGATATTTCAGGATCACCCAGACGGCATTCATGATGATGCGCGGGTTGTGCGGCGCCTCGCGGCAAGCGGTGAGCAGCTTGTCCACCGCCTGGCGATACTCGCCCTTCTGCGCCAGCATGACGCCTTCGTTGTTGAGCTTGCGTACATCGGCGGTTGCCTTGGCCAGCACCGATTTGCCGGCATCCTCGCGCCCGGCCGCGAGGTAGATCTGTTTGGCCTTGTCGAGCAGAAGTTCGCTGTCGTGGGCGTTGCGCGCGACGTCGCTGACGATGACATCGGCTTCTTCGGTGCGGCCGTTGGCCATGCAGGCTTCCGCCATTTTCAGCATCAACTGCGCCCCCGCCCGGATGCCGTTGGCGCGCAGGCCGGCAGCTTCATCGAGCGCTTTCCTGGCCTCTATCTGGTTGCCGGTCTGGGTATGCATCGCGCCTTGCACCACCGCCGTCACCATCAGCCCTTCCGGCGTCGCATGCAACGCGGTCTTGGCCGATTTCAGGGTAGCCGCCACGGCTTTGAGATCGCCCTGCTCCAGCTGAACCTGGCACAGGTTGCCGAAGTCCGCGGGGGTAATGAAGATGGAATGGCGGCCCTTTTCGAGGGCGTTGGAAAAGGCGTTGCGGGCGATGTCCAGATCGCCGTTGGCATGCGCGATCTCGCCCAGTTTCTGCTGTCGGCGCACGGTCTTGGCGGAAATGCCGACGGCTTGCTGCAGCACGGCCTGGGCGCCGGCAGTGTCCTTGTTGGCGAGACAGACATCCGAGAGCAGATCGTAGGCCGCCACCATTTCCGGCGCCTGCTCCAGCACATCGCGCAGTTCGGATTCGGCTTCCGCGTCCTTCTTCTGCATGTGCAGCGCCTTGGCCAGGCCGAGGCGGGCCCAGGGGATGGCGCGCATCTCGATGATCCTTTTGTACAGCGCCTCGGCCTCTTCGAAACGCCCCATCGCATTGAGCACTTCGCCTTTGAAGCGGAGCGCGTCGACCAGGTATTTCGGCTTGTTGGCGATGAGCAGGTCGCAGCCGGTCAGGGCGGCTTCCAGTTCGTGCTCGGCAAAGTTGCGGTAGACCTCCCGGAACGCAAGTTTGCGCAGCAGGATGGCTTCGAGGCGGCTGCGCAGCACTTCCGCGCTGAACGGTTTGATCATGTAATCGTCCGGCGCCAACTCGGCCGTGGCGACCACCTTCTCGTAGACCGACTCCGCCGTGACCATGATGAACACCGTTTCCAGATCGATCAGCCCGCAGTGGCGCAACTCCTCCAGCAGTTGCTGCCCGTCGCGGCCTTCGCCCAGATTGAAGTCGCACAGGATGAAGTCGTAACGATTGTTCTTGATGCGGGTGATCGCTTCCGGCGCGGAACCAGCCATCTGGATCTTGGACAAGCCGAAATTGGCCAGCGTCAGTTTCAGCGCGCTACGCATGCCCGGGTAATCGTCCACCACCAGCGCGCGCAATGCTGCGTAGTCGACCGTCGCCTCGCTTACCCGCTTGGACTTCAGCGTCGCGAGCAGCGCACTTTGATCGACGTTATTTGGTTGAGCCAATCTTGTGCCTCCCCCAGGCTGTATTGATTGAAGTGATCTGAAACTTCCGGTTATGTAATACCTTATTCCATATATGGCTGTAGAGCAGCAAGCAGTTTCAAACCGTAACAATGCCCGGCGACAATTTACCGGCGCCAAGCAGCGTCTTCGCGTCGGCGCTGCAACCGCATTCGCCAAACCTGGGTTTATCCTCATGCCGTTACGCTAAAGACTTACAGTCTTGGACCGATAGAGCGGCCACAACTACAGCAGAGATGGATGTGTCATGTCGCTCCCCCTGGACCGAGAAGAAATCCAGCATCTGACAGAAGAACTCGAAGTCATCATCGCGGCCCATCTGGCCTGGTTCAAACAGATCAATCGCATGCTGGTCTGCGCCAATCATGTCAACAAGGCGGATCTGGCGGAAGACGCGCATCTACGTTCGCCGTTCGGCCAGTGGTACTACGGTCACGAACCGCATCCGCTGCGGGAAAACCTGGATTTCCAGGAACTCGGCGCGACGCAACAAGCCATGCATGACGTGACCCGTCTTGCGTTGCTGGAAGTGCTCGACAAACGTCGGCCCGAACCGGAGTTGTACGACGAGTGCATCGACCTGGCCTTGCGTCTCAACACCAAGTTGCGGCGCGTGCAACTGGAAATCATCGGCGAACTGCTCACCACCGACAGCCTCACCGGCTGCGCCAGCCGGCGCGGCATGCTGACCCGGTTGCGCGAGGAACAGGAACGTGCCTTGCGCATTCAACGTCCCTGCTGCCTGTGCCTGCTCGATTTCGACCGCTTCAAGCTGGTCAACGACGAACGCGGCCACCCGGCCGGCGATGCGGTCCTGCGTCAGGGCCTCCGCTTCGTCACCGGCGTGCTGCGCAAATACGACTCCATCTACCGCTACGGCGGCGAGGAATTCCTGATCTGCCTGCCCGGCAGCCCGATTAAAGATGCGGCACAGGTCATCGAACGCATCCGCAGCGGCCTGGAGCGACTGCCGATCCGCCTGCCCAGCGGCGAAACGATGTATGTCACCGCCTCCTTCGGCCTGGCCGAAATGCATCCGCGCCGCCAGGCCGAAGAAGCCATCGCCGATGCCGACATGGCGCTGATCCGGGCGAAGGAAAACGGGCGCAACCGGGTGGAGTTGTGGACGTTCGGATAGATGGTTGCAGGTTGAGCACGCTGCGCATTGCCCAGCTTACGCACCATATTGCTCGACTTTATCGAGTATTCAAAAAACAATAATCGAATTTTATTGATACTTCATTACCCTTATCCTGCTTACCGTTTGCGGCATGGGCTTGGTCTGGTACTCGCCGCATCAAGCCGCCAGCCGACGATTTCAACGCATATCAAGGAGTTTTCATGAAACGAATATTTCTGTTCCTCGCCACCAACATGGCCATCGTGCTGGTGCTCTCACTCACCATGCGCTTGCTGGGAGTCGAACCCTATCTGAACGAAAACGGCCTCAATCTGGGCGCGCTGCTGATCTTCGCCGCGGTCATGGGTTTTGGCGGTTCGCTGATTTCGCTGGCCCTGTCGAAATGGATGGCGAAGAAATCGGTCGGCGCTCAGGTCATCACCGATCCGCGCACGCAGGAAGAACTCTGGCTGGTGCAAACCGTGGCCCGGCAAGCCCAGGCCGCCGGCATCAAGATGCCGGAAGTGGCGATCTGGGATTCGCCCGAGGTCAATGCCTTCGCCACCGGCATGAACAAGAACGCCGCGCTGGTCGCGGTGTCCACCGGCCTGTTGCGCGGCATGACCAAGCAGGAAGCCGAAGCGGTGATGGCGCACGAAATATCGCACGTCGCCAATGGCGACATGGTGACGCTGGCGCTGATCCAGGGCGTGGTGAATACCTTCGTGATGTTCTTCTCGCGCGTCATCGGCCATCTGGTTGACAAGATCGTGTTCAAGACCGAACGCGGCCAGGGGCCGGCCTTCTACGTCACCATGATCGTGGCCGAACTGGTGTTGGGCGTGCTCGCATCGATCATCGTCATGTGGTTCTCGCGCCAGCGCGAATTCAGGGCCGATGCCGGCGGCGCCAGCCTGGCCGGGCGCCAGTCCATGATCAATGCGCTGGAACGCCTGAAGCAGGCCCACACCGGCCCGCTGCCCGAAAAGATGGCCGCGTTCGGGATCAGCGGCGGCGATGGCAGCAGTTTCAAGCGCCTGTTCATGACGCACCCACCGCTGGAAGAGCGCATCGCGGCGTTGAAACGGGGGATGTAAAGCGGGTTTCCGACGAGGAATACATGCAGTAAAGCAACAACCCATGGCCACGATGTTCGGTGTTGAAACGCGGGACCAAGCGTTGTTGCCGCTCCAGAGCGACCCGTAAAAGATGGAGACTTGAAAATCTGCAAGGTAGTTGAACGACGGCTAGCCTTGGTTACTCGATCTACTGGAATCGGCCATCTTAATACGCTGGGAAAGCCAAAACATTAGCTGGCCGGCGGCCGAAGTTCTTCACATTACCGACCTTCGGCACTGAAGAGCCAATGACAAATGATCGGCCTGAACGACCGGTCATTGGGGGATTTCTACTCGGGCGGCTTGCTGCCGTACGACCAATGCAAACGAAAAATCAGCGGCGATATATCGAAGCGGCTGCTTATCGAAAAACGCTACTCACCCTACCGACCCCTAAGCGCATATCGCAACTATGCGCATAGGGGTCGCTATGTAGAGATTTACATAGCGACCCCGAGCCGCCATTCAGTTCGCCAAGAATTCGATGGCCCCAAACGGCCACACATTCTTCGTTCAGCCCCGACCTTTTTCAAACCACTTCAGCAAGGTTTCGTAAAGCACTTCCGGCATGACCGGCTTGGGAATAAAGTCATTCATCCCCGCCTCGAAGCACTGATCTTTGTTCTCGGCGAAGGCATTCGCTGTCATCGCCAGGATGGGAATCGCCGCGCATCCTGGTATTTGCCGGATTTGTCGGGTCGCATCCAGGCCGTCCAGCACCGGCATCTGCATGTCCATCAGGATTACGTCGTAACGGCCTGATCCGGCTTTCTCCACGACTTGCCGGCCGTCCTCGGCTAGATCGACCTGAAGTCCAACATCTTCCAGCAGCATCAAGCCAACTTCCCGGTTGATCGGTTCGTCTTCCGCCAGCAGGATGCGCTTGCCGGCATGATCGCGCTGAATCACCTGATCAGCTTCTTCATCTCCGGCCTTGGCGAGTTCCTCGACAGACTGCTCGGCCTTCCAGAGAACCGCCGTGAACCAGAAAGTGCTGCCCAGGCCCGGCGAGCTGTCGACCCCGACTTCGCCGCCCATCATCTCGGCAATCCGCCGGGTGATGGCCAGCCCCAGACCGGTGCCGCCGAACTTGCGGGTGGTTGAATTGTCGACCTGCTCAAAGGCCGCGAACAGCCTTGCCTGCTGTTCCGCTGTCAGGCCGATGCCGGTATCGCTGACCTCGAAGCGCAACAGGTAACCGGCCTCTGTTTCCTCCAGGACGCGGCCCGCGAGGGTGATGTCGCCGCGTTCGGTGAATTTGAGCGCATTGCCCAGGTAATTGACCAGCGCCTGTGACAAACGCGTGGCGTCGCCGCGCAGCGCCTGCGGCAGCCCGGAAATCTTGATGTGGAGGTGCAGTCCCTTCGCCGCCACCGCGTCACCGAAGACCGCGTGGATATCGCGCACCAAGTCGGCCAGAACGAAGTCGGCCTGTTCCAGCACCAGTTTGCCCGCCTCGATCTTGGACAAGTCGAGGATGTCGTTGAGGATGCCGAGCAGGTGCTTTCCCGAGGCGGCGATTTTGCCCAGCCGTTGGCTCTGCTCCGGCGTTACGCGGTCGCGCTGGAGCAGATAAGTCATGCCGAGAATGCCGTTCATCGGCGTCCTGATCTCGTGGCTCATGTTGGCCAGGAAGGCACTTTTTGCCACATTGGCCGACTCTGCTACAGCTTTGGCGTCGACCAACTCGCGCGTCCGCTCTGCCACACGGGCTTCAAGCTGCTCGTAGGCAGACTTGAGCGCGATCAGCGACTTGTCCCGTTCGGCGATAGCGCCCGCCATGCGTTCCTGCATGTCGTCCAGGGCGACCACAACCCGGTCGAGTTCGTCGCCCGCTACCCCGTGTGATTCCTTCCCCTGCAATACCAAAGGTTGATGCGT
Source organism: Hydrogenophilaceae bacterium (assembly GCA_031426815.1). Classification (GTDB taxonomy): domain Bacteria; phylum Pseudomonadota; class Gammaproteobacteria; order Burkholderiales; family Thiobacillaceae; genus PFJX01. Next base: position 49,931 of record JASJPG010000014.1, read on the forward strand.
GCTGTAGGAGACGAGCGAAGCCGAATAACTAGCGATCCAGCGCAAGTGCCCACCCACCAGCCGGTCGAACAGGAATAGGATAAACAGCGAAACCAAAAAAGTCTTGATTCCCTGGGACACCAGAATGACAAGAATTTTGTCCTTCAGGTTTTGGTATGCGCTGTCCAGATTGGCAACCGTAATCACTTTTCCGAGCGGCACTGTCTTTTCGCGATGGATATAGGACAGTGCAAAATCATTGGAAATGATGCCGCTGGTGCGCGGTTTGCCGACAGCCAACACAAGCGTGCCATCGTTTTCGATAACCTCGATGCGCTGCATATCGGGCAGGCGCATGATGCCCTCAAGCTGTATCTGCAGGTCTTTCTCGCTACTCACCCAGCGACTGCTAGACAGGCTGTTGGCATAGCTGTCGCTGATCTGCTCCAGTCGGGCCGCGATGCCGCTGACGTCGTGGTGGTAGTCCAGTGTTAATTGCAGCGCGGTGGATACCAACGTCACCACCGAACTGAACAGGAGAATGTAAAACGCCAGACGCCGCCCAATGCTTGTTTTTAGCGCGTCCCGAAATCTATTCAAGAAAGGCATTTAGCAAGGACGATCAGATCGATGATGGCAAGCCATCTGGCCGCAATTGGCCATGTCTTTGGCAGTCCCATGAAGTCCGACGGCTGTTAGTTAGTCTGACCGATATCGGTCAAGTACCTGAGTTTGCAGCTTCTGGAGAGTGCCGTCCTGCCGCATTTTTCGAATGGCCTCAGTCAACTTCGGCACCAGCGCGGCATGCTTCTTATTGAGATACAAATACCAATCTACCTGGAGCAGGGCCGGATTCAAGACCTGGATCGTGCGCAATCCCATGTCCTTGATGACCTGCTTGCTCATCATTTCCTCGGCCACCGCAAGATCGACACGTCCTTTGTCGAGCATGTCGAACAACTGTTCAAAGGTTTCGAGTTTAAGCAGGGAGTGCGTGCCAATAACGGTCCGTTCGACGATTTTCCATCCGGTCAGGATAGCGACATCGTAGGGCTTCAGACTATCTGCACCCGTGACCACAAAATTCGCATAGCGAGAAAATACCTTGATCTGGGCACTCATGAGCAGTTCAGGAACACGCACCAGATTGGGATAAATCTTGTCCAGCCCGGCGACACGGCAGACATCGCCATCGTCGATCCCGTCGTTGGCGTTGACCAGAGCACGCTCGCCTGACAAGGGTTGAATCACGAAATTCAGTCCGGTACGCTCGCCTAGTTCCCTGTAAACCAGATCAAGATAGCCGATCTTGTCCGGAGAGGTAACGGGAGCGAGATAGGCCGTGTTAAGTACCAATGTTTGCGCCGCATAGGCGGGCGCAAAAGACAGTAGGCTGGCGACTAACAACAGCAGTCGATAGAGTTTCATATGCTCTCTCAGAGACAAACGACTGAAACGCTAGACTGCCACGGATTCGAGCACCAGACCGGCATCCAGCATAGAACTCCCGTATCTTGGCCAGGGGAACCAGTGCGGATACACGCTGCCATGGCAAATGCTGAGGCGCTCGGCGGCAACGGCGGCTTTCGGTACAAGCGCCAACAACAATGCCAGCGCTCCGATGCCCAGCAGCCGCCCGCAGGCTGAACCCAGGGCGAGCGCGGCAGGAGGCCGCGTACAGTCCATCGACTTCGACATGGCGGTTTCCCTTCTGGAGGTCTTAGCGGCCAGAGTATGAGCGCCGGTGCGCCACTAAACCTAGTAAAATCACGTTAAAACATGATGTTAGGTGTGACACTTAGGGAGCTGGCTTAAGTATGGGACTTTTTCCTAGGTAAACAACACTGCGAGACCGGTTTCTGGCGGACATTGAAGCGGTGACGCTGTGGACCGACTTGGTTGCGGCGATTGAACCGCACTATCCAAGGGTGAAGGTCGCGGCAGGGCGCGTGCAGTGACTGTTCGAGTCGACGAACTCCTGGCGCAGCATCTTCTTCAAGGGTCGGCCGGTTGCATCCAGGATCTGCCGTAATTCGGTCTCCTGCGAGGGGAGCACCAGCCCGTCCGTAGTGGGTGCGCCGATTTGAAGTGCAAGCGGTCATTCGAGACGATTTCCACGCAGATGACTGGTGAAGTACCCCTTCCGGCCGTTGGCGGCAGAGAATCTCAATGACCGCAGTGACCGAACAACCGCCCATCGCAAGCAGTTGGCGATCAACCCGATCTGAACAGGCGTGCGCCCAGCTTGCGCGCTTCATCCAGCAACAACACGCTGGACGCCACCATTGCGGCTTTCAGCCAGTCTTCCAGCGTCAGCGCAGTGGTGCCGAACAGAAGTTGCGCCGGCGCCCAGTGCACCACCACAACCTGCATCGCCAGCACGCCGGCCAGCGCCAGCCACAATTTGCCGTTCTTCAGAAACAGCGTGTTGAAGGCCGTATCGTGTTCGTTGCGCGCGTTGAATACATTGAAGAACTGGAACAGCACGAAGGTGGTGAAGGCCAGGGTCAGCGCATAGGTCTTTCCGTACGCCGCCAAAGCGTCCTGGAACAGCCACAAGGTGCCGGCCATCATGGTGACGCCGTACAGCGCCAGCCGGCCCAGACGCTGCAGCGTCAGAATTTCGGCGGACTGCACGCGCGGCGTTTCGCGCATGATGCCGGGTCGCGCCGGCTCGACGCCCAGCGTCATCGCCGGCGGACCGTCCATGATGATGTTGATCCAGAGCAGTTGAATGGCGGTGAACGGCGCCGGCAGGCCGGCCAGGGTGGCGGCGAGCACGGTGAGGATGGCACCGATGTTGGTGGACAACTGGAAGCGGACGAACTTGACGATGTTGTCGAACACGACGCGGCCTTCTTCGATGGCGCGCACGATGGTGGCGAAGTTGTCGTCGGTGAGCACCATGCTGGCTGCTTCCCGCGTCACCGCAGTACCGGTGATGCCCATCGCAATGCCGATGTTGGCGGCTTTCAGGGCCGGTGCATCGTTGACGCCGTCGCCGGTCATGGCAACGACATGGCCGTCGCGCTTCAAGGCTTTGACGATGCGTACCTTGTGCGCCGGGGACACCCGTGCAAACACGCTGATGGCATTGATCCGCTGCGCCAGCGCGGCATCGTCCAGCGCATCCAGTTCGGCGCCGCTGATCACTTCGCCGGCCGGGTTGCCGGACGCTGCGATCAAGCCGAGTTCACGGCCGATCGCGGCAGCGGTGGCCTTGTGATCGCCGGTAATCATTTTCACGGCGATGCCGGCCTGCTGGCAGCGGCGTATCGCTTCGGCTGCCTCGGGGCGCGGCGGGTCGAGCAGGCCGGCCAGGCCGAGAAAGGTCCAGCCGGAAACCCAGACGCCGAGGTCGCCGGCCGGATCGAATTCGCGCGCCAGGATGATGCGGCGGGCAACCGCCAGCACGCGCAGGGTCAGATCGGCCATGCGCTCGTTTTCCGCCTCGACTGCGGCGCGGGTGGCGGCATCGAGTTCGCGCTCGCCCGCCTCCGCCAGCCAATGCGAGGAATGCGCCAGCAGGATGCCGGGCGCGCCCTTGATGAACATCTCGACGTATTCGCCGGCATGGTGAAACGTGGCCATGAACTTGTGCACCGAATCGAACGGAATTTCCGCGATGCGCGGCGCCCGTTCCTGTTCCGCTTCCGGCGACAACCCGCCCTTCTGCGCCAGCACCCAGAGCGCGCCTTCGGTGGGATCGCCGATCAGTTCGCCTTCTGCGTTTTCGTTGTGGACCTGCGAGTCGGTGCACAGCGCCATCGGCAACAAATATGGACGCAAATCGGGCGCGTCCTGCAGTTCGATGTTGCCGTTCGCCAAGTAGCCCTCGCCGCTGACCTGGAACGCCGTGCCGCCGAACCATCCGGCGCGCGCGGTCATCTGGTTCAGCGTCAGCGTGCCGGTCTTGTCGGTACAGATCACCGTGGTCGAGCCGAGCGTTTCCACTGCAGCCAGTTTCTTCAGGATCGCCCGGTTCTGCGCCATACGCCACATGCCGATGGCCAGCGTCACCGTCACCACGGCCGGCAACCCTTCCGGGATCGCCGCAACGGCAAGGGCGATGGCCGTCATCGCCGATTCGATCCAGGGCAGGCCGCGCGCCAGATCGAGGCTGAAGATCACCATCACGACGATACCGGCAATCGCGGCCAGCTTCTTGCCCAAGGTGTCGAGCTGCTTCTGCAGCGGCGTCTCGGATTCTTCGCTGCTGGCAATCATGCCGGCCAGCTTGCCCATTTCGGTCGCCATACCGGTTGCCGTGACCAGCAACTCGGCGCGGCCGCGCGTCGCCACCGTGTTCATGTAAAGCAGATTGATACGGTCGCCCAGCGGCAAGTCTTCGGTGTCCAGCGCCTGCGTGCACTTGCCGACGGCTTGCGACTCGCCGGTCAGCGCCGCCTCGATCACCTCCAGGTTGTGTGCCGCGAGCAGACGGCCGTCGGCGGGAATACGGTCGCCCGCTTCGAGCAACACGATGTCGCCCGGCACCAGGCGACTAGCCTCCGTCTCCACCACGCGGCCGTCGCGGCGCACGCGTGCCAGCGCCGCCAGCATGCCCTTCAATGCCGCCAGCGTGCGTTCGGCGCGATGCTCCTGATAGAACCCCAGGCTGGCGTTGAGCAGCACGACGCCGAGGATCACGAAGGTATCCTTCAGATCGCCGATGGCCCAGGCCAGCACCGCCGCGAACAGCAGCACGATGACCAGGATGTTGCTGAACTGATCGAGGAACTTGCGCCAGACCGGTCGCGCTTTCGTCTCGGCCAGGCGATTCTCGCCATGCTGCTGGAGCCGGCCGCTGGCTTCGGCAGCGGACAAGCCGCGCGCCGTATCGACGCTCAGCGCGGCGGCGACGGCGACGCCGGTCAGGGTATGCCAGGCGCGAGATTCCTCATTCACGCCGCACCCGCCTCTGCATCCAGATGCGCCGTCCATTCGCGCCAGATCGCCCAGGCCACGGCCAGAACGATGGGACCGGCGAACAGGCCGACCAGGCCGAAGGCGAGAATGCCGCCGAGCACGCCGAACAGCACGAGCAGGAACGGAATCGTGCTGACGCTGCTGATGAACAGCGGCCGCACGACGTTGTCGATCTGGCTGACCACCGCCGCGCCCCAGATCCAGACGCCGATGGCGGCGCCGGTTTCGCCCTGGAACAACAACCAGGCGCCGGCGCCGCCCCAGGCCAGCGGCGTGCCGAACGGAATCAACGCGAACAGCGCGGTAATCACGCCCAGCGTGACCGGCGACCCGAGACCGGCAACCCAATAACCGACGCCGGCGAAAACGCCTTGCACCAGCGCGGTCAGCAGCACGCCATAGACCACGGCGCGGGTGGTGGAACCGACTGCGGCGATGTAGCCATGCGCACTTTCGCCGATGAAACGGGCGAGGACATGGCGCAGTTCGACCAGGATGCGTGCGCCGTCGCGATAAAAGAAAAACAGGATCACCAGCACCAGAATCAGCTTGACCAGATTCCGCCCGACGCCGCCGGCGAAGGCGGCCGCATCGAAGGCATGCGTCACGACCCAGGCCTTGGCGGCATCGATCGCGCCTTGCGGATCGGACAACAGCAAGGCGCGCTGTTCGAGCAGCCAATCGCCCAGCCAGGGCAAGTTGGACAATGCTTCCGGCACGGCCGGAGGACGCGCCACGAAGACTTGAATACCGCGATAGACCGCGCCGACTTCCTGCTGCGCCAGCCAGGCCAGCCAGAGCAGCGGCGCGAACAGGGTCAATGCCGCGGCCAGGGTAGCCAGGCTGGCGGCCAGGGTATCGCGGTTGCCGCAAACCTTGCGGATCCACTGCGCCGCCGGCCAGGAGGCGTAAGCCAGCACGCCGGCCCAGGCCAGCGGCACCAGGAACGGCGTCAGCACCCAGGCCGCCAGAATGCACAGACCAGTCAGCGCCAGCAAAGGCGCCAGGCGACGGCTGAGCGGCGACGCCCCGGACACGCCTACTCCTTGGCCTCCGCGTGATCGTCCGGCGCCGCGCCGTGGTGACCGCCGGAGAGGCGGTCCATCAACGCGAACATCACGCCGGAGAACACCAGGGTCAGATGGATGATCACCACCCACATCAAATCGTGCTCGCTATGCTGGCCGACATTGACGAAGTACTTGAGCAGTTCGATCCCGGAAATGGCGACGATGGAGCCGATCAATTTGAGTTTCAGGTCGGAGAAGCTGACATGTCCCATCCAGTCGGGTCGATCTTCGTGGTCGTGCGTGTCGATCTTGGAAATGAAGTTCTCGTAGCCGGCGAAGATGATGATCAGCAACAGATTGGCGACCAGCGTGATATCGACCAGCGTCAGGATAGAGATCATCGCCTCGCCGCTGCTGCCTTCGAATACCACCGGCAAGGCCGAGATGAAGGCTTTGGTGAACTTCACCAGCAATAGGCCGATGCCGGCGATCAGGCCGAGATAGAACGGCGCCAGCAACCAGCGACTGCCGAAAATGAATACTTCAAGACCGTGTTCAACGCGTTTCATGGGTTTCCTATTGATTGAGTAAAAATTGATGTACTGCGGGTGGCATGATTATCCAATAGCGTTACCGGATTGATGGTGTTTCCTCAAAGGCTCAATCGTGAACTACAAACATCTGCATTATTTCTGGATGGTCGCCCGCACCGGCAGCGTCGCACGCGCCAGCGAACGGCTGCATCTGACTCCGCAAACGCTGAGCGGCCAGATCAAGCTGCTGGAAGATGCGCTCGACACGCCGCTGTTTCAACCCGCCGGGCGCGGCCTGAGCATGACCGAAGCGGGCCGGCTGGCCTTGCGCTACGCCGATGAGATTTTCACGCTCGGCGATGAAATGAAGAGCGCCCTGCGCACCCGCCAGGCACGCGCGCAGCCCTTGCTGATCGGCCTTTCCGACGCGGTGCCGAAAACCATCGCGCACCGCCTGTTGGCGCCGGCGACGCGACTGGAAGACCCGGTGCGGCTGATCTGCCGCGAGGACAAGCTCGACCGCCTGCTCGGCGAACTCGCGGTGAACCGGCTCGACATGGTGCTGGCCGACCGGCCGTTGCCGGCCGAAATGCATGTGCGCGGCTACAACCACCGGCTGCTGGAAAGCGAACTCGCATTCTTTGCCGCGCCCGCGCTGCTCGCCGCCTGTCCGGCGCCGTTTCCGCACTGCCTGGATGCGGCGCCGCTGCTGCTGCCGGGCGACGACGCCACCGCGCGCGTGCTGATCGAACGCTGGCTGGAAGCCGCCCGCCTGTCGCCGCGTATCGTCGGCGAATTCGACGACAGCGCGCTGATGAAGGCGTTCGGCCAGGGCGGCGCGGGCTTCTTCGTGGCACCGTCGATCATCGCGCAGGAAATCGAAGCGCAATATCACGTAATACTGGTCGGACGCGCCGAGGGAGTGCGCGAGACCTTCTACGCGATCACGGCGGAACGCCAGATCGCGCATGCCGCATTGCGCGCAGTGACGGAAGCGGCGCGCGACGCGGTGTTTGCCGACACTTGATAGGTCGGGCGCCACGCGGGCCGGCGAGACGTCGGCGCTCCCGACGTTCAGTTGTCCTTGAACCCTTCCACCTCGATGGCGAGTTTCACTTCGTCGCCGATCAGCGGAATCGCGTAATTCATGCCGAAATCGGAGCGTTTGATGACGGCATGCACATCGGCGCCGCACAACGGCCGCCGCGTCAGAAATTGCAGGGTGCAGGCGTAGTCGCGGATTTCCAGCGTAACCGGCTTGGTCACGCCGAGCAGGGTCAGGTTGCCGGTCGCCGACACCGGCTTCGCGTCTTTGAATTCGACGCTGTTCGACTGGAACAGGATTTCCGGGAATTGCGCGGTACGGAAGAAATTGGCGCCGAGCAGTTTCTGGTTCAGCCCATCGTGGCCGCTATCGCCGGAAGCGGCGTCAATCCGCACTTCGATGCTGCCGGCCTGCTTTTCCGCATCGAGCATGACCTTGCCCTGGCTGCGATTGAATTTGCCGCGCAGCGTCGAGACGCCCTGGTGGCGGATCTCGAAGCTCGGATAGGTATGGCCGGGGTCGAGCGTGAACGTCTCGGCGGCCCAGGCTGAAGAGATACACAGGCAGATTGGCAGCGCGGCAAGGTATTTCATGTTTGCACCTCAGGGATTGAGCAGGATTTTGAAGCGGGCTTCCAGGTCGTCCGCCACCACCGACGGATCGGCCCATTCGCCGCCACCGATATCGAATTGCGAGCGTTTCAGCGCAACCCGGCCGCTGGCCAGCCAACCGCCGTTACGTTGCGGCGTCAGGATGAACGGCACCGTCATGGACTGGGTACGCCCCTTCAGGGTGAAATCGCCGCTGGCCGTGTAAATACCTGCGTCATCGCGGCGGATGCTCCTGGATACGAAACTGGCCTTCGGGTAGCGCGCGGTATCGAACCAGGCCGGCCGTTTTGCTTCGTCGTTGCCTTCCGCTGAACCGGTGTCGATGCTGGCGACATCGAGGTCGACCCGAAAAAGACCCAACTCAGGCTTGGCCGGGTCGAACGTCGCCTTGACGCTGTAACGGCCGAAACTGCCTTCCACCGGGACGTTCATCTGCTTGATCACGAAGCCGATCCGGCTCTTGCCGAAATCGACCTGCCAGTCCTTCGCCGCGACGGACCCGGCGCACAACGCCAGAACGAGCAACCCATACTTTTTCATGTTTTTTTCCTTAGCCAGGGCGCCATGCGCGCCAGTACGCCATCGTGTCGAATATGGTGGTGATACAAGGCTGCCGCCGCATGCAGAACGACCAGCGTCACCAGCAGATTGACCGAACCGGCATGAAGTTCCTTGAAGATTTCCGCCATCGCTTTGTCTTTTCCGACCAGATCGGGCAAAGGCAGAACGCCGAACCAGACCACCGAAAAACCCGCCGCTGAACTGTACAGCCAGCCCAGCACCGGCACTGCAATCAACAGCAGGTAAAGCACACCGTGCATCGCGGCCGATATTTTCACCTCCAGCATGGTCAGTTCATGGCGATGATCGAAGCGGTCGACGAAACGCAGCAGCAGCCGCAAAGGCAGCAGAAACAGCACCGACATGCCGACCCATTTGTGCCAGGAATACAGCTTCAATTTCAACGGCGACAAGGTCATGTCTTCCAGCATTTCGGCCAGCACATAGGCCGCGACGATCAACAGCAAGGTCAACCAGTGCAGGCCGATCAACGGCCAGCTATAGCGGGTGCGCATCGATATTTACTCCCGGATTCGAGGACTACAGCCAGCGCTTCACCCGACTGCGGTATTCGCGATATGCGTCGCCGAACCGGGCCAGCAGATGCGCTTCTTCATTCGCGATGACGCCGTAACGCATCACCGCCCAGACCAGCGGCACGAACAGCACCGGCCAAGCCGTGGCGAGCAACAGGGTCACTCCGGCGTAGACGAACCAGTCGGAAACATAGATCGGATTGCGCGAGCGGGCGAACGGCCCCTGCGTGACCAGATTCGACGCTGCCCGGTATGGATTGACCGTGGTGTGATGCCCCCAGATCGCCGCCAGCGCCCAGGCAAAGCCGGCCAGGCCGATGCCGATCGAGGTCCAGCCGAGGTAGGTCGCCAGCGGTGCCGGATCGAACGCCAGCGAATAGCGTTGCTCCAGCCACCAGGCGCCAAACAACGCGACGGCATAGACCAGCGGCGGCGGCACCAGCGTGCGCGGGCGGATGGCGGGATCGCGCATCGGTTCTATCTCGGCGACGGGCTGGAAATCGCGCGCAGGAATTCGTTGCGCCATTGCGCATCCTGCTGGAAGCAACCGGAGAAGGCTTGCGTGACGACACGTTCGTCGCCGCGTCGGTCCTCGCCCAGCAACAAACAAAGCTGTTCCGCCTCGATCACGCAGGCCGCGCCCTTGGCTTTGCCATGAACGAGCAGCGCCTCGACGATGTCGCGCGTCATCCATTCCTGATAAGTGAAGCGATGGCCGATGGCATCGACCAGCCGCGCGATGCGGCCGAAACCGTGCAGGCGGCCGCCCGGCACATAAGCCACATGCGCGACGCCGCGAAACGGCACCAGATGATGCGGACACACGCCATGTACGGCGATGCCACGCACCACCACCATGTCCTCGCGCAGGTCGGCAAACCCTTCGCCGAGTGCTTCCGCCGGGTCGATCTCGTAACCACCGAGCAGGCGCTTTTCCCATAGATCGCGCACGCGGCGTGCAGTCTTGCCGGTATGCACCGAATCCGGCGCCACACCGCAGGCCAGCAGCAGATCGGTCACCGCTTGCTCGAACGCGGCCGGGTTGAAGCGGCCGACGCGGGGAATACCAACCGCACCGGGTTCAAACGGATGGCAATCGTCGTGATCGCAACAGTCGCTCATTTCATTCCTTGGTTGATTTCGGCCAATTGGCGGTCATGCCAGCGTCCGAGCAGAATCTGCGAGGTTAGTGCGCCGCACAAGGCCAGAAACATGTCCCATTGGGTGTCCCAGACATCGCCCTGCGTGGCGAGGAAGGCGACGGCATCATCGCCGGAACCGACCGCCACCCACCATTCGATCATTTCGTAGAAGGCGGAAATCCCGAGACAGACGCACGTGGTCAAAAATAACAGCCATTTGCCGGCAGTCAGCGGCGACCGACGCAGCAGGATTTCGCGCGCGACGATGGCCGGGATGAAGCCCTGCGCGATGTGCCCCACCCGGTCGTAATGATTGCGCGACAACTCGAACGTGTCGCGCAGCCAGTTGAACAGCGGCATTTCTGCATAGGTGTAATGGCCGCCGACCATCAGGATGACGCCATGCAGTGTCAACAGGCCGTACGCCAGGGTCGTCAGAGGAAAACCGCGGCCGCTGAGCAGCAGCAACGGCAACGCAATCAGTACCGGCGCGACTTCGAGAAACCAGGTGAAGGTGTCTTTCGGTTGATAGCCGGACCAGACCAGTACTAGCAGGGTGGGCAGCAGCCAGACGCGCGGGTCAATCCTTGGCTTTGTCCGGGTCATCGGCCTTGGTTTCCGGTTCTTCTTGCTGCAGCCGTGTCTTCCAACGCTTGTCAGGCACCACCCGCATCTTGAATGCGGGCGTGCGTACCGCTTTGGCAACCGGGCTGCGCGGATGGCGCGGCTTACCGGATATGCGTTTGCTCATGCGACTGTCCAAGACTGTGCGAATAAATTCGCACCTACAACAACGCTCGCACCTACAAAAACGTGCCGTCGTAGGTGCGAATTCATTCGCACAAACAGGCCCCCCGGTTTCATTTGTCCATGCACAGACGGAGCGCTTCCCGCCAGTCCGGAAGACGCACGCCGAACACGTGCTCAAGCTTGTCGTTGTTCAAACGAGAATTGAGCGGACGGCGGGCCGGTGTCTGGTATTCGCTGCTCGGGATGGGCAGTAGACGTGCCGGTGTTTCCGGCGCATCGAAGTCGAGAATCGCCTGGGCGAAGCCATGCCAGGAGGTCTCGCCGGTATTGGTCATGTGATAGACGCCCCAGGGCCGCGGCTTGTCGGCGCCGCGATTCGGCGCTTCGACCTGAGCCAGCACCTGCGCCGTGGCATCGGCCAGACTGCGGCACCAGGTCGGCGCACCGATCTGGTCGGCGACGATCTTCAGCTCCGGCCGCTCGCGCATCAGGCGGCGCATGGTGAGCAGGAAATTCGCGCCACGCAGGCCGTACACCCAGGACGTGCGGAAAATTAGATGGCGCTGGCAAGCGGCCTGAATCGCCTGTTCGCCGGCCAGTTTGGAAGCGCCATAGACATTGAGCGGACCGGTCTCGTCGTCTTCGCTGCGGGCACGGTCACCACTGCCGTCGAAGACGTAATCGGTAGAGTAATGCACCAGCAGCGCACCCAGTTTTTCCGCTTCGGCGGCGAGGATACCGGGCGCTTCGGCATTAAGAGCGTAGGCGCGCTCGGGTTCGCTCTCGGCCTTGTCGACGGCGGTGTGGGCGGCGGGATTGACAATGATGCGCGGCTTGACCTCGGCGACCGTGCGGCGAATGGCGGCGGCATCGGTCAGGTCGAGACGGCTGGAGTCGAGCGCGACGACTTCACCCAGCGTCGACAGGCTACGCGCCAACTCCCAGCCGACCTGGCCGCGGCTGCCGGTGAGCAGAATCTTCGTGCGCGGCGTCATCGGGGTTGTTGTCATGCGTACACCTCTGCATCTTTCAGGAACGGCGCGATCTGGTCCTTGCCGGACAGCGCCGGTTCGGGGCTAGGCAAATCCGCCAGCGGCCATTCGATACCGATGTCGGGATCATTCCAGCGAACCCCGCGATCCCACTGCGGCGCATACAGCGCCGTGGTCTTGTAGAGGAAGTCGGCCGCTGCGGACAACACCAGGAAACCGTGGCCGAAACCGGGCGGTATCCACAACATCTGTTTGTTGTCGGCGGAGAGTTCGTGCCCGGTCCACTGGCCGAAGCGCGGCGAGCTTTTGCGCAGATCGACCGCGACATCGAACACGCTGCCTGACACTACACGCACCAATTTTCCTTGCGGCTGGTTGAGTTGGTAATGGATGCCGCGCAGTACGCCCTGGGCGGAACGGGAGTGGTTGTCCTGCACGAAGTCGAGGTCGAGCCCCAGTTCGGCGAAGGTCTGACGGTTCCAGCTTTCCACGAAGAAGCCGCGTGCGTCGCCGAATACCTTGGGTTCCAGCAGCAGCACTTCGGGCAGACTGGTTTCAATCAGGTTCATGAAAACACCTGCTCGTTCAACATACCCAGCAGATACTGGCCGTAGGCGTTTTTCTTCAACGGCTCGGCCAGCAGGGCGACATGTTCGGCGTCGATATAGCCCTGCCGATAAGCGATTTCTTCCGGGCAGGCGATCTTCAGGCCCTGACGTTTTTCGATGGTCTGGATGAACAGGCTCGCCTCCAACAACGATTCGTGAGTGCCGGTATCGAGCCAGGCCAGGCCGCGGCCCATGATGGAGACACCGAGCTCATCCCAGGCCAGGTATTGCTTGTTGACGTCGGTGATTTCCAGCTCGCCGCGCGGCGACGGCGCCAGATTCTTGGCGATGTCGACCACCCGGTTGTCGTAGAAATAGAGGCCGGTGACGGCGTAATTCGACTTCGGCTGTTGCGGCTTTTCCTCCAGGCTGATGGCCTTGCCGGCAGCATCGAATTCGACCACGCCGTAGCGTTCCGGGTCATGCACGCGATAGGCGAACACGGTGGCGCCTTCTTCGCAGGCACTGGCGGCGCGCAGGTCTTGCGCCATGTCGTGGCCATAGAAGATGTTGTCGCCCAGCACCAGCGCGGACGGCGAATTGCCGACGAAATCGGCGCCGATGATGAAGGCTTGCGCGAGTCCGTCCGGACTCGGCTGCACGGCGTATTGCAGGTTGATGCCCCACTGGCCGCCATCGCCGAGCAGCTGTTCGAAGCGCGGCGTGTCCTGCGGCGTCGAGATGATCAGGATGTCGCGGATGCCGGCCAGCATCAGCGTGGTCAGCGGATGGTAGATCATCGGTTTGTCGTAGATCGGCAGCAGTTGCTTGGAGACTGCGAGCGTGGCCGGGTACAGCCGGGTGCCGGAACCGCCGGCGAGGATGATGCCTTTACGGGGTGTGCTCATCACGCGGTCCTTTCGGCGTAGTTGGTATCCAGCCATTTGCGGTATTCGCCACTGGCCACGTTCTCCACCCAGCCCATGTTGTCGAGGTACCACTGCACGGTCTTGCGGATGCCGGTTTCAAACGTTTCGGCCGGTTTCCAGCCCAGCTCGCGGTGGATCTTGGTCGCGTCGATGGCGTAGCGGCGGTCGTGGCCGGGGCGATCCTTGACGTAGGAGATCAGACGCGTGGCCGGGCCTTCGGGATTCGGCTGGAACTCGTCGAGCAGGCCACAGACGCGGTGCACGATGTCGAGGTTGGGCATTTCGTTCCAGCCGCCGATGTTGTAGGTCTCGCCGATGCGGCCTTTTTCCAGCACGACACGGATCGCAGCGCAGTGGTCGGAGACGTACAGCCAGTCGCGCACGTTCATGCCGTCGCCGTAGATCGGCAACGCCTTGCCGCGCGTGGCGTTGAGGATCATCAACGGGATCAGTTTCTCCGGAAACTGGTACGGGCCGTAGTTGTTGGAACAGTTGGTGGTCAGCACCGGCAGGCCGTAGGTGTGGTGATAGGCGCGCACCAGATGGTCGGAACTGGCTTTGCTGGCGGAATACGGGCTGTTCGGGGCGAACGGGGTTTCCTCGGTGAACGGCGCATCGTCCTTGCCGAGCGAGCCGTAGACCTCGTCGGTGGAGACGTGCAGGAAGCGGAACGCGGCCTTGTCTGCATCGCTCATCCCATTCCAGTAGCCGCGCACCTCTTCCAGCAGGTGGAAGGTGCCGACGATGTTGGTCTGGATGAAGTCTTCCGGGCCGTGGATCGAGCGGTCGACATGCGATTCGGCGGCGAAATTGACGATCGCGCGCGGCTGGTGTTCGGCCAGCAGTTTGCCGACCAAGGCCCGGTCGCCGATGTCGCCCTGGACAAAGATATGCCGACTATCACCCTTGAGGCTGGCCAGATTCTCCAGGTTGCCCGCATAGGTAAGCTTGTCGAGATTGATGACCGGTTCGCTGTGCTGCGCCAGCCAGTCGATGACGAAATTCGCGCCGATGAAGCCGGCGCCGCCGGTAACCAGAATCATGATTTTTCCCTTGTTTTTCCGTAGGTCCGCAAGGCGCACCCTACCCGTCCTTAATCGCCGTACCCGTTCGGATTCATCGACTGCCAGCGCCAGGTGTCCTCGCACATTTCCACCAGATCGTGCGTCGCGCGCCAGCCGAGTTCCTTTGCCGCCAAAGCCGGATCGGCGTAGCACTGGGCGATATCGCCGACGCGGCGCGGGCCAATCCTGTAAGGCACCGGCCGCTCGCTGGCGATTTCAAACGCGCGCGCCATGTCGATCACGCTGTAGCCCTGGCCGGTGCCCAGGTTCCAGATGCGCACGCCGGGGACTTCCGCCAGCTTTTCCACCGCCTTGACGTGGCCCAGCACCAGATCGACGACATGGATGTAATCGCGCACGCCGGTGCCGTCCGGGGTCGGGTAATCGTCGCCCCAGACATTGAGGTATTCGCGCCGGCCCACCGCCACCTGCGAGATGTAGGGCATCAGGTTGTTGGGAATGCCGCGCGGGTCCTCGCCGATACGGCCGCTCTTGTGCGCGCCGACCGGGTTGAAATAGCGCAGCAGCGCGATGCGCCAGGACGGGTCGGAAACAGCCACATCCTGCAGAATCTTTTCGATGAACAACTTGCTGGTGCCGTAGGGGTTGGTCGTGCCGCCGACCGGAAATTCCTCGCGAATCGGCACGCTGGACGGGTCGCCGTAAACCGTGGCGGAGGAACTGAACACGATGGTCTTCACACCCGCCGCCTGCATGGCTTCGAACAGCGTGATGCTGCCGGCGATGTTGTTGTCGTAATACATCAGCGGTTTTTCCACCGATTCGCCGACCGCTTTCAGGCCGGCGAAATGGATTACCGCATCGATGTCGTGATCGCGGAACAGCTTGTCCAGCGTGGCGCGGTCGCGGATATCACCTTCGATGAACGGAAAATCCAGGCCGGTCAGTTCGTGCACCCGTTGCATCGATTCCGGACTGCTGTTGCACAGATTGTCGAGCACGACGATGTCGTAACCGGCATTGAGGAATTCGACGCAGGCATGCGAGCCGATGTAGCCGGCGCCGCCCGTGATCAATATGGTTTTCAAGCTTTCACTCCCTTCTGCATGTCACACCGGCGCAGGCCGGTGTCCAGGTTCTGGATTCCGGCCTGCGCCGGAATGACGGTGGTTAATCAAAAACAACGGTCTTGTTGCCGTATACCAGAATGCGGTTATCGATATGCCAGCGCACCGCGCGCGACAGCACCACCTTCTCCAGATCGGCGCCCTTCTGCACCAGATTGTCCAGTTCGTCGCGATGCGAAATGCGGGTGACATCCTGTTCGATGATCGGCCCGTCGTCGAGTACTTCGGTGACGTAATGGCTGGTCGCGCCGATCAGCTTGACGCCGCGCTCAAAGGCGCGCTGATACGGCTTGGCGCCGTGGAAAGCGGGCAGGAAGGAATGGTGGATGTTGATGATGCGGTTCGGGTAGTAACTCATGAACTCCGGCGAGAGCACCTGCATGTACCGCGCCAGCACGATGAAATCGACGTGGTGCGCAGCCAGCAAGGCGCGTTGCTGGGCCTCGGCCTCGGCCTTGTTTTCCTTGCTGACCTGGATGTGCTGGAACGGAATCTTGTAGGCCGCGGCCAGCCAGTGCGTATCCGGATGGTTGCTGATGATCAGCGGGATATCGCAATACAACTCGCCGGCATGGTGGCGGTAGAGCAGATCGGCCAGGCAATGGTCGTATTTGGATACGAAGATCGCCATGCGCGGCTTGACGCTGGATAACGATAGATTCCACTTCAACGCATGCGCGGCGGCGATGGGGGCAAATGCTTCATCGAATTTGTGCAAACCCAGCTCGAAACCATCCAGCGCCCATTCCACTCGCATCAGGAAAAGTCCGGCGGTACTGTCCTGGTGCTGGTCGGCATGCAGGATGTTGGCGTTGTGCTGCAGCAGGAAATTGGCGATGGCGGCGACCAGCCCCTTCTTGTCCGGGCAGGCGATGAGGAGTACGGCGGAGTTACGCATGGCAATCGGCACGGTGCAAAAAGGGCCGCAATGATACCGCGAGCGGGCTTCGGCTCGGGGTCGACGGCATGTCGGCATACGTGTGATCTTGAGCCAACCGCTGTCCGACTGCGGTAACATGAATATGAGTTTTTCTCACGGATTCCGTGACCGCAACCCGCAGCCGACCAGTCCAGGAGACGTTGAAATGTCTGCCCCCTACACCCCGATGGACGCGCTTTCCGTTCTCGACCAGTACTTCATCGAGAATCGCTCGCGCATCCTCGATATCGCCTCATTTCTCGACCGGATCGACCGCCACGAGGGAGCCGAGTTGGCCAAGGCGGATTACCGCTATCAGGCGTTCATGAAGATCATCGACATCCTGCACGAACCGCGCACAGACCGGGCCCGCGCGGTCCAGGTCGCGTTGAGCGATCCGACCACCGAGCCGCTCGACAGCGCGCTGGGTTTGCGGGCCTGGGGCGCCTGGAAGGGAGAAGATCATGCGGGCAATTGATCCCCACATCCACATGGTGTCGCGGACCACCGACGACTACCTGAAAATGACCATCAGCGGCATACACACCGTCGCCGAACCGGCATTCTGGGCCGGGTTCGACCGTAGTTCGGCGAATGCCTTCCGCGACTATTTTCAGCAGTTGACCGTAGTCGAACCGGCACGCGCCGCCCGGTTCGGCGTCAAGCACTATTGCTGGCTCGGTCTCAACTCGAAGGAGTCCGAGGATCTTGCGCTGGCGGACGAAGTGCTCGCCTTCCTGCCCGAGTATCTGGATCGACCGAATGTGCTGGGCATTGGCGAGATCGGACTGAACAAGAACAGCCGCAATGAAATCGCGGTGCTGGAAAAGCATCTGGAAATCGCGGTCGCACGCAACGAACTGATCCTGATCCATACGCCGCACCTGGAAGACAAGCTGAAAGGCACGCGCATCATCATGGACATGATCCGCTCGGAACCGCGCATCGATCCTTCGCGCGTTCTGATCGACCATGCCGAGGAACACACCATCGGCGAGATCAAGGACAACGGCTTCTGGTTCGGCCTGACGCTTTACCCGAACTCCAAGGGCAGCCCGGAGCGGGCCATCGACGCGGTGGAAATCTTCGGCAGCGAACGTCTGTGCATCAACTCTTCCGCCGATTGGAGCGTGAGCGATCCGCTGTCGATCCCGAAATGCGCCAACGAGATGCGGCGGCGCGGACATTCGGCTGACGCGGTCGATCAGGTCTTCTTCCAGAACCCCAACAGCTTTCTTGGACAATGCCCCAAATTCCAGGCCGGCTGATCACCTATTGCACGAATATCCATCATGGCGATGGCTGGGAAGAAACCTTCTCCGCGCTGAGGCAATTCATTCCGCCGGTCAAGGCGGCGGTAGCGCCGAATCGGCCTTTCCCGATCGGGCTGCGCCTGTCGCATCGCGCCGCGCAGGAATTGACCGCGGCCGAGGCCGAACGGATGCGTCTGTGGCTGAGCGAGCACAATTGTTTCGTGCCGACGCTGAATGGATTTCCATTCGGGTCGTTTCACGACGAACGCGTCAAGGAACAAGTCTATCTGCCCGACTGGCGCAGCCCTGAGCGGACGGCGTACACGCGCCGGCTGGCCGACCTGCTGGCGGACTGGCTGCCCGAAGGCATGACCGGTTCGATCTCCACGGTCCCGATCGGATTCAAAGGCATGGTCGGCATGGACGATCTGCCGCTGATCAGGCAACAGCTGATCGCCGTCCTGACGCATCTGCGCCATCTGCGCGACAGCCGTGGCCGTGAGATCGTGCTGGCGCTGGAACCGGAGCCGGGCTGCCTGCTGGAAACCACCGAGGAAGCCTGCCGTTTCTTCGCCGCGCTGGCGTTGCCGGACGACCTGCGCGATTTCCTCGGCCTCTGTTACGACTGTTGCCACCAGGCGGTGGAATTCGAGGAGCCGGCCGAATCCCTGGCGCGCCTGGCCGCGGCCGGCATCCGCATCGCCAAGGTCCAGGTTTCTTCCGCCTTGCGTCTGTTCGATCCCGACCTGGCGCGGCTGCAGAAATTCGACGAACCGCGTTATCTGCATCAGGTTGCGGTGCGCGGCCGGGATGGCGCGGTGCGCCGCCATATCGATCTGCCGCCGGCGCTGGCGACGCTACCCGGCCAGCCCGGCGACGAATGGCGCTGTCATTTTCATGTACCCATCTTTACCGAGGGCACCGGCGACTACGGCACCACGCGCTTCTTTCTGGAAGCAATCCTGCCGTTGCTGCCGGCGGACGTGTTGCTGGAAGTCGAAACCTATACCTGGGATGTGCTGCCGCCGGAATTGCGCGGCAACTCGGTGACCGCATCGATCATCCGGGAAATCGAATGGCTGGAGGCGGAACTGCATGCATCGCACGGTCGTCCTTAATGTCGTCGGTCTGACTCGCGAGCTGCTCGGCGGCCCGCATACGCCGCGCCTGAACGCGTTGCTGGCCAACTCGGTGCCGGTCCGCGCGATCACCCCGGCGGTGACCTGTTCCGCGCAGACCACCTATCTGACCGGCCAGTTGCCGAAGTCGCATGGCATCGTCGGCAATGGCTGGTATTTCCGCGAACTCGGCGAAGTTCTGTTCTGGCGCCAATCGAACGGTCTGGTCGAAGGCGAGCGGGTCTGGGATGTGGCGCGCCGACGCGATCCCGCCTTCACCGTGGCCAACACCTTCTGGTGGTATGCCATGAACACCACGGCGGATTTCAGCGTGACGCCGCGCCCGCTCTACTGCGCGGATGGACGCAAGCTGCCCGACTGCTACAGCGTGCCGATGCACCTGCGCGATCGCTTCAACCGCGAGTTCGGCCAGTTTCCCCTGTTCCAGTTCTGGGGTCCGGCCACCACCATCGCCTCCAGCGAGTGGATCGCCAAGTCGGCGATGGCCATCGAGGCGGAGTACCAGCCGACCTTGCAGCTCGTGTACTTGCCGCATCTGGATTACTGCCTGCAAAAAGTCGGCCCGCAGGGCGATATCGCGCGCGATCTGGCGGAAGTCGACGCGCTTTGCGGCCGCCTGCTCGATCATTTCCAGGCGCGCGATTGCCGCGTCGTGGTGCTTTCCGAATACGGCATCACCCCGGTCAGCCGGCCGATCCACCCCAACCGCATCCTGCGCGAGGCGGGCATGCTCTCGCTCAAGGTCGACCTCGGCCGCGAATATCTGGACCCGGGCAGCAGCCGGGCGTTCGCTGTCTCGGATCATCAGGTCAGCCACATCTATGTGCGCGACCGGCGCGATCTGCCCATGCTGCGCGAGTTGTTCGCGCGTGTACCCGGCGTGGAGCGGGTGCTCGACGACGACGGCAAACGCGAATACGGGCTGGATCACGCACGCTCCGGTGAACTGGTCCTGATTGCATCGGCCGATAGCTGGTTCACTTACTACTGGTGGCTGGACGACGACCGCGCGCCCGATTACGCGCGCACCGTGAACATTCACGCGAAACCGGGCTACGACCCGTGCGAACTGTTTATCGACCCCGCCATCGCGCTGCCCAAGCTGAAAATCGCCGGCATCCTGGCCCGCAAACTGCTCGGCTTCCGTTACATGATGGAAGTCATCCCGCTCGATGCCACCCTGGTCAAAGGTTCGCATGGCCGCGTCACCGATAGTCCCGACGCGGGCCCGCTGTTCATGACCAGCGTGCCGCGGCTTCTGGACAAGAACGCCATCGACGCCACCGATGTATTCGGTCTGCTGCTGGACCACGTCTTTACCGATTGAATCCATGCCCCCCATCAAGGCCTATCTCGATCTCTGCCGCGTCAGCAACCTGCCCACGGTGTGGACCAACGTACTCGCGGCAACGCTGCTGGCGAGCGGTCAGTTCATGCCGGCGCCGTTTCTGCTGCTGGCGCTGGCCCTGTCGTTCTTTTATGTCGCCGGCATGAGCTTGAACGATGTGTGCGATGTCGAGCATGACCGCATTCAGCGTCCGTCGCGGCCGATTCCATCCGGCCGGGTCAGCGCGCGGACGGCCACAATTCTCACGCTGGCGTTGTTCGCCTGCGGTTTCCTGCTGCTCGCCGCCGCGCCCTACACCAGCGGTCTGGCGGCGGGCGTGCTGCTGCTGCTCGCCATCGTCGCGTACGACTATCGTCACAAGAACAACCCGTTCAGCGTCCTGCTGATGGCCGCCTGCCGTTTCCTGGTCTTCGTCGTCGCCGCGCTGGCGCTGACCGATACAGTGCCCGTGCCGGTGCTGATCGCCGGCGGCATCCAGTTCGTCTATGTGATTTCCATCAGTCTGGTCGCGCGTCGGGAAAACCAGCTCACCACGCCTTATCCCTTCCCGGCGGTGCCCGCCATGCTGGCTGGTATCGCACTTCTCGACGGTATCGTTCTCGCGCTGCTCTTCGCCCTGCCCTGGCTGCTTGCCGGCGTCGTCGGCGCGCTGCTGACATGGATGGGACAACGTTACATTCGCGGCGATTGAAGCGCCCCCTGAGCGCGGCGGGCGGATTTGTACTTGAGGCTAAAAATGACAGTCGATATCGAACAGATGACCCGCGAAGTGCAGCAGGAAGGCGCGCTGGTGCGCCAGATCGCGGCCGCCATGGAAACGGTCATCGTCGGCCAGCGCTTTCTCGTCGAGCGCATCCTGGTCGCCATGTTGTGCAACGGCCATGTGCTGATCGAGGGCGTGCCCGGGCTGGCCAAGACCAAGGTGGTCAAAAGCCTGGCGAAACTGATTGACGCCCGCTTCCAGCGCATCCAGTTCACGCCGGACCTGCTGCCGGCTGACCTGATCGGCACGCTGATCTATAACCCCGCGCAGGCCGAGTTCACGACCCGCAAGGGACCGATCTTCGCCAATATCGTGCTGGCCGACGAGATCAACCGGGCGCCGGCCAAGGTGCACAGCGCGCTGCTGGAGGCGATGGAAGAACGCCAGGTCACCATCGGTGAGACGTCCTATCCGCTGGAAACCATGTTCCTGGTATTGGCGACGCAGAATCCGATCGAACAGGAAGGCACTTACCCTCTGCCGGAAGCGCAGATGGACCGCTTCATGCTGAAGATCGCCATCACCTATCCGTCGCGCGAGGAAGAGCGCGAAATCATGCGCCGCGCCGCACGCACCGACCGTTCGGACACGCTCGCTCCGCTGATCCACCCCGACGATATCGTCCGGATGCGGGCCTTGATCGACGCCCTCTATCTGGATGAAAAAATCGAGCAGTACATCATCGACCTCGTGTTCGCCACGCGCGAGCCGGCGCGTGGCGGCCTGGCCGGGCTGGAACGCCATATCGCCTATGGCGCCTCGCCGCGCGCCAGCATCAATCTGGTCCTCGCCGCGCGCGCCATGGCGTTCCTGCGCGGTCGCGGCTACGTGGTGCCGCAGGACGTGAAGGACATTGCGCCGGAAGTGCTGCGCCACCGCATCATTCCCAGCTACGAAGCCGATGCCGAGGGGGTGACGGTCGAGACGATCATCGCGCGGCTACTCGCCGAGACGCCGGTGCCGTGACCCCTTCCCCGCGATCTTCCGAGGCGTTGTCGTGGCCGGCCGCGGAAGTGCGGCGGTTGCAGATTCTCTCGTCCCGCCTGGTGACCAGTCTGTTCGCCGGCGAATATCGCAGCGTGTTTCGCGGTCGCGGCATCGAATTCGAGGAAGTGCGGGAATACCAGCCGGGCGACGACATCCGCAGCATCGACTGGAATGTGACGGCGCGCAGCGGCCGGCCGTTCGTGAAACTGTTCATCGAGGAACGGGAAATGACCGTGATGCTCGTCCTCGATCGCTCCGCCTCGCTGGATTGTGCCTCGCCGCGCGGCAGCAAGGGCAAGCTGGCCGCCGAAGTGTGCGCCCTGCTCGCCTTCGCGGCGGCGCGCAGTCACGACCGCATCGGCCTGCTCACGTTCAGCGACCGGATCGAGCAATACATCCCGCCCGCCAAGGGGGCGCGGCATGCCCGCCGCCTGGTCGCCGAGATGTTGAAACCTGCGCCCGCCGCGCGCGCCACCGACCTTGCCGGCGCCCTGGATTTTCTGGCGCGGGTGCAGCGACGCGGAACCATTCTGTTTCTGGTCTCCGACTTTCTCGCGTCTGGATTTCAGCTCGCGCTGACCGCCGCCGCGCGGCGCAACGACGTGGTTGCGGTGTCGCTCAGCGACCCGAACGATCTTGCTCTGCCCGATGTCGGGCTGACGCGCATGACGGACCCGGAAACCGGCATCCGGCGTCTGGTCGATACCGGCAGCGCCGCCGTGCGGCAGGCCTATCGCGCACATGCCGAAGCGCGCCGCGCCGCGCTGCGCGATACCTTCGCGGCGGCAGGCGTCGAGCATGTCGAGATCGGCACCCATCAATCGCCCGCGCGCACCCTCATGCATTTTTTCCTCAACCGCCAGCAGCGGCTGAGTCGTTGACGATGGCCAGACTGTTCGCGTGCGCGCTGCTGGCATTGCAGGTCTTGGCTGCTCCGGCCACGGCGGCAACCGCCGAGGCGGCCCCACGCGACATCCGCGACATTCGTGGTCCATTGCAATTGCAGTTTTCGCCGCCGTTTGTGATGACTGGCGGCGTGACGATTCTGTTGGCAGGGCTGCTGTACTTCCGACGCAGACCCCGCCGTCCTGGCCTGTCAGCCATGCCGGAAGCCGTCGCGAACGAACCCGATACGACCGAGCTGCTGACGCGATTGAGCGAGGACTTTCGGCAAGGACGCTGCGCCGGCGATCAAGCCATTGCCCGCCTGGATGCGCTGTTACGCAACGAACTCGAAATTCGCGCGGAGATTCCGGCGCCACAATCGACCACGCTGGAATTGAGTATTCACCTGGATCAATCCATGTGGCTGGACGCGGAAACACGCGCACAACTGGCGCGCTTTCTAGCCTTGTGCGATCGCGTCAAGTTCTCCGCCCATAGCCCGAGCGAGAGCGAAGTCGAAGCCACCCTGGCTACGGTGCGGACCGTGTGCGACCGCATTCCGCCGAGACAATCGGCATGAGATTCCAGGATCCGCACTGGTTGTTCCTGCTCGCCCTGCTGCTGCCCTGGGTCTGGCTGTCACTTCGGCGCGACCGGAGCGCGCCCGCACTGGCGGTAGCCGACGGCAAACAGCTCGCCGCGCTGCGCGAGACCTGGCGCACACGCTGCACGCGTTATCTGCCGCTGTTGCGTTTTTTGCTACTGAGCCTGCTCGTTCTCGCCCTGGCGCGACCGCAGAGCGTCGAACGCGAAACCAGGGTGCGCGGGGAAGGCGTCGATTTGATGGTTGCCCTTGATCTGTCGAGCAGCATGCTGGCGCAGGATCAGGCCGCAAATGCAGCCGGCGACAACCGACTGAGCATGGCCAAGAAAGTGCTTGCTGAATTCCTGCGCGGCCGGGAGGGCGACCGAATCGGGTTGATCGCGTTCGCCGCGCGGCCCTACCCGGCCGCGCCGCTCACCGTCGACCACGCCTGGCTGCGCACGGCGGTGGAGCAACTCCGCATCGGCGCGGTCGAAGACGGGACCGCCGTCGGCGATGCCATCCTGGCCGCGCTCAACCGTTTGCGCCCGCCAGCGGCAGCCGCTCAAGCCAGCGCCACCCCCGCGCCACCCGATCTGGCCCGGGCCAAAAGCCAGGCTGTCATTCTGATGACCGATGGCCGCAGCAATGCCGGCAAAGTCGATCCTATGCTGGCGGCAGCGGCGGCCAAAGCGGTCGGCATCAGGGTGCATACCATCGGCATCGGCTCACGCGGGCAGGCCGTCATCCCGATCGAGGATCCGCTCGGCGGCACCTTGCTGCGCAAGATCGAGGCCGATCTCGACGAGTCCACCCTGCGCGAGATCGCGGCAACCACCGGAGGCCGCTATTTTCGGGCCGACGATGTCGGCATCCTGACCCAGGTATTCCGTGAGATCGACCGCCTGGAAAAACGCCCCCTGGAAACCAAGGTGTTCTTCTCCTATCGCGAACACTTTCCAGACCTGCTGCTGGCCGTGCTCACGCTGGGACTCCTCGAACTGATCCTGCGCGCGACCGTCTTGCGCCAACTGCCTTGATATGACCTGGGCCGCTCCCGCTTACGCCTGGCTGCTGCTGCTCGCATTGCCCGCGTTGCTGCTGCTGCGCTGGGCGCGCTCGCAGCGACAGGCGGCATGGCGCCAACTGAGCGATGCCGGCGAAGTACCCGGCGGCAGCGCGTGGCGCGCCTGGCTCCCATTCGTGGTTTTCCTGCTTCTGGTAACCGCACTGTGCCGGCCGCAATGGGGCCAGGTGGCCATGGCGCGGCAAACCCTGGGACGCGATCTCATCATCGCGCTGGACGTTTCCCGCAGCATGTTGGCGGATGACCTGGCGCCGAACCGGCTGGATAACGCCAAGCGCGCCATCGCCGGGCTGATCCCGCATTTGCGCGGCGAGCGGATCGGCCTGATCGCCTTCGCCGGCAGCGCCTTTCTGGTGTGTCCGTTGACCAGCGACTACGCAACTTTTGCCGGCGCACTCGCGGAAGTCGGGCCGGATTCGATTCCCCTCGGTGGCAGCGTACTTACCGGCGCGTTGAACGAGGCCGGGCGCGCGTTTGGCAATAGCTCGATTGGAAAAAATAGCCAGGCGCATGGCAAGGTGCTGATCGTGATCAGCGATGGCGAGGATCATGGCGACGCAAATAGCAACACAAATGGCGAGAGCGAATTGACCCAGGCGGCGCAGACCTTGCGCGCTACCGGGGTGTCCCTGCACAGCGTCGCGGCCGGCACGCGCATGGGCGGACTGATTCCGCTGCCCGGGGGCGCATTCCTGAAAAATCGCGCGGGAGACATCGTCACCAGCCGCCTGCAAACGGCGCCCCTCAACGCCATCGCGCCGGAGGCCCAGACATGGGCGCTGAGCGCGGGTCCGCAGGTGCTGGCAAAGCTTTACGCGACCCATGCATCCACCTGGGAAAAGCATGACTCCAGCGCAACCAGACCGATTCCGGCCGAGCGTTACCAATTTCCGCTGACGCTCGCCTTGCTGCTGTTGCTGGTCGAACCCTGGCTCAACCGGCGCGACAAAGCATGAACCGCCGCTGGATCGAGATCCTGTTGATCCTGTGCGCGCTCGCGGGCCTGCTGGCCGCGCTTCGCCTCGATCTGGCCGAGCTGTTCGCCGCCCAGGGCATGACGCGTCTGCAAGCCGGCGACACATCTGGCGCGGCGCGAGCCATCCAGCGTTCCGTCGCGCTCGGTGGCGACCCGGCGCCGCTTGGCTATAACCTCGGGGTCGCCTTGTATCGCGCCGGCAAGTTCGCCGAGGCGCAGCGACAATTCGCCCTTGCTCTGGCTCAAGCTCGACCGAATTTGACTGCGAACCTCCATTACAACCTCGGCAATAGCGCTTATCGCCAGGCGGAACGTCGCGCCGCCGCCGATCGAACAGGCGCTGAGCGGCTGTTCCAGCAGGCCATCGCGGCCTATGAAAGCACCTTGACGCTGGCACCCACAGCAGCAGAAGCCAGAGCGAACCTGGGGCTGGCCCGAACACAACTGGCCACGTTGGCGCGGGCCGATGCGCAAAACCGCGACAAGCAGCCGCACACCAGCCAGGCGCCATCAAAAGCACCGGCAGAGCGGGAGCGCGACCGCCAAGCCACAAAAAAAGGGGCAGCCAACGCAACGCGCCAAGCGGCAAGCGCCGACCCAACCGCTACCGCCGGAAAAACGCGACGCGACCTTTCGCGCCATGACGCGGAACGCATGCTGAGCGAAGCACGCGGTCGGGAAAAGCTGTCCGGCATGCTGTCCGGCAAGATCCGCGACAAAGCGCCACAGCAACCCGAGAAAGACTGGTAAGCCATGCCGTCCAAGTTTGTCGCGCCTTGTTGTTGGTCGATGTTGGCCGGTTTCTCGCTGCTTGCACTGATGGCACAACCGTTGCAGGCCAGCGCGGCGGAAGAGGAATCGGGCTTCGGCGACGATCTTCTGCTGGAGATAAATACCGGAAAGGCTCGGATTTACCTGGGTGAGAGCGTGCCGCTCAGCGCCACCCTGTTGGTCGGGTCGGTTTCGCTGCGGAATATCCAATATCCGCTGATCGGCAAGGGCCCCTATCGCCTGGCCTCTTTCGCGCCCCCTCGGCAGGACAGCCTGAAGCGGAATGGCAAGGAATATACGGCACACACATTCGCCGCGACGCTGACCCCCAATCGGAGCGGAGCGCTGGCTATCGGACCGGCTGAGTTGCGCGGCGACCTCCTGCAACCAGGTGGCGGCAGCGCCGGTTTCTTCGGTGGCGTCGAAGCGCGTAACGTCATCGTCCGCGCCGTTCCAGCGAGTCTCGATGTGCAGCCGCTGCCAACGCAGGGACGGCCTGCCGATTTCGGCGGCGCGCTCGGTCGCTACACAGTAACCCGAACCGCATCCCCCAACTCGATCCGAGCGGGCGATCCCGTCACCGTAACGACGCGCATCGAGGGTGTCGGAAATTTTTACGGTTTTTCCTGCGATTCCATCGTCGTCCCAGGCCTGCGCGCCTACCCGCCAAGCAAACGCCAGCGCGGGAAGGCGCTGATCTGTGAACAGATTCTTGTGGCTGAGCACGCGCAAGTAATCCAGATACCCCCGGTAAGTGTAAGTTTTTTCGACATTGACGCCGCCCGCTATGGCACCAGCAAGACGACGCCCATTCGGCTGCTGGTCGAAACGCTGCCGCCCGTTCCGGCAATCGCATCGGCACAGCTCAATCCGTCGAAATCTGCCCCACTTACCGCAGCGCAACGCAATGGTTCATTTTGGCTGGTGGCCGCCGCGCTTGCGTTGCTCGGTATCGGCGCGATTGGCTGGCTGAGCCGCAATCGGCGCTTAACGTCAAACCCTGCACGATATTCACAGACCCGGCTCGGCGCTTGTCTAGACGAAGCCGAGCAGGCTTTGGCCGCTGCGGACTCGGCACGTTTCTATACGGCTGCCTTCAGGCTTGCGCAGGTCGCCACCGTCGTGGGCGCTGGCGCCGAATTGCCGCCTCACAGCGTGGCCAGCTGTCCGGGACAGCCGGGGAGCGTGGCCTCGGATGCTCGCTTGCACCTGCTGGCCGAGTTGTTTCGGCACTGCGATGCGGTCCGCTACGGCGGAGTGCAACCCGATACGCAGAGCATGCGACTGACTTATGAAAAGCTGCGTTCGCTGGCGAACATGGCAAGGCAGGCAGCCACCGCCACGGAGCGGAACTGATTCGGTTTTTCCGCAATCGCCATAGCTGGCACATTTAAGACAATAAAGATTTTGTCAGTATTCTTTACACCCCTTACCCGCTGAACACACAAAACAACATGAATACAACTACTTAAGAAAATGGCATGTTAAATGCTTAATAGCGTTGCAATTACGCCGCATAAAGCATTTGCGTAACTTCTTATTTGAGTAATGTTGTTTTTCTAGGGGATTGAAATGAAAGCATTAAAAAAATTGATGCCTGTAGCTATGGCGGCGCTCTTCGCGGCGACTGGCGCTCAGGCAACGACCATCGACTTCACGGGCCTTGCCGGCACAACGGATCCTGTCATCGGAACGGTCAGCTTCTGGGCGGGAGACCCCAATGTATTCAACGATACTTACGTTGATACCAATGGTGTTGAAGAGTACCTGCTGAGCGGGATTTCAGACGGTACTCACGCAGGTGGGCCCGCCACTGGCTACGATACCTTTATCGGTGTAACAAAAACCGGGACCGCTTTCGGCTCGGTCAGTTTCGCCATCGCATCCGACTACAGCTTTCCTGCACCTGGCGACAACACAACCCTCTGGGTTGAGGCCTATCTGGGTAGCACGCTTGTTGGAAGCGCCTCTCAGGGCGTCAGCACAGCCGATTTCGTCACTCTCGCTTTGAATATTGCCGGCGGTTTTGACAGCCTGCGCATTTACGACGATCTGAACTCATTCGATCTCGGCGAGGCATTCCGCATCGACAATTTTGACTATGCCGAATATCAGGCGCCTTGCACCGGCCCTGGTTGCACTCCCAATCCGGTTCCCGAACCCGCTGCGATGCTGCTTCTCGGTGTTGGCATGGCCGGTTTGGCGTTCTCAAGACGGCGCAAGTCTGCTTGACGCAAAGCCGCAATAGCTAGGGCGAAATTCGCTCTTATGGACATAAGTACATAAGAGATTTGGTGTCTTTCAAGGAGGCTAGTTATGAATATGAAGAAAATGTGCCCGCCCATGCGGCCAAACTGGCTTGCATCCGCCAGTGTCATGGTGATGTTCGTTGCCGGCGGCGTATGGGCCGATCCGGTACAGGTCTGGGTCCAGCCCAGTGGCAACACTTTCGCTACCGCCTATGCGTTGCAAAACGAGGCACGGACCTACTTCGGTCGCGCTGAATGCAATGCCTGCGGCGCCCTGGAATACAAATGGGAGTTCAGCGACGGGACGTCGACCAACTTCACCTCGGTTGCCAATTCCCGTTATATCGAAAATGCCGCCAAGAATTTTGCGGCTTTCGGTACTCAGTGGGCCAGGCTGACCGTGCGCGAATCCGCCAATCCGGTTAACACAAATTCCGCACAGGTCGACTTGCAAGTCATTGCCTCGGCCAGCGACAACCTGAACCGGCAGAAGAACTCCGCCATCGACCGTGGCTTGCGCAATCTCTATCAACGGGAAGTCAACAATGGTGCAGGTACCAGCCATTGGACCGACGATTCATATGGTAGCTATGAAGTTGGTGCTACTGGCATGGCGTTGGTTGCCTTCGAGAACCACGGCCACAATTTGCAGGCTTCGGACAGCGACATCTACAAGAAATCCGTTCGCCAAGGGGTTCAGTGGCTGCTGGATAACGCCTCGCAACCTGGCATCAACAATCAGCGTTGTATCGGCAACCCCGATACCAACGGCAATGGCAAGGGCGTGATCATAGGCAATGGTGGCCATATATACGAACCTTCCATTGCTCTTCTGGCCCTGGTCAACAGCGCCGACAAGGCCTACGCACAGACCTATGTAGCTGCAACGTCCTCAGCTGTAAATGGCATGACGTTGTTCGATATCGCGGTCGATGCCTCCGATTGGCTGGCGTGGGCACAAAGCGATGGCAATACCAACGGCGGCGGCAACACTGCGTATTGTTACGCCCCCGGTGGCACTTTCTCCATTAGCTATAGCGGCGCGGACATCACAAACGCTTCCGGCTACTTTTATTCCGGCGACATCGCCTCTTATGGCGGTTGTAACGGAGATTTCACCTTCGACTGGGGTGATGGTTCCACTTCCTCCTACGCGGACAGCGGGACTTACTGCAACTGGAACGGCGCAAACACGGCCTACCCGGAACTCAATTACGCCGTTTCAAACCCCGTCAACCATTCCTATGCCGCTGGCGGAGATTACACCGTAGCCCTCAGCTATACCGGCAACACTGGCCCTGTCACCACAGCGCTTTGCAACGTCAGTGTCCCGATCACGGTTGGCGGAGAAGTGACTGCCTGCGGCGCAGCCGAAGCGCAGAGTGGTGCGGGTGGCTGGAGCTATGGCCCGAATGAAGCCCGCGGCGACAACTCACTGACACAGTGGGCGGTGCTGGGTATCAGCGAAGCCAAGAATCGCTGGGATATCGACGTCAATCCCGCGGTGATCACCCAGTTGGGCCATTGGCTGGACTGGAGCCAGTGCGGGGATGGCACATTTGGTTATGACGGCCCCGGATCCTGGTGCAATTACCAGAAAGTTGGCGCCGGCCTGATCATGCTCAAGTATGTCGGCAAGCCCCTCAGCGACGCCGCCGTGCAGAGTGCTCTGGCTTATGCGCAGAACAACTGGGGTGCCACCTATGAAGGTAACCTGAGCAACCTCTACTCCATGTACGGCATGTACAAGGCGATGAAGGTTTGGGGCCTTACCGATGTGGGTAGCACGCAGGCTACTGGTCAGGCTTGGGAACAGCAGTACGATCAAAACCTGATCAGCACACAGAATGCAAACGGCTCCTGGGCTAACCTGGGTAGCTGGATGTATCCGTCCACCGCTGCCGCTGTAGCCATCCTGGCGCCTGAAGTGGCTTCGCTGCCCCCAGTGGCCAATGCGGGTGGTCCGTATGCAGCCATTGCGCCCAACCAGTTGCTGCAGTTGAACGGCGCCAATTCCTACCATCAGGATGCGTCGAAGAGCCTGGTCTTGTGGCAATGGGACTATGACGCGACAAACGGACTCTGGTGGGACAGTCTGCCTGCACCGGCAGCGGGTGAAGGTGGCGTTGGCGTGAATCCGTCGGTGTCCTACGGAGATGTGGGCCATAACCAGCCCTACACCGTGACCTTGCGGGTGACCGACAACACCGCACCGACTCCGTTGCGTGCAACCAACACGACCGTGGTTAACGTGACGTCAGGCAATGTACCGCCGGTTGCGCTCACCAATGGTCCGTGGACTGCGCTGCCGAATACGCCGATCGTTTTCGACGCTTCGGCTTCGAATGATGCCAACGCCTGTACGGTCGCCGGCAATCCTTCGTGTCTGGGTGATTCCATTGTCACGTACGAGTGGGATCTCGATGGCGACGGTATCTACAACGGCGCTGGCGACGGTACACCGCTGACGGCGGACCGGAAGCAGGTACAACAGTCGTACCCGAACCCGATCAGCCTCCCGGCGAAACTGCGCGTCACCGACTCTTATGGGCTGTCTTCCGTGTCAACTGACGCACTCAACGTGGTTTCCGTCGCGCTCGTGTATGGTCAACAATATGAGACCTGCTACCGCGTAACGATTAACCGCTTTGAGGAGAAACTGGGCCTGCGTGTCAAGTTCAAGAACCAGGGCAACGGCGAGGCCGAGCAAGTGACGATGACTTTGACCAACGCTCCGAGCAACCTGACCATCCTCAAAGGTGTCGCCAATCTTGGTAATTTGCCGGCCGGTGCCGAGGTATCCACGACGTGTAATGCGCAGACCAAAACGGCGGATATCGAGTTGAAGACCAACCGCAGGATTGTCCCGACGGGTGGCTGGCTGTGGAACGCGGACTTCGAGTTCAACGGCAGCCATTACCATGTCACCAACCTGCCGCCGCTCAACTAACGATACGGTCAGTTCGTCGCTCATCTACAGCCAGGCAGCGCATCTTGCACTGCTTGGCTGTATCACCCCCCAGACACAAGGAGTTTCTACTATGGACAAATCATCTGCCAAAGCTGTCCTCAGTATGGCTGCCCTCTACATGCTTTCGGCATTGCCCACCATGGCGGCCGATCTCATTCTGAACGTGGACAACCTTACTAAAACAGTCTCGGTCACCAATACCCTGCCGACCAAAGTCACCATGCTTTACCTTGAAGGACCAGCAGGCAGCAACCTGCCGCTGTTTGTCCGACTCGATGCAAATGCGACCGTGAAGGCCCCGCTTCGCTTCGCGATGCCGGACCGGGTTGGTCAAGCAGCTTGTGATATTGCAGATCAGCGCCGCTTTCTCAGCGTTGAGGTGAAGTAAATCCCGCAATCCGAACCGCGGGCTTGCACGTTGGGGGGTGTACTCAAAGTCCACCCCCCAATTTATTTTGAACTTACAAATAGCGTAGATAGCGCGGCTTATACAATCAAAAGCCGATAGTCATACAAGCAGTGCCCATGACTTTTTCTATACAACTCTGCTGGAGATTGCTCACTGATGATCGCGTCTGCCCCCCCCTTCGCAAAACCCGCTCGAAGAGTTGCGCTTCCACTCATAGTGTCCGCATTTCTTTGCTGGAATACCGGCGCAATGGCACAACAAACAGTGCAACCTGCCTCTCTACCAGCGCCCGTTTCCAGCGTGAGCGTGAAGCCGGTTCCGCCACCGCCGCCGATTCCGTTTGCGCCGAGACCGGGCAAGATGAATCCCGACCTTCCGATATTTCAGAAAATCGGCCCCGGCATATTCAGCCTGGGCGAGATCCAGATCAGCAAGAGCGCCAAGACCCTTTCCTTGCCGGCTCAGGTCAACATGAGCAAGGGACTGCTGGAATACCTGCTGGTACGCAACGGTGGCAAGACCCACGAGAGCCTATTCCGCACCCACATCGATCCGACCCAACTCCAGCTGGCCATGCTCCTGATCGGCGCCGAAGGGACCGATCAGCCCCTGTCGCACCAAGGCGCCCGGGATGTGCCCAAGGGCAACCCGGTCGACATCACTGTGAGCTACATGAAGAACGGCAGGATGACGCCGCTGAAACCGGAAAGCTGGATCGCCAGGAAAGTCGAAGAAAAGATGCTCGATAGCGAGCCCCTGCAGTGGATGTTTACCGGTTCAACAGTTTCCAACGGCAAGTTCATGGCCCAGGCCGAAGGTTCGATCATCGCCATCTACCGTGACCCCGCTGCACTGATCGACAACGCCTCAGCGGGCGGGGAAAGCGACCGGGTCTGGTTTGTGAAAGAACAGGACATTCCGCCCGTCGGCACGCCGGTCACCTTGACGATCAGCGTCAAGAATTAATCTTATTGAATTGTTCGGAGTCCTCATGAAATCAAGGTTGAAAACCCTTTTTTCCGTTTTTTTTGCCATTTCATTGCTCCCCGCCGCGTCGGGTGCTGCCGAAAAGGTTGTAGTCGCTTCCAAGCCCGATATTTCGCTGAAACTTGAACTGGAAACAGCTATCGGCAAGGGGTTGGATTGGTTGGCCACACAACAGAAGGAAGATGGAACCTGGGGCCAGGCAGAGTACCCGGCACTCTCCGCCTTGGCACTAACCTCATTCCAGGGCGATCCGTCCGGATCGTACAAGCGCAAGCACGAGGCGAACATCAAGAAAGGCTACGAGCAATTGCTCAAGAATGCCAAGCCTGACGGCGGCATCTATGTCGAAAAGCTGGCCAACTACAACACTTCAATTTCCCTGATGTCACTGGTAGTCGCCAACAACCCGAGCTATGAGCCGGTGATGAAGAAGGCCCGCAATTTCCTGATCGGTCTGCAGGACAACCGTGGTGAAGAAGCTGCAATCGATGGCGGCATAGGCTATGGCGGCAGGTACAAGCATTCCGACCTGAACAACACGACCAATTCGCTCGAAGCGCTCTTCTACACACGTTACCTGAAAAGTGACGTTGCGAATGACCCGGAAGCCAAGGATCTCAA
Source organism: Hydrogenophilaceae bacterium (assembly GCA_031426815.1). Taxonomy (GTDB): domain Bacteria; phylum Pseudomonadota; class Gammaproteobacteria; order Burkholderiales; family Thiobacillaceae; genus PFJX01. Next base: position 83,596 of record JASJPG010000014.1, read on the forward strand.
CTGGCAGGCGGTCACACGCTTCATTAGCCGTACCCAGAACCTGCCCGGTTCCAACGACCAGAAATGGGCCAGCGATGATGCGGACAACAAGGGGGGGTTCGTCTACTTCCCTGGTCACAGCATGGCCGGCGAGCAGAAACTGAGCAATGAGAAAACGGCCCTGCGCTCTTACGGCAGCATGAGCTACGCCGGCTTGCTCAGTTTCATCTACGCACAAGTCGACAAGAACGATCCGCGGGTCAAGGCGGTGATCGACTGGCTCAGCAAGAATTACACCCTGGAAGAGAACCCGGGCATGGGGCAGGAAGGCCTGTATTACTACTATCACACCATGGCAAAAGGCCTTTCCGCCGCCGGCATCGACACCTTGACGATGAAAGATGGCAGCAAGGTCAACTGGCGCCAGGACTTGGCCAAGCGGCTTCTGAATTTGCAGAATGCCGATGGTTCCTGGGCCAATCTGAATGGCCGCTGGATGGAGAAGGATCCTGTTCTGGTCACGTCTTACAGCACGATCACCCTGGAGATTCTCCATCGCGGCCTGTAAGTCGAAGCGGCAGGTTGGGCCGCAACGCATCTGCGCCCAACTGCGTCGCAATGGCGGGGTGATGAGGTTTCTACCCATCCGTAACGCTTTTCTGTGACCAACCTACAACCCTGATCGGCTCCGGCTTGGGGAATAACATGCAAGTCATCCAGCAACAGTTTGCAGTCAGCTTCTCCTACCCGGTGTTGTTCACCCGGGATATGTTCGATGCGAACAACCCGGCGCTGGCCGATGTCATCCGCGCCAGTGGCCGTCCGAACAACCGCGCGCTGGTGCTTATCGACAGCGAAGTGGCCCGGCTCAACCCGGGACTGCTGGAAAAGATCAGCCGCTACGGCGAGGCGCACAAGGCGCTGTTCGAGTTCGTGGCGCCTCCGTTCGTGTTGCGCGGTGGCGAAATCTGCAAACATGAGCCGCTCGAGGTAGAGAAGATCCAAGCTCTGGTGGAGCGGCACAAGATCTGTCGCCATTCCTATATTCTCGCCATCGGCGGCGGTGCGGTGCTGGATGCTGCGGGTTATGCGGCCGCCACATCGCATCGCGGCGTACGCCTGATCCGGATACCGACGACGGTGCTGGCGCAGAATGACGCCGGCATAGGCGTGAAGAACGGGATCAACGCCTTCGGGCGCAAGAATTTCCTCGGCACTTTCGCGCCGCCCTACGCGGTCATCAACGATTTTTCCCTTCTGGAAAGCCTGCATGTGCGGGACAAGCGCGCCGGTATGGCGGAAGCGGTGAAGGTGGCGTTGATCCGGGATCGGGAGTTCTTCGACTTCCTTTATCGGGCTCGCCAGGAACTCTGCTGCTTTGCCCCGGCCGCCATGGAGAAGATGATCGTCCGTTGCGCCCAACTGCACCTCGAACACATCGCTCAAGGTGGAGATCCGTTTGAATGCGGCTCATCGCGGCCGCTCGATTTCGGCCATTGGGTCGCCCACAAACTGGAGGAGTTGTCCGGCCACGAATTGCGCCATGGCGAGGCGGTCGCCATCGGCATCGCGCTGGATTCGCTCTACTCGCAGCGTATCGGCCTGCTCAGCGAACTGGATCTGCATCGCATCATCACGCTGCTGGAAGCGTTGGGCTTCGCGCTCTACCACCCGGCCTTGTCCTGGCTGGATGTCGAGCGGGCATTGGGCGACTTCCGCGAGCATCTCGGCGGCGAACTTTCCATTCCTCTGCTGGAAGGCATCGGCAGAAAGATCGAAGCGCATGAGATCGATATTCCCGCGATGAAAGCCTGCATCGCCAATCTGGCCGACCGGGTTGGCGAGGCTGCGCGCACCCTGCCCCAAAAAACGACGGCAACGCAAGCCGGTGTAAATCGCTCTGCCTGAACGAACGTCTCCGCGTGCGCTGTCTGGATGCTCTGCCGTACCGGACAGCGGCACGTTGTTTGCCCCCTTCCCTCCCCATATGTCGCTGCGAGACAAGATGAATGCCATGACCGGAACGGAAACGGATAGCGCAAGAACTTTGCTCCAGGATTGGTTGTTCCGTCGCCTGGATGACACCGCCCGAAATTGGCTGGCCAGCCAGATTGCCCAGGCGGCAAGCGCACCGGACAACCGCGTCCTCTACACGGCCTTCGCGCTGATGGGCAGAAAGCTGGGTAAAGGCGGCCTCGATTTAACCGCTGAGGAAGAAACCATCGCCACTCGCTGCATCGAAGGCTGGATGCCTGGCGCCTGGAGTCTGGCGGATGCCGGGCGCATCCTGCTGCTGTCCGGCTTGCCCGACACGGCTCCGGATTTTGCCCCGCGTTTTGTAGCACTTTGCCAGACGGCAGAGGTCGCCGAGGCGGTTTCCCTGTATCGCGGTCTGCCCTTGTATCCGGCAGCGGAGAGTCTGGAACCGCAAGTCGGCGAGGGACTGCGCAGCAACATGCGCTCGGTGTTCGAAGCCATCGCCCACCACAACCCCTATCCAAGGCGCATATTTTCCGAGCATCGCTGGAATCACATGGTGCTGAAAGCGATATTCGTCGGAAGCCGTCTGGCACCCATCCAGGGTCTGGACGAACGCGCCAACGCTGAACTGGCGCGGATCATGCTCGACTTCGTCCATGAACGCCGCGCGGCAGGCCGCGAAGTTCCTTTCGAGATCTGGCGCTGTGCCGGGCCGTTCGCGACAGGCGCGGCACTCGCCGATCTAGAGTGGGTGCTCGCATCAGGTGATACCCGTGAGCAGCAGGCGGCCGCCCTGGCCCTGTCGGCCAATCCCGACCCGGATGCCGCTGTGCTGCTGCGCCGAGTACCGGAACTGGCCGAGGCAATCGCAACTGGCAGGCTTACCTGGGCCATGCTTCAATAACTTCGCCCCATTACCAAGAGAGAGCCCGCCCATGATGTTCATCGATCCGCACGCACACATGATCTCCCGCACCACCGACGACTACGAGGCGATGGCCGCGGCGGGTGTCGTGGCCTTGATCGAACCTGCGTTCTGGCTCGGACAGCCGCGTACCAATGTCGGCTCCTACCTCGACTACCTCTCCAGCCTGGTCGGTTTCGAACGCTTCCGCGCCAGCCAGTTCGGCATTCGCCACTACTGCACGATTGGCCTCAACTCGAAGGAAGCCAACAACGAGGAGTTGGCCGAAGCGGTCATGGAACTGCTGCCGCGCTTCGCGCTGAAGGAAGGTGTGGTGGCAATCGGCGAGATTGGTTACGACGAGCAAACCGCGCTGGAAGACAAGTATTTCCGCCTGCAACTGGAGTTGGCCAAGGAGTTGGACCTTCCGGTGATGGTGCATACGCCGCACCGCGACAAGAAGAACGGAACCAGCCGCTCCATGGATGTCTGCATCGAGCACGGCATGGACCCTCGCAAGGTCATCATCGACCACAACAATGAAGAGACCGTGCGTGAAGTGCTGGATCGCGGCTTCTGGGCCGGCTTCTCGATCTATCCCAGCACCAAAATGGGCAATGCACGCATGGTCGAGCTACTGCAAAAGTATGGCGCTCGCCAGGTCATCGTCGATTCCGCGTGCGATTGGGGCATCTCCGAGGTATTGGCTGTGGCCAAAACCGCCAAGCTGGCGCTGCAAAGCGGCGTACCGGAATCCGAGGTTCGCCTTGCCTGCTATCAGAATGCGCTCGACGCCTATGGGCAAAGCGGCCAGATGAAGGAAGAAGACTGGCTCAATCCGCAGGCGATCGATCAACGTGCGTTATTCGAAGGCAACTCGATTCTTCGTGGCGGCCGCGAGCCCGTGGTCGAGACGGCAAAGAATCGCCATTCGATGGACGATCTGATCATCGAATAATGCTGCGACCGGCACCGGTGCAATGCCGGTTCCGGTTCTCAGTTGGCGACACCACTCGTAGGAGCGCCTCATGAGAAACACAATTGATAAGCCTTTGT
>JASJPG010000015.1:0-119354 GCA_031426815.1 Hydrogenophilaceae bacterium
GGAAAGGGCGCTTGGCCATTCCCGCGCGCTACCGTGAGCGTCTGGCTACGCAATGTGGCGGCCACCTCATGCTCACGGCAGACCCGACCAACGGCTGTCTGCTGCTTTACCCCTACCCAGAATTCGAAGCCCTTGAGCGCCAGATCAACAGCCTGCCCGGCTTCCATCCGCTGACGCAGCAATTGAAGTTCGTCGTGGTCGGCTCGGCGGAAGAAGTGGAACCGGATAGCGCCGGGCGCATCCTGATTCCGCCGCTGCTGCGCAAGTTCGCCGTACTGGAGAAATCCGTCGTGCTGGTCGGCCAGGGCAACAAATTCCAGGTCTGGCAGGAAGCCGCCTGGCAAGCCAAGTTCGACGCCTCCGCGCAACTGCCGGAAATGCTCATCAGTGCCGCGCGGGACGGCACCTTGCCGGAGGAACTCAAGGGCTTTTCGTTGTGAGCGGGGGGGCGCATGACCGCGGCCGGGCCGACCCAAGGCGGTCATTGAGCCCCCTCGGGGGGCAGCGAGATGAAGTTGCGAGCGTGGGGGCGCACATCTCCGTCCTGCTGGAAGGGGCGGTGGATGCACTGAACATTCGTCCGGACGGCGTCTATGTCGATGCCACCTTCGGGCGCGGCGGACACAGCCGGGAAATCCTGAGCCGGCTGGGTCCGACCGGGAAATTGATCGCGCTGGACCGCGATCCGCAGGCAGTGGCTGCGGCGGCAGGAATACAGGATGCGCGGCTGCACATGGTGCATGCCGCGTTTTCAAAGTTGTCGGAAGTATTGGAAGAACTGCAAATCGAGTCGGTGGATGGCGTGTTGTTCGATCTGGGCGTGTCCAGCCCGCAACTGGACGATGCGGCGCGGGGCTTCAGTTTTCGCTTCGATGCCCCGCTCGATATGCGCATGGACACCAGCCAGGGCATGACCGCGGCGGAGTGGTTGAACCAGGCGGACGAAAAGGAGATTGCACAAGTTGTCTGGAACTATGGCGAGGAGCGGTTTGCTAGACAGGTTGCGCGGGCGCTTGTTAAAGCGCGCGCGCTCGCTCCAATCGCCACGACCCGACAGTTGGCCAGTATCGTCGCCACTGCCGTGCGCACGCGTGAGCGTGGCCAGGACCCGGCGACGCGCACCTTTCAAGCTGTGCGGATTTTCATTAACCGCGAGCTTGAGGAAATCGAAACGGCGTTGCCGCAAGCGGTGGCTGCCCTGAAACCGGGCGGACGCCTGGTGGTCATCAGTTTTCACTCATTGGAAGATCGAATGACGAAACGGTTCATGCGCGACGAAGCGGAAGGGGAACGGGTTCCACCCGAGATTCCCGTGACCGCCGACGCTCTGCGCGGCGGCCGTTTGCATCTGGTCGGCAAGGCGATCAAACCGGACCATTACGAGTGTTCGGCGAATCCGCGTGCGCGCAGCGCCACCATGCGTGTGGCTGAACGCAGCAACGAAGCGGGCTGGAGAGGCGAATGGTCAAGCTGAACCTGATGCTGACCCTGGCGCTGGTCGCAGTCGCCCTTTCCGTCGTCTCCGCGCGCCACCAGGCGCGCAAATTGTTTGTGACGTTGCAGTCCGAACAAGCGCACGCCCGCGACCTCGAAGTCGAGTGGGGCCAACTGCAACTGGAAATCTCCACCTGGCTGATGCACAACCGAGTCGAGGAAGTCGCGCGCGGCCGCCTGCACATGGTCATCCCGGAAGCGGGCCGCATCTACGTGCTGCAGAAGGGCGCGCAGCCATGAGCCAACCCGCGATTAATCAGCCACCGCGCACCGCTGCATCGCGCGGCGGCGCCATGCACGCCCTGGGCCGAGCCGGCAGCGTGCACCCGCTGCTGCGCCTCGACCTGCAACGCTGGCGCGCCCGCCTGACCCTGGGCCTGCTGTTCGCCGGTTTTGTCTCGCTGTCGGCGCGCGCCGTGTATCTGCAGGTCTGGCAAAGCGACTTCCTGACCAACCAGGGCGAAAAGCGCGCCCAGCGCATCGCGCCGATTCCCGCCTATCGCGGCATGATCACCGACCGGCGCGGCGAACCGCTGGCGGTCAGCACGCCGGTCGAAACGCTGTGGGCGAATCCGAAGGAAGCCAACCCGAGCGCCACCCAGATTCAGGCGCTGGCGCACATCCTGGACAAGAATCCGGACCAGATCGCGGCGCTGTTCGCCGACAAAAAGAAAGGCTTCGTCTACGTCGAGCGGTTGCTCGAACCGGCCAAGGCGGAACAGGCGAGGGCGCTCAAGATCGCCGGCCTGCACAGCAAACCGGCGTACCGGCGTTATTACCCGGGCGGTGAAGTCACCAGCCACGTCCTCGGCATCACCGATGTCGAAGACAACGGCCAGGAAGGCCTGGAACTGGCCTACCAGTCCTGGCTCACCGGCGAACCCGGCGCCCAGCGCGTCGTGAAGGATCGCCCCGGCAACGTGGTCGAAGTGCTGGAACGCCTGAAGGCGCCCAAGCCGGGGCGCGATCTGGCGCTGTCGCTGAACCAGCACATCCAGTATCTGGCCTATCGCGAACTCAACGACGCCGTCACCCTGAACAATGCCCGCGCCGGTTCGGTCGTGGTGCTCGACGCGCGTACCGGCGAAATTCTGGCGATGGCCAACACGCCGGGCTTCAATCCCAACAGCCGCAGCACGTTCGCCGCCGATCGACTGCGCAACCGGGCGGTCACCGACACGTTCGAACCCGGCTCGACGATGAAGCCGCTGTTCGTCGCGGCGGCGCTGGATGCCGGCGTAGTGCGGCCCGATTCGGTGATCGATACCGGTCCGGGCTGGTTCATCGTCGGCGACAAGAAAATCACCGACACCCACCCGAAAGGCGTCATGACGCTGGGCCAGGCCGTTCAGGTATCCAGCAACGTCGCCGTCGCCAAGATCGCCCTGGAAACCCGTAGCGAGGATTACTGGCGTCTGTTGTCGCGCGCCGGCATCGGCGCGCCGCCCAGATCCGGCATGCCGGGCGAAGTGAACGGGCGCTTGCGCCCGTTTGCCACCTGGCGGCCGATCGAAAAAGCCACCATGGCATTCGGCCACGGCCTGTCGCTCAGCCTGCTGCAACTGGCGCATGCCTACACCGCCTTTGCCAACGACGGCATCATGCCGCAACTCACCGCGCTGCGGCGTGAAGGTGCCGCCGCCGGCACACGGGTGATGAGCGCGGCAAGCGCGGCCCAGATCCTGCAAATGCTGGAATTGGTGACCGCGGATGGCGGCACCGCACCGATGGCGCGCGTCGCCGGTTATCGCGTCGCCGGCAAGACCGGCACCGCGCACAAGTTCCTCAACGGCAGTTACGACGGCAAAGCCTATATCAGCTCCTTCGTCGGCCTCGCCCCCGCCTCCGACCCGCGCCTGGTCGTAGCGGTAATGATCGACGAACCGAACGGCCGCGAATACTACGGCGGCCTGATCGCCGCGCCGGTGTTCTCGAAAGTGATGTCCGGCGCGTTGCGCTTCATGGCGCTGCCGCCCGATGCGCCATTCGACCGCACCAGCGCGCCGCCCGGCGAAGCGCCCGTGGTGCCGGAGTCGATATGAACACGAGTCTGAACAGCGTCAGCGAACTGGTCGCCATCCTGCGCGAAATCGCACCGACGGCGCGCGGCATGAGCGCCGACAGCCGCCGCATCGGGCCGGGCGACATCTTCCTCGCCCACCCGGGTGCGACGCATGACGGACGCAGCCACATTGCCGCCGCCGTCCATGCCGGCGCGGCTGCCATCGTCTGGGAGCCGGAAGGCTATGCCTGGCAAGCCGAATGGCGCGCGCCGCATCTGCCCGTCGCCAATCTGAAAACACGCGCCGCCGAACTGGCGGCAGCCTGGTACGGGCAGCCCTCGGCGGCACTCTGGATGACCGGCATCACCGGCACCAACGGCAAGACTTCGGTTGCACAGTGGCTGGCGGCATCGTTCAGCGAACTCGGCCGCAAGACCGCCGCCATCGGCACGCTCGGCAACGGCTTTCCCGGGCAATTGCATACCGCAAGCCACACCACCCCCGACCCGGTCAGCCTGCAACATCTGCTGGCGGACTATCTTGCAGCGGGCGCGGCGGGTGTGGCGATGGAAGTGTCCTCACACGGACTCGATCAGGGCCGCGTCGACGGCGTCGCCTTTGATGTCGCGGTGTTCACCAACCTGTCACGCGACCACCTCGATTACCACGGCGACATGGAAAGCTATGGTGCCGCCAAGGCGCGCCTGTTCCAGTGGCCGGGCCTGCAAGCGGCCGTGATCAACGCCGATGACACATTGGGCGCGGCGCTGATTGCGCAGCGCAGCAGTGCTGCGCGGGTACTCGGTTACGGCCTCGCATCCGGCGAATTGCGCGCCGAACGGTTTCAAGCCGACCGTCACGGCCTGCACATGGAAATCGTCTCGCCCTGGGGCCGCGGCCAGCTCGATTCGCCGTTGCTGGGCGAATTCAACGCCTACAACCTGCTCGCCGTGCTCGGGGCGCTGCTAGTCAGTGATGTGCCGCTGGATACCGCATTGACCGCGCTGGCCAAGCTGCAGCCCGTTGCGGGCCGTATGCAGCGGGTGGAAGCGGCTGCGGACGCCCCCACCGTCATCATCGATTTCGCCCACACGCCGGATGCGCTCGATAAGGTATTGCGCGCACTGAAACCACTCACCTCGGGCAGGCTGATCTGCGTGTTCGGCTGCGGCGGCGGGCGCGATACCGGCAAACGGCCGTTGATGGGTGCGGCGGTTGCGGCGCACACCGAACATGCCATCGTCACCAGCGACAACCCGCGCAACGAAGACCCGGCGCAAATCATCGCCGGCATCCTGAGTGGCATGCCGCCTAACCAGAATGTCATTCCCGATCGCCGCGCCGCGATCAGCGCCGCCATTCTGAATGCCGCGCCGGAAGACATCGTCGTGCTGGCCGGCAAGGGACACGAGGATTACCAGGAAATCCACGGCGTCAAACACCCGTTCTCCGATCTCGTCGAAGCCCGCCTGGCGTTGGTGACGCGATCTGCAAATCAAGCAAGGAATCCAGATGCATCTGCATGAAGCCGCCCTCGCCATCGATGCGCAAGCCGTCGGGGCTGACGTGGCGATCACGGCCGTCTCCACCGACAGCCGCAACCTGCCAGCAGGTTGCCTGTTCGTGGCACTGAAAGGACCGCGTTTCGACGGTCACGCCTATGCCGCCAAGGCGCTGGAACAAGGCGCGGCGGCGGTGATGGTGAATGCCTCCGCACAATTGAATGTCAGTCCCGCACTGGTGGTCGACGACACGTTGCAGGCACTCGGTCGGCTGGCCGGCTGGCATCGTGGACAAATGCCGGCAAAAGTGGGTGCCATCACCGGCAGCAACGGCAAGACCACGGTGAAGGAAATGCTCGCCTCAATTCTGGCCGTCGAAGCCGGCACCGAAGCCGTGCTGGCCACCGCCGGCAATCTCAACAACGACATCGGCATGCCGCTGACCCTGTTGAAACTGACGCCGGCGCACCGCTACGCCGCCATTGAAATGGGCATGAATCATCCCGGCGAAATCGACTATCTGACCCGGATCGCGCGACCCGATGTCGCGCTGGTCAACAACGCGTTGCGCGCGCACCTGGAAGGCTTGGGCAGCATCGAAGCGGTCGCCCGCGCCAAGGGCGAAATCTATGCCGGCCTGCAGGACGACGGCATCGCCATCGTAAACGCCGACGACCCGCATGCCGACCTCTGGCGCGGCCTGGCCGGCAGCCACAAGGTGATGAGTTTCGGCTTTGCCGAAAATGCCGATGTGCGCATCCTGCCGGGCGCGCAACTGGCCCTGCAAACGCCGCAAGGCCGCATCGAAGCGACGCTGCAGATTCCCGGCGAACACAACCTAAGCAATGCTGCCGCCGCCGCGAGTCTGGCGCTGGCGCTGGGCATCGCCCCGGCATCGATTTCGCAGGGGCTGGCCAGTTGCAGCGGCATCAAGGGCCGTCTGCAAGCGCACGCCTGCATCCTCGGCGCGAGCTTGATCGACGACACCTACAACGCCAATCCCGATTCCGTACTGGCCGCCATCCAGGTGCTGGCAGCGCGACCCGGCACCCGCATCCTGGTGCTGGGCGACATGGGCGAACTTGGCCCGAACGCCGCCGAACTACATCGCGAAGTCGGCGAACGCGCCAAAGCCGCCGGCATCGACCGGCTGCTCTGCCTGGGCGAATTAACGTTGAACACGGTCACCGCCTTCGGCCAGGGCGCGATGCATTTCGAACGGATCGAGGAACTGCTGGCCGAAATCGAATGCGCGCTTGCGCCGGACGTGACTGTGCTGGTCAAGGGCTCTCGCTTCATGCAGATGGAACGCGTGGTGAAGTCATTCGTGGAGACGCAGATATGTTATTGATGCTCGCCCAGTGGCTCGGCCACGACATCCGCGCCTTCAACGTGTTCCAGTACATCACGCTGCGCGGCGTGCTGGCCGCGCTGACCGCGCTGCTGATCTCCTTCGTGCTCGGCCCGGCCATGATCCGCAAGCTGACCGAACTGAAGGTCGGCCAGCCGGTGCGCGACGACGGTCCGCAAACGCATCTGGTCAAGGCCGGCACGCCGACCATGGGCGGCGCGTTGATCCTGGCTTCGATCACGATCACCACGTTGTTGTGGGCCGACCTGACCAACCGTTATGTCTGGATTTCGCTGCTGACGCTGGTCGGTTTCGGCGCCATCGGCTGGGTCGACGACTGGCGCAAGGTGGTGGAAAAGAATCCGCGCGGCCTCGCCTCGCGCTGGAAGTATTTCTGGCAATCGGTCATCGCCGCCGCCATCGCGGCCTGGCTGGCCTGGTCGGCGCATCTGCCGGCGCAGACCGAACTGATCGTGCCGTTCTTCAAGCACATCGTGATGCCGTTGGGCGTCGCCGGCTTCGTCGTGCTGGCCTACTTCGTCATCGTCGGCACCAGCAACGCGGTCAACCTGACCGACGGCGCCGACGGCCTCGCCATCCTGCCCACCGTCATGGTCGCCGGCGCGCTGGCGATCTTCGCCTACGTCGCCGGCCATGCCGTGTTCTCCCGCTATCTCGGCCTGCCGCATATCCCCGGCGCCGGTGAACTGGTGGTGTTCTGCGCCGCAATGGTCGGCGCCGGGCTGGCGTTTCTCTGGTTCAACGCCTATCCAGCCGAAGTCTTCATGGGCGACGTCGGCGCACTGGCGCTGGGCGCGGCTTTGGGTGTGGTGGCGGTCATCGTGCGGCAGGAAATCGTGCTGTTCATCATGGGCGGCGTCTTCGTCGCCGAAGCGATTTCGGTGATGCTGCAGGTCGGCTCATACAAGCTGCGCGGCAAGCGCGTATTCCTGATGGCGCCGATCCACCACCATTTCGAGAAGAAGGGCTGGAAGGAAACCCAGGTCGTCGTCCGTTTCTGGATCATCTCGATGATGCTGGTGCTCATCGGGCTGGCCTCGCTGAAGTTGAGATGAGCCGATGAATCGACCCGCCTCCAGCTACTCCGGCCGCAAGGCTCTGGTCGTCGGCCTCGGCGACACCGGCGCATCGTGCGTGCGCTGGCTGCTGGAGCACGACGCCACGGTGCGCGCCACCGATACGCGCGCCGAACCGCCGCATGCCCAGCATCTGCGCGAAGCCTTCCCGGAAGTGCCGCTCAGCCTGGGCGGCTTCGCCACGGCCGATTTCGACTGGGCCGATCTGATCGTGGCCAGCCCCGGCGTCGCCTTGGCGACCCCGGCGCTGCAACACGCCATCGCGGCCGGCAAGGACGTGGTCGGCGACGTCGAGTTATTCGCGCGCGCGATCCGCGGCAGTAACGCCAAGGTCATCGCGATCACCGGTTCCAACGGCAAGAGCACGGTCACCAGCCTGGTCGGCCACCTGTGCGCGGCGGTCGGTCTCGACACCGTGGTTGCCGGCAACATCGGCCTGCCGGTACTGGAAGCGCTGGAAAACCACGAGACCTTGGGCCGCGACCCCGACGTCTGGGTGCTGGAACTGTCCAGCTTCCAGCTCGAAACCACGTCCAGCCTGCACCCCGACGCCGCCACCGTGCTGAACATCTCGCAGGACCACATGGACCGCTATGTCGACCTGGACGCTTATGCGACGGCGAAGGCGCGCGTGTTCCACGGTGAAGGCTTGCAGGTACTCAATCGCGATGACGCGATGGTGATGGCGTTGGCGCAACCCGGCCGCGCGCAAATCAGCTTCGGCATCGACCCCGCAGCGCAAGAAAACGCCGTGCCGGTCGACTTCGGCCTGACCCGGCGCAAGGATCGGCTCTGGCTGGCTGAAGGCGCGGAGGCCTTGTTGCCGGTCGACAAGCTGCCCATCGCCGGCCTGCACAATGCCGCCAACGCCCTGGCGGCGCTGGCCCTGTGCCGCGCCATCGATCTGCCTTACGCAGGCCTGGTGCCGGCATTGAAAACATTCGAGGGCCTGCCGCACCGCGTGCAGCGCGTCGCCGAAATCGCCGGCCGCACCTTCTACGACGATTCCAAGGGCACCAATGTCGGCGCCACCGCCGCCGCCCTGCTCGGCTTCACCGTGCCGGTCGTGCTGATCGCCGGCGGCGACGGCAAGGGACAGGACTTCTCGCCGCTGCAGGAAGCGGTGAAAAACACCCGCGCAGTCGTGCAGATCGGCCGCGACGGTCCGTTGCTGGCTGCCGCCATTGGCAAGTCCTGCCCAATCCATCGCGCCGAAAGCATGCAGGAGGCGGTGCGTCTGGCCTTCGATCTGTCGCAGCCGAATGACGCCATCCTGCTATCGCCGGCCTGCGCCAGTTGGGACATGTTCCGCAATTACGCGCACCGCGCCGAGGTGTTCATCGCCGCCGTGCAAGTGCTGGCCACTCACGACAGCCAGTGCCGCCGCGTGCAGGAGCGCCGTCAGTACAGCGCCGAGGAAATTCAGCTGGAACGGCGTACGCGCCAACGCAGGATGTCGCACCATGTTCCATAACGCCGCCCTCAAGCGCACCGCGCTGACCCCGTACGACTGGGGCCTGGTGTTCGCCGCGCTGGGTTTGCTGATGATCGGCCTGGTCATGGTGTATTCCGCCTCCATCGCCACCGCCGAGGCCAAGTCGGCCGCCAATCAGCCGGCGTTCTATCTGATCCGCCATGCCATGTATCTGACCATCGGCCTGGGCGCCGGTTATGCCGCGCTGCAGATTCCCACCGACACCTGGCAAAAGCTGGCGCCGATCCTGTTCGTGGCCGGCGCGGTCGCGCTGGTATTGGTGCTGGTGCCGTTCATCGGCCGCGAGGTCAACGGCAGCCGGCGCTGGATTCCGCTCGGGCCGCTGGGCAATTTCCAGCCGTCCGAACTGATGAAGTTCGCCACCATCCTGTATGCCGCCGACTACACGGTGCGCAAGGCGGCGCACATGCAGAGCCTGGCCAAAGGTTTCCTGCCGATGTTCCTGGTCATGCTGTTCCTCGGCGGCCTGTTGCTGATCGAACCGGATTTCGGCGCCTTCGTGGTGATCGTCGCCATTGCACTGGCCACCCTGTTCCTCGGCGGCCTCAACGCCCGTTTGTTCGCCGGCCTGATCGTGCTGCTCGCGGTCGGCTTTGTGCTGCTGGTGGTGTTGTCTCCCTACCGGCTGGCGCGCGTCACCAGCTATCTCAACCCGTGGTCCGATCCGTACGGCGCCGGCTATCAGCTGTCGCACGCACTGATTGCACTGGGCAGCGGCGAACTCACCGGCGTCGGTCTCGGCGACAGCGTCGAAAAACTGTTCTATCTGCCCGAGGCCTACACCGACTTCCTGCTTGCCGTGACCGGCGAGGAGCTCGGCCTGATCGGCGTGATGACCATCATCGGCCTGTTCGCCTGGCTGACCTGGCGCGCGTTTTCCATCGGCTGGCAGGCCGGTCTGATGGGGCGCAACTACGCCGCGCTGGTGGCGCAGGGCGTTGGCGTCTGGATGGGCGTGCAATCGTTCATCAACATGGGCGTCAACCTCGGCCTGCTGCCGACCAAAGGGCTGACGCTGCCGCTGATGAGCTACGGCGGCTCCGGCATCGTTGCCAATTGCCTGGCGCTGGCCGTGCTGCTGCGGGTGGACTTCGAAAATCGCAGCATGATGAAGGGCAGCGGCATGGTCGGCAGTTCAACCGCGGCACGCAATCGGCGCCCGGCGATGGACGCGAGAAAAGCGTGAGCGGCAAGCCGCGCACCCTGCTGATCATGGCCGGCGGCACCGGCGGTCATGTCATGCCGGCGCTGGCGGTGGCGGAAGCCCTGCGTCAGGAAGGCTGGCGCGTGGTCTGGCTGGGCACCCGCGCCGGCATGGAAGCCAAGCTGGCGGTCGACAAGGGTTTCGAAATGGCCTGGGTGCGCGTTGCCGGCGTGCGCGGCAAAGGCCTGCTCACCAAGTTGCTGTTGCCGGCCAATCTGCTGGCGGCGTTCTGGCAGGCGGCGCGCACGATATTCCGGGTACGCCCGGATGTCGCGCTCGGCCTCGGCGGCTACGTCGCCTTCCCCGGCGGCATGATGGCCAGCCTGTTCGGCAAACCGCTGGTCGTCCACGAACAGAACGCCGTCGCCGGGCTGACCAACCGCATGCTGGCCTGCCTGGCGGACCGCGTCCTGCTCGGTTTGCCCGTGGCGTTCAGCAATGGCAACGACCGGCCCATCCCGTGCGGCAAAGTGAAAAGCGAATGGGTCGGCAACCCGGTGCGGCCGGAAATCGCCGCGCTGCCGGCGCCGTCTGAGCGTCTGGCCGGGCGCACCGGTCCACTGCATTTGCTGGTGGTCGGCGGCAGCCTCGGCGCGCAGGCGCTGAACGAAATCATTCCGCAGGCACTGGCGCGACTCCCCGCCGAGCAACGTCCACAGGTGCGCCACCAGTCCGGCGCGAAACATCTGGGCACGCTGAAGGCCAACTATGCCGCCGCCGGCGTCGCCGCTGACTGCCTGAGTTTCATCGACGATATGGCGGCGGCCTATGCCTGGTCGGATGTCGTGATCTGCCGCGCCGGCGCGCTGACCGTGGCCGAAGTCGCCGCCGCCGGCTGCGCCGCGCTGTTCGTGCCGTTCCCGTTCGCGGTGGACGACCACCAGAGCGCGAACGCCCGCTTTCTCGCCGATGCCGACGCGGCCTGGCTGATGCAGCAAAGCGAAATGACCGCAGAAGGGCTGGCGCACTGGCTGGCCTGCCTGAATCGAGACGAATTACTGGCCCGCGCCGACCAGGCGCGCAACCGCGCGAAGCCGCAAGCCACGGCACGCGTGGCCGCCATTTGCAAGGAGTTGGCCAAATGAAACATAAGGTTCGCCGCATCCATTTCGTCGGCATCGGCGGCGCCGGCATGAGCGGCATCGCCGAAGTCCTGCTCAATCTGGGCTACCAGGTTACCGGCAGCGATGCCGCCAGCAACGCCGTCACCCAGCGCCTGATCGGCATGGGCGCCAAGGTATTCCAGGGCCACGCCGCCGAGCACGCGGCTGACACCGACGTGCTGGTCATTTCCAGTGCGATCAAGGAAGACAACCCGGAAGTGCAGGCCGCGCGTGCGGCGCATATCCCGGTGGTAGCGCGGGCGATGATGCTGGCCGAACTGATGCGCTTCAAACAGGGCATCGCCATCGCCGGCACGCACGGCAAGACCACGACGACCAGCCTGATCGCCAGCGTGCTGAACGAGGCGGGCATGGACCCGACTTTCGTCATCGGCGGCAAATTGCTCGCCGCCGGCGCCAACGCGCGTCTGGGCACGGGCGAATGGCTGGTGGCGGAAGCGGACGAATCGGACGCCTCCTTCCTGCACCTGTCGCCGGTACTCTCCATCGTCACCAATATCGACGCCGACCACATGGAAACCTACGGCCACGATTTCGAGAAGCTGAAATCAGCCTTCGTCGAATTCCTGCATCGGCTGCCGTTCTGGGGCATGGCCGTGGTCTGCGCCGACGATCCGAATGTGCGCGCCCTGCTGACGCGCATCACCAAACCGGTGATGACCTACGGCACCACGGACGACTGCATGATCCAGGCGGTGGATATCCGCGCCGAAGAAGGCCGCATGAAGTTCACCGCGGTGCGCAACGGCGTGCGCTCGCGCATCGACGTGACGCTGAACCTGCCCGGCATGCACAACGTCCTGAATGCGCTCGCCGCCATCGCCGTGGCGTGGGAACTGCAGGTGCCGGATGCCGCCGTGCAGAAGGCGCTGGCCGGCTTCAGCGGCGTCGGCCGGCGCTTCCAGCGCTACGGTGAAATAGCCCTGGCGGATGGGCGCAGCTTCACTTTGGTGGACGATTACGGCCATCACCCGGTGGAAATGCGCGCCACCCTCAACGCCGCGCGCGGCGCCTTCCCCGGCCGCCGCCTGGTGCTGGCGTTCCAGCCGCATCGCTATACCCGCACGCGCGATCTGTTCGAGGATTTCGTGCAGGTGCTGTCGCTCGCCGACGCGGTGCTGCTTACCGAGGTCTACGCCGCCAGCGAGCAGCCCATCGTCGCCGCCGACGGCCGCAGTCTGGCGCGCGCGGTGCGGGTCGCCGGCAAGGTGGAGCCGGTGTTCGTCGCCGACGTCAACGATCTGCCCGCCACGCTGGCCGACTTCATCAAGGACGGCGACGTCGTGCTGTGCATGGGCGCCGGTTCCATCGGCCAGACCCCGGCGCGCTTGGCGGCACTGGGCGTGCAAACCGGCATGGACGCAACCGCGGCATGATCGTCGCCGAATACCCTGATCCGCCGCAGAAGGTGCCCGGCACCCAGGGCGAACTGCTGCACCACGCCGACATGAGCGGCTTTACCAGCTGGCGCGCGGGCGGCAAGGCGGAGCGGTTGTATACCCCGATCGACCTGGCCGATCTGTGCGCGTTTTTGAAGACGCTGGAAAAAGACGAGCCGGTGCATTTCATCGGCCTCGGCAGCAATTTGCTGGTGCGCGACGGCGGCTTGCGCGGCACCGTGGTGCATGTGCACGGCGCCTTGCGCCGGATCGATCTGGAACAGCGCAAGACCAATGGCAGCGATGCGGCCAGTCCCTACGGCGTGATCTTCGCCGAGGCCGGCGTCGCCAGCCCGAAAGTGGCCCGTTTCGCCGCGACGCACGATCTGGTCGGCGCGGAATTCCTCGCCGGCATTCCTGGCACGGTCGGCGGCGCGCTGGCGATGAACGCCGGCTGCTACGGCCACGAGACCTGGGAATTCGTCTCGCAGGTGCTGACCGTGAACCGCTGCGGCGAAGTCCACCGCCGCGCGCCGAATGAATACCGGGTCAGCTACCGCCATGTCGAGCCGGATGCGGAACTCGGCAACCAGATCGCGGCGACCTGCAACGAATGGTTTGTCGGCGCCTGGTTCATGTTCCCGCGCGGCAATGGCGAACAGGCACGCAACGAGATCAAGACCTTGCTGGAAAAGCGCCTCGCCAGCCAACCGCTCAACCTGCCCAACGCCGGTTCGGTATTCCGCAATCCGCCCGGCGACTTCGCGGCGCGGCTGATCGAAGCGTGCGGCCTGAAGGGCGAAAAACTGGGCGGCGCGCAGGTCTCGGAAAAACACGCCAATTTCATCGTCAACCTGGGTGGCGCCCGCGCGGCCGATATCGAAGGGCTGATCGAGAAGATTCAGGTTCGGGTGGAAGAAAAATTCGGCATCAAGTTGGTACGCGAGGTACGCATCGTGGGAGAACGAGGGTGAACACATTCGGCAAAGTCGCGGTCATGTTCGGCGGCACTTCGGCGGAACGCGAGGTTTCGCTCAACAGTGGCGCCGCCGTGCTGGCCGCCTTGCAAAGTCGCGGCGTCGACGCGCACGCGTTCGACCCGGCGGAACGTCCACTGGCCGATCTGCAGAAGGAAGGCTTCCAGCGCGTGTTTATCGCGCTGCACGGACGCGGCGGCGAGGACGGCACGCTGCAAGGCGCGTTGACCCTGATGAACCTGCCGTTCACCGGCAGCGGCGTGCTGGCTTCCGCGCTGGCGATGGACAAATGGCGCAGCAAACTGGTCTGGCACGCGCTGGGCTTGCCGATCCCGGAATTCACCGTGTTGGCCGGGCCGGAAGATTTTGCCGTGGCGATAGACCGGCTCGGCTTGCCGCTGTTCGTCAAACCGGCGCGCGAGGGTTCCAGCATCGGCATCGCCAAGGTGAAGACCGCGGCCGAGTTGCCGGCGGCCTATGCCGAAGCAGCCAGGCACGACAACCTGGTGCTGGCGGAACGCGCGATGAACGGCGGCGAATTCACCGTTGCGGTGCTGGGCAGTGGAAATGAAGCACGCGCCCTGCCCTCGATCCGCATCGTGCCGACCACCGAGTTTTACGATTACGACGCCAAATACTTCCGCGACGACACCCGCTATCAGTGCCCGAGCGGCCTGGACGCGGAACAGGAAGCGCGCATGCGTGAGCTCGCGCTGCGCGGCTATCGCGTGCTCGGTTGCCGCGGTTGGGGACGCGTCGATTTCCTGCTCGACGACGCCGGCCATCCCTACCTGCTCGAAGCCAACACCGCGCCCGGCATGACCAGCCACAGCCTGGCGCCGATGGCGGCGCGCGTCGACGGACTCGAATTCGCCGATTTGTGCGTGCGCATTCTGGAGATGTGCGATGTGGGATAACCCGGACAGTCTCAACCGCATCACGCGCCTGATCCTGCTGGCGACCGTGTTGTTCGCGCTGTGGATCGTCGGCCGCGCGGCGCTGGAACGCGCTTTTCCGTTCCGGCAGATCAGCGTGGTCGGCGCCAACCATGCCGATACCCAGGCGGCGGCGCGGCAACTGACGCGGCAACTGGCCGGCGGTTTCTTCTCGATGAATCTGCACGACGTGCATCAGCAGTTCGAACGCCTGCCCTGGGTCCGCCAGGCGCAAGTGCGCCGACTCTGGCCGGGACGCCTGGTGATCGAGCTGAGCGAACACCAGGCCGCCGCGGCCTGGAACGACCGCGCCACGCTGAATACGCACGGCGAAACCTTCGCGGTGACGCCGTGGACCGGGCTGCCGCGCCTGTATGCGCCGGAAGGCATGGAACGGGAAGTCGCCCGCCGCTACGGCGAATTCGCCGCGCTGGTCAAACCGATGGGCGTGCGCGTCGAGCAGGTTGTGGTCAGCGCGCGGCTGTCCTGGCGCGTGCGCCTGGCCGGCGGCAATGTCGCGGACTTGCCTGGCAACAGCTCTATCAACGTAGAACTGGGCCGCGAGCGGCTGAGCGAGCGCCTGGCCCGCTTCGCCGACTTTTATCCGCAGGCGGTGGCGGCGGTGGGACCGATCCTGCGCGTGGACATGCGTTATCCGAACGGCTTCGCCGGGGAACCCCTGCATCCGTCAAATCAAAAAGTTGCAACCAAGCAGGCCAAACAGGCATGAAAAAAATGACCGAAAGCAAAGATCTGATCGTCGGCCTGGATATCGGCACATCGAAGATCGTCGCCCTGGTGGGCGAGCCGATGCCGGAGGGCGGCCTCAACATCATCGGCATGGGCCAGGCGCCCTCGCGCGGCCTGAAGAAAGGCGTCGTGGTGAACATCGAGGCGACCGTCTCGGCGATCCAGCGCGCGCTGGAGGAGGCCGAGCTGATGGCCAACTGCAAGATCACCCAGGTCTATACCGGCATAGCCGGCAGCCACATCAAGGCGCAGAACTCCAGCGGCATGCTGCCGATCCGCGACCGCGAGGTATCGCAGGCCGATGTCGACCGCGTCATCGAGATCGCCCGCGCGCTCAACATCCCGGCCGACCAACAGGTACTGCACGTGCTGCCGCAGGAATTCATCATCGACGGCCAGGACGGCGTGCGCGAGCCACTCGGCATGTCCGGCGTGCGACTGGAAGTGAAGGTGCACATCGTCACCGGCGCGGTATCTGCGGCGCAGAACATCGTCAAATGCGTGCGCCGTTGCGGTCTGGAAGTGCGCGATCTGGTGCTGCAACCGCTCGCCTCCAGCCATGCCGTGCTGAACGACGACGAGAAGGATCTCGGCGTCTGCATCGTCGACATCGGCGGCGGCACCACCGACATCGCGGTGTTCACGCGTGGCGCCATCCAGCATGTCGCGGTGATTCCCATCGCCGGCGACCAGATCACCAACGACATCGCGCAGACCCTGCGCACGCCGACGCGCGAGGCGGAAGACCTGAAGATCCAGCACGGCATCGCGCTGCGCCAACTGGCCGACCCAAAGGAAATGATTGAAGTGCCGGGAATCGGCGAACGCGGCCCGCGCATGCTTTCCAAGCAATTGCTGTCGGAAGTGATTGAGCCGCGCGTCGAGGAGTTGTACAGCCTGGTGCAGGCGGAACTGCGCCGCAGCGGCTTCGAGGAACAGATTTCCTCCGGCCTGGTGCTCACCGGCGGCGCCAGCCTGATGCGCGGCATGGTGGAACTGGCCGAAGAGGTGTTCCACATGCCGGTGCGCATCGGCGTGCCGGAATACGTCGGCGGCTTTTCCGAGCGAGTGCGCAATCCGCGCTTCGCCACCAGCGTCGGCCTGCTCCTGGCCGGGCTGGAAAAGCATGAGGTCGATCAGGCCGCGCGCCTGCAGGGCGCCAGCTTCGCTCAGGTCATGGAACGGATGAAGACATGGTTCAAACAGAATTTTTGAGGGTGTTTGCGGATACCGGGGCGGGCTCGGTGTCTTGTGGCTCTACGTGTGTAACTGAAGGAGGGATGAAAGATGCTTTTTGAACTGGAAGAGATGCAAAGCCAGGATGCCGTGATCAAGGTCATCGGCGTCGGTGGCTGCGGCGGTAACGCAGTCGATCACATGATCAACCGGGGCATGACCGGGGTGGAATTCATTTCCATCAACACCGATGCACAGGCGCTGCGCCGCAACAAGGCCAGCGTGCAATTGCAGATCGGCAATTCCGCGACCAAGGGCCTCGGCGCCGGCGGCAAATGGGAAGTCGGCCGCGAGGCAGCGCTGGAAGATCGCGAGCGCATCGCCGAACTGATCGACGGTGCCGACATGCTGTTCATCGCCGCCGGCATGGGCGGCGGCACCGGCACCGGCGCTGCCCCCGTCGTCGCGGAAGTGGCCAAGGATCTGGGCATCCTGGCCGTCGCCGTGGTGACCAAGCCGTTCAGCTTCGAAGGCAAGCGCATGCGCTCCGCCGAGACCGGCCTGAAGTCGCTGTCCGAGCATGTCGACAGCCTGATCGTGATTCCGAACGAGAAGCTGATCGCCGTGATGGGTGGCGGCGCCAAACTGACCGACGCGTTCATCGCCGCCAACGACGTGCTGCACAACGCCGTGTCCGGCATTTCCGAAATCATCAGCAAGCCGGGCATGATCAACGTCGACTTCGCCGACGTGAAGACGGTGATGAGCGAGATCGGCATGGCGATGATGGGTTCCGCCGACGCCAGCGGAGAAAACCGCGCCCGCGAAGCCGCCGAAGCCGCCGTCGCCAGCCCGCTGCTGGAGAACGTCGACCTCAAGGGCGCGCGCGGCGTGCTGGTCAACATCACCTCCGACGACAGCCTGACCATGCAGGAATACTACGAGGTGATGAACACCATCCAGGGCTTCGCCGCCGAGGAAGCGACGGTCATCGTCGGCACCTCGTTCGACGAGTCGATGGGTTCCAGTCTGCGCGTGACCATGGTTGCCACCGGCCTCGGCAACCCCGTGCGCGGCAATGCCGCCAAGCCGGTGATGAAGATCGTCGAACCGATTCATGCCCAGATGACCGGCACCGACGGCCCCACCGGATTCGGCGGTGGCTACGACCCGAACCGCGACTACGACAGCCCCACCACCATCCGCACCCGACGCAATCAGGCCGCGGTGGAAATGGCGCAAAACTCGGGCATCGACACCCTGGATATTCCGGCTTTCCTGCGCAAGCAGGCGGACTGATTGGGCTTTACTCGGCTCGTCCCCGTGCGACGGGGCCGACGCGGCGCGTGCGGCGCGGACGGCTGTCGCCCCGGCGCCACGTAGCGTCTGGAGCATGACCGGGAACTATTCCGGGCGGATTCCCCTCCTTTCCGCCCGGGATAGAATCCCTTTATTCGTCAATGGGTTATTGATCTACACATGATCGCGCAACGCACAGTCAAAACTCAGGTACGCGCCACCGGCGTCGGCCTGCATACCGGTGAAAGGGTGAATCTGACCCTGCGTCCGGCCCCCCCCGAAACCGGCATTGTGTTTCGTCGCATCGACCTGCCGGCACCCTGCGATTTCGTCGTCGCGCCGGAACGGGTGAGCGATACCCGACTGTGTTCCGCCCTGGAGGGCAATGGCGCCAAAGTCGCCACCGTAGAACATCTGATGTCCGCCCTTTCCGGGCTGGGCATCGACAACGTCTTCATCGATCTGGATGGTCCGGAAGTACCCATCCTCGATGGCTCCGCCTCGCCCTGGGTCTATCTGCTGCAAACGGCCGGCATCGAAACGCAGAACGCGCCGAAGCGCTTCATGCGCGTCAAGAAGACCGTGCGCATCGAGGAAGGCAGCGGCGGCAACCTCAAATGGGCGCAATTCGAACCGCACGAAGGCTATACGCTGTCGTTCAGCATCGATTTCGATCACCCGGTTTTCCGCCAATCCGCCAAGGAAATGCAGATCGACCTGACCCGCCAGTCGTATGTGAAGGAAGTCAGCCGCGCCCGCACCTTCGGCTTCATGAACGAAGTGGAATACCTGCGCAGCAACGGCCTGGCGCTGGGCGGCACGCTGGATAACGCCATCGTCATGGACGAATTCCGCGTCCTCAACAGCGATGGCCTGCGCTATGCCGACGAGTTCGTCAAACACAAGGTGCTCGATGCCATCGGCGATCTCTACCTCACCGGCCACCCGATTCTGGGCGCGTTCAGCGCCTACAAATCCGGCCACGGCCTCAACAACCGCCTGCTACGAGCACTGGTCGAGGACGCCAGCTCCTGGGAATGGGCGGTATTCGAACACGACGCCGGCACGCCGCCGGCCCTGCTCAATCTCTATCCGCAAGCAGTCTGATGCTGGCGATTCGCATCTTCCTGATCGTGATCGGCGGCGTGCTGGTGGTGAGCCTGCTCGGCTACGCCATCAGCCGTGATCCGCGCTGGCTGCGTTTCGCTGGACTCGGCCTGAAAGCGGGCCTGGCGCTGGTCGCGCTGCTGATGCTGGTGCTGTTGCTGGAACGCCTGGTATTGGTACTTTGAGCGTTTCCTCAACCCTCATGAACAAGGCAGGGAGCGCACATGCTCGATGACTACAACCTGCGTGCGCTGGTCGTCGACGATCTGGCCGCCATGCGCTCGATGATGAAGGCCCAGCTTGCCAGCCTGGGCGTGGTCAAGGTTTCCGAAGCGCCCAATGCCGCCGTCGCCATTACCAAGATACGCGCCGAGAAATTCGATCTGCTGCTGCTCGATTACTACCTGGGCGACGCCACCGACGGCCAGCAACTGCTCGAACTGATTCGCAGCGAAAAACTGATCGCCAGCAGCGCGTTGGCCGTCATGGTGACCGCCGAAACCGCCTACGGTTCGGTCGCACAGGTGGCCGAGCACTCGCCGGATGCCTATCTGCTGAAACCGTTTACCGCCGACAAACTGTACGCGCACCTGTTGCCGGTCATCGAGCGCAAGCTGGGCGGTCGCCGGGCGGGCAAGAAGACGCCCGGCCTGAAACCGATTTACGACCTGTTCGATGCCGGCCGCTTTGACGCCGTGATTACGCTGGTCGACGCGTATACCGAACGCGAGGGCATGCGCGCCGACACCGCCCGCCTGAAAGGCGACGCGCTGATCGAACTGGGCGATTACGTGCATGCGCTGACCCACTACAAACAGCTGGAAGAGCAATTCGCCTGGGCGGCGCTCGGCGTTGCGCGAGTGCAAGCGCATTTGCACCAGACCGAAGCGGCCATCGCCACGCTGGAGCAACTGGTGGCCGAGTCGCCCAAATATCTGCACGCGGCGGATGTGCTGGCCGAGTCCTATCTGAAAGCCAACCAGCCGGAAAAAGCGCTGGCACTGCTCGAATCCGCCTGCGCCAGCTCGCCGACGGTGCATCGCATGCGCGCAACCGCGCAGCTGGCCGAACAGGTCGGCGACGACGCCCGCGTCGTGCATTGGTCGTGCAAGGTGGTCGACGCCAACAAATTCGCCGTCGCGCAGGATTTCACCGATCACGCCCGTCTGGTGCGCAGCCTGGTCAAGTCCGGCCAGATGGACAAGGCGATCTCGACCGTCGTGCGCTTTGAAAACGAGTTCCCCGGGGCCAAACAGTCGGCCAGCGTGCAGGCCAGCAAGGGCTATGTCCTGGCCAAGCAGATCGAGAAGGACAAGCTTGAACTGGACACGCTGCCGGACAGCATCAAGTCGCGGCGCTTGCCGTTATTGGCCGAGCGGGAAGCGCGCCTGCAAAGCCTGGTGACCTCGCTGGCCGATTTCGAATCGAGCCCGAAGGAAACCGTGTTCGTCAGCGAAGCCTACCTGGCGGCAGGACTGCGCGAGCAGGCGGTGGAATCGGCCGCAACGGCATTGGCCCACGGGCAACGCCTGTTGCACGGCATGGATGCACCCGACTGGCTGGAAGCGGTGCAAGCGCAAGCGGTTGCGAAAACCAAGGCGCGCATCCTGGATGGCCTCAATCTGCTGCGTGCCAACAAGACCAGGGAAGCCTTGCAGCTGTTCATGGCATTGGTGGAACATACGCCGCCCGACCTCACCGCCCAGTTGCTGGCCAACGTGGTGACCACGATCGTCGCGCTCCGGCAGAAAGGTCAGAATGTGACCGAATTCTTGCCGACAGCGCGGGTTGCGCTGGCGCGGCTGCAGGAAAACTATCCAGACTATGAACGTCTGCCCGGACTCATCGCGTCATTCGGGGAGAGCTGAAGTGTCTGTTCACCCGCCGTTGGCGAAAGTTCGCAATGAACCTATTTCGCGCAGTTGCCGATGCTGTAGGAGCGCCTTCCAAGGCGCGATGCCCGGAACAATCGCGCCTTGGAAGGCGCTCCTACGCGTGGCGCCGACACTCACCCGGTGGGTGACGCGACAAAAAAACACACATGACCCACTGAGGTTTCCAGGATGAATGATCTGAACAGCCTCGCCGCACTGGGCCTGACTTTACCCAGCCCAGCCTATCTGTTTGGCCTCATCCTGTTCGGGATTACCGGTTACGCCGCTTATCGCTATGGCAGGAAAACCGCATTGGCGAAACCCAAGTGGATCGGCATCGCCCTGATGTTGTACCCGTATGCCATTTCCGAAACCTGGTTGCTGTATCTCGTCGGCGCCGGCTTGTGCGTGGCGTTGTACGTCTATCGCAAGTAGGCGAAGCGCGCGCGTCGAACGCGGGCGGGCACGCGAATCCAGCTAAAATTCGGCAACTTTCCGCAGGCAAACACCATGAATACCGAGCGCGTCAAAGAATTCCTCCTCGAACTGCAGCAGCTCATCGTCGAACGCATGCAGCAGATCGACGGCAAGACGTTCCGGCGCGATGGCTGGGAGCGGCCTGAAGTCAATGGCGTCATCGGCGGCGGCGGCCTGTCCTGTCTGGTCGAGGAAGGCAATGTGCTGGAACGCGGTGGCGTCAATTTCTCGCATGTGATGGGCGACAAATTGCCGCCCTCCGCTTCCGCGCATCGGCCGGAACTGGCCGGGCGACGCTGGCAGGCGATGGGTGTTTCGCTGGTGATGCATCCGCGCAATCCGTACGCGCCGACCACGCACATGAACGTGCGCTTCTTCGTCGCGGAAAAGGACGGCGAGGAACCGGTCTGGTGGTTCGGCGGCGGCATGGATCTGACGCCTTATTACGGTTTCGAGGAAGACGCGGTGCACTTCCACAACATGTGCAAACGCTCGCTCGATCCGTTCGACAGCGGCTATTACCCGCGCTTCAAACAATGGTGCGACGAGTATTTCTTCCTCAAGCATCGCAACGAACCGCGCGGCATCGGCGGCATCTTTTTCGATGACTTGTCGGCGGGCGGCTTCGAACATTGCTTCAACCTGATCGAATCGGTCGGCGATCATTTCCTCGCCGCCTATGTGCCGATCCTCGAACGCCGCGTCGACCTGCCGTATGGCGAGCGCGAACGCGATTTCCAGGCCTATCGACGCGGCCGTTATGTCGAATTCAACCTGGTGTTCGACCGCGGCACGCTGTTCGGCCTGCAATCCGGCGGCCGCACCGAATCCATTCTGATGTCGATGCCGCCGATCGTGAAATGGCGCTACGACTGGCACCCCGAAGCGGGCAGCGAGGAGGCGCGGCTGTATAGCGACTTCCTGCGTCCGCGCAATTGGCTGGAAGTCCCGCCGGGAGCGTGACTGCGTAGGGTGCGCTGGGCGCACCGATCAACCTGCACCGGTGCGCACGACGCACCCTACAACCCATAACAACCATGCCTGACGCCACGATACCGATCCCAGACGAAGAGAATTTGCCGCCCAAGAAACCGCAACGCCATCCCTGGTTGTGGGCATTCCTGGGCGTGCTGATTCTGGCCGGCGCCGTGGTGGCCGCCTATGAACTGATCGCCTCGCCGTTCCAGGCCATGGTGCTGGCCGGATATGGCAAGAAGCTGACGTTCCAGAGCGAAGCCGGCGAGAACGCTGGTCTGCGCACGCCGAAGGCCGGGCCGTACGACATCCGCCTCGGCTATGTCGGGTTGCCCGAATACGTTCGGCGCCTGAAGGAACAGGGCTTCGAGGTGACGCAACAGGCGCGGGTCTCGCCCGACATGGCGCGCATCGATGACTTCGGCCTGTTCATGCCTTACAAGGAAAAATCGGTGGCCGGGTTGAGCCTGCACGATTGCCGCGGCGATGTCATGCACGACAGCCCGCACCCCAGCCACGCCTATGCCGATTTCAAGGCCGTGCCGGCGGTGATTGCCAACACCCTGCTGTTCATCGAAAACCGCGAACTGCTCGACCCCAATCATCCGCAGCGCAACCCGGCAGTGGAGTGGGACCGGCTCGGCCAGGCCGTGCTGGAGAAGGCATTGCAGGCGATCGACCCGTCGCGCAACGTACCGGGTGGTTCGACCCTGGCGACGCAGATCGAGAAATACCGGCATTCGCCCGAAGGTCTGACCATGACCGCCAGCGACAAGCTGCGCCAGATGGCTTCCGCTTCGTTGCGCGCCTATCTGGATGGCGAAGACACGCGCGACAACCGCCGCCGCATCGTGCTGGATTACCTGAACACCGTGCCGCTCGCCGCCGCGCCCGGTTTCGGCGAGGTGAACGGCGTCGGCGACGGCCTGCACGCCTGGTTCGGCCTCGACTTCGATCAGGTCAATCGTCTGCTCAAGACGCCGCATCCGACCCCCGAGGCGGCGCGCGCCTACAAGCATGTGCTCGGCTTGCTGATCTCGCAGCGCAAACCGTCCTATTACCTGCTCGCCGGCCGCCAGCAGCTGAATACCGCGGCCGACTCGCATCTGCGTCTGCTGGCCGAAGCGAAGGTCATCACGCCCGCCTTCCGCGATGCGGCGATTCGCGAACACATCACCTTTCACAGCAACGGCAAAAAGAAGAACAACGACGGCCAGTACGTCGAAAACAAGGCGGCCAATTCGCTGCGGGCCGAGTTGTCCGGCCGTCTCGGCGTACCGCGTCTGTACGACCTGGACCGCCTCGACGTCTCCGCCAGCGCCACCTTGCATGCGCCGACGCAACGCGCGGTTGCCTCCTTCCTGCGCCGCCTGTCCGACCCGGTCGTGGTGGAGGCTGCCGGCCTGTATGGCCATTACCTGCTCGAACCCGAGAACGACCTGAGCAAGCCGATCTACAGCTTCACGCTGTACGAGAACACCGACGATGGCGCGTTGTTGCGCGTGCAGGCCGACAACCTGAATCAGCCGTTCGACATCAATAAGGGCGCCAAGCTGGACATGGGCTCTTCGGCAAAACTGCGCACCTTGATCACCTACCTGCAACTGATCACCGAACTGCACACCAAGTATTCCGGCCTGAGCCGCGCCGAACTCTTCAATTTGAAGGTGGCGGACAAGGATCTGCTGTTGCAATGGGTGGTGCAGTACCTGGCGAACAGCACGGACAAGACGCTGACGCCGATGCTGGAAGCGGCCATGTCGCGGCCCTATTCGGCCAGCCCGGCGGAATCGTTCTTCACCGGCGGCGGCGTGCATCGCTTCTCCAACTTCCACCACGACGACGATTTCAAGGTGATGGACATGTGGGAGGCGACGCGCAACTCGGTCAACCTGCCCTTCATCCGTCTGATGCGCGACATCGTGCGCCACTTCATCTACCGCGACCCGAAAGGCGCGGCGCAGATACTGGCTGACCCGGACGACCCGCGCCGCGACGTTTACCTGAAGCAGTTCGCCGACAAAGAAGGCAAGTCGTATCTGGCCCGCTTCATCAAGAAATACAAAGGGCTCAAGCCGGAAGAGGCGACCTCGGCCATGCTCAACCACCTGACCGCCAACCCGAAACGGCTGGCAGCGGTGTATCGCTATCTCGACCCTCTGGCCGACATCTCGACCTTCACGACGTTCATCAAGAGCCGCATGAACAACCCGGCCGCGTTCGACGAAGGCGACTTCCAGTATCTGTTCGATACCTACGGCCCGGATAAATTCGACCTGTCGGACCGCGGCTACATCGCCCAGATTCATCCGCTCGAACTCTGGCTGGTCGGCTATCTGCGCGCGCATCCGACGGCAGGCTGGAGCGAGATCGTCGATGCCAGCGCCAATCAACGCATCGAGGTGTACGACTGGCTGCTCAACACCAGCCACAAGAACGCACAGGACATCCGCATCCTGTCGCGCCTGGAAATCGAGGCGTTCCAGGAACTGCACAAACGCTGGCGGCGCCTGGGTTATCCGTTCGGCAGCCTGGTGCCGTCCTACGCCACCGCCATCGGCTCCTCGGCCGACCGGCCCGCGGCGCTGGCCGAACTGATGGGCGTGATTGCCAACGACGGCGAGAAACTTGCACCGGTGACGCTGACGCGGGTCGAATTCGCGGCCGGCACGCCTTACCACACGGTCATGAAGCGCAAGCGGCAAGCCGCCGAAAGCATCTTCCCGGCGGAAATCGCGCTGGTGGTGAAGAAGGCCCTCGCCAACGTGGTGCAGGAAGGCACGGCGCGCCGCCTGCGCGGATCTTTCGCGCTGGGCGATGGCACGACCTTGCCGATCGGCGGCAAGACCGGCACCGGCGACCACCGTCTCGAGGTCTATGCCGCCAACGGTACGGTGATCGAATCGAAAGTCATGAACCGCACCGCGACCTTCGCGTTCTATCTGGGCACGCGTTTCTTCGGCGTGATGACCGTGTTCGTGCCGGGCGAAGCGGCCGGCGACTTCCACTTCACCAGCGCCATCGCCGTGCAGATCGTGAAGGACATGGAACCGGCCTTGCGGCCGCTGGTGCTGGGCAATGAAAAACCCGAACCGGGCTGGGAAGAACTGGCCACCGCCTTCGATGCGGAAACCGCCATACCACTCGGTGCACCGCCCAAAGCCAGTGCCCTGCCGCCGCCCGGCTCACCGCTTGCGGCACCGACACCGGCGCCAGCGCAACCTGCGGCCGCCGTCCCGGCCAAACCGGTCGCGCCCGCAGCCAAACCGAAACCGCCGGTAAAACCCGTCGCCAAACCGGCTCCGGTCGAGCCGAGCGAACCTCCGCCGGCGCCGCCGCCACCGCAAGTCGACAAGCCCGATCCGCTGCCACCGCCGGCGGCACCGCCGCCGCACAAAGCGGCGCCGAAGGAAAGAAAAACCAACAC
The DNA here is from genome assembly GCA_031426815.1 of Hydrogenophilaceae bacterium. Classification (GTDB taxonomy): domain Bacteria; phylum Pseudomonadota; class Gammaproteobacteria; order Burkholderiales; family Thiobacillaceae; genus PFJX01. The sequence goes on from JASJPG010000015.1 coordinate 25,647, forward strand.
CTGGCTCCCGGCCGAAGGTGAAGGCTTCGACTTCATGCGCTGAGCAGAAAAGGAAAGGGCCGCTGAGCGGCCCTTTCCTTTAGCAAACAGAGGAAACGGGTCAGTGCATCGGCCGTTTCATGAAGTTGACCACCTTCGCCTCGCTCGCCATGCCGGCCTTCGTGCCGCAGGCGCCGGCACTGCTGCTGCCGTCGCCGGTGGCCATGACGTAGCCTTCAGCCTCATGCAGCAGGTTGATCACGTCGACGAAGAAACGCTCCTTCACCATTGCCAAAGCGGTACGGCCGCCATCGTTGGTCGCTTTCACTTCCGCACCGGCCTTGAGCAGCACTTCGCAGACCGCCGCCTCGCCGCCGCCGGCCGCCAGCATCAACGGGGTCAGCCCGTAATAGATGCGTGCATTCACATCGCCGCCGGCATCGGCCAGCGCCTGCACGACCTGAGCGTAACCACAGTCTTTTTCGTGGTTGTAGGCCGCCTTGAAGATCGGCGTCCAGTCCTTGGCGTCCTTGGCGTTGGCATCGGCACCCGCAGCGAGCAACGCCTTGACGGTATCGAGATGGCCTTGCTGCGCTGCCAGATGCAGCGCCGTGCCGCCTTCCGCGTCGGTGCTATGCACATCGGCGCCGGCGGCGAGCAATTCGACCACTTTGGCGGTTGCGCCGGCCTCGGCGGCTGTTAACAGTTCTGCGGACATGATAATTCTCCTGAGTTGAATACCCGACTATTGTAATCAACCATTCGGTTGTGTGTCATGCCGTGCGTGATTCACGGCCGACCCTGCACCTTTGTGCGAATGAATTCGCACCTACGACACCCGGTTTCGGCAGGCGGGGAGCATGTCGCTTAGCCGGCGCCGGTCTTGCTCAACGCAGCCAGGCCGCCGTCCAGCACGCGCGCGTCGAAACCGCGCTGGGTCAGCAGAAACGCTGCGGCGGCGCTGCGGCGGCCGCTCTGGCAAAACAGAATATAGGTGCGCTTGCGGTCGAGGCCGTTGGCTCGCAGGCGCAACAGGTAGAGCGGCAGATTGCTGCTGCCCTTCAGGCTGCCTTCCTTGAATTCCGCTTCCAGGCGCACGTCGATCAGTTGCGCGCCCTGCTTGATCAACAGCGCGCCCTGCGCGAGGTTGACGCGATGCACCAGCGGTTCGCGCAACAAGGTGTCGAAATCCGCGGCGGGCAGGCGCATCAGTTCGCCGTCGCTGGCCATGGTGACCGTGGCGTTGCGCGGGTCGCCGGAAATCAGGGCTTCCTCGCCGAAGCCCTGGCCGGCCTGCAGTTCGGCCAGCGTGATGACTTTTCCTTCGCCGACGCTGCGGGAAACGCGGGCGCTGCCGGAACGGATCAGATAGTAGTAATCGCCGACATCGCCCTGCCTGACGATGACTTGCCCGGCCGCGACCGGCATCGTCTCGAAACGGCCGAACAGCGTATGCAGATTGCCCGGCGGCACTTGCGCAAACGCCGGATTGCTCAACAGGTCGAACATCCATTGCGGATCGTCGCCGTCGAACTCGGTGACTTCGTAGGCGGTAGCCTGATCGCGCGCGACGAGATGATCGAGATCGTCGTCGGAAAAACTGACCAGTGTGCACGGCGTGCGGGCGATACAGCTATAGGCGCGCGGCTTCAGGCGCGAGAGCGGATGGCGTGCGGTTTCGCTGCCCGCTTTCACCAGCAACGGTGCACTGCCGCTTTCCGAGTCGAGCGCGACCTCGCCGGCGAGCAGATAGAAACTGCGCTCGTCTTCCGCGCCTTTGCGAAACAGCAGGCGACCCGCTTCCAGATCGAGCTTGGCCGCGAGGGTTGCCGCCTGCGCCAGCGCATCGCCGGACAGATCGGAAAGTGGAATGAACTGCGCCAGCGCCTGTGCCGTCATCGTGGTTTCAGCCTAATCCGAGCGCCGGCCAGAGGGCATCGACGCGGCGCTTTACATCCTCGCTCATGCCAATCGGCGTACCCCATTCGCGGTTCGTTTCGCCCGGCCATTTGTTGGTCGCATCGATGCCCATCTTGCTGCCCAGGCCGGACACCGGGCTGGCGAAATCGAGATAGTCGATCGGCGTGTTTTCCACCAGCAGCGTGTCGCGCGCCGGGTCGACGCGCGTGGTCAGCGCCCACATCACATCGTTCCAGTCGCGCACATTGACGTCCTCGTCGGTGACCAGAATGAACTTGGTGTACATGAATTGGCGCAGGAAACTCCAGACGCCGAACATCACGCGCTTGGCGTGGCCCGGGTACTGTTTCTTCATGCTGACCACCGCCATGCGATAGCTGCAGCCTTCCGGCGGCAGATAGAAATCGGTGATTTCGGGAAACTGCTTCTGCAGCAGCGGCACGAACACTTCGTTCAACGCCACGCCGAGGATGGCCGGCTCGTCCGGCGGCTTGCCGGTGTAGGTGGAGTGGTAGATCGCGTCGCGCCGCAGCGTGATGCGCTCGACGGTGAAGACCGGGAAGGTTTCCTGCTCGTTGTAATAGCCGGTGTGGTCGCCGAACGGCCCTTCCAGCGCGGTTTCGCCGGGATGGATGACACCTTCCAGTACGATTTCCGCCTTCGCCGGCACTTGCAAATCTGACCCCAGCGTCTTCGCGACTTCCGTCTTGGCGCCGCGCAGCAGGCCGGCGAACTGGTATTCGGACAGCGAGTCCGGCACCGGCGTCACCGCGCCGAGGATGGTGGCCGGATCGGCGCCGATGGCGACCGCGATTGGAAACGGCTTGCCGGGAAACGCGGCCTGGAAATCGCGGAAATCGAGCGCGCCGCCGCGATGCGCCAGCCAGCGCATGATCAGTTTGTTGGGACCGATCACCTGTTGCCGATAGATGCCCAGATTCTGGCGCGGCTTCGAGGTCGGCAAGCCCTGCGGGCCCTGCGTCACCACCAGGCCCCAGGTCAGCAGCGGGCCGACGTCGCCCGGCCAGCAGGTCTGGATCGGCAGCCGTGCCAGATCGACGTCCTTGCCTTCCCAGACGATGTCCTGGCAGGCCGGCGAGCGCACCACCGAGGGCGACATGTTGAGTACCTGTTTCAGCACCGGCCACTTGTCCCAGGCGTCTTTCAAGCCACGCGGCGGTTCCGGTTCCTTCAGATAGGCCAGCAACTTGCCGATTTCGCGCAGCCGCGCCGGGTCTTCCTCGCCCATGCCGAGCGCCACGCGTTTGACCGTGCCGAACAGATTGGTCAGCACCGGCATCGAGTGGCCTTTCGGCTTCTCGAACAACAGCGCGGGACCGCCGGCGCGCAGCACGCGGTCGCCGATTTCGGTCATTTCCAGATTCGGGTCCACCTCGGCGCGAATCCGCTTGAGCTCCCCGCGCGCCTCCAGTTGGGCGATGAAGTCACGCAGATCGGCATAACGCATTCGGCTTATTCCTCTTTCGCACCGGGGACGAACTGGAACTTGCCATCTTTCTCGTAAAACTGGCCGAGTTTCTCGCCGAGATCGGCCGGTGCTTCCTTGAACAACTGCACCTGGCAGGACTGCGTGCTAACCGCATACAGGCGCTTGCCGGTCTGGAGCAGGAAGATCGGCTCCGGATACTCGTCCGGCGCCTTGTAGAACGCCATTTTTCCATCGCGCGGAACGCCCTTGACCGTGATGCCGCCATTGCATTCGGGCAAGCGCAATGCAATCACTTCCAGATTGACTGTGTCTTCCCAGAACCAGGTCTGATTGCGCACCAGGGTGACGGCGTGATCCTTCTCGGGAAACTGGTATGACGCCGAATCCTGAACACATCCGGTGAGCGTAAGAACGGCAACAACAGGCAGCAAGCGTAAGGTATTGCGCAGATTCATGGCAGCGAGGCTCCCGCAGCAGGTCGTAGGGTGAAAAGCAGCCCGAAGTTTACCGTGCCGCCCGACGCTGCGGCGGTGTTGCCCCATCAGCGGGGTACAAATCCGACGCAGATCCCGCGGGCACAAAAAAAGCCGGGACGCGCCCGGCTTATTGCGTAGCTGGCGTACCAATCAGCTGCGGCGGCGGGCCGCAAAACCGACCAGGCCGAGGCCGGTCAGCATTAGTGCGTAGGTTTCAGGTTCGGGGACGGGGGCGGAGATGAGGCTTACCTTCACGTCGTCGATGGCGGGGCCGTAAGAAGTACCCGTAGCTGCGGCGGCAATGGTCAACACGGTATTGCTGCCATTGGCGATGAACTGGTAGTTCTGGGTGTGGAACACTTGGCCGGTAAAGGCATTTGCGGCAGAAAAGGCTGGCGCGAAGTTCGCTGTCAAGGAACCGGCGCTGACTGTGCCCGTGTTTGTGTACGTCGGTTGCCCCAAGACTGCTGCGGCTCCGAAGCTCAATGCATAAGTTGCGCCCTGCAGGGTGGGCAGGTTGATCGAGACCGAGCCAGCGCCGCCTGTATACCAACCTAGATCAACCGCATGTACGCCGTCACTGGCGCCATAGTACGGCGTGCTGAGCCAGTCCACGCCTACACCACCGACGGTCCAGCCCAAGATCGTGGTAGCGCCACCGCTCAATGACTGGAAATTTTGGTTGCCGGCCCCCCGAGGTACGAAGGCGCCATTCTCAAAACTGCCGGTGCCGATGCCGTAAGTGTCGTCAATCAGGTTGGCCGGGGCTGGTGTGGCTTGGGCTGCGCCGGCGGACAGACTGGCGGCGATGGCAAGTACAAAAAGAGCCGATTTCATGGTGGTTGCCTTTCGAGCGGATTAATTCGATGAAGTGGCGCGGCGGCGTGCTGCAAAACCCACTAGGCCGAGCCCGGCCAGCATCAGGGCGTAGGTTTCGGGTTCGGGAACCGCAGCCACACGGATGTCATCCAGGGCAATGCCATCGCCGTAATAGGGATACGGGTTAGTGAGGAGGACGGAGCGGATGCTTGGCGTAGCTGTGTCATTCGCCACGCCCAGAAACAGCTTGTTGTAAAGCTGGTAGTTATAGGAGGGCGCGCTGGCGGTGGTCAGCAGGTTGCCGGTTCCGTTGATGCCGTCGTATGCGGATAACGTGACAGTGCGGTCGCCCAACCCATTGAACAGGTCGATCACGAAAAGGCCTGCGCCAAGGACCGCTTGATCGAAGTTCAGTGTCAGCGACCACGCTCCATTCGGGTTGTAAGCGCTGAACGCCCGCGACTCCGCGGTCACCCCTTCGCCTGGTGAGTTCGGGCCATAGCCAGAAACCGTGCCGTTGTAGTTATTTCGGTAGTCATAGACTTCATTGAACGTGAACTGGCTCCCGGAAAGGACCATGTTCACGCCTAGGCCCGCATAGAAACTTGGCTGCAAAGCGCCAAGCGGGTGCGTTTCGAAGTTGATGCTGGTGTTGACTAAACCACCCAGGCTGGTGACTTGGTTAGTCCAGTCTATGGAATTAGTGGCAGGGTTGTTGGCAAACGCCGAAGCACTCGCATAGGCGGCATTCGCCGACAAGCCGGCGGCAAGAATCAGGCAAAGGCTGAGGAGTTTCATCGCGGTTCATTTCATCAATAGGGTGAACATCTGCTTGCGCGGAAGAAAATCACGCACCGCCGAGCATAAGCATTTTTTGTGCCTGCAATACAAAATCCTTCTGCGATGGCGGCTTTGCAGGCCTGAATACCACCCACCATGATTTCCCAGGCGGGCGGGTTGTAAAGTTTCCCGACAACTGGGGCAGGCTGGAATCGTGCGGCAGGTCAATCGGCGCCGCGGCGGCGCGCGGCGAAGCCGACCAGGCCCAGCCCGGCGAGCAACAGAGCGTAAGTTTCAGGTTCGGGGACCGGCGCAGCAACGGCGTGGCCTTGTACATCCATCTCGTACAGATAGGCCCATTGAGCACTAGACGCGCTGTAGCGAACGTACTGGGCGTTAATGTCGGCCACGTCGATTTCCGCGCCATATTTGACGTGACCCGGAGAGTTCACCCCGTCATGGGTGAGCCCCGGCTCATCGTGGAAGCTGCCGGAATGGACCGTGGCCCAATTCGCGCCATCGCTGCTGAGCTGGAGACTGAAGTTGTTGGCGTAGGGGTAGCCGCCGTACAGCTCGATGTGCTCCAACACGTACACGTTGCCCAGGTTGACCTGAACGTAACCACTGTAACCACCGGCGTTCCAGGAATTAAGACCCGAGTTGCCGGTGGCGCCGTAGTCGCCGTCCAGGATGTTGCCGGCGTCGTAATGGGCATTGCCGCAACCCAGGTAGCAACTGCTGGCGCTAGCGACAACCCCAGGAAGATCGGTCAACTCAATGGCTTGCGCCGGCAGGGCGCCAACAGCGAGGAGGCTGGCAACAAACGCGGTACGGGCAATAAACATGGCATTTCCTTTTTGATGATTCGAGTGAGATGCCACCAGATTACCGACTGTTCGAAAAGCGTTGCACCCCCTGTTCTTGGGTGTCGATTTTTCTTACACCAACGCAATCAGGACGCTTGCGGCGGCGCACAAAAAAATACCTGGGCATCCGCTTTGTAAGGGCAACGTAAGTCCTCCTGCGTAGCATCAATCCATCGTCTGCGCGGTTTGCGGGCGCTTTTTATTGCCTTTACGGAGTCTTGCTCATGTCAAAAGCTGAAATGAACTGGGCGGCGATCGATGCCGACCCGCGCTTCCAAGCGCTGCACAAGAAGAAACTCTCTTTCTTGTGGACCCTGATGATCATCTCGACCGTCTATTACTTCCTGCTCCCGATCGGCGCCGCCTATTTCCAGGATCTCTACAAGATCAAGGTATGGGGCCCGGTCAACGTCGGCATCGTGTTCGCGCTGTCCGAGTTCATCGTCGCCTGGACCATCGCCGGCGTCTACGCCGTGCGCGCCAACAAGCAGTTCGATGCGATGGCTGCGGAAATCATTCGCGACGCGCACAACATCAAATAAGGACCAGACCATGAACCTGAAACTGATAGCAGGCGCTGCGGCGCTCGCCCTCGGCAGTACCGTTGCCTTCGCCGGCGCCGGTGCCGTGGCCGACGAATTCAAATGGATGACCTTCGCCGTGTTCGGCGCGATCATCGCCGTCACCATGTACGTGACGTACTGGGCCGCCCGGCAAACCCACTCGACCAGCGAGTTCTACGCCGCCGGCCGTTCCGTGACCGGCATCCAGAACGGCTGGGCGATCGCCGGCGACTACCTGTCCGCCGCGTCCTTCCTCGGCATCGCCGGCCTGATCTCGCTGTACGGCTATGACGGCTTCATGTATTCGGTGGGCTGGCTGGTGGCTTACATCACCGTGCTGCTGGTGATCGCCGAACCCTGCCGCAACATCGGCAAGTACACCATGGGCGACATCCTGGCTTTCCGTAACGACCCCAAGAAAACCAAGACCGTGGCGGCGCTGTCCACCATCACCGTGTCCACCTTCTACCTGACCGCGCAAATGGTCGGCGGCGGCGTGCTGATCAAGACCCTGATCGGCATCGACTACCACGTCTCGGTGATCGGTGTCGGCATCCTGATGCTGGCCTACGTGGTATTCGGCGGCATGAAGGCAACCACCTGGGTACAGATCATCAAGGCCGTGCTGCTGGTGACCGCTTCCATCCTGCTGGTGCTGATTACCTGGGGCCAATACGGCTTCTCGTTGCCCGGCTTCCTCACCGCCGTGATCAGCGATCCCAAGGTGCAGGCGCAAGTCGCCAAACTGGTCGGCGATGCCGCAACCACGATGACGCCGGAAGAACTCGGCCAGCGCTTCCTCGAGCCGGGCCTGTTCCTGAAGAACCCGATCGACCAGATCTCGCTGGGCATGGCTCTGGTGCTGGGTACCGCCGGCATGCCGCACATCCTGATGCGCTTCTTCACGGTGCCGACGGCTCAAGCAGCGCGTCAATCCGTGCTGTGGGCGATGGGCATCATCGGCGGCTTCTACGTGCTGACCCTGTTCCTCGGCATGGGTGCCGCGATCAACGTCGGCGCCGGCCCCATCGCTGCGCTCGACAAGGGTGGCAACATGGCCGCTCCGATGCTGGCGCAGTTCGCCGGCGGTGGCGCCGATTCCGTGCTGGGCAACCTGTTCCTCGCCTTCGTTGCGGCCGTGGCCTTCGCCACCATCGTCGCGGTCGTAGCCGGCCTGGTCCTGGCTGCCGCGTCTGCGATGGCACACGACATCTACGTCGGTGTCATCAAGGGTGACCACGCTTCGCCGCAAGAGCAGGTCATTGCCGCCCGCGTGTCCTCGGTCATCGTCGGCATCCTGGCGATCTACGTCGGCATCGCCGCTGAAGGCCAGAACGTTGCCCACCTGGTCGCACTGGCCTTCGCGGTGGCAGCGTCCTCCAACCTGCCGGCTGTGTTCCTGACCCTGTACTGGAAGCGCGCCAATACCTACGGCATCGTCAGCGGCATGATCGTTGGCGCGGTTACCGCCATCCTGCTGGTGATGATCTCCCCCAACATGACCTATCCCAAGGCCGTGCTGAAGGATGCCAACAAGGTGCTCAATGGCGAGCCGATGCAGCCCGCCAAGGCAGCCGTGCCGGCCGTCGCCGCATCCAGCTTCACGTGCGAACTGTTCGCCATGGAAGGTTGCGTCGCTTCCGCCCCGGCCAAAGCCGCCGCTGCCGAGAAGCCGGCCAAGCCGGCTGCGGCCGACAAGCTGATCGCTCTGAACGCCAAGCTGGCCACGCTGACCGATGCGAAAGACATCGAGAAGGTGAAGAAGGACATCGCCGCGACCGAGAAGGCCAAGGCCAAAGCTGAAGCCGACCTGAAGAAGTTCGAAGGCCAAACCACCAGCATGATGGGTCTGGAGAAACCTTACTTCCTGTTGAAGAACCCCGGCCTGCTCTCGATCCCGCTTGGCTTCCTGGTCGTCATCGTCGGTTCGCTGCTGTTCCGCGACAAGCGTTCCGAAGAAATGTGGGACGAACTCTATGTGCGCCAGAACACCGGCATCAACGCTGAAGGCGCCACCGCCCACTGAGACCTGACCGTCCTCCCCCCGCCCGCCGCCGCAAGTGGCGGGCACTCAAACCCCCGGCTGGTCCGGGGGTTTGTTTTTGTGCGTGCCAAAAATAGCCAATGGCACGCAAGCTCGTCGACTTATTGTGCACTGCAAAATAAGTCGATGCTAATCAACTACTTATCGTGCGCCGGCAGGCATTTGGACCATTACTTTCGTTCTATACTCCGCCCCGCCTGGCGTGACTGTCTGCGTGAGGTTCTGGGGGAGGAGGGTGTGTTCCGGCGTTGCCTTGGCGACGCCTTTTCGCACTTCCCAGACAGTGCAACCCGCTTTAACTTTCGTTTTGGAGGAGCACTATGCAACTGACGGACAAGCACCGTGAGTATTGGAACAGGAATCTGCGGCTCACCGCAGTCCTGCTCGGAATCTGGTTCGTGGCGACCTTCGTGGTCATTTTCTTTGCCCGCGAACTGAACGACATCGTCATCATGGGTTTCCCCTTTGCCTTCTATATGGGCGCACAGGGCTCCCTCATCATCTACGTGATCGTGATCTGGTTCTATGCGCGTCGCATGAACCAGCTCGATCTGGAATATGGCGTCCACGAGGGGGAAGACTGACATGAGTGCCACCACGTCAAATGCCGAATTCTTCAATCAACTGAAGAAGTACTACACGATGTACACGGGAGGCTTCATCGCCTTCGTGATCCTTGTCGCCATTCTGGAACAGATGGGCGTGCCCAACCTGATTCTGGGTTACATCTTCCTGGCCGCCACCATCCTGCTGTACGCAGGCATCGGCGTCATGTCGAAAACTGCCGACGTGTCGGAGTATTACGTCGCCGGACGCCGCGTACCCGCGCTGTTCAACGGTATGGCCACCGGCGCCGACTGGATGTCGGCCGCTTCGTTCATCGGTATGGCCGGTACGTTGTATCTGTCCGGCTTCGATGGCCTCGCCTTCGTGATGGGCTGGACCGGCGGTTATGTGCTGGTCGCGCTGTTCCTGGCGCCCTACCTGCGCAAGTTCGGCCAGTTCACCATTCCGGACTTCCTCGGCGCCCGTTACGGCGGCAACCTGCCCCGCACCATCGGCGTGGTCGCCGCCATCATCTGTTCGTTCACCTATGTGATCGCGCAGATCTACGGCGTCGGCATCATCACATCGCGTTTCACCGGCCTGCAGTTCGAGATCGGGGTTTATGCCGGCCTCGCCGGCATCCTGGTCTGCTCGTTTCTGGGCGGCATGCGCGCGGTGACCTGGACCCAGGTGGCGCAGTACATCATCCTGATCATCGCCTACATGATCCCGGTGGTCTGGCTGTCGGTGAACATCACCGGCAACCCGATCCCGCAGGTGGCCTATGGCCAGGCGTTGCAGGGCGTCACTGCCAAGGAAAAAGAGCTGAACGATCCAACCACCGTTCTGGGTGCCGCTGAAGCCTCCGTGCGCGCTCTCCACAAGGAGAAGCAACTGGAGTGGGAAGGCAAGATCAAGGCGCTGGACGAGGTTGTGGCCGCCGGCAACGGTGCCGCTTTCGTGGCCGAGCAGAAAGCTGCAGCTGCAGCCAAGCTGGCCGACATGAAGGCAGCCCCTGCGCCCGACGCCAAGAAGATCGCCGCCGCCGAGAAGGACATCGCCGAATTCCCGGCCGATGCTGCAGCACTCAAGGCGAAATGGAAGAAAGCCGCCGACGGCGCCAAGGCCAAGTCCGGCCCGGTCGCCGCGCACGCGGTTCCCTTCTCTGGCAAGGGTGCGGAGAAGAAATTGATGAAGGAAAACCCGGCAGCCACACCGGAGGAAATCTCCAAGGCCAAGGGCGAAGACGAGAAGGCTTCCAACATCAAGCGCAACAACTTCCTGGCCCTGGTGCTGTGTCTGATGGTCGGTACCGCTTCGCTGCCGCACATCCTGATGCGCTACTACACCACCCCCTCGGTGCGTGATGCGCGCAAATCGGTGTTCTGGTCGTTGTTCTTCATCTTCCTGCTCTACTTCACCGCGCCCGCTTTGGCTGTGCTGGCCAAGTACGTGGTCTACAACGACCTGGTCGGTTCCTCCTTCGCAGCATTGCCGGCCTGGGTCAGTAACTGGCAGGCGGTGGATGCGACGCTGATGAAGATCGTCGACATGAACAAGGACGGTTTGATCCAGTTGGCCGAAATCACCATCGGCGGTGACTTGATCGTGTTGGCAACGCCGGAAATCGCCGGCCTGCCCTACGTGATCTCGGGTCTGGTAGCGGCCGGCGGTCTGGCTGCGGCGCTGTCCACCGCGGACGGTCTGCTGCTGACCATCGCCAATGCGCTGTCGCATGACGTGTATTACAAGATGATCGACCCCAACGCTTCCACCATGCGTCGCCTGTCCGTCTCGAAGGCCTTGCTGCTGGTGGTTGCCATCCTGGCTGCTTATGTGGCCTCGCTGAAACCGGGCGACATCCTGTTCCTGGTCGGTGCGGCATTCTCGCTGGCCGCGTCCGCCTTCTTCCCGGCCCTGGTTCTGGGCGTGTTCTGGAAGCGGGCGAACTACCTGGGCGCGGTAATCGGCATGCTGGCGGGTCTCGCCGTGTGTATGTACTACATGTACATAACCTACGACTTCTTCGGCATCAATGCCGCGCTGTGGTACGACATCAAGCCCATCTCCGCCGGCATCTTCGGTATGCCCGCCGGCTTCCTGGGCGTGATCATCGGTTCCATGCTGACCAAGGAGCCGGCCAAGGAAATCCAGGATCTGGTCGACCACGTGCGTTACCCCAGCCTGACCGGGGACATCAACACCAACGCGGCATAGACGCTGCGTTGTTGCCCGCCCCGCAAGGGGTGGGGCAAATGAAAAGGCCCGCATAGGTTGTTTCTATGCGGGCCTTTTCATTTGTAGCAGAACGCCGCTTACAGCGACTCGACCAGATGCACCAGATCGGCGCGCTCGCTATCCTGAATCAATCGCTTGGCCGTTTGCGGCTCATGCAAGGCAAGGTGACGGATGACCGTTTCAACCTGTTCGGGTTGATGGTTGTGGTAATGCGCCATGCCCAGGGCATACCAGGCCATGCCGTTCATCGGTTGCAATTCGGCGGCATGCTGCAAGGCCTCGGCGGCAGCAGCATGTTCGCCCTGATGGGCATAGGCCATGCCGAGGCCATACCAGGCGCGGTCGTGCTTCGGGTTGAGTTCGCTGGCGCGGCGGAAAGCTTCTTGCGCGGCAGCCCGGTCGCCACTGTTCTCATGCACGTAGGCCAAGTTGAACCAGGTATCGGCATGCGCGGGTTCCAGCGCCAGCGCCGTGTCGAACCATTCCACCGCCGCCGGCCAGTGTTGTTTCTGGGCATGCAGCCAGGCGATGCTGCGCGCCGCACGGACATCCGTCGGGTTGGCGCAAAAGCCGTCGACATAGGCATCGAGGGAACGTTCGGTCTGCCCCAACCAACCGAAGACGACAGCACGCAAGGTAAAGCGGAAATGATCGAAGTTCATGGCAGCCTGTTTTCTTGAAGCGGGCTGGATTGTCGCGGTGGCGCGGGGGTGCGGCAAGCTAGAATCGCAAGGTTCATCAAGATGGCGACGATTTCCATGCAATTCGATCTTCTTCTGGTCTCCCTGGCGCGCGTGCTGGTGGAAGTGGCCGGCTTCGCGCTGCTCGGCCGCGGCATCCTGGCGCTATTGGCCGGCAAACATCGGCATGACAACCTGTTCTACAAGATTCTGGAAACGGTCACCGGACCGGCGGTGAAAGCGGTCCGTTTCATCGCGCCGCGCTTCATCATCGACGCCCACATCCCGATGCTGACCTTCTTCCTGCTGTTCTGGCTGTGGATCGCGCTGGCACTGGCGAAGCGCTATCTGTGCGGCCTGCACGGTCTGGTCTGCTGAGGGTACCGCCAAGTAGGGCGGAAAAGCCGAAGGCGCCTTCTGCCGCATGAATGACCCACTGTAGCTACAAGGTTCAAGCCAGCAACGCGCGCACCCTCTCCAGGTCTTCCTGCGTATCGACGCCCGGTGCAATCGGCTGATCCGATTCGATCACGATGATGCGGTAACCGTGCCAGAGCGCGCGCAACTGCTCCAGCGATTCGTGTAGTTCGATATCCGGCCGGCTCAATCCCGGATAGGCCTTGAGGAAGCCGACACGGTAGGCGTACAGGCCGATATGCCGTTGCATCGGCAGTCCTTCAGGCAGCACGCCGGGACGCGCGCCCTCCGCCCATTCGTCACGCGCCCACGGTATCGGCGCACGCGAGAAGTACAGCGCGTAGCCGTCCTTGTCGATGACCACTTTCACCACGTTCGGGTTGAACGCTTCCGCCGCATCGTGGATGCGATGGCTGACCGTGGCCATGCTTGCGGCGGGATGGTCGAACAAGGCCTGCGCGGTGGCGCGGATCAGCTCGGGGTCGATCAGCGGTTCGTCGCCCTGCACGTTGACCACCACGACATCGTCGGTCCAACCCAGCGTTGCGGCCACTTCCGCCAGACGGTCGCTGCCGGAGGCGCAATCGGGCGAGGTCATCAGCGTGGCATAGCCGTGCGCGGCAACGGCCGCAGCCACATCGGCATGGTCGGTCGCCACCCAGATGCCGGCCGCACCGCTCGCCGCCGCGCGCTCCGCGACGCGCACCACCATCGGTTTGCCGTGAATATCGGCGAGCGGTTTGCCGGGCAGGCGGGTGGAAGCAAAACGGGCGGGAATGACGGCATAGAAAACAGGGGCAGAGGCGGACATGGCGGCGGCGACAGAAAGTAACGGCGCGCCATTGTAAGCCGCGGCCGCGTCCCGGCCCTTGCGAGGCCAAGGTCTCGCAGCGGATGGTGAGCGGCGAATAGACTTAGGGCGATGCCCCTATTTAGCGCTCAAGTTTTTTTTCTGCGGGACGTTACTATCATCTCGCCCACTCGGTCGCCGTCCAGCATGCCCGCTTTGCCGCACCGCGAAACACTGTCCCGCTCGATGTCCCGCTATCTGGTGCTGGGCTATGCGCTGCTCATCGTGCTGATGGCGGGGCTGGTCGGGCATGCGGTCTGGCACATCAACGAGTTGAAGACGCGCATGAGCGATATCGTCGATGTGCGCAATCGCAAGATTCAGCTCGCCACCGACCTGCAGGAAGCCTCCTATAACCGCCACAACACGCTGGTTTATCAAGTGCTGGCGCAGGACGCATTCGAGCGCGACGAGAATTTTCAGCTCTATATCAAATGGGGCTATCTGGTCGGCGATGCGCGCAACAAATTGAAAACGCTGCCGCTCGACGCATTCGAACGCAACAACCTGCTGCTGCAGGATCAACTGGTGGCGCAGATCATCCTGCTGCAGGAAGAAATCAGCGACCTTGCCGCGCGCGGCAAGATGGACGACGCGCGTAACTGGCTGGCCGCCGATTTGCGGCCGCTGAATCTGCACTACACCGAGGTCGTCGAAGCACTGCGCCGGCATGAGCGCGATCTGATCCGCACCGCGCTGGAACAGGCGCAACACGCCACCGACAAGGCGATCAACCTGCATGTGTCGCTGGGCAGCCTGCTGATCCTGCTCGCCATCGCCATCGCCGGCATCACCCGGGGATTATTGAAACGCGATGCGCAGATCATCTACGCGCAAGTCAGCGAACTCGAACAGGCCGGCACGCTGCTGGAACATCAGGCCATGCACGATGCGCTGACCGGTCTGGCCAATCGGGCGCTGTTCTACCGACGCATGGAAGAAGCCATCCAGCATGCCGACGAAGAGCAGTTTTCCTTGGCGGTGATGTATGTCGATCTGGACGATTTCAAACAGATCAACGACATCCACGGCCACGCCGCCGGCGATGCGTTGCTGATTGCGGTGGCCCGGCGCTTGCATCAGTTGGTGCGCAAATCCGACACCTCGGCGCGGCTCGGCGGCGACGAATTCGCCCTGCTGTTCGTCGGCATCGAACCCACCGAATCCTGCGCGGAGCTATGCCGCAAGATCGAGCAAGAGATTGCCCAGCCGGTCTATTACGAGGGCCTTGCCCTGACACCGGGGTGCAGCATCGGCTACGCCATCTACCCGCGCGACGGCTGCAAACTGGATGACCTGCTCAACGCAGCGGATGCCAAGATGTACGCGGTCAAGCACGAACACAAGCTGGCGCGCTGCGAACCGAACTAAGTGACCAAAGCAGCCACCACGACCACAGTCAGCAACAAGCCGCTTTCCAGCCATTCCACCCCGGCGCCGAGCGCATCGCCGCTCATGCCGCCCAGGCGCGACAGCAAGTAAGTGCGCCAGGCCAGAATCAGCAGCGGTGCTGCCAGTAAAGCCGGGTAGATCACGCATGCAGGCAGCAATAGCGCGCTCCACAAAGCTATCGCCCAGTCCGGGCAGCGCCAGGCGAAGCGCTCACCCAAACCGGGTTTGATCGCCGGCAAACGCGCCCAGATCAACGTACCCAGCCGCGCCCAGGCCGGAATCAGCAGCACGGCCCAGTACAGTTGCCCGCGCGCCAGCAGCATCAACAGCACCAGCTTGGCCAGCAGTTGCATCACCAGCGCGACGACGCCGAAGGCGCCGACATGCGGGTCCGCCAGCACGCCGAGCAGGCGTTGCTTGTCGCCATGCGCCGCGCCGAGCGCATCGGCCAGATCGCACAGACCATCCAGATGCAACGCGCCGGTGACCCGCACCCAGGTCAGCAAGCCGAGCAACGCCCCCAGCCAGGGATCGACGCGCGCGCCCAATGCCAGCGCCGCCGCGACCAGCGTGCCGACCAGCACTCCGGCAAACGGAAACCAGACCGCCGCGCGTGCCAGATCGTCGGCCTGAAAATCGCGCACCTGCGGCGTCGGCAGCCGGGTCAGAAACTGGATGGCGAGGATCAGTCCGCGCATGAGTTTAGGCAAAGCAACACCGGCGCTTCCCCGGGCATGACCGAGACCTGGAAGTAAGCCGCTTCCGGCAGCGCAATACGGTAGGCATGCGAATGCCGCATGCCCAGCAGGCGCATCAACAGAACACGCATGACGCCGGCATGCGTCACCAGCAAGCGGTGCCCGCCGGCGCTGTCCTGCAACCAGGCATCCCAGGCCGCGGCGACCCGCGCCTGCAACTGCATCACCGTTTCCCCGCCAGGCGGCGCGACGCTGCCGGCCGAGGTGCGAAACAGCCGATGCAATACCGGATCCATCCGGGCCACCTGATCCGGCGTCATCCCCTCCCAGGCGCCGAACGCCATCTCGCGGAACGACTCGATCACCGCCAGCGGCGCGCCGGTCTCGCCGGCATAGGCGCGGGCGAATTCGAGGCAGCGGCGAAACGGCGAACTGGCGATGCAATCGAACGGCGGCGTGGCAAGCCGGACCGCCGCCGTGCGCACCTGCTGCATGCCATGCTGCGTCATGCCTTCGTCGGAATGGCCACGATACACATACTGCCGCCCCGCCACCGCGCCGTGCCGGATGACGCTGACCCGCGTGGCGCCCGCAATCACTTGGCCGCCACCCCGGCTTCGGCAAAGGTCGCCATGCCGGCATGCAGTTCACAGGCCAGGCGCAGCAGCGGCAACGCCGTCGCCGCGCCGCTGCCTTCGCCCAGGCGCATGTCGAGTTGCAGCAGCGGCCGCGCATCCAGCGCCGCCAGCAAACGCGCATGGCCAGGTTCGGCCGACGCATGCGCGAAGATCAGCCAGTCGCGCGTGCCTGGATTCAATCGGCACGCCGCCAACGCCGCCGCCGTGGTGATGAAGCCATCCACCAACACCGGCAGGCCGGCCTGGGCGCAGGCGATGTACGCCCCGGCCAGCGCGGCGATTTCGAAGCCGCCGACGCAGCGCAACACCGCGTCGGCCTGCTGTTCCCGACCGTCGCTTGCGGCGGCGGCGAGGAAACCGTGCAAGGCCAGCGCCCGGTCGATCACCGTCGCCTTGTGCGACACCCCGGCCGCATCCAGCCCGGTGCCGGGACCGGCCAGTGCCGCGCCGTGCAAGCCTAGCAACGCGCAGCCCAGCGCCGCCGCCGAGGTGGTGTTGCCGATGCCCATATCTCCGCCGATGAACAGGTCGGCGCCAGCGGCCATGGCGCGCAGTACGGCGTAGCGGCCCTGCTCGAAGCATTGCGCCAACTGCTCGTCGCTCATGGCAGGTTCGCGGGCGAAGTTCGCCGTGCCATCGCCGACCTTGCCATTCACCACGCCGGCGATCGTCTCGCTGGCCAGCGTGCCGACATCGACCACTTCCAGGCGCGCACCCTGCGCCCGCGCCAGCACCGAAATCGCCGCGCCGCCGGCGACGAAATTGGCCAGCATCTGCTGCGTGACAACTTGCGGAAATGCCGCGACACCCTCCGCGACGACGCCGTGATCGCCGGCAAACACGGTGATCGCCGGCTGCCTGATCTGCGGCTTCGCGCTCGCCTGCATGGCGGCCAGAAGAATCGCGACCTCCTCCAGTCGACCCAGGCTGCCCGGCGGTTTGGTCAACGTGTCCTGGCGTTGGCGGGCTTGCTCGCGCGCCGTAGTGGCGAGCGGTTTGACGGGGTTTTGCCACCAGGCAGTCATGCGATGTCTTTCGAAGAGGAGGTTTTGAGCGCCAGCGGCAGGCCGGCGGCGATGAAAGTCACGCTATCGGCCAGGCGGGCGAGATCTTGATTCAACCAACCGGCCTCGTCGACGAAGCGGCGGCTGAGTTCGCCCAGCGGAATCACGCCGAGGCCGATTTCGTTGGACACGAACAGGATGTCGCCGGCCAGCGTCGGCAGGGCTTGCAGCAAAGCGGCACGCTCTTGTGCAAACACCGCCTCGCCGGCTTCCAGCAGGTTCATCAACCACAGCGTCAGGCAATCGACCAGCACGCAACGGCCCGGGCCGGCGGCCTGTTGCAACGCCTGCGCCAGATGCAGCGGTTCCTCCACCGTTTGCCAAGCGGCGGGACGTTCCGCGCGATGCCGCGCAATGCGCGCCGCCATCTCGGCATCGCGCGCCTGGCCGGTGGCGATCAGCGTCACCGGCAGACCGCTCGTTGCGGCCAGATTCTGCGCATGGCGGCTCTTGCCGGAACGGGCGCCGCCGAGGATCAGATGCGACATGGCTGCTCCAGTGGGTTGCCCAGGATCGAAAGCAGACGCGGCAGATCGAGATGCGCCTCCACCGCGTCGGCCAGTCGGTCGATGGCGGCTTCGCGCAGCGCATGAATGTCGGGCGCCGTGTTGCGGCGCAAGCCGGCCCAGGCCAGCACGGCATCAGCGGCGGCGGGTGTGTCGAACAGGCCGTGCAGATAGGTGCCGGCAACCTGACCATCGTCGGAAAAAGCCCCATCGACGTAGGGTGCGTGCGCACCATTCGCGGCACAACCTGCGAGAAACGGCCGCGCCAGCGCCGCGCCGCTGCTGACGCCGGCATGAATCTCGTAGCCGGCGACGGCAGCATCGGCCCAGGCCAGTCGTCCGCTCACGTTGCGCAACTGTTTGTCCGCCGCCAGCGTCGTTGCCATGTCCAGCCAGCCGAAGCCGGCGCTGGAACCGGGCGCGCCTTCGAGGCCGAGCGGATCGTGCAGCGCCCGCCCCAGCATCTGGAAACCGCCGCAAATGCCGAGCAACTTGCCGCCGTAGCGCAGGTGGCATTGCAGATGTTCGCGCCAGCCGCGCTCGCGCAGAAACGCCAGATCGGCGCGCACTGATTTGGAACCGGGGAGGATGATCAGATCGGCCGGCGGCGGTGTCCCGTCAATGCCGACGAAGCGGAAGTCGACATTCGGATGCAGCCGCAGCGCATCGAAATCGGTGTGGTTGGAGATGCGCGGCAGCACCGGCACAACAACGCGGAATCGCTGTTCGTCATTCCCGCGCAGGCGGGAATCCAGTGAGCGCTCCAAACCACGGTTTTCTCGACAATCGGACTGACGATCTGGATTCCCGCATTCGCGGGAATGACGATCAACCGGCAACGCATCTTCCGCCTCCAGATGCAAGCCGTGCAGATACGGCAACACGCCCAACACCGGCTTGCCGGTTTCCCGTTCAAGCCAGTCCAGGCCGTCTTGCAGCAAGGCGAGGTCACCGCGAAAACGGTTGATCACGAATCCTTTGACGCGCGCCCGTTCCGACTCCGACAGCAACGCCAGCGTGCCGACGATATGGGCGAAGACACCGCCGCGGTCGATGTCGGCGATCAGGATCACCGGGCAATCGACCGCTTCGGCGAAACCCATGTTGGCGATGTCGCCGGCGCGCAGATTGATCTCGGCCGGACTGCCGGCGCCCTCGACGACGATGGTCGCGTATTGCGCCGACAAACGCGTGAAGGAATCGAGCACCGCCGCGCGCGCCACCTGCTTGTAGTCGTGATATGCCTGCGCTTCCATGTTGCCGAGCGCGCGGCCCTGGATGATGACCTGGCAGCCGGTATCCGAGTTGGGCTTCAACAGCACCGGATTCATGTCCGTGTGCGGCGGCAACCCGCAGGCCTGCGCCTGCACCGCCTGGGCGCGGCCGATCTCGCCGGCGCCGTTTCCCTCATCCGCGGTCACCGCGCTGTTCAGCGCCATGTTCTGCGGCTTGAACGGCGCGACAGCGACGCCGCGCCGCCGCAGCCAGCGGCATAACGCGGTGACCAGCGCGCTCTTGCCGGCATCGGAGGTGCAGCCCTGGACCATCAGCACGCGGGCGGTCATGCACTTCGCCTCATGCCGGTTCGTTCACCCAGTTCTCCACCTTCAAGCCGGGGTAATCCTTGAAATCGGCTTCGTTGTTGGTGATCAGCGTGGCGTCCAGGCTGACCGCATGCGCGGCGATCATGCGATCGAGCGCATCGCGGCGGCGGTCGCGCACGGCGGCGGCGAGGACGCCGTAGCTTTCCGCGGCGACCGAGTCGAAAGGCATGGCGGGTACGCGCGTCAGCAAGCGGCGCAAGGAATGCTCGGCCGCGAATCGGTCGGGATCCTGCGCCGGGTAGCGTTCGATGCCGTGGCGCAGTTCCGCGTAAGTGACGACGGACATTCCCAGGTCGCCAATCGAGGTCTCGCTGAAACGTTGAATCAGATGCGGTGGATGCGCATCCATCAGATGGATGCAGATATTGGTATCAAGCAGGTAGCGCATGGCCTACTCCGGCTTGCCCTTCGCTTTTTCGAATCCGCTCCAGTCACGTTCCTTCTGTTCGTGGAATTCGCGCCCTTCCGACATGAAGCCTTTCGGGAAGGAAGCGAAAATCTCCATCAAATCATCCAGCTTTTCCTTCTTGACCGGCCGCACCACCAACGTATTGCCCACCTGCTCGATCTCGATTTCCTGGCCGGCCTCGACGATGGCGAGTTCTTTCGGAATGCGCACGGCAAGTGAATTTCCACTCTTGAAGACTCGGGTCAGCATGATGTTCTCCAGTTGTTTTGTATATACGGGATATACATCTTCAAATACGCTCGGGTCAAGTGAACGCGTGCGCTCAGCACCGCCGTAACGCCTTTTGCCCAGCCCAGCGCACCGCACACTGCCTTCACCTAAAATCCGCCTCCCGCCCCGCTCACCGGCCTTTGCATGAATCGCCTTCATATCCTCTTGTTTGCCCTGCTGCTGGGCGGTGTCATGCCCACCGCCCAAGCCGAAATCGTGCTGCGCGACGACACCGGCGCGACCGTGCGTTTGCCGGCGCCGGCGCGCCGCATCGTCAGCCTGGCGCCGCATGCCACCGAGAATCTGTTCGCGGCCGGAGCGGGCCGGCAACTGGTCGGCGCGGTCGACTACAGCGACTATCCGGAAGCGGCCAAGCGGATCCGCAATGTCGGCAGTTACGAGCGTCCCGACCTGGAAACCATCGTCGCGCTGAAGCCGGATCTGGTCGTCGTCTGGCAGAGTGGCAATGCCGGCGGCGTCGTGAAACGGCTGCAGGCGCTGGGCTTGCCGGTCTACCAGACCCAGCCCGACAGGCTGGAAGACATTCCCGCCAACATCGAAAACCTGGGCCGTCTGGCCGGCAGTGAGGCGGTGGCCGCGCGGGTGGCAGCGGACTTCCGGCAACGCCTGGCGACGCTGCGCCAGCGCTACGCGACGCGCCCGGCCGTGCCGGTGTTCTACCAGGCCTGGCACCAGCCGCTGCTGACCGTCGGCGGCGACCAGATCATCAGCGACGTGATCGGCCTGTGCGGCGGCGCCAACGTCTTCGCCGGACTCGCCGCGAAAGCGCCCACGGTCAGCGTCGAAGCGGTGCTGGCGGCGAATCCGGAAGCCATCGTCGCCAGCGGCATGGGCCGCGACACACCGATCGGCCTGGACGACTGGCGCCACTGGAAACGCATCCAGGCGGTCTCGCGCGACAACCTGTTCTTCGTCTCCGCCGACCTGATGCAACGCCCCACGCCGCGCCTGCTCGAAGGCGCCGAACAGCTTTGCCGGCACCTGGAAACGGCGCGCGGGCGACGACGGTAAACCCGTAGGGCGGCAACCCTTTGCCGCCTTTCGTCTTGTCATGCATGCACTGGGTTGTAGACACGCAAACCGGTCATTCGAGTTTGATGAACGATAGTCGGCAAGGGATTGCCGACCTACGGCCAGCCGTTTCATTCCGTCACCTCCGGCACGAACCAGCGCCGCTCTCCGTCCATCAACACGCGTAGCGGGTGGCCGTACAGACGCGACAGGCCGGCGGCATCGAGCACCGCCGCGCTGTCGCCGAGTTCATGTTCACCGTCGCCGTACAGCAGCAGTGACTGATCGCTGAAGCGCGCGGCGAGGTTCACGTCGTGCAGCACCATGACCAGCGCGGCGGCATCTTCGCGGGCGCGGCGGCCGATCAGTTCCAGCACGGCGATCTGGTGATTCAGATCGAGATGCGCCAGCGGCTCGTCGAGCAGATACAAACGCGGTTGCTGCACCAGCAACGTGGCCAGCGCGACACGTTGGCGTTCACCGCCGGACAAGGTGTGAATCGAACGCGCCGCCAGATCGGCCAGGCCGACCTCTGCCAGGGCAGCGCGCGCCAGGCGCTCATCCGCCGCGCTCTCCCAGTCCCAGCGCGACAGATGCGGGTGGCGACCGACCAGCACGGTTTCCAGCACGCTGGCGGCAAACGCATCGCCCTGGTGTTGCGGCAACAGCCCGCGCAGCCGCGCGGCGCAGCGTGGGCCGAGCGCGGCATAGCTGTCGCCGGACAGTTCGATGGCACCGGCATCCGGCGCGCGCAGACCGGCCAGCGTGTGCAGCAGCGTGGTCTTGCCGACGCCGTTGCGGCCGAGTATGGCGAGGCGGTCGCCGGGCTGGAGCGAAAGATTCAGCCCGGCGACGACTGCCTTGCCGCCAATGGAAACCCCCAGGTTCTTGCAAACCAGCAGCGGAGCCGTTGGCGGCTCTGCCGCCTTACGGAATCGGCGTCCTTCTTGCGAGGGCAGCGGAGCCGTTGGCGGCTCTGCCGCCTTACGGAACCGGCGTCCTTCTTGCGAGGGCAAGGGCGCGGTCATGTCTGCTCCACTTTGGGCGCTCGCGCCAGCAAGAACAGGAACACCGGCACGCCGATCAACGCCGTCAGCACGCCGACCGGCAGTTGCTGCGGCGCAATGACGCTACGTGCCAGCGTATCGGCCAGCGTCAGCAACGCCGCGCCGGCCAGGGTGGCGGCCGGCAGCAGCAGGCGTTGATCGTTGCCCAGCGCCAGCCGCACCAGATGCGGCACCACCAAGCCGACGAAGCCCACGCTGCCGACGCTGGTCACGGCGGTCGCGGTCAGCAACGAGGCGAGGAAATACAGCATCAGGCGCAGGCGCGCGACATTGGCACCGAGTGTGGCGGCCAGCAGCGGACCGCGTGTGAGCAGGTTGAGTTCGCGCGCGAAAAACAGCGCCACCAGCAACCCGCCGGCCAGGATCAGCAAGGTCGGCAACGGCGCAGCGGCCTCGCCGGCATCGCCCATCAGCCAGAACAGCATGCCGCGCAGCTTCTGATCCGGCGCCAGCGACAGCATCAGGGCCACCGCCGCACCGCAGCCGGCGGCGACGATGACGCCGGTGAGCAGCAAGCGGGTCTGCGTCCAGCTACCATCGCCGCGCGCCAGCCCGAACACCAGCCACATCGCGGCCAGCGCACCGGCAAAGGCGGCCGCTTCCAGGCCGAAATTGGCGCTGACCCCGAGCAACATCGCTGCCAGCGCGCCAACCGCCGCGCCGCCGGAAATGCCCAGCACATACGGATCGGCCAGCGGATTGCGCAACAACACCTGCATCAACGCACCGGCCAGCGCGAGCAAGCCGCCGCAAGCGAAAGCCGCCAGCGCGCGCGGCAATCTGAGGTTGCGCACGACTTCGACCGCCATGCTATCGCCCTCCCCGTAAAGCGCCACCCACACCGCATCCGGCGCCAGCGCGACGCTGCCGACCGCGAGCGACACCAGCAGGCTCAGCATCGCCGCGACGGCGAGCAGGGCGAGGACGAAGAGGGCGCGGCGGCGATTCATGAAATGCGGCGGCTCACAAATCCACCCCCGCCTGCGCCTTCACCCCGGCGCGATAGGCGTGTTTGACGTCGGCGATCTCGCTCACCGTGTCGGCCGCATCGATCAACGCCCGCGACGCGGCGCGGCCGGTGATGACGACGTGTTGCAGCGGCGGCCGCGCCGCGAGGTCGGCCAGCACCGTCGCAGTGTCCAGCCAGCCGTAGTTGAGCAGGTAGGTCAGTTCGTCCAGCACCACCAGTTGAATTGCCGGATCGGCCAGCATCCGCCGCGCCACTTCCCAGCCCCTTTGCGCGGTGGCGATGTCGCGCTCCAGGTTCTGCGTGTCCCAGGTGAAACCTTCGCCCAGCACATGCCATTCGACGCCGGCTTGTTTGCCGAGGAAGGCTTCCTCGCCGGTGTCGGAGCGGCTCTTGATGAACTGCGCCACCCCCGCCCGCATGCCGTGGCCAATCGCGCGCGCGACCATGCCGAAGGCGGACGAGGATTTGCCCTTGCCGTTGCCGGTGAGCACCAGCAGCAGGCCTTTTTCCTTGTCCGCCGCGGCGATGGCGGCATCGATCACCGCCTTCTTTTTGGCCATGCGCGCGGCATGGCGTTCGGCCTGGTCGGTCATCGCATCATTTCCCGGGCTGGTAGCGCAAAGTCATGAACACGCCGCGGCCAGGCACGTCGTAGAAACGCGTGCTGGTGCGCGCCAGCGCGTAGTCGCGGTCGAACAGGTTGTCGATGCGCAGGCCGAGCCGGGTGTCCTTGTTCAGCGCGTATTCGTAGGCGGCGTTGACCAGACCGTATCCAGCCAGCGTCTTGCTGCCGTTCACATCCAGACGTTGTGAATAGGCGCTGCCCTCGATGCGCACGCCATGGCTGCCGAAACTGCGCGCGACGTTCAGCGTCAGGCTGTTTTCCGGGCGGCGGTCGAGTTGCAGGCCAGTGCCCAGATTGATCGCCAGCAAGCGGTTCAGCGCGGCCTGCCAGTCCCAGTTCAGCCAGCGCGCATGGCCGCCGAGTTCGAGGCCGCGCATGCGCGCCGAGCTGACGTTCTGCGGCTGATAGTCGTAGGTGGTGGCAATACCCGGACCGGCGCCGCCTGCCGTGATGTTGGCCTGCCACTCAATCAAATCGCGCACCCGCGTTTCGTACAGATTCAGCGCGGCATCCCAGCTCGACTGGCGATAGCTCAAGCCCAGTTCGCTGCTGCGCGAGGTTTCCGGCTTGAGGCCGGCGTTGCCGCGCGTGATATAGGTATCGCTGAAGGTAGTCGCCCCGATGTTGTAGGTGTAAGGGCCGTCGACGCTGTTCGGCCAGTACAGATCATTGACGGTCGGCGCTTTGTAAGCGGTACCGTGCCCGGCCGAGAAACGCAGGCCCGGCGCCAGTTCGCGCCCCCAGCGCAGATTCCAGGTGTTATGGCCACCGAAGGCATCGTGCCGGTCACGGCGCAGGCCAAGTTGCGCGTCGCCACTCAAGACAGCGAAGCGGTACTGCGCGAACAGCCCGGTGTTTTCGATGCGTTCGTCGAGCGTGCCGCTGTTGTCCTTGCTGGCATGGTCGTTCCAGTGATCGACGCCGAGGCTGAGCTGGCCCGGTTTGAATGCCAGGTCGTGCTGCCAGGACAGGCTGTCACGATCGGTCTCGATGCGGGCCGGAATGAACGGGCTGAAGGAGGTATAGCTATCCAGGTTGTTGCCGAGGGTCAGGCTGTGCCGCCAGTGTGGATTGACCCGATGCTCGAACTTGACGCTGGCGGTGCGGTTTTTGTAATCGTTGTCGCCGGTATTGGCATCCTGCTCGTTGCGTCCCCAGGACTGAGCGAGTCGGGCGGCCAGCGTCAGATCGGGCGTCAGACCGCCGTCGATGCCGAAGGCCAGGTGATTGCGGTTGAAACCGAAAGACGTGGTGTCGGTGCTGAAGGTGGGCAAGCCATCGGTGCTTTCACGGCCGGCTTCCAGGCTGTAGCGCCAGGCATCGCCACCGCCGAAACTGACATCGAGCGCGCGCGTGTTGCGACTGCCCAGCGTGAGCTTGGCGCCGGGGCCGACCGCGCGGCGGGTGAAGATCTGCACCACGCCGCCGATGGCGTCGGAACCGTACAGACTGGACAGCGGACCGCGCACGATCTCGATGCGTTCGATCTGCTCCAGGGAGAGGGCATTCCAGTCGTATTCGCCGGTGGTCGCCGAGGCGGCGCGCACACCGTCGACCAGCACCAGCACATGCTTGGAGGCGGCACCGCGCACGAAAATGGCGGTGCTTTTGCCTTCGCCGCCGGTGCGCGAAATATGGATACCGGCCTGTTGGTCGAGCAGCGTAATCAGATCGCTGGCCTGACTGCGTCGAATGCTTTCGCGGCTGATGACCGATATGGCGGCCAGCGTGGACTCGATCGAGCGCGGCGTCCGCGTCGCGGTCACCACGATTTCATCGAGCAGCGGGGTTACTTGCGCCTGAACAGGCAAGGAAAAAAGACCGGCGTTGAATAAAGCCACGTGAAGCGCGGCCAGGGTGGTGCGTTGCATGAAGAACTTCCTTTTTCGTCCCCGGCGTCCCCGCAGGGGAAAACTGAAATCGCGGGCCGAAAAAGGCGAATGGAAGCGAACGCCCAACTTCCATGAATACAGCCGCCCTCCGCGACCCGCGTGCTTCTTCAGGCCGGTCTCCGGGCTCGCGCATGAGGGTTTCCGCCTTCCCATCCTGACGGACAGTGGCTGGGTGAAAAACCGTTGAGCGCTTACCGTTGCGGGGGCAGCACAGGCATTGAGTTGTCTCGCACCTGTTTCCCGTTTCACTCCGTGAGGAGCACCTGAAGCGGGCGGAAGTTTACCCGATGACCCTGGCGTTCATTGCGTGTAAATGCCGCCGGATTTGAGCAGATGCAGCAGGGTCGGCACGTCGCGTTTGGTGTTGACGGTGCACAGGTAATGGAAGAACAACTCGCGGTGATAACCGCCCGCCTGGCGGGCCTGGATCGGCTCCCATCTGGCATAGCGGTTGCGCGCCCATGCGTTTGCGTCTTTGCCGCCGGTGCGGCCGAACGCGTACAGCTTGCGCTCGCCGGTTTCGCAACGCAGGCCTTCGAAGCTGATGTTTTCGGCACCGGCCGGGCTGCGAATAATGGCGGTGTAGCGCACCACGCCGTCGTCGCTGGCAGACAACGAAGCGGCATCGATCAACAGGGAGTTGCGGGTAGACGCATCGAGTTTGACCTCGATCAGATTTTCCGGCTTCGGGGCGGTGGGCAATTGCGCCTGGATTTCCTGCCAGGTTTTGGTGTTTTCTTCGAAGTCGGATTCGAACTTGCCCAAGTCGGCGTTATAGAGCGAGCTGGCGACGGCGGGTGTTACGAACAACACGGCGGTGAGGGCGAAAATGCGGCGCATGGCGATCTCGATCTGCGGGTTCCTGTTGGCGCCGCATGATAACGCCGCCGGGCCACGCTGGCCCGACGAAGAAGCTCAGCCGTGCTGGCCGCTGATCGGACCGTCCTTGAACAGGTTGTCCTTGAGTTCGTGCGCGAAGGTGGGATCGTGCCGGCGAATCCATTCCAGCAGCATGCTGGCATGTTCTTTTTCTTCGTTGCCGTTGTGCGCAAGGATGATTTTCAGCTCGGGGTCCTGGCAGGCATCGGCGCGCTGATTGTAGAAATCGACGGCTTCGAGCTCTTCCATCAACGATTTGATGGCGCGATGCATGTCCATGACGGCGGGGCTGAGTGTGGCTTCCTGGTACGACATGTGTTTCTCCTGATGGGTGGCAAATCGGCCGCGCGGCGTTCAGGCCAGATCGCCGACCAGCGCGCTCCGCACATTGTCGGGGATTTCGCGGGTGACCTGGCAAGCCGGATGATCGACGCCGGCATACAAGCGGGCGCCTTTCTGGGCATCGGCCTGCATGGCGGCGGTCAGTTCGAAGCGCATGAAGTGGACCGAAGCGGTTTTCTCCGCTGCTGTGCGATCGAGATCCTCGTTGGCGATGGCGTGGATGCGTTCATGCCCATCCACCTGCAGCCAGACGGCTTCCTCGATGCCGATCAGCCGCGCCAGCGCTTGTTTGCGCTCGGCTTCATCGGCGTACTCGATCATGCAGGTGGCCTTCCAGTTGTGGCCGTCCGGGATCAGCGGGTTATAGACATCGAGTTCCTCCTGGATGCCGGCGGCTTCGAAGATGCGCTCGATGCGCAGCATTTCCTGGATCTGGTACTGCACGGTCAATGTGTCCTCGAAGTAGAACGTGATGTGCTCGTCCAGCGCCAGGCGGCGGTTCTTCTTGTGGTCGATGACCTTGCGGCGGAAGTCGGCACGCACTTCGGCGTACTTTTCCAGGCTGTAGAGGTCGTTGCGGGTCAGTTTGGCCATGTCAGTTTCCACCACGCATCGCGCGATTCGCGACGCATGAAACATGTGAGGATACATGCGTGGAGCGCCAGCCTCTGGCCGGCTTGCCGGCGGGACGCCGGCGCTCCGGCAAAACCTGCTGGGTCACCCGCGCCGCTTCGAAAGCGAACCCCAACTGGGAGCGCCAGCATCCTGCCGGCCATCCTGATCAACGAGGCCGGCGGGACGCTGGCGCTCCCGAGGGAGACAGCGCGGAGTTCAGATCCCATAGGCCTGGCGCAACAAGGTCATCGGATGTTGCGGCGCGCGGCCATCCCGCAGCGCGTTTTCGATGTGATGCGCGGCCATCGCGCAGTCGCTGCCGTAATGGTCGGCCTGGGCCTGCCGCACGCGGCCGACCACCGGTTTGACGATCTTCATCGCGAACGCGTGCGACTCAGCCTTCACCGCGTAGGTGCCGTCGTGGCCGGAGCAGCGTTCGATCACTTCGATCTCGCTGTTCGGCACCAGCGCCAGCACCTCGCGCGTCTTCTGGCCGATGTTCTGCACGCGCTGGTGGCAGGCGGCGTGATAGGCCACCTTGCCGAGGCTTTGCTTGAAATCGGTGTTCAGCTTGCCTTCCTTGTGGCGCAGCATCAGGTATTCGAACGGATCGAAGAAGGCGTTCTTCACTTTCAGCACATCCGGGTCGTCCGGGAACATCAGCGGCAATTCCTGCTTGAACATCAGCACGCAGGATGGCATCAGCGCGGTCAGATCCCAGCCCGCATCGACCAGTTTGGCCAGCTGCGGGATGTTGACTTCCTTGTTGGCGATCACCGCGTCCAGGTCGCCCAATTCCAGCTTGGGCATGCCGCAGCAACGCTCCTGCTCAGCCAGCGTGACGGCAATGCCGTTGTGCGCGAAAACTGCGGCGAAGTCCTCGCCGATGCCGGGTTCGTTGCGGTTCATGTAGCAGGTGGCGAACAGCGCGACCTTGCCTTGGGTGCGACCGGCCGGCTCGGCATCGAGGCCCGCCTGGCGTTGCAGGCGGCGGCGCAACGGCTTGTCGTGGAACTCCGGCAGCCAGGCGTCGGCATGGATACCGGCGACGGCCTGCATCGCCTTGCGCACCGGTTTGAGCTTGTTGACGGCGTTCACCGCCGGCGCGACGACCGGAATGCCGGCCAGGCGACCGACGGCGTCGGTGCTGGTCAGGATGCGGTCGCGCAGCTTCGTGTCACCCTTTTTGAACTTGTACACCTTGGCGCGCAGCATCAAATGCGGGAAATCCACGTTCCAGGCGTGCGGCGGCACGTACGGACATTTGGTCATGTAACACAGGTCGCACAGGTAACAGTGATCGACCACCTTCCAGTAATCGACCTTGGCGACGCCGTCGACTTCCATCGATTCCGAACCATCGACCAGATCGAACAGGGTCGGAAACGACTGGCACAGACTGACGCAGCGGCGGCAGCCATGGCAGATCTCGAACACCCGCTCCAGTTCCTTGAACAACGACGCCTCGTTATGGAAAGCGGGATTGCGCCAGTCAAGCGGGTGACGGGTGGGCGCTTCGAGACTGCCTTCGCGTTGGGCCATGTTGATTCCGGTATCGACGTGAAAAATCCGGCTGTAGGAGGTCCGCTTGCGGGCCGAAAATCACGCTCGCAGGCTCATTCGGCCCACGAGCGTGCCTCCTACAGATTGGGTGGCAGACAACGTTTACTGACCCAGCGTATCCAGCGCCTTCTGGAAGCGGTTGGCGTGCGAGCGCTCGGCCTTGGCCAGCGTCTCGAACCAGTCGGCGATTTCCTCGAAGCCCTCTTCGCGCGCCGATTTGGCCATGCCCGGATACATGTCGGTGTACTCGTGCGTTTCGCCGGCGATGGCGGCTTTCAGGTTGGCATCGGTCGGTCCGATGGGCAGGCCGGTCGCCGGGTCGCCGCTGACCTCCAGGTATTCCAGGTGTCCGTGCGCGTGGCCGGTCTCGCCTTCTGCGGTGGAACGGAATACGGCCGCGACATCGTTGTAGCCTTCGACATCGGCCTTGGCCGCGAAGTAGAGATAACGGCGGTTGGCTTGCGATTCGCCGGCAAATGCGGCCTTGAGATTGCTTTCGGTATTTGAACCTTTGAGTTGCATGGGTTGCTCCTTGTCTGATCATTGATATTCCATGCTTAGACTAATTCCAAACATGGCGGCCTTTTTTAGATTGCCTGACATTTCTTGTCAACCTTGCACAACGTGTCCGTCAGCAGCAGGCAAAGCAAAACGGCGCCCGGAGGCGCCGTTTGGGGGGCAATCCCGTTGTTTAGTTATAGGTGTAAGTGACCGTGTAGGGCACGCTCATGCTCACTGGGGAAGTAATTGCGACAGTCGCGGAGATGGTGCCGACATTGTTCGCAAATGAGCAGGAATTGAGCGTCAATGTTCCCGCCGAGCCCAGTCCGGTGAAATTGGGGTCGCTCCACAGATCGTTGCAGAACTGGAATTCGTTGGCAGGAACCGGTACGGAACCGACCACGATATTGGGCGAGGCGACGCCCCCGGCATTGACGCTGATAGTCAGGTTGGCGGAACCGGACTGTGACGAAGAGGGTGAGAACTGGCCGTAGAAGCTGTTGCCGTCCGCGCTCATCACGTTGATTTCATGCAACGCACCCGCGTTGAACACCACTTCGTACTTGGCTGCCGTGTCGCTGAACGCGTAGGCTGAATACGGCTGCTGTACCGCTCCGTTTTGAACCGGATTGGTTAGAGTCTTGCCGGAAAATCCCAATACCGTGGTGCTGACGTCGAAGCAAACCTGTTCCCCATCGCTATGGGGGCCGCCCGCAAGGCTACTGGCATAGGTGAGTGCCACTTGCGAACCGGTGCAATTGGCTGCGCCGCCACCACCGCCATTCGAGTTGAGCGCGGCGAATGCGTCGGCCAGTTGCGTCTGATGCTGACCAGCGAAAGCCGCAAAATCGTTGCCTCTCGCCGAATTCAACAAGTCGGCATAGCTCGCGAATGCGGCATTCAATGCCTCCAGCACATCGTCCATGGTATTGCCTGGTGCTGCGGTGAAGCCGGTCGTGATGGGATCGATACTGTTCAACGCAACCAGATTGAGCGCCGTGCGCAAATTTGTGATGGCCGCATTGAGCGCGTTCAAATTGATCTGCTGGAACGCATTGGAGTTCAAACCGCTGAACCAGACCCCCGGCGTCTGGCCGGCAAGGTTGGCGACGATCAGGTCGGTCAACGGTGTGATGTTGAGCGTGCCCAGTTGCACCGCAACCGAATGATAGGCCTGGCCGACCGGCAAATCGCCGCCGCTCACTTCGACGGCGCAGGGCAAAGTATGGCCGGAAAGGGTGACCTGCCAAACGCCTGCGTTATCGGTGACGTCGGTCAACGTGCCACCACCAGCGCACTTGACGGTCACGGTGCCGCCGACAATCGGCGCGCCGGTTGCGGCCGTTCCGCCGAGCGTGGTGACTGCAGGTGCAGCACCATCACCGCCCAGGCAACCACTCAACGAGACGGCCAGCGACACGACGGAAATGGATTTCCAGTACTTGCAGAACAGGTTCATGTCTGATTCCTTTGGCTAATTAATGCACCCCATTTTTGAGTGGTTGTCGTAGGCCTGTACACCCCGCGTTTGGGGGGGCGGCAATTTGCTAGGTGGCCGCCGGAGTCACACATCGTGCTGTCTGTAAGGGGCTGGGAGGCGAATGACACGGGTAGCGCGCAGAGAATTTCTGCGCGGTCGCGACGCTGAGACGATTCGGCAGCGTGGATGAGTTCGGCTGGAGGGGTTTGATGTAGGAGAAAGTCAGAATTTCCCGGATTCCAGTGACACTCAGCCCTTGAAAATGAAGTACACCGCGCCGAGCAGGCAGCAGCCGGCCCAGAGGTAATTCCAGGACATCGGTTCTTTCATGTAGAACACCGCGAACGGCACGAATACGGCCAGGGTGATCGCTTCCTGCAGGATCTTCAGCTGCGCCAGCGTGAGCAGCGTGAAGCCGATGCGGTTGGCAGGCACCTGCAACAGATATTCGAACAACGCCACGCCCCAGCTTGCCAGCGCCGCGATCCACCACGGATAGGCGTTGAGATGCTTGAGATGGGCATACCACGCCACCGTCATGAACAGATTCGACAGCACCAGCAGCACAACAGTCTGCAGGACGGTGGTATTCAACAAAGCCTGCATGATCGAAACACGATCCGCCGAAATTACGGCATTTACAGCTTGAACCCCGACATCAGGCTGTTCAGCCGCCCGGCCAGACTGGACACTTCGCTGGCGGTAAGGCTGGTATGGTTGCTCGCGTTCGAATTGGTCTCGGTCATCTGCGCAATCTTTTCGACCCGCACTGCGACATCCTTGGCGGCGGCGCTCTGTTCCGACAAGGCCATCTGAATCTCGTTGACGGCTTTCACCACCTCGCCGGCGCGTTGTTCGATCTGCGCAATCGAATCGCCGGCCCGGCGCGCCAG
The DNA here is from genome assembly GCA_031426815.1 of Hydrogenophilaceae bacterium. Lineage (GTDB taxonomy): Bacteria > Pseudomonadota > Gammaproteobacteria > Burkholderiales > Thiobacillaceae > PFJX01. The sequence continues at coordinate 57,715 of JASJPG010000015.1, forward strand.
ATCCTCACCCTGATTGGCCCGCCCCACATCCGCCTGCATGGCATCGACCGCCCGCTGTGTGCCGTTCTGTATGCGCGCAATCATGTCGCCGATCTGTTTGGTGGAAGACGAGGTGCGCTCCGCCAACTTGCGCACTTCGTCGGCCACCACGGCGAAACCGCGACCCTGCTCGCCGGCCCGCGCCGCCTCGATGGCGGCATTCAGGGCGAGCAGATTGGTTTGATCGGCGATGTCCTTGATGACGTTGACGATGCCGCTGATCTCTGTCGACAGGCCGCCCAGTTCCGCGACGATGCCGGCGGAATTGCGCGCGCCTTCGGCGATCGCAGCCATTTCCGTCGCTGCGCTGCGGGTCACCTCGCGCCCCTCGCGCGAAGCTTCGCCAGACAGCTTGGCGAGTTGATTCGACTGCGTCGCATGTTCGCTCATCTGATCGATGGAAACCGACAACTCCTCCATCGAGGCCGCCATGCCGGAAGCCGATTCGGCCTGGCTCTGGCTGGCTTCGGCGACCGCTTGGCTGGCGCTGGCGAGCGTGCCGGACATGCCTTGCAAATCGGTGGCACCGTTGCGCACCTGGGCGACCACGTCGCGCAGGTGACTCTGCATTTCAGCCAGGGCGCGCAGCAACTGGCTGATTTCGTCATGACCGTCAACCCGGATGTCATGCGACAAATTGAAATCCGCAACGTTTTTCACCACCTTCTCCGCCAGATCGAGCTGACCGGAAAAGCGTCGCTGGAATAACCAACTCACGGCGGCGACCACGCCGATAACGAGCACGAACAACACGCTGACCAGGCCGGTCAGGCGCGACGCGCTGCTGCTCGCCTGCTCGAATGACGTCTGCGCCGCCGCCTGGTAATACGGCATGAACTGTTCCAGCGGCTTGATGAACTTGGCATGCACGACAGGCCACTCGTCTTCGAGAACGCTTTTGACGGTCGCCATGTCGTCCGACTGATACGCCGTCATCAGCTTGACCATGATCTCTTGCAGAATTTTGACGCCCTGATGCATCGATTCAAGCCGTTTCTTCTCTTCCTCGGGCAGCGCCTGAGCCGAAGCCAGCGCATAAAAATTGCCCCAGGCAACGGGGATGGCCGCCTGCATATCCTTCAAATGATTGGCCGACCCCACCGTCGGCAATTGTTCCAGCGCCACGCCGGCAATGCGAAAGCGCACTTCCTTGACCTGCCGCTCCACGGTTTGCAGCATCGCAAGCGGCGCAACCGCCTGTGAATTGACGCTATCCAGATGCGCCACGCCGCTGCGTGCGGAATAAATCGCCATGCCGCCCAGCACCAGCATGCCGACGAAAGTCGCGGCCGCCATGACATAGAGCAGGCCGCGTAATGATCGAATCATCGATATCCCCTGATTTGCTTGCAAAGAACACCTGGTCGCGCCGGGCCGGCCGCTCCGTTCACTCCGGAACGGCCGGCCGGCTAACGGTGGAAAAGCTTATTCGGTCGGGTAACCCTTTGCTTCCCATGCCGGCAAACCGTCACGGAACCAGAACACGTTCTTGTAACCGGCCTTGATCGCCGCGTCGGCGCCTTTGTAACCGCGCCAGCAAGGCGATCCATTGCAGTAGAAGACCATCGCCTTGGCCTTGTCGGCCGGCAGTTTCTTCAGATCGAACTCATCCTTGGGATCGAGTTTGGAGACCTTTTTGTTGACCTCCTTGAACACCACGTTGGTGGCACCCTTGATGTGCTTTTCGGCGTATTCGGCGGCAACGCGCGCATCGACGAACATCGCTCCCTTGTCGAACATCGCCTTGGCTTTGGCGACATCGGCGAAGCTGCCGCCGGCAATGCTCATCGGCGTTTCTTCGGCGGCCTGAGCGGGGGTGGCTGCCATGAAGGCGGATAAAGCGAACAGGGAAAGCAAAGCCTTGGCGCGCATGTAAGTCTCCTGAATACCATGTTGTGGGGGCCGGCGAACCGGAAGCCCCTTTTCGGCGACGAGTCGGAAAACTTTAGCGGAACTTTGCCCGGAAGGCCTTATCGGCGCTGGCTCACGGCGGCCAGAATGCCCTGCAACAAGGCGGTCGGCGTCGGCGGACAACCCGGCACTTCGACATCGACCGGGATGACATTGGAGATTTTTCCGCACGAAGCATAGTTCGCGCCGAACATGGCGCCAGCCATGCCGCAACCGCCCGCGCAATCGCCCATCGCCACTACCCACTTGGGTTCCGGCGTCGCGTCGTAGGTGCGTTTCAACGCCACTTCGAGATTGCGCGAAACCGGGCCGGTGACCAGCAGCACATCGACATGGCGCGGGCTGGCGGCGAACTTGATGCCGAGACCTTCGATGTTGTAATGCGGCCCGCCCAGCGCGTGGATTTCCAGCTCGCAACCGTTGCAGGAACCGGCATCGACGCAGCGGATGCTCACCGCCTGGCCGAATACCTTGAGGATTTCCGCGTGCAGCTGGTTTTGCGTATGCGATGCCTGATCGGCGGTCAACATCGACGGATCGGCGACTGGCGCCGGTTCCGAGACGATGCCGGTCTGGAAGATTTTCTTGAGGATGAGGTGGGTCGCCATATCAAAGATCCTGCCCGCTGTAGCTCAGGTTGAACGATTTGTTGATCAGCGGGAAATCGGGAACGATGTTGCCCAGGATGCCGATTTCCAGCAGCGGCCAGTTCTGCCAGGACGGATCGTGCGGATGTACGCGGTCGAGCCGGCCATCGGCGCCGATGCGCACCGCCACGACGATCTCGCCGCGCCAGCCTTCCACCCAGCCGAGCCCTTCGCACACCGCCGCAACGGCGGCCAGCGGCGTCTGCAAAGCACCGCTCGGCAGGCGTTCGACAATGGCGCGGATCAAGCGAAACGACTCGTACACCTCGGCGAAACGCACTTCCGCGCGCGCCAACACGTCGCCCTTGCGCTGCGTCGCCATGTTCACCTCCAACTGATCGTACGGCGCTTGCGGGAACTGCGCGCGCGCATCCCAGGCTTGCGCGCTGGCGCGGCCGGGCAGGCCGGTGAGGCCGAGGCGCGCGGCCAGATCCGGCTTGCAGGTGCCGGTGTTGGCGAAGCGGTCCTGCAAGGTGGCATGTTCGTCGTAGATCGTCTTCAGTTGGCGGCTCTCCGCTTCGATTCGATCCACCAGCGCCAGCAACTCCGCCTTGCCGGCTTCGATCAGATCGACGGCGACGCCGCCAGGCACGATGCAATCAAACAGGTAGCGATGGCCGAACAGCTTGGCGCACAGGCGCAGCCAGTCTTCCTTCAGCCGCCAGAACTGCATGAAACCGAAGCTCAGCGCGACGTCGTTGGCGAGATAGCCGAGATCGCCGAGATGGTTGGCAACGCGCTCGATTTCCAGGAACAGCGCGCGCAACCAGGCGGCGCGCGGCGAGATCGGGCTGGCCGTGGCGGTTTCCACCGCCATGCAATAGGCCCAGGCGAAGCCGCTGTGGGTATCGCCGGAGACGCGCCCGGCCAGCTTGGCGCCGGTCGCCAGGTCCATGCCCTCGAAGCGCTTTTCGACGCCCTGGTGGGTGTAGCCGAGGCGCTGTTCCAGCCTGAGGATGCGGTCGCCGATGATCGAGAAACGGAAATGGCCCGGCTCGATGGTGCCGGCGTGAATCGGACCGACTGGAATTTCATGGACACCGTCGCCGGCGACGCGGATGAACGGGTAGGCATCGGTGCTGTGCGTAGCGGGCTGCGTGGCGTCGAAATCCTTGCGCAGCGGAAACGCGTCCGCCGGCCAGGCGCCGTGGCGCAGCCATTTGCGGTCGTCGACCGCATCGTCGGCGCGGATGCCGAGCAGATCGAAAGCGGCGCGCTGCATGCGGTCCGCCTGCGGGAAGATGTGCGCCAGATCGGGATAGCTGGGTGCATCGGCCGCCAGATTGGCGCTGACCCAGACCATGCCGCCGGCGCTGATGAAGCCGACATGAATGGCGTAGCCGTCGCCAAGATGACGGTCATCCGAGCCCCACAGCGCGATCAGTTGTCCGCCCTCGTCCTTGACATTCCGCGCCAGCGCCAGCAACTGGCCGGGTTCCAGGACGCCGCGCCAGATATGGGTGCCGAACGGTTTCAGGTTCCAGTCTTGTTCGCCGATCTTCATCTCAGCCTCCCAACAATTGCGCCGCCTGCCGGTACCAGGCCGCAAGGTAAGGCGGAATGAACAAGCCCAGCATCAGGACCAGGCCCAGGTGCATGAATACCGGCGTCAGCGCCGGCTGGTAGGGCAGCTTGGGCAATTCGGTCTCGCCGAACACCATCGGTTGCACCTTGCCGAAGATCGACGCGAACGCGACGCCCAGCGCCAGCAACAGGAACGGCGTCGCCCAGGCGTGTTCGTGCATGGCGGTGGTGATGATCAGGAACTCGCTGGCGAAGACGCCGAACGGCGGCACGCCGAGGATCGCGATGGTGCCCAGCATCAGGCCCCAGCCGATGGTCGGATTGGTCTGGATCAAGCCGCGGATGCCGTCCATCAACTGCGTGCCGGCGCTCTGCGTGGCGTGTCCCACCGCGAAGAAGATCGCCGATTTGGTCAGCGAGTGCATGGTCATGTGCAGCAACGCCGCGAAATTGGCGACCGGTCCGCCCATGCCGAAGGCGAAAGTGACCAGACCCATGTGTTCGATCGACGAGTAGGCGAACATCCGCTTCACGTCGGTCTGGCGCTTGATCAGGAACGCCGCCAGCACGACCGAGAGCAGGCCGAAGCCCATCATCAGATTGCCCGCCATGTCGTTGTCGAGCGCGCCGTCGACCAGCACCTTGGAACGCATCACCGCATACAGCGCGACGTTGAGCAGCAGGCCGGAGAGCACGGCGGAAACAGGTGTCGGGCCTTCCGCATGGGCATCCGGCAGCCAGCTGTGCAACGGCGCCAGGCCGATCTTGGTGCCGTAACCGACCAGCAGGAAGACGAAGGCGAGTTGCAGCACGGTCGGCTCCAGTTGCGCCTTGACGCCGTTCAGATGCGTCCACAACAACGCGGAACCGCCGGCGCCGAGCACCTTCTCCGCCGCGAAGTAGAGCAGGATGGTGCCGAACAGCGCCAGCGCGATGCCGACGCCGCACAGGATGAAATACTTCCAGGCCGCTTCCAGCGAAGCCGGCGTGCGATACAGCGACACCAGCAGCACGGTGGCCAGCGTCGCGGCTTCCATCGACACCCAGAGGATGCCCATGTTGTTGGTGGTCAGCGCCAGCAGCATGGCGGCGATGAAGATCTGATAGCTGCTGTGATACAGGCGCAGGCGCTTGTCGTTGAGCTTGCCGTGTTCCTTTTCGATGCGCATGTAAGGGCGCGAGAACAACGACGTGGTGAACGCGACGAACGCAGTCAGCGCGACCAGGAAGACGTTGAACGGATCGATGAAGAACCAGCCCTCGCCGCCGACCACCATGGGCCCGTCCGCGACGATGCGCGCGGTCAGCACCACCGCCGCGATCAGCGTAAAAAAGCTGAACAGCGCATTGATTTCCGGCGCGTTGCGACGGCAACCCCAGAGCGCCAGAAAGATCCCGCCGGTCAACGGGATGCCAAGCAGCCAATAAATTTCCATGTCAGGCCTTCCGCCGGGCCGCCCCAAGGGGGGCTTTGCTTTCACTCGGGGGGCAGCGGAGTCGTAGCGCTTCAGCGCGTACGAATCCGGCGTGCCCGTTACGGGTAAAAAGAACGAAGTGAGTAAGGGGGTAGTTCATTTTTCCTTGAGCTTTTCCATGTGTTTCAGGTCGAGCGAATCGAACGTCTCGCGAATCTGGAAGAAGAAGATGCCCAGCACGAAGACGCCGACCAGCACGTCCAGCGCGACGCCCATTTCGACCACCAGCGGCATGCCGTAAGTGGCGCTGGTGGCGGCAAAGAACAGGCCGTTTTCCATGGCGAGGAAGCCGATCACCTGCGGGATCGCCTTGCTGCGCGTGATCATCATCAGGAAGGCAAGCAGCACAGTGGCCATCGCGATGCCCAGCGTCGAGCGCATCACGGTGCCGGACATTTCCGAAATCGGCAGCGCCAGGTTGAACGCGAAGATCACCAGCACGATGCCGATCAGCATCGTGGTTGGAATGTTGATCATCGGCTCGACGTCGCGGTCCACATTCAGCTTCTTGATCAGCCGGTAGAAGAACCAGGGCATCGCGACGACCTTCAGCGCCAGGGTCAGCGCCGCCGAGTAATACAGATGATGCTGGCCGGTGGACCAGGCGACGATGGCGGTGGACGCCGACAACGCCGCGCCCTGCCAGGCGAACAACGTGATCAGACCGACGATGCGGCGCTGCGACAGCATCGCGAACGAGATCAGCAACAGCAGCGCAGCGAGCAGATTGACGACTTGCAGGTGATAGGTCAGCGACATGTCGGCCTTCCGAGTGGAGCGAGGGTGTCCCGCCCGCAGGTTAGTACGGCCAGGCTCATGTCACACCTCCAGCAGAAAATGAATCAGCATGCCCAGCACGCCGAGCAGGAAGGCGGTACCGAGGAACTCGGGCGCGCGGAACAGGCGGACCTTGGCGGAAATCGCTTCCATGAACGACAGCGCAGCGCCGCCCAGCGCCATCTTCACCAGCAGCGCCAGCAAGGCCAGCGGCAGCGCGCTCAGTTCGCCTTGCGGCGCAATGCCCCAGGGCAGGAACAAGGCGATGCCGAGGGCCGAATAGGTGAACAGCTTCAGCGCCACCGCCCACTCGATCAACGCCAGATGGCGCGCCGAATATTCCAGGATCATCGCCTCGTGGATCATGGTCAGTTCCAGGTGGGTGGTCGGGTTGTCCACCGGGATGCGGGCGTTTTCCGCCACCGAGATCATCCAGAACGCCACCGCCGCGAAGGCCATGCTCGGGTAGATGACGAACTCCCGGTGCGCCAGGGCCTGCACGATGATCGGCAATTCGGTCGACTGCGAGATCAGGCTGGCGGTGAAGAACACCATCAGCAGTGCCGGCTCGGCTAGGAACGACACCAGCATTTCGCGCCGCGCGCCGAGGCTGCCGAAGGAAGTGCCGATGTCCATCGCCGCCAGCGCCAGGAACACCCGCGCCAGCGCGAAGATGCCGACCAGCGCGATGACGTCGGCCGCCGGCGAAAACGGCAGGTCGTTGGCGATGGTCGGCACGATGCCGGCGGCCAGCGCCATGCAGGCGAAGATCATGTACGGCGCGAAGCGGAACAGCGGCGAGGCGGTATGCGCGATCACCGCGTCCTTCAGGAACAGCTTGCGCAGCGTGCGATACGGCTGCGTCATCGGCGGCGCGCTACGGCCTTGCAGCCAGGCGCGGCACTGGTTGACCCAGCCCATCAGCAACGGCGCCAGCAGGATGGCGGCCAGGGTCTGGGCGATTTGGAGCAGGATTCCGGTGGTCATGTTTTCACCGTGTCACAAAAACAAGCAGGAAGATCAGCGTGGCGAAGCTGTAGATCAGATACCACTGGATGCGGCCGTGCTGCAGGCGGCCGGCTTGATCGGACAGCCAGCCGGCCAGCTTGGCGATCGGCTCGTAAACAAGGAACCAGATCTTGTCGAGCGATGCACCGGTATAGCGCGGATGCCGGTCGAACGGATCGGGCCGTTCCCGTTCCACCCGCATGAACGTCTCGAAGATCTGCCGGATCGGTTGGCCGAAGCCCTCGGCCGTGTCCTGCATGCGCGCGTCCTGTTCCGGGTAGCCGCAATCCCACGGGTCGGCGCGGCGCACGCGACCATGAAAGGCGCGGCGCACCAGGAGGAACACCAGCAGCAGCGTGACCAGCACCACGGCGAAGAAGATCAGTGGCGCGTAGCTGGCACGCTCGGCGGAGACCGGCGCCAGCATCAACCAGTTGCCGTCGTTGATCATGGTTTGACCGGTGAGCAGACGCACGACCGGCGCCAGCCAGTCGATCACCTGCGCCGGGAACAAGCCCAACAGCACGCAACCCGCCGCCAGCCAGATCATGCCGAGCCGCTCCGGCCAGCTCGCCTCGTGGGCATGGTGCAGCGATGCGTCGCGCGGCTGGCCGAGGAAGACGACGCCGAAGAACTTCACCATGACATAGGCGGCCAGCGCGGCGGCCAGCGCGACCGAGGCGGCGGCGACCGGAATCACCATGTTCAGGTAGGGCTGGGTCAGGCCCGGCGTCAGCAGGAAAGCCTGCAGCAACAGCCATTCCGAGACGAAGCCGTTCAGCGGCGGCAAACCGGCGATGGCCAGCGCGCCGATCAGGGTCAGCCAGGCAGTCCATGGCATGAAACGGATCAGACCGCCGAGATGGCCCATGCGGCGTTCGCCGGTGGCATGCAGCACCGCGCCGGTGCCGACGAACAGCAGTCCCTTGAAGAAGGCGTGGTTGATCGCGTGGTAAAGCAGCGCGGTCATGGTCAGCGCTGCCAGCGCGCCCTTGCCGTCGGTGTAGAAGATCAGCGTGAGGCCGAACGCGGCCAGGATGACGCCGATGTTCTCGATCGACGACCAGGCCAGCAGGCGTTTCATGTCCGACTGCACCGCGGCGAAGATGACGCCGTACAGCGCCGTGAGCAGGCCCAGCGCCAGCGTCAGCGTGCCCCACCAGGCGAGCTGCACGTTGAGCAGATCGAAGGTCACCCGCAGCAGGCCGTAGATCGCGGTCTTCAGCATCACGCCGGACATCAGCGCCGACACCGGCGACGGCGCCGCCGGATGCGCTTCCGGCAGCCAGACGTGCATCGGCACCAGGCCGGCCTTGGCGCCGAAACCGAACAGCGCCAGCAGATACACGACCGAGGCCCAGAACGGCGCCATCTCGGCATTGCGCATGGTGTTGAAGGTGTAATCGCCCACTCCGCCGCCGCCCTGCAACACGCCGAAACAGAGCAGCAACGCGACGGCGCCGACGTGGGCGATCAGCAAATAGAGGAAACCGGCGCGGCGGATTTCGGGCACCTTGTGGTCAGTGGTGACCAGGAAGTAGGACGACAGCGCCATCACCTCCCAGGACACCATGAACGCATAGGCATCGTCGGCCAGCAGCACCATCACCATGCCGGCCAGGAACAGGTGGTACCACATGGTCAGCAGGCCGAGCGGGGCGGCCCGCATATTGCGGAAATAGCCGGACGCATACACCGTCACGCCGAATGCCGCGCCGCCCAGCAAGACCAGGAAAAAGGCGGACAACGCATCCAGGCGCAAATGGAACGGCAGATCGGGCAGACCGATCGGCAGAACGATCGCCGATGTCGGTGCCAGCAGCCCCGCCACGCCGACGCCGGCCATGAACAAGGCGCCCAGCGCACCGAGCGGAAACAGCACCCGCGTCAACAGGCGGCGCTGGCTTTGCAGCAACAACGCGCCAAAAGCGAGGAGCAACCAGTACAGCACCCCCGCCCAGGCCCACTGCACCAGATCGGGGGTTGTCATTGTTTCTGTCATGGGGTCTGAGTCAGGGAGCTAGTCGTAGGCCGGGGGCGAATTATTACGCGGGTTTCACTGCACAAAACAGATCGTCGCGGGCTTCTTCGCCGAGACGGTCATATATCGCGGCGATGGCCTGGTCCTCGGTGGCGAAAATGTTGGCCTGCGTAATCGCATCGAACAGGCCGGTGGCGCGCATCACATCGAGCACCTGTTTCTTCAGGCCGGAGAAGACCAGTTCCAGACCGGTGCTGCGCAGACGTTCGACCAGATGGTGGATGACTTCCTCGCCGGACGCGTCGAGTTGATTGATGCCGTCGCCCACCACCAGGAAGTATTTCGCCTTGGGATGATCGGCCAGCGCTTCCAGCACGGTGTCCTCGAAGAACGACACGTTGCCGAAGTAAAGCTGGCCGTCGAAGCGCATCGCCACCACATGTTCGCTGGTCGGAATGCCCGGGTTGACCTTGATGTCGCGCAGCGTGCCGTCCTTGAAGCGGCCCAGTTGCGCCACGCGCGGCTTCATCGTGCGCATCAGGAACAGGACCAGCGCCAGGCCCGCGCCGACCATGATGCCGTGGTCCAGGTGCGGCGCGTAGGCCAGCGTGGCGAGAAAGGTGATGCCGGCGGCGATGCCATCGTGTTTGTGCGCCTGCCAGGCGTGTTTCACCGCCGAGAAATTCACCAGGCCGATCACCGCCATGATGATGATCGCCGCCAGCACGGCCTGCGGCAGGTGGTACAGCAGCGGCGTCAGGAAGAGCAAGGTGATCAGCACGAACACGGCAGTGAAGACCGAACTCATGCCGGTCTTGGCGCCGGAATTCTGGTTCACCGCCGAGCGCGAGAACGAGCCGGACACCGGGAAGGCCTGCGTCAGCGAACCGACGATGTTGGACAAGCCCTGGCCGATCAATTCCTGGTTCGGATCGAGCCGCTGCTTGGTCTTGGCGGCAATGGCCTTGGCGATGGAGATCGCCTCCATGAAGCCGACCAGCGAGATCACCAGCGCGGCGGAAAGCAGCGCGCCCAGTTTGCTCATGTCCAGATTCGGCATCGCGATGCTGGGCAAGCCTTCCGGAATCGAACCCACCACTTCGCCGCCGCCGGCCAGCTTGAATTCGCCCTTGGCCACCTTGCGGAAACGGTAGGTGGCGTCGTCCAGCGTCGCGCCGGCTGGCGCCTTGCCGACCGGATACAGCGCCACGGTGGCGCCATCCGCATCGATCTGGCGCACCACCGGCTGATGGCGCAGATCGGTCTTCAAACGATTCAGTTCTTCCTCGGCGCCATGCGTCGCCAGGCGGGCGTAACCGACGTCCGCCTCCAGCTGCAGCACGCGCGCGCTGACCGCGCCTTCCGCCTTGATCGCGGCGGCCAGCGCGGCGGATTTGTCCGCCTGCGCCTGGTTCAGTTGATCCAGCCGCGCGGCGGTGTCGGACACGCGCAACACCAGCGTGCGCAATTCGGCATCGGCGATCTGCTCCATCCTGCCGGCCGCGTTCTTCTCGAAACCGATGCCCCAGGACAAGGTCGTGGTCACCGCCACCGCGATCAGCACGCCGGGCAATTTCGGCTTGTATTTGCGGATGCCCCACATCAGCGCAATCGCCAGGATGCCCATCAGCAAGGTCGGGATGTGCGTCTCGCCGATCAGCTTGAACACGCCGAAGATGTCGTTGATGAAGTGCTCGCTGCGCCCCATCGGCACCCCGAACAGCTTGGACACCTGCGATAGCGCAATGATGATCGCCGCCGCGTTGGTGAAACCGACGATGACCGGATGCGACAGGAAGTTGACGATGACGCCCAGCTTGAACACGCCGAGCGACAACTGAATCAGGCCGACCAGCAACGAAAGCATGATCGCCAGCGCGACGAAACTCTCTGAGCCGGGTGCCGCCAACGTCGCCAGACTGGACGCGGTCAGCAACGACACCACCGCCACCGGGCCGGTGCCCAACTGATTCGACGAACCCCACAGCGCCGCCACCGCCACCGGCAGAAACGCCGCATACAGACCGTAGTAAGCCGGCAGGCCGGCCAGTTGCGCGTAGGCCATCGATTGCGGAATCAGCACCAGCGCGACCGTGATGCCGGCCATGAAGTCGGCCTTTATCGTGTCGCCGCCCATTGGAAACCAGCGCAGGAAAGGAAGGAAACGGGAGAGTTTATTCATGGCGGTTTATTGCTCTTTCGGTAAATCGGGGTGATCTGAAGCGGCCACCAACGGGCATTCCAGCTTCGCCCAAGGGTCCGCGCCGTCACCGGCCCAGGCGGCGGGACGGCCCACCACGACGGAGGTAACGCATTCGTGCCGACGCGCGTGTTCCACAACATGCTTGGCATCCAGCCCGGGCGCCGGCGTCAGACGGCACGACACGCCATCGCTCTCCAGCGCGGCCAGGCGCGCTTCGATCTCGGCCCAGTCCGGCCGGGTCGGATCGGCCAGCACTTCCAGCTCGGCGTCCATGCGCCGACACAGCGACGCGCCCACTTTCAGCAGGCGCTCCACCGGCGACACCGGTCGCAGGGCGACGACGATGCGACGTTTCACACTAGCGCGCGAAAAGGAACCGACGCAGCAAGCCAGACAACGCGAAGTTGGCCCAAATCCCGCTGGACTTTTTGGTCGCGGATTTCTTGCTGGCCTCCATATCCCACCCCAATCCCTTGGCGGATTGCAGACGTTCGGCAAGCAGGGTCTGAAGCGGAGTGCGGTGCATGGCAGCGGCCAGAGAAGTGAAGACCTGTTGCCTATAGCAGCATCCATGCCAGCAAATTACCTTCGCTAACCCATTGAAGTTACAGGGCTATGACAATGAAACGCGCGCTCATGCGTTTCATAATGCAACAGCGCTGTTACACTTCGCGCCATGCACTCCCTGCAAGCCAAGATCGTCTTCGTCTACCTCGCCCTCGCCGCACTCATCGTCGGCCTCTCGGCGGTGGCGCTGATCGAACTCGACAGCATCGCCGACAAGGCGCGCGAAGGCAGCAAAGTGGCGGAACTGGCCGACGCCACGCTGGAAATGCGCCGTTTCGAAAAAAACCACTTTCTCTACGGCCAGCCCGACGACTTGGCCGACCACGCCCGCTTCGCAGCTCGCACGCGCGAACTGCTGCGCCGCGATGCCAACGCCATCGATGCCTTGGCTGGCGCCGGCGCCAGCGCCGGGCTGGAGAACGACCTGACCCGCTACATGGCGGCGATGGCCGCGCATGCCCAGGCACCCGCCAGCGAACCCCTGGCCGCCGCCACGCGCGGCCTCGGCAACCGCGTCGTCACGGTCGGCGAACGCCTCGCCGCGCTGGAACGCCAATCTCTGAATAGCGCTCTGGCCGCGCATCAGCGCAACCTGCTCATCTCGCTGGTCGTGGTGGCAACGCTGCTTGCCCTCACCGGCGTGCTGCTGGCGCGCCAGGTCACGCGCCCGCTGCAGGCCATGGAAACCCGTATGGATGCCGTCGCCAGCGGCCAGCTCACGCGCCTGGCGCTGGACAGCCCGGAGCGCGAATTCGTCTCTCTGGCGGAAGCCTTCAACCACGTCCTCGACGAACTGGAACGCCGTCAGCACACGCTGGTCCGCGCCGAAAAACTGGCCTCGCTCGGCACCCTGCTGTCCGGCGTCGCGCATGAATTGAACAACCCGTTGTCGAACATCTCCTCATCGGCGCAGATCCTGAAAGAAGACCCGGATGCGGAGGCGAGTTTTCGCACCCAACTGATCGAGGACATCGACGCCGAAACCCTGCGCGCCCGCCGCATCGTGCGCGCCCTGCTCGACTATGCCGGCGACCGCGAATTCAAACCGGCGCCGGTGCCGCTGGCCGAACTGGTGGCAGAAACCCTGCGCTTCCTGAAATCGAAACGCCCGCCCGGTGTCGAAGTGCGCGTCGACATCGCGCCGGAACTGAGTGTGCAGGGCGACCGCCCGCGCTTGCAGCAAGTGCTGCTCAACCTGATCGTCAACGCCTGGGACGCCATGGCCGAGCAAGGCGACATCGGCGGCGAACTGGCCATCGCGGCGCGCGCCGGCGTGGTCGGCAAGCACGACGGCTTTGCCGCCCAGGCCGGGCAATGCCGCCCCGGCAGCGCGGTAATCGACCTGACCCTGGCCGACAGCGGCCCCGGCATCCCGCCCGAACTGCTCGCGCGCGTGTTCGACCCGTTCTTCACCACCAAGGCGGTCGGCCACGGCAGCGGCCTCGGCCTGTTCATCACCTACGAAATCATCGAAGAACACGGCGGCTGCATCGGCGTCGCCAACCGCCCGCAAGGCGGCGCCGAATTCCGCATCCGCCTGCCGGCGGCCAGCCAACCCAACCCGTAGGATGGGCAAAGCGCAGCGTGCCCATCAACCCGTCTCGACCGATGGGCACGCTACGCTTTGCCCATCCTACAAATCTACTCGCAGAATGAAGTAATCCATGACCGAACGCCTCCTCCTCGTCGACGACGAACGCATCGCACTGCGCAACCTGGAACACGTCCTCGCCAAAGAGGGCTATGCCATCACCGCCACGCAAAGCGGCCCGCACGCGCTGGAACTGCTCGACAGCCAGCCGTTCGACCTGGTCCTCACCGACATGAAGATGGACAAGGTCGACGGCATGACCCTGCTGCGCCGCTGCAAGGCGCAGCACCCGGACACCGAAGTCATCATGATCACCGGCTACGCCACGCTGGAAACCGCCGTCGCGGCGATGAAGGAAGGCGCTTTCCACTACATCGCGAAGCCGTTCCGCCTCGACGAAGTGCGCAAGACCGTGGCCGAGGCGCTGGAAAAGATCCGCCTGAAACGCGAAAACCGCGCCCTGCGCGCCCAGCTCGACGCCTTCACCGGCCGCACCCGCATCATCACCCGCGACGGCGGCATGCAGAAACTGCTCGACATGGCGCGCCAGGTCGCCCCGACCGGTTGCAACGTGCTGATCACCGGTGAATCCGGTACCGGCAAGGAACTCTTCGCACGCTACCTGCACGACAACGGCGGTCGCGCCGAGGGTCCCTTCCTGGCGGTCAACTGCGGCGCGTTCAACGAAGAACTGCTCGCCAACGAACTGTTCGGCCACGAAAAAGGCGCTTTCACCGGCGCCATCGGCAAGACCGGCCTGCTTGTCGCCGCACACGGCGGCACGCTGTTCCTCGACGAAGTCACCGAAATGTCGCCCGCCATGCAGGTCAAGCTGCTGCGCGCGATTCAGGAGAAAGAGGTTCTGCCGATTGGCGGCACCAAACCCGCGAAAGTCGACGTCCGCTTCATCGCCGCCAGCAACCGCAACATGAAAGACTGGGTCGCCGACGGCCGCTTCCGGCAAGACCTCTACTTCCGCCTCAACGTCGTCAACCTGCACATCCCGCCGCTGTCGCAACGGCGCGAGGACATCCCTCTCCTGGCGCAGCACTTCCTCGACCGCGCCGCGCCGGTGATGGGCAAACCGGTGCATACCATCTCGGAAGACGCACTCGCCCTGCTCAAGGCCTACGACTTCCCCGGCAACGTGCGCGAACTGGAAAACATCATCGAACGCGGCGTCGCCATCTGCCAGGGCGACACCCTCGAAGCCGGCCACCTGCCCGACGACCTGCGCGACCTCACCATCCGCGCCTTCCGCCGCCGCGACGGCCGTGTCATCCCGCTGGAAGAACAGGAACGCGACTACATCCTCTGGGTGCTGGAAGAAGCCCACGGCAACCAGACCCTCGCCGCCCAGATGCTCGGCATCGACCGGGTTTCGTTGTGGCGGAAGTTGAAGAAGTATGGGGAGGAGAAGGGGTAAGGGCCGGCGTGTTATTGGCGCTACCACGCGCGCTTGGCTTGCGCTATTTGATAGCAAGAAAACCACATATAGCGTTTTTGGGCGAAAACGAAGGATAGAGACACTAAACAGCTTGTGCTATCGCCTGTCTAAACCCGCCTCGGGGGGCGCTGTAGAGACCGATTTCGCTATGCAACACATTGATTTTCTGGATAACGATTCCAACTGACTGGTAGCTGCCGTTACCATGCCATCCGGCCTTGTAGCCGATGACCCTTTGCCCTTGGCTTTGGATCCTGGCTCGCCATTGCGCGACCGCCTCAGTCGCCGTCAAGTACTGGGGCTTTCTTCTTCTCCCGGTGGCAGCGGATCAAGCGATTCCACGGATTTGGAAATCTTCTTCGCTTCCGAACCCAAGCGCCGCTCCACCTTCTTAATGTCCTCCGCGGCAGGCAGCGTCTCTGGCACGATGCCTCGCCGAATGAGCACGTCCCGGACATCGCTGTTGTTTTTGATGTGCTCCTGGGTGATGGCCGGTTCGCTACGCAGATCATCCTTGTTGATGTTGAAGTTGGTGATCTCGTTGGCGAAATCCTTGGCCTTGATGGTGATGGTCGGCAGGAAGTCTGCCAGCGGACGCTTATCCGGCACCCCCAGGCGGTCTTTCATGCGCTGAGTGGTCATGCCACCAAACAGCGCCTGGTCGCCCTGGCTACGGATACGGGCGAAGCCCCGCTCGTCCCCCACCCGTTCATAAATGATGCCGGAGAGCTGCTTCTCCGAAGCCATCAGTTTCTTGCGCGCGGAGAGCCGTTCCGCCTCCGCCATGCGCTGCTCGATCACCTCCTGCTTGCGGGTCTGAACCGCGAAATAGGTCTGGGCAAAAGCGATGGGTTCCTTGGACGCATCACCGTTCATGGCGATGAGGTAACAGGCATAGCGGGTGAGCGCGATGTCGCCGATATTCCGCTCGGCACCGGAACCCAGGGTGACCATTTTCCTGACCTCAAGAAAATGGTCCTCCACCGTATGGTCCGAGGTAGCGCAGGCGGTCTTGGCCTTCTCAACCACCTTGATGAAGTTCTCCCACTTCGCATAGCCAAGGTTGGCCTGGAGGTCGCGGGCAAGCCAGAACTCGCCGCCGCTGTCGGGATGAAGTCTGACGATTTCCTCGAAAGCGGTGTGCAGTTTGGCGATGGTGTCTTTTTTCATGGGGCTCTCCTGGTTTTATTGTTGAACATTGCAGAACGGCTTTCTCGCTTGCGTCGCCTCATCTGGCGCACTGGTTGACAGCTCGGCGAGTGTAACTGCGCGATGCGGGTCAAGCGCTTGCGCTGCTCCAAGGAAGACCTTTCGCACCGACACACCCCGAAAACTTGACGCAGGCAAATTCCGGTTCACGTTGCTTGATCGACCGGGCGGCCTTGCTGTTACCCTGCGAAACCCGTTCAGAAGGAGTGCTTCGATCATGAAAACCCTGTTGGCGATCTGTCTGTTTGTCGCTGCCCCGCTGGCCTGGGCCGGCAACGTTCCCGCCCCGATCCAGTCCGCCGCCAGCGCCGTCAAGGGCGAGGTGCTGGAGACCATGAACGCGGGGGGCTATACCTACCTCCGCCTGAAGACCAAGGCAGGCGAAACCTGGGCGGCCGTCAATCGGGCGTCGGTCCGGCAGGGGGCGGAAGTGACGATCGAAAACACCATGGTCATGCGCGACTTCGAGAGCAAGTCGCTGAAGAAAACGTTCCCGAAGATTCTCTTTGGCACCCTCGGCGCCGCCAGCGCGCAAGGGGCGGACCGGGACATGGTGGCGGCGCACGCCGGCCTGACGAAGAACACCGAGGCCAAGGATGTCCAGGTGGCCAAGGCGAGCGGCGCTAATGCTTACACCGTTGCCGAGATCGTCACGAAGGGTGCCGCGTTGAAGGACAAGCCCGTGTTGCTGCGCGCCAAGGTCGTCAAATACAACTCGGGCATCATGGGCAAGAACTGGGTGCATCTGCGCGATGGCAGCGGTTCCGCCGCGGACAACAGCAACGACATTCTGGTGACCACGTTGAGCAAGACCAAGTTGGGTGAGGTGGTTACCGTGCAGGGCGTCGTCCGCACCAACAAGGACTTCGGCGCCGGCTATGCCTACAAGGTGATCGTCGAAGACGCGACGTTCCAGTAAAGCTGCCTCATTTCTTGATGGGGGATTGCACCCGGTAGCCATCCTCATGCAACACATAGGCCGCGGTGCCGCCCACCGCGGCGCCGGCCACGAAGGCACAGCCTTGAATCAGGCTGACGCCGGCCAGTAGCGCGGCGATCAATACAAGCTGTAGTAGTCGTTTCATTTTCCGGTCCTCCTCGCTGGAAAAATCCCACCCGCAGGGGGATTGCACAACGGGTTACGCAGGATTCGTGCCGGCCGCGCAGGAACGTCGGCGCGTTGCGGCAGTCTGTCAGGCATCGCTTCCGGAATGCGGTCTGGCATGCAACTACGTCCCCAGTACCCTGCCTCTTTCTCCGTCCTGCTGCTCGCGGGCTTCACCCTGGTGGCGCTGCCGCTGCTGGGCGGGATGATCAACGCCTCGTACATGGTGGAGCGGAGCGTGGCCGAAAGTCAGCGTGCCATCGCGGTCACGCTCGTCGTCACCCGCGCCAGCCGCCAGTTGGTGAACGGCGTTTCCGGTCTACAACGGGCGACGGGGCAGTATTACCTGCTGGAAGACGCGGCGCTGCGACCGTCCTTTCTGGCGGCGCACCGCAACATCCAGAACAGCGTTGCGGTGCTTCGGCAACAACCCCTGGACCCGCAATTGAACCGGCAGATCGACGAACTGGCGCAGGCCGAGACGGCGTTGTTCGAACAACTGCGCGCCGACCGCGGCCACGGGCGTTTCGACATCCACGCCGAGGCGTTCGATCAACTTTATGCCGCCGCCGTCGCGATCGAACTGCAAGGCCAGCACCTGATCGACCGCCAGGTCGCCGATCTGGGCGCGTCGGCGGAGGCGGTGCGGCACGCGCTGGGCTGGCAGGCGCTGGCGATGATCCCGCTGTCGCTGTTTCTCACCGGGCTGTTCTCCTGGATGATCAGTCGGCCGCTGCGGCAACTGGCGCAGGCGATCCGACGCCTGGGCGACGACGATCTGACCGAATTCGCGCCGGTGGAAGGCCCACGCGACCTGGCCTTTCTCGGCGAGCGGCTGGACTGGCTGCGCCTGCGCCTGATCGGCCTGGAGCAGCAGCAACTGCGCTTTCTGCGCCATGTCTCGCATGAACTCAAGACGCCGCTGGCTGCGCTGCGCGAGGGCGTCGAATTGCTCGCCGACGGCGTCGTCGGCGAGCTCGGGCCGCAGCAGCAGGAGGTCGCCGGCATCATGCGCGGCAACGTGCGCGAACTGCAGCGGCGCATCGAGGGACTGATCCAGTTCAATCGGGTCAGCCGTGGCGCCGAACCGCTGATCGCGAGCGAACTGGCGCTGGACACCCTCGTTGCCGTCGCCGCCAGTCGACACGATCTGTCGTTGAGCCGCAAATCGATCCAGCTCGCGCTGGCGCTGGACGGGGTTCGCGTCCTCGGCGACCGCGGCAAGCTGGAATCGGTGTTCGAGAACCTGCTCGGCAATGCCATCCGCTTCAGTCCGCCCGGCGGCCGCATCGAGATTGCGGCGAAGCGGCAGGACGGTCAGGTCGCGATCACGCTGTGCGACCAAGGGCCGGGCGTGGCGGAAGAGGACCGCGCGCATGTGTTTCGTCCGTTCTACCAGGGCGGCGTGCAGCCACCGGGCGTATTGCGCGGGAGCGGACTGGGCCTCGCCATCGTCAAGGAATACGTGGAACAACATGGCGGCCAGATCGACCTGCTGGCGCCGCGTGGCGCGGAAGCAGGCCTTGCCGGCGCCTGTTTCCGGCTCCGCCTGCCCGCCGTGGAAAATGGCGATGCCGACCGACTTACCGCCAGCGAGGTGACGCCATGAGCGCGCACGGCCCCCTGATCCTGACCGTGGACGACGACACCGGTCTGCTGCGTCTGCTCACGTTGCGTCTGCAATCGGTCGGTTACCGGGTGGCGACCGCCGCCAGCGGCAAGGAAGCGCTGGCCCGCATCGCGCTGGCGCGGCCGCGCGCGGTGATCACCGATCTGCGCATGGAGGGCATGGACGGCATGGCCCTGTTCGAGCGCATCCACAGCCAGGACCCGGCGCTGCCGGTGATCGTGCTGACCGCGCACGGCAGCATTCCGGACGCCGTGCAGGCGACCCAGCAGGGCGTCTACGGCTATCTGACCAAGCCGTTCGATACCGGCGAGCTGATCCAGTTGCTGGCGCGGGCGGTTGCACAACCGGGTGCGGCGGAAACGGCCAACGACGAAGCCTGGCGCGGCGACATCGTCACCGCCAATGCCCGCATGGAAGCGCTGCTGTCCGAGGCCAGACTGGTCGCCGGCAGCGAGGCCGGCGTGCTGATCCGGGGCGAATCCGGCACCGGCAAGGAACTCCTCGCGCGCGCCATCCACCGCGCCAGCGCGCGCCAGGCCGGCCCGTTCGTCGCGATCAACTGCGCCGCCATCCCGGAACAGCTGCTCGAATCGGAGCTGTTCGGCCACGTCAAAGGCGCCTTCACCGGCGCGCAAAGCGCCCACAAGGGCCTGTTCCAGGAAGCCGCCGGCGGCAGCCTGTTCCTCGACGAGATCGGCGACCTGCCGCTCGGCCTGCAGGTCAAGCTGCTGCGCGTGCTGCAAGACCTGGAGGTGCGGCCGGTCGGCGCCAGCCAATCGGTGCCGGTGGATGTGCGCATCCTGTCCGCCACCCACCGCGACCTGGAAGCCGCCATCGCCACCGGCGAATTCCGCGAAGACCTGTACTACCGGCTCAATGTGGTCAGCCTGACGATCCCGCCGCTGCGCGAACGGCGCGAGGATATTCCGTTGCTGATCCACCAGTTCCTCGCCCTTTACGCCGGCCGCCAACCGCATCGGGTCAACGGTTTCACGCCGGAAGCCATGCAGATGCTCACCGCCTACGACTGGCCGGGCAATGTGCGCCAGCTCGGCAACGTGGTGGAACAGTGCTGCGCCCTCTGCGCCGCGCCGCTGGCCCCGGCCAGTCAGGTGATCCGCGCCCTCGGCACGCGGCCGTCGACGACGTTGACCTATGCCGAGGCAAAGGACCGCTTCGAACTGGATTATCTGAGCGGCCTGATGAAGAGCACGCACGGCCACGTCGCCGCCGCCGCCCGCCTGGCCGGCCGCAACCGCACCGAGTTCTACCGCCTGCTGCAGAAGCACGGCCTGTCGCCGGAGCTGTTCAAGAGCGACGAATGATTGTCTTGGAGCGCCGGCATCCTGCCGGCCTCGTTCATCGAATCGGAAATAGCCGGCAAGATGCCGGCGCGCCCGGTTGGCCTTGGAAGGCGCGCCTACAACACCGGTAACTGCGCGAAACAGCATGGCGGTTGCCCCTGGAGCGCCGGCATCTTGCCGGCCTCGTACATCAAATCGGCATCGCTCCCGATCTGGAACGAAGCTTGCGTCGCTTCCAGCCCGTGTCTGTGGAGCTGAATATGTTCTTCCTGGCGATCATCTGCCTCGTCACCGCCATCGTCGCCGCTCTCATCGGCTTCGGGGTATGGAGTGGCCCGGCGGCAGTGCTGGCCAGGGTGATCTTCGGCGTCGGCCTCATCCTGTTCCTGGTGCTGTTGGTGCGGGGACGGCTGCCGCCCCGGCGCTGACCCGTCGTCATCGAGCGACGGCTGCGGCCAGACGGACAGCACGATCCGGCAAGCTGGGTCGAATCTGTCGGGAAAATGCAACAGTCTGGCCACTTGAACTCGGCGCCGATAGCGCCCCACCGACCGGCAAGCCGCGACAAATCGGGGGTTGGCAGGGCTGGCACGGCAATTGCGCCATGTCGCATGCGGCAATCCGCCGCTTAGCCATTACATGGAGGAATGCATCATGAAATCACGTTCGTACACCTCACTCGCCCCGTTGGCCGCGTTGTTGCTGGGCGCGTTCGCCTTCGGGCCGGCGCTGTCCGTCACACCGGAACAGAAGCCGGGCGGGTCAGGCTATGAGTCGACTGCGCCGACGCAATCGCCTGAACCGTCCTCTTCGTCTTCATCGCAATCGCCTTCCCAGGCGAGCGAGCAACTCATGCCGGACAAGTCGCAGGATATCTGCGCCCGCTATGACAAGAACAAGGACGGCGCGCTCACCTGGAAAGAGTTCAAGGGTTCGAAAAAGTCGAGCAGCACCTTCAAGTCCGCCGATGCGAACATCGACGGCCGTCTGGACATGAAGGAATGCGCCAACGCGCTGGGTAAATCCTGAACGATGCCCCCGTCGATGAGGAGTTCAACCATGCAATTCATATCGAGTCTGGCCGCGCTGCTGGTGGGCGCCTACGCCTGGGCACCGAGTTTTGCCGTCGACGGCGGGGAACCGCCCGCCGTCGCGACGCCAACTCCGCCCGCGGCGATTACACCGGCGCTGATCATGCAGTTGAAGATGCAGGACGTCTGCGCGCGTAGCGACAGCGATCTGGACGGCTATATCTCCAGAATCGAGTTCGTGACGCTCAGGCGACCCGGCTCCGTCTTCAAGGCCTCCGATGCCGATCATGACGGGCGTCTCAGCCTGCATGAGTGCGAGAAGGCCTTGGCCAGTTCTTGACCCGAGTGCGACGGCGGCGCCAGACGCGCCTGCCGGGTTCGCACTTGGCTGCAGCATGTGGAGGTAACCATGACCAATGTATTGAGTCACGCAGGATTGCTGGCGCTGGCACTGCTGGCGGCGGGTAGCGCCGTTGCCACCGACGCGCCCGTCACCGGCCCTGCCCCGAGTGCAGCTTTCGGCAAGGTCGACGGCAATCACAACGGCACCATCTCGCTGGAAGAATTGATCGCTGCCGGCATGGACGATCTGGCCTTCCGGGCGATGGACATCAATGGCGACGGCGGCATCAGCTCCGAGGAATACGCCCAGCGCCGCGCCACCGAGAAGGAGGAGGCAAAGCAATCCCTGCCTTCCGCGCCCGAACGGCCACCCGAACGGCCCATTCTCAAACTGGACAAATAGGAGATTGAACGCGATGAAAACCAACTTGATCATCACTCTGGCGGCGAGCGCACTCAGCCTCGCGGCCTGCTCCCACAACCCGACCCGCGAACAAATCGGCACTGTCGGCGGTGCCGCACTGGGCGGTGCCGCCGGCAATGTACTGTTCGACGGCAGCGCGGTAGGCACTGTCGGCGGCGCCGCAGCCGGCGCATTGATCGGCAAGGAAGTCGGCGAGGACATGGATCGCAAGCGCGGCCGTCGTTAGTGATGACGGTCGTAATGCGGGAAACTGGCAGCCCGCTCGATGTCCTGGAACGCCGCCATGCACCAGTCCGCCAGCCCCCAACCGCTTGATGTCGTCGACGCGATCGCGCGCCACAACGCCGGTCGCGATCCACAGCGTCTGGCCATGAAGTACGCCAGGATGGCGCAGAGTCCGTTCGCCTTTCTGCGCGGCAGTTGCCATCTGTTCTACGCCAGCCTGCCGGCTGCCGCGTTGTTGCGCGGCGCGCCGCTGGCCTGGAGTTGCGGCGATCTGCATTTCGAAAACTTCGGCAGCTACCAGGGCGACAACCGGCAGGTCTATTTCGACATCGGCGATTTCGACGAAGCCGCCCTCGCCCCCGCCAGCTGGGATTTGCTCCGCCTGCTCGCCAGCATCCAGTGCGGCAGCGACACCCTCAACGCGACAGTCGACGAAGCCCTCGCGGTCAGCCTGACCTGTCTGGCGGCGTACCGCGCCGCGCTAGGCGAAGGCAAACCGCTCTGGGTCGAACGGGAAACCTCGGTCGGTCTGATCAACCAGCTGTTGTCCGATTTACGCCAACGCGAACGTGCCGATTTCCTCGCCAAGCGCACCACGCGCGACGGCCGCAAACGCCGTCTCAAGCTGGATGGCGTCAAGGCGTTGCCGGCCAGCGACTCCCAGCGGCAGCAAGTCGGCGAATTCATGGCCGCGTTTGCCGCCACGCAGGCGGATCCGGATTTTTTTCGGGTGCTCGACATCGGCCGCCGCATCGCCGGCACCGGCAGTCTGGGCCTGCTCCGCTACGTCGTGCTGGTTGCGGGCAAGGGTTCGCCCGACGACAACATCCTGCTCGACCTGAAGGAATCCCGCCCGTCCGCGCTGGCGCCGTCGCTGGCACGCCTAAGCATTGCGCAGCCGGCCTGGGCGGACGAAGCGAATCGCATCGCCGCCATTCAGCAGCGCATGCAGGCGGTGGAACACGCGTTCCTGCATCCGGTGAAACTCGGCGCACTGCCCTGCATATTGAAAGCGCTGCAACCTTCGGAAGACCGCGTCGCCATCGGCGAGTGGGGCAAACGCATGGGCAAACGCGGCAACAAGAAGCTGGAACGCCTCGAACAGGTGGTGGCCGACATGGCGCGCATCCTGGCCTGGGATCAGTTGCGCGCCAGCGGGCGTGCCGGTGCGGCCAATGCCGACGCCCTGATCGACTTCGCGCGGCGCGACGATTGGGACGCGGAAATACTGGCTGCGACAGCGGAAATGACGCGGACGAACCGGGCGCAATGGCAGCAATTCACGCAGGCATTGCAGCGGCGCGACCCGGCGCTCGCGCTGGCGGAGGCATGAGCATGTAGGGCGGAAAAGCGCAGCTCCTTCCGCCGAATGGGGTCCATGCGGCGGAAGGCGCTGCGCTTTTCCGCCCTACGCAGGCTGTTCCAGCGCCGCCAGGCGCCAGAGCGAAGTCCGTTCCGCCGCGCGCGCCGCGTGCAGCGGGTCGCTCGCATCGGCGGCGCGCGGATGCACGGGACGCGCATCACTGCGCGCGATCACGCTGAGGCCGGCCGCGGCGAACGCAGCGAGCAATTCGGCGCGCGTACGCAAGCCGAGATGCTCGGCCAGATCGGACAACACCAGCCAACCTTCGCCGGCCGGCGTCAGGTGCGCCGCGAGTCCGTTGAGGAAGCCGCGCAACATGCGGCTGTCCGGGTCGTACACCGCGGCTTCGAGCGAGGAACTGGGCTGCGCCGGCAGCCAGGGCGGATTGCACAGCACCAACGCGGCGCGGCCGGCGGGAAACAGATCGGCCTGGATCACCTCCACCTGCCCGCTCACGCCGAGCCGGGCCAGGTTGTCGCGGGCGCAGGCCAGCGCGCGCGGGTCCTGATCGGTCGCCACGATGCGCGCGACGCCGCGCCGGGCCAGCAGCGCCGCCAGCACGCCGGTGCCGGTGCCGATATCGAAGGCCAGATCAAGCGCCGGCAGCGGCGCCGCCGCGACCAGATCGACGTATTCGCCGCGGATCGGCGCGAACACGCCGTAATGCGGGTGGATGCGCGCCCCCAGCGCGGGCACTTCGACGCCGCGCTTGCGCCATTCGTGCGCGCCGATCAGGCCGAGCAGTTCGCGTAGCGACACCACCGACGCCTCGCCGCCCGGGCCATACGCCTCCGTGCAGGCCTGCAGCAAGTCGGGTGCGCGCCGCAACGGCACGCTGTAGTCGGCGTCCAGCGGCAACAGCAACATCGACAACGTCCTGGCACGGCGGAACTGGGCCTGGCGCTGGCGCTGGAAAGCCTCGGCCGGCGCGCTGCGCGAGCTTGCGCTGGCCTTGCCCGGCTGACGCTCGGCGCGGCGGGTCAGCGCCTGCAGCAATTGCCGCGCATTCTGGAAATCGCCGCGCCACAACATGGCGGTGCCGGCGCTGGCCAGACGGTAAGCGGCATCGGCCGTGGTGCGGTCGTCGGCGATGACCACGCGGCGCGGGGAAGGATTGCCGCTTTCCGAACGCCAACGTGCCGAACAGGCGACGCCGGCTTCGTTCCACTCGATCACCGGATGTGTAATTTCACTGCTATTCACGACGCCACCTTTTTCGGGCTGAAGGAAACCTGCTGCGGCAGCCTGACCGCCATCCGATTATCGAACTAACCGGGAGCGCCGGCATCTTGCCGGCCCCTCCTGATTTGAACAACAAGGCCGGCAAGATGCCGGCGCTCCAGTACGTTTTAGCGCTGCGGCAAAGTTGATCTGGCCGTTCGAGCAGATCGCAACGCCCCGAAGACGGCGCAGCAAGCCATTGATTCCGTAGGGTGCGCCGTGCGCACCATTCAGTTTCTCTGACCGGGAGCGCCGGCATCTTGCCGGCCCCTCCTGATTTGACCAACAAGGCCGGCAAGATGCCGGCGCTCCAGTACGTTTTAGCGCTGCGGCAATGCCTGCAGGGTCGACCGCGCCAGTTCGAAATCGAACTGTTTGATCTGCCGTTCGAGCAGGTCGCAGGGCGTTCCGAAGACGGCGCGCAGGTCGGCGGCATGCTGGCTGAACAGATCGAGCGCGGCGATTTCGCCCTGCGCCAGCAAGGCGTCGAGTTCCTGCAGCACGCGCTGCGCGGCGGCGGCGGCTTGCGGTGTAACGACCGGCGCTGCCGGCGGGGCTGTCGGCGGGGATGACAGCACAGCGGCCAGACCGGCGAATTCGGCGCGGATGGCCTGCGTGCAGCTGTGGATTTCGTCATCCTGGCTATCGCCCGCTTCGCTTTGCAGGCACGCTTCCAGCGCTTGCGCCAGCTTCGAGAGACGCTCGGCGCCGAGGGTGGCGGCGGTGCCCTTGAGGGTATGGGCGAGATGCCGGGCAGTCGCGCTGTCCTGCGCGGCCAGGCTGGTTTCCAGCCGCGTCATGTCGTCGCTGTGCGACTCGACGAAACGCTTCAGCAGATCCAGGTACTTGGCGGATTTGCCGCGCAGCGCCACCAGCCCGCGCGCCAGATTGAAGCCGGGCACGGCGGCCAGACGCGCCAGGTCGGCATCGCTGTCGGAGATCCTGGCAAGCTGCGCGGCGGCGGCAAGCGCCGGGTCGGGCACAGGCTCTGCCGGCGCGCTCGCATCCCGCGCCGGCAGCCACTTCAGCAAGCTGCCGTAGAGCAACTCCGGGTCCACCGGCTTTGCGATGAAATCGTCCATGCCCGCGGCCTGGCAGGCACGCCGGTCTTCGTTGAAGGCATTGGCGGTCATCGCCAGGATCGGCCGCGTCTCCCAACCGCGCAGGCTGCGGATGGCGCGGGTCGCTTCGAGGCCGTCCATTTCGGGCATCTGAATATCCATCAGCACCAGGTCGTAGGCGTTGCTGCGGACTTTTTCCAGCGCCTCGCGGCCATTCACCGCGCTATCCACCGCCAGGCTGACGGCATGCAGCTGTTCCAGCGCCACTTCGCGGTTGATGGCGTTGTCTTCCACCAGCAGGATGCGGGCGCCGGCGTGCTCATGCCGCAACTTGATCTCGGCATCCGCTTCGGCGCGAGGCAACACCGCCGGCATGATGCCGTGGCCGCGTTGCAGGCGCGCCGTGAACCAGAACGTGCTGCCCGCGCCGGGGCGGCTGTCGACGCCGGTCTCGCCGCCCATCAGTTGCGCCAGACGCCGGGTAATGGCGAGGCCGAGGCCGGTGCCGCCATATTTGCGGGTGGTCGTGGCATCGGCCTGTTCGAAGGTCAGGAACAAGCGATCCAGGTCGCCCGCCGCGATGCCGATGCCGGTATCCGCCACTTCGAAGCGCACCAGAACATCGTCGGCAGCGTCTTGCAGCAGGCGGGCGCGCAGGGAAATCGTGCCTTTATCGGTGAACTTGACGGCGTTGCCGGCATAGTTGAGCAGCGCCTGGCGCAGTCGCGTCGGATCGCCGCGCAACCAGAGCGGCACCGCATCCAGGTCGAACTCGATCTGGATGCCCTTGTCGCGCGCCGATTCCTTGATGATCGAAACGACGTTGTCAAAGATCGCCGCGAGGTGGAAGTCGGTGCTTTCCAGTTGCAGGCGACCGGACTCGATCTTGGTCAGGTCGAGGATGTCGTTGATGATCGAAAGCAGATGCCGGCCGGCGCCGTCGATCTTGTCCAGCCGCTCGGCTTCGCCCGGCGTGACGCCGTCGCGCCGGAGCAGGTGGGTGAGGCCGATGATGGCGTTCAGCGGCGTGCGGATCTCGTGGCTCATGTTGGCCAGGAAGGCGCTCTTCGCCGCGTTGGCGGCTTCGGCCTGATGGCGCGCCTCGCTCAGTTCCTTCGTGCGCTGCACGACCAGTTCCTCCAGATGCAGCCGATACCGATCCAGTTCCTCGCCGAGCTGTTTCTTCTCGCTGATGTCTTCCTTCACCGCGACGTAGTGGCTGATCGCTCCGTCCGGCTGGCGCAGCGGCGCGATCAGGGCGAACTCGACGTATTCACCGCCGCCCTTGCGCTTGTTGAGGAACTCGCCCTTCCAGGTCTCGCCCTGAGCGAGAGCCTGCCACATCGCCGTATAGGTTTGCGGCGACGTCTTGCCGGAACTCAACATGCGCGGGTTGCGGCCGATCACTTCCGCGCGACTGTAGCCGGTCGTTTTGAGGAAGGCCTCGTTGACGTATTCGATCTCGCCCAGGAGATTGGTAATGACGATGCTTTCCGGGCTTTGCTCCACCGCTTGCGACAGCTTGCGCAGGCGCGCCTCGGCCTGGCGCCGCTCCTCGATTTCCCGGGTCAGCTCGACATGTTGCGTCTGCAACTCGGTGCGCATCCGCGCAAAGCTGCGTACCAGCACGCCGAGATCGTCGCCGCCGGCCGTGGGCAGCGGCGCCGCGTAATCGTGCCGCGCCAGTTGCGTGGCGGCCGCGGCGACATGCCGCAACGGCCGGTAGACGACATACTCGACGACGAACCAGAGGACCAGGATGAGGCCGAGCAGAATCGCCAGCAGGATCGCGCTGATCCTGCGATAGACCTGACGCTGCGCGTCCATGTGCGGCGCAATGTCGAACACAGCAGTCAGTTTGGCCAGATCGCCGCCGAGGTAACGCAGCAGCGACACCACGCTGCGCGAGTCGCCATGCTGCCTGGCCGCAGCTTCGTTCGCTGCCAGCTTGAGCGGAAAAAGCTGGCGGCCGCGACTGTCGATCAGCGTGATCGACAGCCAATCCGGGTTTTTCTGCAGCAGGCTGTCCAGGTTCTCGTGCACGATGTCGAGCTGCGCGCCCATTACGATCGGCACCAGGCCGTCCGCGACGCTGTCCAGGTGACGCTGCACGGCCAGCATCTGGCTCGCCTCGATCTGGGCCAGCGCCGGCTGCAGCCAGAAGCGCTGCATGACGAATACCGCCACAACCGCGGCCAGCAACAATGGCAGCAGCAGCTTCCAGCGCAGCGTCAAGGCGTGCTCCTCACGGCTGCAGGTAACGTTCCAGGCCGAGTGCCTGCAGCGGGCGGTAATCCTCGACAGTGGCGGCGACCGCCTGCTGCATCGGAATCTCCGCCAGCAGCTGGCGGCCGGCCTCGCTGGCCGACAGGTCGATGAAGGCGCGGCGGACTTTCTCGCGCAGCGCCGCCGGCACGCGCGGATGCGCCGCCAGGGCATGCGACGGCGCCGCCTCGGTGGTATGCAGCACGCGCAAGGCATCGCGCACTTGCGGCGACTGTTCCGCCAGCGCCTTCTGTACCGAGCCGCCGGCATCGGTGAGCCCGTTGATGACATGCAGGAACACCGAACTGTGCGTCTTGGCATCGACGACTTGCAGCGTGACGCGATGCGACCGCTCCAGTTCGGCGCGCAACAACAGGCTGGCGCCCAATGCCGCCTTGGACGGCACCGCCAGTTGCTTGCCCTGCAGATCCTCGACGCGCCGGTACGGACTGTCCTGGCGCACCACCAGAATGCCGTGCAACGGTTTCTGGTCGCGCACCAGCGGCAGATAGCCCGGCGCGCTCGCCACCTGCGGCACCAGGTAGGGATTCATGTAGACGAAGTCGTATTGCCCAAGGCGGACCTCACGCTCGTAGTCGTTGACCGAAAGCGCGGTGACCAGCTGGAACTGGCTGCCGGTACGCCGCTGCAGTTCGTCGACGATGGGCTGCCAGATGCCGAACAGCTTGCGCCGCTCGAACTGCGGCGTGACGGAAAAACTGTAGGTTTCGCTGGCCCACGCCGGTAGCACCGCGGTAGCGGCAAGAATCAGCGCCAACAGATATTTCGCCAGAGTGTGCAGCATGTTCCTTCTCCCTCAGCAACCGCTCAACCGACCGCCGATCCCGACGCACCGTCGAAACCGAGTTCTCTCGCCTTGGCCAGTTCCGCTTCCCGTTCCACCCCTTCTGCAAACACCTGCATGCCGATGCGGTGGGCAATTTCCAGCAGGCCGGCGAGGAAATCCTGATTGCCGCGGTTGCCATCCAGGCCGTGGATGAAGCTGGCATCCACCTTGAGAAAGTCGAGGCCGAGGTCGTACAGGCGGCCGATCTGGTTGAAATGCTGGCCATAGTGCTCCAGACCCAGCCGGCAACCTAGCGGTTTCAGGTCGCGGCACAATTCGCGCAACGCTTCCAGGCGGGCGAGGCCGCCGGCTTCGGGAATTTCCAGATAGAGGCGGTCGCGGCTGGCGGGGTGCTCGCGCAGGAGTGCGAGCAGGTCGCGGCGGAACTCCGGCTCGGCGATGGATTTGGCCGAAAGATTGAGCCAGAGGCCGGCCAGACTGGCGTCTTCCGCCAGCTCGGCCAGAGCCAGATGCAACACCGCCAGATCCAGATCCCGCACCAGGCCGAGCCGTTCCGCGATGGGCAGGAAGCGGCCGGCGGCCAGCCATGCGTCGGTCTCGTGCCAGCGCAGGCGCAACGGACATTCCCGGTGCAGCGCCGCGCCTTCGCCGAGCTGCATCGGGTAATGCGCCAGCTTGAGGCTGTCGCTTTGTTCCAGGGCCTGGCAGAGGACCAGCCGCCAGGCCTCGCCGCCGACCGGTTCCCGGCTCTCGGCGGCGGGCGCGGCTTCGCGCACCACGCTGCCGCCGTTCAGGTCGGCGGCCGCCAGGGCGGCGTCGATGCGGGCCAGCAGGCCGGCCGGGTCATCGCCCGGTGCGAACGCGGCATGGCCGATGTAAAGCGTGGAATAGTCGCCGGCCAGGCTGTCCACGGCGGCGTGCAGGTCCAGCAGGAGTTCGTTCAGGGTCGGTTTCAGGTCGCAGCCGGCCGGCAACAGCAACGCGAAATCGGCGCCGTTGAGGTGCCCGGCGAGACTCTCCGTGCAGCGTGCCGAGATGCCCGCCAGCGTGGCGCCGACCCGGCGCAGCACCTGGTTGGCCACTTCGCGACCGAGGTTGCGGTTGATCTTGCCCAGTTGGCGCAGGCGGACGATGGCGAGACCGCCGTAGGGCGAGCCGTCGATATCCATCGCGCTGGCCAGACTGGCGAGGAAATGGGGGCGATTGGCGAGGCCGCTGAGCGGATCGAAATTGGCCTGCTGGCGCATCTGCTCGTAGCGGCGGGCGTCTTCCTCGAAATCCTGGCGCAGTCGGTTCACCGTGTCGTTCATCGCGGCGGCCAGTTCCTTCAACTCCGGCAGCTGCGGTTCAGGCATGGTGACGAAGCGGTGCTCGTTGATGGCGCGCGCCTGCGCCACCACCGCCTGCATCGGCCGCGTGATGCGGCGCACCACCAGGCTGGCCAGCACGCCGCCGAGCAGGCCGGCGGCGAGCAACACCGCGCTCATGGTCAACGCGGTTTGCCACAGCGAACGGTGCGCGAAGTTGCTGTGGCTCATCAACGTGAGACTGCCCAACGGTTGCCAGCCGCTGGCGATCTCGGCGCGGCCGGGCAGCGAACGGATCGGCAGCAGGTGCACGAACCAGTCCGGTGCGCCGGCGTAGGTCGGCAAGGAAACCCGGTCGACCAGAATCTTGCCGTGCGGATCGACCACCTGGATCAGCTCGTAATGGCCGCTGTCGCACAGCGCGGTCACCATCAGCGCGATGCGCTCGCGGTCGCTGTCGCCCTGGCTCAACGCCAGCGCCAGGATGGCGGCGTTGTCCTGGTTTTTCATGGCGAGCTGGGCTTCCAGATAGGAACGGGCATTCAGCAGCGAGGCGAACAGGCTGGCACCGAGCGCTAGCAGCATGCTGACCAGGATGGCGAGCCAGAGTTGACGGTTCATGGACATGGCGACTCCTATTCGAATCCTTCCGCGCGCGCCCGCCGCAGCGCGTCTTCCCACACCGCCAGCCGGTTCGGGTCGCCGCCGGCGGCGACATTGGCGGTTTCTTCCCAGACGCCGAGACTGTTGAAGCTGAACACCGGCTGCAGGTCGGGGCGTTTGTTGGCGGGCAGCAGTTCAGCGCTGCGGTTGTCGAGAATCTGCGCATCGCGGCCGGGGCTTTCGTAATAGGCCAGCACCATGTGCACCATGCCGCCGGCCCGGCTGTCGCGCGGTTTGACGTAGACCAGACGCAACTGCTCCGGCCGGATGTTCAGCGCCAGCAGCGTGAAATATTTGGCGATGACGAAATCCTCGCTGTCGCCGCGGCCGCTGCCCAACACCTCGCCGGGGCTGGCCCAGTAATCCGCCTTTCCCCAGATCTGCGCGTCGTCGCCGACCTGGATGCGACGGTTGAAGTAGTCGTTGACGCGCGCCAGCTTCTGCGCCGGCGTGGCGGCGGCGCTGGCATCGAGCAGGCGTTTCCAGTCGGCGTAAGCCTGGTCGCCGCGTTCCCCGTAGCGTTGCCGCAGGAAAGCGGCCAGCTTGTCGATTTTTGCCGCGAACGCCGGCTGCCGGGCACCACCCTTCTCCGCGCGCCAGCTATCCATGAACGCGAGAACGCGCGGCACGCGGATCTGGCCGGGAATGAACATGACGATTTCGCCGGTCGGGTCGTACAGATAGGAAGTCGGGAAAAAATCCACCGGCCCGACCTGGCGGAAGGCGCTGTTGGGTTCGCGCCGCGAACCGCCGGCGACGTGGGCCTCGAAGCGCATGTTGTTGTTCTCGACCGCCTGCCGGATGGCATCCTCACCGCCGCCGTATTCCAGCGCGATACCGATGACGCGGAAATCCGCACGCTGGTTCAAGCTGTTGAGGCTGGGAATCTGGATCTTGCAGAGCGGGCACCAGGGCGCCCAGAAGCTGACCAACACCCATTTGCCCTGATAGTCGGCCAGACGCACGCTGCGCTTGTCGATATCGGAAAACACGAAGGACACCGCCTTCACCGCCTCGCCGTTGACGAAGCGAATCCCGGCAGCCAGGCCGACGATCAACAGACTCAGGGCAAAGAAAAACCGGACGGATGGGGTGAGCACCTTCATGACGCGAGCGTCTCCGGAAACACGGCGGGGAGGTAATGCGGCAACCGACATAGACATCATAGTCAACAGGCGATTGCCGCGACATCGAAGCACACGGCGGCACCTACAATGGCAACTCGACTCCCCGCCCACGCCGACTCATGCGCATCCACTTCAACATCCCGCCCGAAGAAGTCGAAATCAGCGCGATCCGCGCCCAGGGCGCCGGCGGCCAGAACGTCAACAAGGTCTCCAACGCCGTCCACCTGCGTTTCGACATCGCCGCCTCGTCGCTGCCGGAAACGATCCGCGAACGCCTGTTGCAACTGGGCGACCAGCGCATCAGCAAGGAAGGCGTCGTGATCATCAAAGCGCAGGAATTCCGGAGCCTGGAGAAAAACCGCGCCGAAGCCATGCGCCGCCTGGAAGACCTTATCGCCAGCGTCGCCGTGCAACCAAAAAAACGCCGCCCCACCCGCCCGACCCGCTCCTCCATCACCAAACGCCTGGACGGCAAAACCCGGCGCGCGACGGTGAAGGCGGGGCGGGGCAAGGTGGAGGAATAAGCATTACAGCAGCAAGTGTAGGAGCGCCTTCCAAGGCGCGATTACCCCCTCAATCGCACCGATGCTGCACCCGCGTTTTTATCCGTAGGTCGGCATTCCCATGCCGACTATCCTCCTCGCGGCGGTGAGCCACCCAATTCAATTCCCGTGGAGCGCGGGCGTCCCGCCCGCGAGTTTGCGCGCCGACGACAAGCGGGCGAGACTCCCGCGCTCCCATGTGCAGCCCCCGTAGGTCGGCATTCCCATGCCGACAACCCTCCTCGCGGCGGTGAGCCACCCAATTCAATTCCCGTGGAGCGCGGGCGTCCCGCCCGCGAGTTTGCGCGCCGACGACAAGCGGGCGAGACTCCCGCGCTCCCATGTGCAGCCCCCGTAGGTCGGCATTCCCATGCCGACAACCCTCCTCGCGGTGATCGCAACCAAAGGTAGTGCCATTGCCCCTACTGCCTTTCTACGCTCCGATTTGCCAACCCGAAAAGCTTTAACACAGCCGTTGCTATTAAACGTTTCATCGGGCCAGCCCGTCATCACCGCCAAGGAAGCGGCGCGGCAGCTACAAGTGACGTTCCCCGCCGCCAACGACGCCATCGCAGAGCTGGTCGAGATGGACATCCTGCGCCTGTCGAACGCGCAAAGACGCAATCGCGCCTTCTAGGCACATCAGGTGCTGAATGCAATGCATACGGGGCTGGACGGGGTGCTGCAATAAGCCGGGTTCCCGACTGCGCAGAATTTGAAAACTTATCGGCTACCACAGCGGTGTAGCGTTGTTCGCCAGGCAGGTTGTCTATATGTCCCGCATGGACATAATGGACACATTGGACACATTGCACAGAGGCTCCCAATGAAAGTCATGACAGCACGAGACGCAAAAAACCATTTTGGCGAATTTCTCGACACTGCGCGGCGGGAGCCGGTGATCATCACCAAGGACGACCGGCCGGTCGGCATCATGATCTCCATCGAGGATGCCGCCGAGACGCTGCTGCCGGAGTTCTTGCTGGATAAGGAACCGGGCTACGACGGCTGGTTGTTCGAGAAAGTCAGCGCAACCATGCGGCGTATCGAGACGGGCCAGACCCAGATCCTTGAGCAGGATGAAGCCATGTCGAGCTTGCGCGCGCGAGTCAATGCGCGGCTTTCCTGACCACATCGTCGTGCTCAACCTCATCCACACCGCGCGTAAATTCCCGGCATGACCGTGCATGCCTTCCTGGCGGCGGTCGGGACCGGCGCATGCCGGTTGACCGGAAAGCCGCGCGAGGCGATAGTCACGGCCATTGTTCAGGTGGAAAACAAATACAACAACTACCTGATGACCTTGGGAGAGTTCATCGCCGTGACGCTTCAATGCAACCCAGTACCTCGCAGCGGGAATTCAATTTACATAGCCGCTCTGGCTACGTTGTCTGAGCCAAGCGGTTCAGTCCAACAGCTCGTATCCCTCGCCCCCCGCCAACCGTTCCGCGTAGGTCAAGCCGGTGCGCGCTTGGGGGGCGAGGGATACGAGTCATTTCGTTATGCAACCTAGCAGTAGGTAGAGAGAGGAGCTTGTTATGAGCATAAAACAAATTCACGTTTTTATAAGTCATGCATGGTCTTATTCAAACCACTACGACACACTTGCCAGCTGGATTTTTAATGAAAAATGGAGGTCAGGGCAGGCGTCGTTGGATTTTCACAATTATTCAGTCCCGAAAGACGACCCTATTCACAACGCGAATAATGACACTCAATTGAGATTAGCATTGTTTAATCAGATTTCACGCAGCCATGTTATTGTAATACCAACTGGCATGTATGCGAGCTACAGCAAGTGGATTCAGAAGGAAATAGATGGCGCTGCTGGCTATAGCAAACCAATACTCGCCGTTAATCCATGGGGGGCTAAACGAACTTCAGTAGATGTAAGTTCAGTTGCCAATAAAATTGTTGGGTGGAACAAAGAATCAGTTATTGGCGGTATATGGGAGTTATATAATTCGTGAGCGATCCTCAAGTATCGGCCTCAACTCTGCCAGGCTTGTATCAATCGGCTAGCGATGCTTCTCTGGAGGCGCAAACATTATATTTCAGAAGCCTTAAATGGTACCTAATACTCTTGGTGTTCGCTGCTCTTGTTGCATTTCTTCGTCCAAATGACGTAGTGGGTGCATTGACTTCAGCCGCCTTATTTTTTGTCACCCTGGGAATACTTATATTTACAAGAGTTAAGCGTCCAGACGATATTTGGTATAACGGAAGGGCTGTCGCGGAATCAGTAAAAACCAGATCGTGGCGCTGGATGATGAGGGCGGAGCCCTACGAGGATGCCGGCAATTATGAAATTGACTCAAAACAGTTTATTAATGACTTAAAGGCCATACTTAATCAGAATAGGAGTTTATCTCACTCGCTTCATTCCGCGAGCGGCGTACAAGAACCTATTTCAGAAACAATGAAACAGATCAGGTCTCTCTCCGTCACTGATAGGTTAAGAATCTACGCCGAGCAGCGAATTAAAAATCAAGCAAATTGGTACTCGCTTAAATCTCAATTTAATAAACGTCGCGCGAGACAGTGGTTCTGGGTATCTGTAGTGTTGCATGCATCAGCGATTTTGATGCTCTTATACAGAATAACGGCCCCGTCTTTTCCTCTTCCTATTGAGGTTATCGCCACTGCAGCAGGCGCAGTTTTAACTTGGCTTCAGGCAAAAAAACACAACGAGTTAAATTCCGCCTACGCTTTAACTGCACATGAAATAGTATTGATTAAGGGCGAGGCGCTGTCGGTGAATGATGAAAAACAGTTGTCTGAATTTGTTGTAAATAGTGAATCGGCCTTCTCGCGAGAACACACGCAGTGGACAGCGCGAAAAGGTGAGTAATGCATAACAAAACACTTAATACAAACCTTTCTTGCCAACCGCCATGCCTAACTCGCGGGTCAAGCGGGACCGGCGAAATGCGGGCTTTGGTCTTTGCCAGCGTTTGCGCGCCGGCCCCTTACCCTAAACGTTGAGGCTGTAGAAAAACCCACTTTTCAAATTTCCGACCTGAAATGACGAAAAATAGACCGCTCAAAATCGCCTGTATTCAACGATCTCTGATCGGGGAAGGGGTAAGCCACCCCGCAAATTTGTATGTTGTGGCCCCTGAGTGGGTTTTTCTACAGCGTCGTTAGCCTTTATAGGAGGTTCTATGAAAGAACAATCACGTTTTCGAAAAAGCTCCTTTAGTAGTGAGCGAAATCTCTTCTCCCGTTGCGTAGAGGTCGCAATCGAAGATAACAGAGTTCTAGTTCGTCATTCACGCCAAAATGCGCCCGTCATTGAATTCACGCATGATGAGTGGACAGCGTTTATCCTCGGCGTCAAACATAATGAGTTCGACTTGCCAGAGTAAGGGGAATACCCATGGATTTTGGCTACTACACATTTCCTGGGCTCTTGATTGGTATTGCAACTTTTCTCTACAGCTGGCAAGAACCCAGGATGAAGAGCCTTGAAAAAGGGAGAAAAAGGCTGCTCGAAAAAATGCTGGTTAGTTTCTTCAAAGCGGGGGCCATCGAGCCTGCTCAAGCAGAGGTGCGTGCGTTTTTGAACGATGCTTATGTAAAGCACAAAGATTTGCTCATGCCTATTCGCATGTTTTTACCGTACCGGCGCATTGCATTGTGCTTAACGAGTGCAATGGCATTAGCTACTGTATGTGCTCTGTGGGGCTCTTATCTCAAACAATTACATCTCATAAATCAGCCACAATTTTCATTCTCCGTTAATGATCTACTCACTGCTGCAATTGTCTTTCTGAGCGCTCTTCCTACAAAATGGATGGTCGATGAGTTTCGATATATGCGGCGTATTATTGACCTGTTTGATGGTGAGGATGACCAATGAGTGTGCCCGGATTGCAGCGCACCGGACCGGCGCGCGCCCCCGATTTCCGAGGATTTTTAGCCTGTTGAGCCCTGATATCTGGCAAGCCCGCGCCTCAGCTTGTTGGCGCTGACGGCCGCAGTCTTGCCCGAAGTCGTAACGTTTACCGGGTCAGCGGGCTCCCCGCATCGTCGAGGGGACAATCGGCACCGGGCGGCCCTCCTGGGACGCAGCTCGAATCTGCGTTCGCACGATCTTCATCACCGCCCCGCAGCACGGGCAGACGTTGGGTGTCCGCTCCCGGAACCAACCTGCCGCCCGGCCGGGATCGAACTGCAACACGACATGCAGCAAGGCGATCAGGCGCGCTTGCAGTTGGGATGCAGAAAGCCAAAATTGCGGGCGCGCCGGAACCCCTTCGGCAGCACATGCTGCAACACCAGCCACAGGAATTGCGCGCCGGCTACGCTGCGCCGTTGCCACTTCCCCGTCTTGGCGTCGCGATACCGGAAGGTCACCCGGCCGTCTTCGCAGGCGACGATATCCGCCTCCCGGATGACGCCCCGGTAAAGATACCGCCCCAGGTAGATCAGCGCCGTCTGTCCGCTGCCGACCGCTTTGCAATCCACCCCCCATTCCCGCGGATGGCGAGCGGGCGGCGCCAGGCAGGCCGCCTTGATGCCGGTCAGCAGCTTCTCCCGGAAGACCTTGGCCAACGATTTCCCCGGCCGCCCGCGCACCGGCAATCCCCAGGCCTGAGCGCGGTTCCGCCATGGCGCTGCGGCCTTTGCCGAACCTCGCAGGTGCTGCGTCGGCGCTCAGGGCCTCGGCATCGGACCTGATAGGTGCGATAGCGGACCTCGAAGCTGCGGTGTCGGAGCCCAGGGCTTCGGTGCCGCACCGGATGGGTGCGATGTCGCACTCCAAAGGTCCGATGCCGCGCCTCGAAGGTCCGATGCCGCACCCCAAAGGTCCGATGCCGCACCCCAAAGGTCCTGATGCCGCACCTCGAAGGTCCGATGCCGCACCCCATAGGTCCGATGCCGCACCTCGAAGGTCCGATGCCGCACCCCAAAGGTGCGATGCCGGGCCTCGAAGGTCGCCTGCCTTTAATGCGCGTCCCGCCCGCTTTGATTTACGGCTGCCTGTTCGGCTTGTTGCAAGCGCTGCTGATTCAGTTGGGCAGCCGCGTCCAGTTGCTGCTGGACTTGTTGTTTCAGCGCTTGCCCTTCCTGCGCCTGCGCCACGGCGGACTGGCCGCCGACAGCCGCGGTGCCGACCGTTTCGGCGCCGCAGGCGGCGAGCAACAGGGGCAGCAAGAGTAGGAGGGGAAGCGGGCGCATGGTTGACTCCTGAAAGGGAAAAGGGAGGCTGCTCTTTGGATGTTGGTTCGCTGTCCGGGCGCGTAGGCTCAGACACTGGAATCAGGATAGACCGAAATTCAAGATGGCCTACCGAAGCAAGGTCAAGCCGTGATTCCCACCTTTGCACCGCGATCCACGCTCCTGATCGCGTGCTAATTTGAATATCCAACTAGCCACGGAAGGAGTGGAGCATGTCGACCAGCACGATAAAACTGCACCGCGTGTTGCAGGCGCCACCCGAGCGGATCTACCGCGCGTTTCTGGACCCTGATGCGATGGCCAAGTGGCTGCCGCCGAACGGGTTCACCGGCAAGGTTCACCAGTTGGAAGCCAAGGTCGGTGGCACCTACAGAATGTCGTTCACCAACTTCTCATCGGGTCATAGCCACTCCTTCGGCGGGGAGTATCTTGAACTGGTGCCGAATGAACGTATTCGGCATACGGACAGGTTCGACGACCCCAGTCTTTCCGGGCAGATGATTACGACGATAACGCTGCAAGCGGTGTCCTGTGGGACCGAGTTGAACATCGTGCAGGAAGGCATTCCCGAGGCCATTCCACCGGAGGCTTGCTATCTCGGTTGGCAGGAATCGCTGTTGCTTCTTGGCAAGCTGGTCGAGGCCGAGGTGTCGGAATAATCAATGCCACCGCGCTTGTAGGAGCGCCTTCCAAGGCGCGATGGGACTTCAAGCCGAGGCTGAAACTTTGCGGCCCGTGCGAACCGTGGCTATCGCGCCTTGGAAGGCGCTCCTACGCATCGCTTGCCGATACGGGGGCTGCTGTCAGAACTCGTTGCGTATCCGTTTGTAGCCCTTCACCAGTTCGTGGTTGGCCTGGGCGACGCTTTCCGAGAAGCCGGCCTGGTCGGGGGTGACCGGGACGATCTTGGCCAGGTCCTCGTCGGAATGGATGTTGGTGGTGGACGGAATGTAGAAGCCGGGCGGCACCGTGCAGCCTTCCACCACGGCGTTGTGGCGCACCACGGAGCCGTCGCCGACGCTGCAGTTGTACAGCACCGAATTGAAGCCGATGAAGACGTGGTCGCCGACCCGGCAGGGGCCGTGCACGATGGAGCGGTGCGCGATGGAGGTGCCGCGGCCGATGCTGACGCCGCCGCCGGCCTTGCAATGGATAACCACGCCGTCCTGGATATTTGAATCGGCGCCGATGACGATGGCTTCCATGTCGCCGGATGCATCGACCTCGTCGGCGCGGATCACGGCGTAGGGGCCGATGAATACATTGGCTTCGACGATGACCTTGCCGCACAGGATGGCGGTGGGGTCGACGAAGGCGGATTCGTGGATGACGGGAATGTCGCCATTCGGGTTGCGACGAATCATGGACGGCTCCGATCTGTGAGTGCGCTGGAAGTGTGCGTCATTCCGAAACGCTCGGGAATGACGGCAAGCGGGTTGGGCAGCTGTATCAGCTTTTGCTAAACTGTTGCGGTTCTACATGTGGCAGTTGCATTACGCAACGTTTCGCAACGAATTCTCTCAGGCGCCCGCACCATGCACAACCCGCTGCTTCTCCGCTTTTTTCCGTTCCTGGCCTGGTTTCCGGTCAATTCCCTGCTCCTGCGCGGCGACCTGATCGCCGGCATCACCGGCGCGCTGGTGCTGGTACCGAAGGCGATGGCGTATGCGCAGTTGTCGGGCCTGCCGGTGTATTTCGGTCTTTACGTGGCGTTCATTCCGGCGGTGCTCGGCGCTTTGTGGGGTTCCTCGCGGCAACTGTCGACCGGTCCGGTGGCCATCGTCTCGTTGATGACCGCCGCCGCGATCACGCCGTTGGCGGTGCCGTTCTCCGAGGAATTCATCGGTCTGGCGCTGCTGCTGTCGCTGATGGTGGGCCTCATCCAGTTCACGCTCGGCGCGGTGAAGCTGGGCACCATCGTCAACTTCGTGTCGCATCCGGTCATCCTCGGCTTCATGAACGCTGCGGCGGTGATCATCGCGCTGTCGCAACTCGACATGCTGCTGGGCATCCCGAAGGGACGCAGCGATTCGTTCCTGTACGACATCTGGGAAATGTTCGGCTACCTGCCGCAGACGCATCTGCCGACGCTGGCCATGTCGATCTTCGCGCTGGCGCTGATGCTCGGCCTGAAGAAGATTCCGGCGCTGTCCAAGCTGTCCGTGCTGATCGCCGTGGTGGTCACCATCATCGTCAGCGCCGCGCTCAGCTTCGAGCACAAGACCAAGGGCGCTCCGGATCACATCGCCGATCCCACCGCGCGCGAAATCGTCGCCAGCTACGCCGCCGCCGACCATCGCGTGCTCAGTCTGGGCGTCGAAGCGACCGCGCTGTCCGGCCGGATGCGCCAGGCGAAGAAGGCGCACGACGCGCGTGCGGCAGCCGACCTCGATTACAAGATCCAATTGATGAAGCTGGATATCGCCGGCCTGCAGGAAGAGAACAAGGCGCGCATGCATGACATCCGCAAGCTCCAGTTCGAGCGCGCCAAGGCGGACGAGACGGCGGTGGCCACGCTGTATATCGCCGGCCAGGTGCCGGCCGGCGTGGAGACCGACGGTCGCCACTGGCACATCAAGAAGATCGAGAAGGGCGAGGTCAAACTGGTCGGCGGCGGCGACGTGGTCGGCAAGATTCCGTCCGGCCTGCCCGCTTTCCGCCTGCCGCCGCTGACCCTCGACGCCATCGTCTCGCTGCTGTCGGCGGCATTCATCATTGCGCTGGTGGCGTTCATGGAATCGATCTCGATGGCCAAGGCGCTCGCCGCGCAGACCAAGCAACGGCTCGACCCGAACCAGGAACTGATCGGCCAGGGCCTGGCCAATATCGGCGGCGCCTTCTTCCAGGCTTATCCGTCGTGCGGCTCGTTCACCGGCTCCGCGATCAACCTACAGGCCGGCGCCAAGACCGGTTTTGCGATGGTGTTCAACGGCCTGTTCGTGGCGGTGACGCTGCTGTTCCTGACCGACTATCTGTACAACCTGCCCAAGGCGACGCTGGCGGTGATCATCCTGCTCGCGGTGACCAGCCTGATCACGCCGAAGGCGCTGAAACACACCTGGCAGGCCAGCAAGTTCGACGGCATCGTCGCCGGCGTC
This sequence comes from Hydrogenophilaceae bacterium, assembly GCA_031426815.1. Taxonomy (GTDB): domain Bacteria; phylum Pseudomonadota; class Gammaproteobacteria; order Burkholderiales; family Thiobacillaceae; genus PFJX01. The sequence continues at coordinate 98,794 of JASJPG010000015.1, forward strand.
ACCTTCGTCATCACGCTGGTCGCCGCGCCGCACCTGGACAAGGGCATCCTGATCGGCGCCAGCCTGGCCATCGTGCTCTACCTGTACCGCACGATGAAGCCGCGCGTGGCGCAACTCGGCCGCTTCCCGGACGGCACCCTGCGCGACCTCAAGGTCAACCCGACCCTGCCGACCAGCCCGCACATCATCGCGATGCGCTTCGACGGTTCGCTCTACTTCGCCAACATTTCCTACTTCGAAGACACCGTGCTGGAACTGATCGCCGCCAAGCCCGACGCCAAGTACCTGCTGGTGGTGGGCGACGCGATCAACCAGCTCGACGCCTCCGGCGAGGAAGTGGTGCACCATCTGGTCGAACGTCTGCGCGAAAACGGCATGGAAGTGGTGTTCTCCGGCCTGAAGAAGCAGATCCTCGACGTGATGCGCGCCACCGGCCTGTTCGACCTGATCAGCCAGGACAACATCTACGCCACCGAAGACCAGGCCATCGCGGCGATCCACGCCCGCCTCGGCGAGGAAGCCAAGGAAGACCTGTTCTGCCTGGTGCCGGCGAGGGCCTGAGCAAAGCGTAGGAAGTTGTTTCTGTAGGAGCGCCTTCCAAGGCGCGATTGAGGCGGGATCGCGCCTTGGAAGGCGCTCCTACAGGCTCAAGCACCGTTCTTCAGCCTCAGAAGGTATGGTTGTAATTCACCCGCAATGACATCTGAGCGTGAGTTGAGGTAATGCCTGTGGTGGTGCTGGTTGCGCTCACTTCCGGAGCGTAGCTCACGGCGCCGGCGAGGGTGTTGGCCGGGTCCAGGCGATAGCCGATGCCCGCCGTGTAGTGGCGCTCGACAATGGCGGGGAAGAGCGGGTTCAAGGTGCCGTCCGGTACCGGGTTGCTGGATTGGTTGATACCGAAGCGCAGGGCCAGGTCGCGCCTGGCCTGGTACTGCACGCCAACGGCCAGCACCGTCTGATCTTCCCAGTTCTGGGGCATGGTGACGTTCAGGTCCATGCCAGCGGAGGAGAAGCTGATGCGGAAATCTCGCATCGCATCCGACCACAGGATGCGTTTTACGTCAGCCGCCAACATCCATTTCTCGCTCGGTGTCCAGGCCAGACCCACACCATAGATTTCCGGCCACTGGAAATCGATCACCTTCAATTCGCCGGTCATGGCCGTACTGCCGAGGCCGCCTGCCGCGCTGAGTTGGGCATCGCTGGCCTTCATGTCGCCCATGCGGGTCTTGGCGTGGTAGGTCGCCCCCAGATTGAGCCGATCCGTCGCCTTGAACACCGCACCCAGCTTGTAGCCCCAACCATAGGACTTGGCTTTGCCGGTCATGGCGTTGTTATCGGAGAAATCGAAGCGGGCATAGTGCAGATCGCCCAGGCCGCCCAGCGCGCCGGTGATGCTGCCGGTAGCGAGACCGGCTCCCATCATGCCGGCCAGGGTCTGCCCGTCCATATCCATCTGAAGATCCATGCCGGCCCAAACCAGGTCGATCTGACCAGCCAGATTCAGACGCTCATTGGCTTTCCAGGCCAAGGGAAACATCAGGCGACCGAAGCCCACCTCGGAGCGGATTTCCTCTCCGCTCAATGCGACGGGATTGCCCAGCGCCGAGAGTCCGCCCGCGAACAGCGTCGAGCCGGTGCCATATTCCGTGCCCATGCCGCCCTGGGCCAGCATGGCGACGCCATAGGCGAAATCGCCCCGGTTGCGGATGTAGCCGATGGTCGGCATCCAGTAGGCGGTGCCATCGGAATCGACACTTCCGGCCAGCGGGTGGCTGGCGCTGACATCGGGGGAAAGCAGGGTGAGGCCCAAGCCGAAATTGGTTTGGTCGCCGGAGCGCAGGGCCAGGGTGGCGGGGTTGTTCATCACGCCCGAGTTGCCGGAGTCGTGGGCGAAGGCCGCACCGCCCATGCCGCCGGCTTTGGCGCCATAGGCTTCCAGGTTCATGCCGTTGGTGGCCAGGCTGGATTCGGCGGCGAGCAGGCTCAGGACGGCGGGCAGAAGGGTGCGGGCTTGGGCAGCCAATCGGTTGCTGGCACAGCTGGGATTGCTATTCGACATGTCGGTTTCTTTTAGTGGTGGATGAAATGGAGGGTTATTTGAACGAACGGATTTATGCCGCCTGGAGCAAAGGGTTCGGCGTAGCGGCATGCTCCGTCGGGTCACGCTGGCTCGACAGCGCGGCCACGGCCTGGTGGGTGCTGGCGAAGATTCGCCCCGGGCTCAGCAGAGCCGGCAGGGCGCTGCGTTCCAGGCGGTCGCGCAGCGGCCCCTTGATTTCGGCCAGGTGGAGCGTCACGCCGGCCTCGCGCATCGACTGGATCAGCTTCTCCAGCGTGCTCAGGGCGCTGCTGTCGATGTGGTTGACACTGCTGCCGATCAGCACCAGATGGCGAATCTCGGGCTGGGCGTTGACCAGGTCGGACAGTGCCTGCTCCAGGTATTCGGCATTGGCGAAGTTCAGGTTCTCGTCGATGCGCACCAGCAGCAGGTCCGGCGCGGTTTCCACGCTGTGGCGCACCACGTTGCGGAACTGTTCGCTGCCCGGAATGCGGCCCAGCACGGCGATATGCGGTTCGCGGCTGCGCCAGACGTAGAGCAGCAGGGAAGCGCCGATGCCGGCAAGAAGGCCGTGTTCGATGCCCAGCGCCAGTACCCCGGCGAAGGTAGCCAGGATCACGGCGGCATCCAGGCGATCGTAGTGCCAGGCATGTTTCAGGGCTGCGAGGTCGATCAGCCGGGCCACCGCAACGACGATGATCGCGCCCAGCGCTGCCTTCGGGATGTACTGCAAGGCGCTGGTCAGTGTCAGCGCCACCAGTCCTACCAGCAGCGCGGTGATCAGGCCGGCCATCTGGGTGCGGGCGCCGGCGTTGAAGTTGACCATGGTGCGGGAAAACCCACCCGCCACCGGCATACCGCCGGTGAATGCAGCGCCCACATTGGCCGCGCCCAGAGCCAGCAGTTCGCGGTTCGGCGCCACCGTCTCGCGGCGGCGGTGGGCCAGGGACTTGGCGATGGCGATGCTCTCCACATACCCCACCAGGGCGATCAGCAAGGCGGAAGGCAGCAGCGAAGCCCACTCGACGCCGCCGGGTAAGCCGACTGAAAAAACTGGCAGGCCGGCGGGGATGGCGCCCACCACCGGTATCACCGCCTGCAGATTCGGCAACAAGGCGAGGCCGGTGCCGAGCAACACCACCGCGAGCGGGCCGCCGCGGCCGATCAGTCTGGCCTTTTCCGCTGCGATACCCAGACGCGCCAACGCCCATTCCAGGGGTTTGCCCAGCAGCAGCAAAGCGCCGATGCTGAGCAGCCCCAGCAACAGGATGGCGGGCTGGAGGCTGATCTGGAATGGCATGCCCAGGCTGCTGAACGCAGCCAGGTGCAGCCCCGTGAGGTTGGGCAACTGGCTGGCGATGATGACCACGGCCGCCGCGCTGGCGAAACCCGACAGCACGGGGTGGGAGAGCAGGCTCACCAACACGCCGAGACGCAGCCAGCCCATCAGCAACAGGATCAGGCCGCTGAGCAGAGCCAGGGCCATGGCGTTGCCAAGGTAAGTTTCCGGCGTGGCGTGCTGGCTCAGGGCGGTGGCCACCATGATGGCGGCCACCGACACCGGCCCCACCGCCAGGGTGCGGCTAGTGCCGAACAGGGCATAGACGAGGGGCGGAACGATGCTGGCATACAAGCCGACCTGGGCGGGCAAGCCGGCAAGGAGGGCGAAGGCCATGCCCTGCGGCACCAGAAGAATGGCGGTGACGATGCCGGCGACCAGATCGTGCGACAGGTCGCCGCGTTGGTAATGAGCCAGCCATGCGGGCAGGCGCAGCGGTGCGCCAAGGCGAAATATGTTCATGAGGAGTTACCTTCATCGGCGGCGGCAAGCGCCCGCCAGACATAAAAAACCGGCCACAGGATGGAATCCGGGGCCGGTTCGGCAGGGAGGCTGCTTAGTCCGCTGACGCCGGGCAGGCTTTTGCGTTCTGGTTCCAGGGCGCTTTCGCCAACACCATGGCCATGCCGCAGGTGTCGGTGATGCCGGCATACACCATGCCCAGGCCCATCATGGCCACCAGCGCCAAACCCATCGGTTGGCCAGCCAGCACGATGCCCGCGCCAGTCAGGGCCATGCTGCCGGCGATGAGGCGCACCTGCTGTTCCAGACCGAGGGCTTTCTGGCCCTTCTGCACCGGCAGCCTGGCTTTGACCCAGGCATCGGTACCCCCTTCCACTTCGATCATGTTGCTGAAGCCGGACTGAGCCAATTTCTCCATGGCTTTGCGGGCGCGAATGCCGGATTTGCAGATGAAGTAGGCCGGGTCGCCGTTGCAGTAGGCCAGGGCGCTGGGTTCCAGTTTGTCGAGCGGGATGTTGACCGCGCCTTTGGCGTGGACCGCGCCGAACTCGGCGGGCGTGCGTACGTCGATCAGGTGAATCAGGCCTTGTTGTTGCAGGTTGACCAGGGTGTGGGCGGTGATGGTTTTCATGTTGTCTTCTCCTGTTAACGCGTGAAATCAGGCGGTTCCGCCGACCAGGTTGGCGGGTACGGCGATGCTGATCAGTCTCGGCATGGGCAGGTTGAGACCGTCCATGATGGCCACGAACTCTTCCTTGCTCTTGCCGGCCAGGCGTGGGTTCAACGCTTTCTCTTCGCCGATGGAGCTGACCCGGCGGCCGTTGTAGTCGTGGCCGGGATAGACCAGGGTCTCATCCGTCATGGCGAACAGCTTGTCGGTGATGCTGTCGAACAAGGTCTTGGCGTCGCCGGCCTGGAAGTCGGTGCGGCCACAGCCACCGATCAGCAGGGCGTCGCCGGTGAAGACACGGTCGCGCCAGGCGTAGGACACGCTGCCATGTGTGTGGCCGGGCGTACCGATGACGCGGATGACTTCGTCGCCGAAACGCAGTTCGTCGCCATCGTGCAACGGGTGGTCGAAGCCGCTCGCGTTGCAGCCGTCGCCGACGGCGGTCTGTGCGCCGGTGGCGATCTTGAGGGCTTTGGCACCGGTGACATGGTCGGCGTGGACATGGGTGTCGAGCACCCAGGCCAGGGTCAGGTTGTGTTCGCGCAACACAGCCAGATCACGCTCGACCTGCTCGTAGACGGGGTCGATCAGAACCGCTTCGCCGGAATCGGCCGCCAGCAGATAGGTGTAGGTGGATGAAGTCGTATCGAAAAGTTGCTTGAAAAGCATGGTTGTCTCCTTTGCGTGTCATCAACAAGGGTTCCGGGGAACCGATTCGAGGTTGCGCCGTGGTGGCTCAACCGATGACTTGCATGCTACGGAGACTGAAAGAGCAGGTATGCGACATGGGTCGCACAAAATTAGAGATTTCTAATATTTCGCTTGTTGCCGGCCGGGGGTTCAGGCTGGGCGCTCGGCAACCTCTTGCAACCCCGCCGCATCGAGCACCTGGATGCGTTCCCGGCCCAGACTCACCAGCCCGCGTTGCTCGAAGTTCTTCAGCAGACGGCCGACGATATCCCGCACGGTGCCCAGGCGATCGGCCAGTTTGGCGTGCGAGGTCTTCAACTGCGGACCTTCTTCCAGCAGCAGCGTGGCCAGGCGCTGATCCAGCTTCTGGAAGGCGATCGCCTCCACCAGCAGCATCAGGTCCGCCAGACGCTGGCTGAACTGGCTGAACACGAACTCGCGGAAGGCTTCGTTGCGCGCCATCAACCGCTTGAAGCTGGACGGCGGAATGGTGAACACCAGCAGATCGGTCTGCGCTATCGCGGTGGCGGTGTAGTTGGCCTTGCCCAGCATGCAACTCGACGAAATCAGACAACTCTCGCCCGCTTGCAAGCGATACAGCTCCACTTCGCGGCCATTGGCACCCATCTTCACCACCCGGATCGAGCCGGACAGCAACATGGAAAAGCCCATGCACGGGCTGTTGCCGTTGAACGGCGTGGAACCCTTGCCGACCCGGCGCACGTGGGCCGCACGCATGGCCTCATCCAGATCGGGCGCCGGCAGCATTTTGAAGATGGGAAACTGGACCAGGAATTCCTTGCGGATATCGATCTTGCCCGCGGCTATTTCTGTGGACGGGTTGGCTTGCATGGCGGCACCCATGGCTAGGCGGCGTCCGTCGTCTGGGCGGCGTAATTGTCCAGCATCATCACATAGCCCTCGCGGGCCAGCGCCGAGGTGTCGGTCCAGGGTTGCTGGCTCAGGCTGCCCTTGAACTGGGTCAGCGAGTCATAGCCCTTCGCCTCCATCCAGGCGGTGATGCCAAGCAGTATTTCAGTCAGCCGCCCGGGCCCGTGCTGGAGCAGAGCGCTGGTCAGATTCACCACATCCGCCCCGGCGAGCAGCATCTTGACGGCATCCTGCCAGGTGTAAACGCCACCATTGCCGGCCAGGTCGATGCCGCCGCGACCGTAGAGCAGCGAGATCCAGCGCATCGCAAGCAGGCGTTCGTTGGGGCCGGACAGCATGTGCTGATCGGCCGGCGCCAGGGTGTCCAGGTCGATATCGGGCTGGAAGAAGCGGTTGAACAGCACCACCGCGCCGGCACCTTCCGCTTCCAGTTTCTGCACGAATGCCGGCAAGGCGCAGAAATAAGGCGAGATTTTCATCGCGATGGGTAGCGTTACCGCCTCGCGCAGCGATTTGAGCAGATACAGGAATCGCCCCTCGATGGTCTCGGGCGATTGGGAGGCATCGGCGGCGATGTAATAAACGTTCAGTTCCAGGGCGTCCGCGCCGGCTTTTTCCAGTTCCCGCCCAACTTCCACCCAACTGGTCATGCCAATGCCATTGAGCGAAGCGATCACCGGAATGTCCAGTGAAGCCTTGAGTGCCGTGACCTGTTCCAGGTAAAGATCCAGGCCGCTGCGGTAGCAAAAATTGTCCGCCTTCAGACCGGCGGCGGTGGCCTGCAGGATGGCCTGGTCGATCAGACGGCGTTCCATCTCGACCGACTCGGCCCGCATCTCTTCCTCGAACAGGGAATACATCACCAGTGCCGAGGCGCCTGCATCTTCCAGCGCGCGTGCCTTGCCGACGCTGCGGGAAAGTGGCGATGCGGAAGGCACCAGCGGATTTTTGAGTTTTAACCCCAGGTACTCGGTACTGAGATCGACCATCCAGCCTCCCGTATCGTCGCTCAACTGAGCTGCAGCAGCACCCAGCCCGGATTCCGACAGGCTGTCTGACATCAGGCGGCGAGCAGGCACTTGGCCAGATCGGTGCAGAGAAACCGCGCCCGCGACACCAAGAACGATTGAAACGCCGATGACGGCAGCGGCCGGCTGAACAGATAGCCTTGCACCTGATCGCAGCCGTGTTCGCGCAGGAATTCGAGTTGCGCCTGCAACTCGACGCCTTCCGCGGTGACCCGCAAACCGAGGTTGTGTGACAGTGAAATCAAGGCCAGGGTGATTTCGCGGTCATTGTCGTCGTCGAGCAGATCGCTGACGAAGCTGCGGTCGATCTTCAGCTTGTCGATCGGGAAGGTCTTCAGATAGCCGAGCGACGAATAGCCGACGCCGAAATCGTCGATGGCGATGCTGAGGCCCATGGCCTTCAATTCGCGCAGGATCTCCGCCGCGATATCCGGGCGTTCCATCAGGGCGCTCTCGGTCACCTCCAGTTCCAGCAGGTGCGGCGCGATGCCGGTCTCGCGCAGGATGCTGCGGATGCGTGCGGCGAGGCCCGGCTGGCGCAACTGGCGCGGCGAGATGTTGATCGACATCTGCGGCGGTTCGAGGCCGCGCGCCGCCCAGGCGGCGAGGTCGTGGCAGGCCTGGCGGATCACCCAGTCGCCGATCGGCACGATCGCGCCGGTCTCCTCGGCGATGCGTATGAAGGTGTCGGGCGCGATCAGGCCGCGCCCGGGCGCCTGCCAGCGGATCAGCGCCTCGACCCCGGTCATGGCGCCGCTGTCGAGGTCGATGATGGGCTGGTAGTGCAGCTGGAATTCGTCGTTTTCCAGCGCTTCGTACAAGGTGGTTTCCAGCGCCAGTTGTTCGCGTGCCTGCGCGTTCATGAATGCGGCGTAGTACTGGTGGTTGCCGCGCCCTCTGGCCTTGGCCTGGTACATGGCGGTGTCGGCGTTCTGCAGCAGGCTGGCGGCGTTGTCGCCGTCTGCCGGATAGAGCGCGATGCCGATGCTGGCGTCGGCATGCAGCGACTGGCTGCCGACCTGAATCGGGCGCGCCAGGCCGGCATGGACTTTGGCCGCGACACTGGCGGCGGCGGCTGTGTCTTCCAGGTTTTCCAGCAGCACCACGAATTCGTCGCCGCCCAGACGCGCGACGGTGTCCATGTCGCGCACGCTGGCACGCAAACGATTCGCCACCTCGATGAGGAGCTGGTCGCCGACCGCATGGCCGAGGGAATCGTTGATGTTCTTGAAGTTGTCCAGGTCGAGGTACAGCACCGCCACGGCCTGCGACCGCCGCTGCGCCTTGGCCAGGGCGTGTTCGAGGCGGTCGTGCAGCAACAAACGGTTGGGCAGGCCGGTGAGCACGTCGTGGTAGGCCAGGGTGTGGATGCGTTCCTCCGCCTCCTTGTGCGCCGAGAGATCGGTGAAACTGGCGACATATCCGTCCGGTTCGTTGTCTGCGCCGTGCGGGTGTACGGCCCGGATATGCGCCCACTTGGGATAGAACGAGCCGTCCTTGCGGCGGTCCCAGATCTCCCCGATCCATTCACCCGTCTCGCGCAGCGCGCCCCACATGGCCTGGTAGAAGGCGGCGTCGTGGCGGCCGGATTTGAGCAGACTCGGCATCTGGCCGATGGCTTCCGTCTCGCTGTAGCCGGTGAGACGTGAAAAGCCGGGGTTCACCGCAACGATGCGATTGCGCCGATCGGTGATCATGATCGCCATCGGATTGCTTTCGAACATCGCGGCAAACAAACGCTGGCAATGCATGGCGCGAGCGGCACCGTCGCCTTCGACCGATGCCGCCAGCGTTGCCATGAGTGAATTGCCTGCGGTCATGCTCAGCATGCCTGTCCTCGACTCCGACGCGACCGCGACCGGCAGCATGCTCGGCTCATTTGAACGCATGGCAGTCCTCCCATCCGCGGGCCAGGAGTTGAAACGACTGGTGCATACGCGACAGCCGCAACAGTTCGCCGACTGCCGGGTCCTGGTAGACGATGACGGCGCGGTCGTCGTTCACCTGATATTCGTGTTTGATATGCAGCATCGCGCCGATGCCCGCCGTCGACAGCTGCCGTGTCCGGGTCAGATCGAACAGCAGTTTCTCCGGCGGAAAAGTCCTGTCGTCGCGGCAATGGCGCAGACACTCCGCCGCCACCTCAAGATCGAATACCTCGCCGATGCGGATACACCAACCCCGATCCGTCGTCTCTGCCAATTGCGTTGCGTGCATGACTCATTCCTCCGAGATGTGCCATTCAGCCGAGAAATACAGGTTGCCGGCGTTGTATGTAAGGTTATCTACCCAAGCCACCGGAAGAAATTGATGACATCTTTATCGCAATTGAAGAAAGCTTTATGGCAGCCCTGACTTATCCAAAATGCAGGTGCCGGATGTAGCTGCGAATTCATACGCACAAACAAAACCACTGATTGTCGTTTCACCCGGCGCAGGCTGCGACGTCAGACCTGCGCGCATCGGCATTGCGTCTGCTGCAGGAAACAGACCCGGTCGCGACCGCCATTCTTGGCCGCATACAGCGCCGTGTCCGCCGCCCGGACCATCGCGTCGGCATCCGTCATGTCCGCTTCCCGGCTGGACACGCCAATGCTGACCGAGACCCGGATTTCCACGTCGGCGATGCCGATCTTCAGATCCTTGACCATGCCGCGCAGGCGTTCCGCCGCGACCAGCGCCGTCGCGATATCCGCGTCGTGGCAGACCAGCAGGAATTCCTCGCCGCCGATGCGACTGACGCTCTCGTTCTTGCGCGCGGCCGCCTGGATGCCCTGCGCCACCGCCTGCAACACCAGATCGCCAACGGCGTGGCCATGCTGGTCGTTGATCGATTTGAAGCGATCGACATCGATCATCAGCACCGCCATGGACTGCCCGCTGCGGGTGGACGCGCCCCAGGCCTTGCTCAGCGCCTCCAGGCCGGCGCGCCGGTTGGGCAAACCGGTCAGCAGATCGGTCATCGCCATGTGTTCGAGGCGGCGGTTGCCGATGGCCAACTCCGCCGCAAACCGTTCGAGTTGCATGCGGTCGCGCTCCCAGGCATCAAGCAGATCGACGTAGTGCAGCGCCGCCCGCATGCGGGCATTGAGGGCGCGCACGTTCATCGGCTTGGCCACGTAATCGTCCACCCCGGCCTCGAACGCCTCGACGATCCGCTCTTCGGTTTCCATCCCGGTCAGCATGATCACGTACATCGACTTGCCCCATTCCGTCGCGCGCAGGGCCTTGCAGAACGCGAGTCCGTCCATGACCGGCATGAGCCAGTCGGTAACGACGATCTGCGGCATGATTTCCAGCGCGAGGGCCAGCGCCGCCTCGCCATTGTCGGCGGTATAGACCGTGCAGCCGATGGCATGGCGCAACACCGCTTCCGTCTTGATGCGGGAGGTGGCTTCGTCCTCCACCAGCAACACCCGCTTGGTGGTCGCACTCGCCGCCGGCATCTGTGCCAAGTGCGGCGCCGGCTGCGGCACGACGGCCATCGCGTTGAACGCGGGCGGCGGCGTCGCCGGCACATTCAGCAGGGCGCCCCACTCGCGCCATTGCGCGACCACCCGGTCGAACGCAGCCGCCAAGGCCGCCGCGTCGAGTCCCAGGTTGCCGCCCAGGCAGATCAACTCCACCCGTCGATACTCGCGCTCCGCTGCCGGCGCCAGTGCAAGCTCGGCCATGAACCGGGCTTGGCTGAACAGATGCACGAGCCGCCAGGCGCGCGAGCCTGCGACGAATCCCGCCGACTCCGGCGCCTCGTGGCAACAGGCGGTATCCACGAGACCCTTCGGAATGCCGCAATCGGCCAGGATGACGGCGGTCAATTCGCAGTGATCCATTTTCAGACGCTGGCGTTCCCGCACCAGCAGCGGCTCGGCGCCGGCGGGTTCGGCCAGGATCGCCGCGTAGTCGTCGGGATACATCGTGGCCAGCGCCAGTTGGCCGATCTGCGCCAGCAGGCCGCAGGCGAACAACTCGTCCGGCGAACCGACCCGGACCAGCCGGCTCAATTCCTGGCAGGCCACCGCCATGAACAGGGAACGCGACCAGAACGCCGCATAGTCGAACGCCGCGCAACTGCCCTGCAGGTACTGGTCGACCAGCGAAAAGCCCATGGCCAGATCGCGCACCGTGGTCATGCCCAGATGCATCACCGCCTCGCCGAGCGAGGTCACCGTGCGGCCAATTTGAGCGGCATTGACCAGACGCAACAAACGGCTGCTCAGCGCCGGGTCGGTCTGCACCACGCGGGCCAACTCTTTCAGTGTCACGTCCTCGCGACGACTGAGTTCCATGATCGCCAGCGCCACCCCTTTCGGGCTGGGCAGTTGGCCGCCGATGTGCACTTGTTGGTTCTTGGTCATGATGGCTCACAAAGGGGGTTGTAAATGCTCGTCCGGCTCATGTCGCCTCCGCCAGCAACTGGTGGAGCGCGCGCACGACCAACCGGTATTCCCGCCGCATCGGCTCGATCAACGCGGCGGCCTCATGCAGCCGCCCCTCGCGGCCGCAGCCTTCGAGTTGGCGGAACAGTGCCGACAGCGTCTCGGCCCCGACATTGGCGGAACTGGATTTGAGGGAGTGGGAGGCGCGGCGCAAAGCGTCGGCATCGCCGGCGGCGATGGCCTGCTCGACCTGGTCGACCAGTGCGCTGGCGTTATCCAGATAGGCGCGCACGATTTTGTGCGTCAGCGCCATACCACCGGCCGGGTCCAGCTCCCGCAACTGCGCCAGTATGTTCATGTTGAGGCTGCCGGCCGGCGCCGCTTCACTTGCTGCCACCGCGACAGCTTCTGCCTGCGGGCGCAGCCAGCGGCCAAGCACCTGTTGCAACTGCGGCATGAAATAAGGCTTGGCCAGATAGTCGTCCATGCCGGCCGCCAGACAGAGGTCGCGGTCGCCCGCCATGGCGTTGGCGGTGAGGGCGACGATAGGCACACGGCCCGCCGTCTGGCGAAGGCGAATCGCCGCGGCGGCCTGATAGCCGTCCATCACCGGCATCTGGCAATCCATCAGAATCAGGTCGTATTGGCGTTGCGCGAACAGCGCCAGCACCTCTTCGCCGTTGTTGGCGATGTCCACCGCCAGGCCAAGGTTGCTCAGCATGGCAGTAGCCACATCCTGGTTGATCGGGTTGTCTTCGGCCAGCAGCACGCGGCCGCGCAGCACTCGTTCGTTCTCCGCCAGCGGCGCGGCGGGCACCGGCAACGCCAGCGCCGGGCGCGGGTTCGGTTCGGTCGCCAGCGCCCAGGAGATGACTTCGTACAGTTCGGTCTGACGAATCGGTTTGTCGACACAGCGCAGGATGCCCGCCTGCTCGCGTTCCCGTGCCTGGCCGGCCAGGTAGTTGGAGGTGAGCATGATCAGGCGCACCCCGGCCAGCTCGGGCCGCGCCTTGATGGCGCGCGCCAGTTCGAGGCCGTTCATCTGCGGCATGTGCATGTCCAGCACCGCCAGCGCGAATGGCGTCCCGGCCGCCGCCGCCGCGGCCATCGCGGCGAGCGCATCGGCACCGTTCTCGGCACAGGCCACCTGCATATTCCAGCTCGACAATTGCAGCCGCAGTATTTCCAGATTGGTCTGGTTGTCGTCCACCAGCAGCACCCGCACGCCGTCCAGCGTCGGCGCGCAGGACTCGAGCGGCGCCATGTTGCGGCCTTTCGCCAGATTCAGTTCGACCCAGAAACGGGATCCTTTCCCCGGCGTACTTTCGACGCCGATACCGCCGCCCATCAATTCCACCAGTTGCTTGCAGATGGCCAGGCCAAGGCCGGTGCCGCCGTACTGTCGGGTGGTGGAGCTGTCGGCCTGGGAGAATTGCTCGAACACTTTTTTGCGGGCGCCCGGCGCGATGCCGATGCCGGTGTCCTCCACGCTCAGGTGGATGCGCACGTCCGCCGCCTCGGTGTAGGCATGCGCACGCACGATCACCTCCCCCTGGCGGGTGAACTTGATCGCGTTGCTGATCAGGTTGACCAGCACCTGGCGCAAGCGGAACGAGTCGCCGCGCAGCATCAGACTCAGGTTGGGCGGCAGCAACTGCACCGCCAGTTCCAGCCCCTTTTCCGCGGCCGGTTGCACGAACATGGCGGCCGCCTCTTCAACCAGTTCACCCAGATCGAACTCGACCGATTCCAGCTCCAGGTGGCCTGAGTCGATCTTGGAGAAGTCCAGGATGTCGTTGATGATGCCGAGCAGATGCTGGCCGGAACGCAGCACCGACTCGGCATAACGCCGCTGCGTGGCATCCAGTCCGGCGTTCAGCAGCAGTTCGCTCATGCCCAGCACGCCGTTCATCGGCGTGCGGATCTCATGGCTCATGGTGGCCAGGAATTCGCTCTTGGCCTGGTTCGCCTTCTCGGCCAGTTCCTTCGCCGCGCGCAGTTCGGTCGTGCGCCCCTCGACCAGATCTTCCAGGTGGTCGCGATGTTCGCGCAGGCTGGTATCGCGGCTTTCGATCTCGCCCAGCATGTTGTTGAAGCTGTCCACCAGGGTGTCGATTTCGTCCTGGCTGGACTTGTCCTGGATCTTGCCGATACGCAGGTCGTAGCGTTGCGTCTGCGCAACGCGGCGGGCGGTTTCGGCCAGCGCCAGGATCGGCGCGCTGATGCGGCGTTGCAGGCGGAGCGCGACGACCAGCGCAAGCAGGAAGACCAGCAGGCTCAAGCCGGCGGTGAACAGGATGTCCTGGCCGATCTGGCGCCACAAGTCGGACAGATCGATGACCAGGGACAGGGTGCCCAGTTTCTCGCCGCCCTCCTGCGCCAACATCGCATGATCCAGGCGCAGGCGCAGCGCGGTGAACGGCATGCGATCCGTGAAGGCATGCGGCGTCAGGCGGTCGAACGTGTCCGACGCGGTCTTTCTCGGATACACCGCGAACACCTGGCCATCCGGCCGCGTAATGCGGGCGGCAACAATTTCCCGGCGCTCGCGCAGTGTGGCCAGATTGATCGTGGCGGACTGCTCATCGTCGAACACCAGCGCCGCATTGGCGTTTTCGGACACCACCTGCACCTGGCCGCGCAACTGCGCCAGCAAGCCGGCCTGCTGACGGATGACGCCGGTCACCGAGTAAATCAGCAGGGTTAGCATCAGCACCAGCACAGCCATGCCTGCCAGCATCAGAATCAGGCGCTGTTTCAGGGAACCGCGCACAAGGATCGTCTTCATTGCAGCAGCAAGAGGAGCAGCCTGTCGGACTTTCCCCGTGAGCGCGCCGGGGGTGATTTTGGCGCAGGGCAAGGCGCGGCGAAGCGAGGTTTGGTCATTCCAAATGAGCGAGCCGCAACGCCGCCCTGCGCCAAAAGCGCCCCCGGCCCGGAGGGTTGAGCGCATGAGCGGCGTCTGCGGCCTCGGTTGCAAAGACTCGACGCTTGGCAATGGAACGACCATTGCCCGCGCGCCGCGCCTTGCATCCGTCCGCTCATGCGCTCAACGCGTCTCACGGGGAAAGTCCGACAGGCTGCTAGGCGCAGCGGGGGAAAAACTCGATCGGGTTGCATGGAAATCCGCTCAGGTGATCGCACGAGATGCTTCACCTGGGCAATGCACTGGCACTGAAGAGCGGTCCGCCTACAACCCGACTACCGTGCCACCCTATACCCGGATAAAGCGATGGCAGTAAGGTTATCCATTGCGGCTACGGGGGGAAATTGCCGACCTATTTATCGTTACTAAACGATTCTTTAGGCACCCGCTGGCGGGCCTTGATGTGGCGCGCCAGGATCAACCCGGTCGCCGGCAAAACCAGGGCGGAGGCAAGGAACAACCAGTCTGCTCCGAGGTGGTCGAGCACCAGCGCACCGATGGCCGCGCCGCCGGCCTGGCCGAGGAAAAAGCAGAACGCGAACAGCGACAGCGCGGTGCCGCGCGCCGCCGGAGCGATCTGAGTGGCCAGCGTCTGCAGCGTGTTGTGCAGCTGGTAGAAACCCAGGCCGAGCACGACGCAGGCCAGCACGGCCCAGCTCCAGCCGCTGCCAATTCCGAGCAGCAGGAAAGCCAGGCCGAGCAGGAGTCCGCCAGTGCGCGCCAGACGAACCTGGCCGAGTGCCTGCACCCAGCGCCGCGCGAACAAGGTATAGCTGAGGCCGCCGAGTCCGACCGTGGCCACCACCAGGCCGGCATGGAACAGCGAAATGCCGAAGCGTTGGTGCAGGTAGGCGGGGATGAAGGTCATCACGCCGAAGGTGGCGACGGCCTCGACGAAGATCGTGGCCAGGATGAAGCGGCCGTGCGCGTTGCCCAGTACCAGACGATAGCGTCCCGGCACCTGCGCCGGCGGTGTCGCTGCCGCCGCGGCGCGATGTCCGCGCAGCGCCGCCAGCAAGGCGAGGCCGACCACCAGATAGATGCCGGCCAGCAGCACGAAAGCCCAGCGCCAGCCGATCTGGTCGGCGAAGAAGCCGGCGATGGCCTGGCCGCTGACCAGGCCGACGATCTGGCCGGACATGAAGCGGGCCAGCGTGGCCTGGCGCTGCTGCATCGCGACGGCATCGCCGATCCAGGCCAGCGACAGCGGAATCAGCGCGGCGGTGCTGGCGCCGTTCAGCGCCCGCGCCAGGGCGAGCCATTCCAGACTGGGACTCAGCGCGCAGGCCAGCGCGCCGAATGTCGAAGCCAGACAGGCAGCGGTGATCACCCGCAACTTGCCGTAGTGGTCGCCGAGCGGCCCGAACAGCAGTTGCAGGATGCCGTAGGCGAGGCCGGTGGCGGTCACCACCACCGCCGCCTTGCCCACCGTGGTGGCGAACTCCAGCGCCAGCGCCGGCAGCATGGCATCGCACAGACGCAGCGCAGCGGAACTGGCGAAGGCCGCCAGCGCCAGCAGCAAGACGACGCGATCCACCTGGACCTCGTCGACGCGCGCAGCGCCCGCCGCCGCATGCCGGGTGGTCATCGCGCGCCGCGGCAACGCCGGCGGGGGCGACCGCCGCATCGGTCGGACGGCGGGTACATGAAAACGAGTCGGCAAGGCATGGCGGCAAGGATACCTTTCGCCGCGCAGCGTCGGCGAGACTAACCGGCGTGGCCTTTCTGTCCGAGCAGCTTCAGTTGCTCGGACATCGCGTCGCGCAAGGCATGCAGTTCGCCCAGCCGCGCCAGTGCCTGCGGATTCCGCTCCTGGCGGTGGAGTTCGCACAACTCCGTTACCAGGTCATGCATCTGCCGATGCAGGCTTTCCACCGCGCAAAAAGTGGGATGCGCAGCGTAGCGGGCCCGCCCGTCGGCGCCCAGCCACAGGCCGAAACGGCACTGCTGCGCGTCCAGCGGCAGTGCCGTGACCAGCTCGCCGCGCAGGGCGCTGCCGATCTCGTCGATCCAGGCCCGGTGTTCGACCTGGGCAAACAGCGTCGGTAAATCGTCGCGGCTGACCGCGCGCAGAGCGGCCCAGGCCGGGTCGGGGCGCCAGGCGAGCGCCCAGGCGGGTAACTCATGCGCCGGCATCGGGCGGGCGATGCCGTAACCCTGCGCAAGTTCGCAGCCGAGTTGCAGCAGCATCTCGCCGTGCGCCGCGGTTTCGACCCCTTCGGCGATCACCTGCAAACTGAACGCGGTGGCCAGGCCGAGCACGCCCTCCAGGATGGCCATGTCATCCGGGTCGTCGAGCATGTCGTGCACGAAACTCTGGTCGATCTTGAGCTGGGTGACCGGCAGGCGTTTCAGATAGGTCAGCGAGGAGTAGCCGGTGCCGAAGTCGTCGAGCGCGAAGCGCACGCCGATTTCGCGGCAATCGACCATGACCTGCGAGGCGCGGGCCAGATCTTCCAGCGCGCTGGTTTCCAGCACTTCGAGTTCGAGCTGGCCGGGCTGGATCTCCGCATGCGCCGCCAGCATCGCGCGCAGGCGCGGCACGAAGTCCGCCTGCTGCAATTGGCGGGCGCCGATATTGACGCTGACCGGAATATCCAGTCCGGCCGCATGCCAGACAGCGAGCTGAGCCAGGGCAGTGTCGATGACCCACTCGCCGACTGCCACGCCGAGCGGATGATCCTCGATCACCGGTAGAAACGCCGCCGGCGGCAGCAGGCCTTTGTCCGGATGCTGCCAGCGGATCAAGGCTTCCGCGCCGATCACCGCACCGCTGCGCAGATTGACCTTGGGCTGGAAATACAACACGAATTCGTTGTCGGCGAGCGCGCGGCGGATGCGCTCCAGGCTTTCGTGATGGCCGCGCACGCTGCGGTCCTGCTCGGAGTCGAACAGGTGGTAGCGGTTCTTGCCGGCCAGTTTGGCCTGATACATCGCCTGGTCGGCCTGGCGCAGCAGCTGATCGGCATCCACGTCGTCTGCCTGCGGGTAGAAGGTGACGCCGATGCTGGCCGAGACGCGGACGTCGTAGTCGCCGATCTGCACCGGCTGTGCCGCCGCCGCGAGCAGACGGGTCAGCATCGGCACGCTGGCGGCGGCATCGGGCAGGTCGAGCAGCACAGCGACGAATTCGTCGCCGCCCAGGCGCGCGAGAGTGTCGCCTTCGCGCAAGGCCTGCTTCATGCGGGCGGCGACGGCGATCAGGAACTGGTCGCCCGTGGTGTGCCCGTAGCTGTCGTTGATCGACTTGAAACCATCCAGATCGAGATAGGCCACCGCAATGCGCTGTTGCCGCCGCTGCACCTGGCTCATTGCCTGATTCATGCGGTCGGCCAGCAGCACGCGGTTGGGCAGGGCGGTCAGCGCGTCGTAGTGGGCGATGCGTTCGAGCTGACTTTCGTGCTCCTTCAGCGGGGTGATGTCGGAGAACAACGCGACATACTGGCGGGTGTGGCCCTGCGCGTCGCGCACCGCGCTGATGGCCAGCATCTCGGCGTACACCTCGCCGTTCTTGCGCCGGTTCCAGATTTCGCCCTCCCAATGGCCTTTCACGGTCAGATCGCGCCAGAGGGCGACGTAGAAGGCGGGATCGTGGCGACCGGAATTGAGCAGGCGCGGATTCTTGCCGAGCACTTCGTCGCGGCTGTAGCCGGTGATGCGGCAGAAGGTGTCGTTGACATCGATGATGGTGCCGTCGGCGGTCGTGATCGTGATGCCTTCGCGCGCATGGGTGAACACGCTGGCGGCGAGCTGGAGTTTTTCTTCGGCCTGCTTGCTTGCGGTGATGTCGCGGCTGATGCCGAACAAGCCGACCACGCGGCCGTCCTGGTCCAGCAACGGCCACTTGTTGGTACTGACCCAGCCGCGGTTGCCGGCGGCGTCGTAATAGGGATCCTCCTTGTTCAACAGCGGCTGGCCTGCGCGGAAGATCGGCAACTCCTCCTTGTAATAAATCTGCGCGGTGTCCGCCGGGAACACCTCCAGGTCGTGCTTGCCGATCATGTCGCGCCAACTGGCATGGCCGGTGATGGTGGCCAGGGTCTGGCTGCAGAAACGGAAACGGCTGTCTTGGTCCTTGAAGTAGATGAAGTCGCTGGTGTTCTCCAGGAAGGAGACGAAGTCGCGGTTGAGTTCTCGCAACTGCGCTTCCGCCGCCTTGTGCGCCCCGATTTCCGCTTCGAGTTGTCGGGTGAACGTCTGCAGCCGCTCGGTCATCGCGTTGAACGAGCCGGCGAGATCGTCAAATTCATCGGCGCCGTCATCCGGAATGCGGAAATCGAGATCGCCGCCGGCGACGATTTCCGCCCCCTGGTGCAGCGGCGCCAGACGCCTGCGGATCAGTCTGCGCATCTGGTTCGAAATCAGCAGGGTGACGAGCGCCAGCGTCACCGCGAACAGGCCGGTCACCACGATCAGGTGCCGATAGGTCTGCTCGACCCGGAATGCCGCGGCGTCCTGCAGGACGATCGCACTATCGCGCACCGCGGAGCCTTTCAACAACAGCTGGCTGTAGAGCCGTTTGTCGTGTTCCTCGTACACCAGGCGATTGGCGCCGGCCGCTTGCAATGCATGGGTGTTATCGACGATGCGGCGAAAGATCACTGCCGTGGTGTCGATGTCCTGGCGCAGCCGTTCCAGCGTCTGCCGGTCTTGCGACCGCTCGAATTGCAGCCGCGCCCGGCGCAACAAGTCGTCCGCGCCGGCCTTGTTCTTGTGCCACTGCTTGTGCAACCGATCTTCGCGATACAGGAAGTACTGGTCGCGCAGCGAGGCGCGCTCGAAAAAATTGACCTTGATCGCATCGGCCAGCGCGAAATCGCTTTTCGCCTGTCTGAATTCGAGCAACGACGCGACCAGCACCGGCACCAGTACGCCCAGCGCCAGCAGCGTCACGGCCGAGACCAGCCGCAGGCGGGTGAGGATGCGCATGCGACGCTACCGACTCATCCGGATCGCTTCCGGCTTCACCGCCCTGAGGCTGTCGAGATGGATCGCGTCCAGGAAATCGGGCATGACGGTCTGCTCGGTCAGCTTGTTCCTGATCGCCCAGCGGGCTTCGTCCTCCAGCGTAATCAGCAGCTTCTGGTCGAGCACCACGCGGTAGTTGAACGCGTTCCAGACCTCCTGGATCAGGCCCCGCTCGATGCCGGTCGCCGCCGCCATGATCGCCTGCGCCTGCGCCGGCTGCTGCGCGACGAATGCCTCGGCCTTGATCAACGCGCGCAGAAAGCGCTGCGCCGTGTCGGGATGCGCCTGCACATAGTCCTGCCGCGCGGCGATGTTGAACGTCTCGGTATAGATTTCCCGGTCATAGAAGATCGTCCCGTCCGCGCCGAGCTGGCGCTTGATCTGCGTCAGCGGATAGTTCCAGGTGGAAACCGCGTCGACCTGCCTGGCCAGCATGGCGTCCAGCATCTCTTCCGGTTTCAGCGCGACGGCGCGGATGTCTTGTCGCGTCAGACCGTTTGCCGTGAGCAGCGAATCCAAGAAGAAATCGGACGTGGTGCCCGGCGTGAAGCCGATGCGCTTGCCCTTCAGATCGCCGAGCGTGGCGATGCCGGCCGCTTTCCGCGCCATGATCGCGTTGTTGGTCGTGCTCGCTTCGATATTGGCCAGCACATATATCTTTTCGCCCTTCAGCACATTGAACATCACCGGCGTTTCCGCCACCGTGGCGAAGGCCGCCTGGCGCTCGATCACCGCTTGCAGCGCCGCCTTGCCGTAGGTGTGCATCAGCGGCGTGACGGCGAGCCCCGCCTCGGTGAAATAGCCCTTCGCCAGCGCAACGTGGACCAGCGTGCTTTGCGGCTGGTAGGTGTAGGCGACGCTGATTTTCTGCAGCGGTGGGGTGCTCGGCGGCGAAGCTTTCTGACAGCCGCTCAAGGCCGCGACGAAGATCGATGCGAGGAAGAGAGTCCTCATGAAAAGCTCCTAAGGGTCGACGGCAACTGCCGACAGAGGGGCTGGTCCAGCGGCGGGCAGCGAGGTCGAGATGCCCGCGGAGACTAGCTATGCCATATTACTTTCGGCATATGCCGGGCATAACTTGAGGCCAGAGTCGGGTGAGTGGCGACACCACGCGTAGGAGCGCCTTCCAAGGCGCGATTGTTCCGG